>CASFBL010000010.1:26128-90221 GCA_949292775.1 uncultured Eubacteriales bacterium
AAACAACATCGCGTGCGATTTTTTCAATGTCTACTTTTGCTGTCGTTGTAATTTCACCCATAACCATAATGCGGTCGGTTATGCAGGTTGTCTCACATGCAACACGCCCGTCCGGGTCCTGTGCTAAAATTGCGTCGAGAACGGCATCGGAAATATTGTCACAGATTTTGTCGGGGTGCCCCTCTGTAACGGATTCAGATGTGAAAAGATGTTTTGCCATAAGTATCTCCTTTTTTGCATCAGACCATAAAAAAAGCACCCGGGGACAAGCCAAGGTGCTTTTGCCACCTTATCTTTCAGCATTAAAGCTGTGGGAATTGGCACCTTGCAAAACTTGCAGGTTGCCGGACTTCATAGGGCCTGTCCCTCCGTCACTCTTCATAAGGAATGAAATCATTATGCATTTTTCGTGCTATATTGTATACCGTTTCTCAACAAAAGTCAACAAGAATACACAAAGTTTCCGGTGTATTAGTTTCTGCCTTTCAAAATCGGGGAAAGGCGCTTGTAAAGAACGAAAGTAATCAGTGAGCACAGAAGCCCTTTAACAAAGGTAAAGGGAACATTGAAAATTAAAAGTGCCTGCCAAAGTTTTGTAACGCTCGGTAAAATGGTGTTATATGCCTGAATAATCATTTCCATCGGCATGAAGTTGGTGTAAACCGGATAAACCAAATACATGTTGGAGAAAAAGCTGACAGCAGCCATGCAGAATGCGCCGACCAGTGCGCCGATAAAAGCGCCGACGCGCGTCTTTTTATGTTTGTAGATAAGGCCTGCCGGAATAACCAGCATACAACCCAAAATAAAGTTAGACAGTTCGCCAACACCGCCGGTAGAGGTCGTCATTAAATTGATTAGATTTTTAATAAGACATACCAATACGCCGCTGACAGGTCCCAAGGCAAAAGAAGCAATCAGCGCAGGGAAGTCGGAAACATCCATTTTAATGAAGCTCGGCATCAGCGGTGTGCTGAAGTCCAAGAACATTAAAAGAGCGGCAACAGCTGATAAAATCGCCGTAACGGTGAGTTTGCGAATGTTTTGCCGGGAAAAGGGTTTGCTTTTTTTTGTTGGTGTGGTTTTGATTGCTTTTTCCATTTGAATCAAGCCTTTCTAAAAAAATTGCAAATGCGGCTGTCGTCAAACAAAAAACCCGCAAGAAATCTATCTTGCGGGCGCAGGTGTAAGGTTTACATCTTCTTTCATCCGGACTATACCGTCGGTTCGGGAATTTCACCCGATCAGCGAAAGCTTGTGGACTTTAACCACCGGTGGGGACTTGCACCCCGCCTTGAAGACAGCTGTTAATTTGTACTGTTATTATATGCCGGTTTTTCTTTTGTGTCAACTGCCTTTTTTTTGAGAAGCGGCAGCAACAGCAAACTGAGAATGATAAGAACAGGGAAAAGATTGCCGAAAGCAAGGCCTGCTTTTAAAGCCCCGCCGTCGGAAATTGCAGGATTTGTGTTTTGCGCCGCCGTAGAAATCTTGCTGACAAGCCACGGTCCAACCGAGCAGCCAATATCGCCAAGAATGGCAAGCACGCCGAACATCGCAGCACCGCCGTTTGGATACATAGCGGAAAACATGCTGAAAGTACCGGGCCAAAAAAGGCTGATGGAAAAACCGGTCAAAGCGCAGCCGAAAAGGGAAAGCAGGGGGCTTGGTGAAAAAGCGGTGACGGAATAGCAGATGATACAAAGCGTTGCACAGAAAAATATAGCTTTTCTAAGATTGATTTTCTGCCCGAAAAGTCCAAACAGCAATCGTCCGCAGCCCATGAATACAGCGAAAAGACATGGCCCCAGCAAATCTCCCATAAATTTGGAAACGCCTAAGCCAGCTTCCGCAAAGTAGGAAGACCACTGTGACATGGCAAGCTCTGACGCACCGGCGCATAACATCAGCACCATGGCAATGATGAAAGGCTTGTCCGGCAGAAGCTTGCGAAGTGGGATTTTCTCTTCTTCTTTCAGTGTCGGCATAAAGGGAACTGAGGAAAAATTAATCAGATTGCACAGCGGTACCAACGCCCAAAGGAAAGGCAGAACGAACCAGTAACGATTGCCCGCAAAATGAATAAACAGGGTCGAAAGTGCAACTACAAGCATTTGCCCCCAACAGTAAAAAGAGTGCAAAAGGCTCATGTCCGCTTCTTTTTTGTTGCTTGGAATCGAGTCGATGATTGGGCTTATTGTTACCTCAATCATGCCGCTACCGATAGCAGAGAGAATAGTGGAGATTACAAGCCCCCAATAAGGTCTGTCCATGATTCGCGGCAGAATACCTAAAAGTATAAGTCCGGCGGTTGCGAATGCATGTGAAGCTAAAATGATTCTTTTATAACCGCTACGGTCAACAATTTTTACGGACAGGATATCTACCGCAGTCTGTGAAAGAAAATTTACAAGAATCAGATTCCCGATAGCTCCTAAAGAAATTTGAAACTCCGAGCGGTAGACGATGAATAAAATGGGGGAGAGGTTGTTGATGATTGCCTGTACAAAATAGCCGATATAGCAGGCAACAGTGGTGCTTTTAAATGTGCGCTGCAAGTTTAAACATACTCCTTATCGTCAGAAAGTTGTGCAGAGCCGCTAATGGGAATCGGCTCGCCGAGAACCGTCGGCTCCACATGAAACGCGCAGGAAAAGTAATCTTTCACACGCGCCACAGTTTCGCGCAAGTTCGTTATTAGGCTGGTTGCAGCTTGTTGCTGTGCAGCAACGCCGTATGCTTCTATGCCAAGTTCATTGGCAATGTAAACCGCGCGGTATAAATGATATTCCTGTGAAACAATGACCATTTTCTGAACACCGAAAATTGCCTTTGCACGATAGATGGAATCATAGGTGGAAAAGCCGGCGTGGTCCAAAAAAATAATGTCCGGGTCAACGCCTTTGTCCACGCAATACTGCTTCATTGCATTTACTTCATCATAGTTGACTCTGCCGTGGTCGCCGCTCATTAGAAGGCGGTCAGAAACACCGTTTTCATAAAGTGCAAGCGCGGTGTCTACTCTTTCCTGCACAACGCGGTTTAAGGTACCGTTTGGCTGTACGGAACTGCCAAGCACTAAAATACAGTCAACATCCTCTAAGGGTTGAGAAGCGTCAGCAGAAATGATGCGGGGTGAAGCGGTGCGTATAACCCGTGCGTTAATTGCAACGAAAAGAACTATGACCGCAAGGCAAATTATAGCAAGACAGAGTAAAAATTTTTTAAAGCTGAAATGCTTTTTCTTTGCTTTTTTTGCCTTGTTATCGCCAATTTCGTTTTTAGCGCGGAGTTTTTTTAATAACCCGGGGTTACCTTTCATAGTCATACCCTCGTTTCGATAACTTGCATGTCTCCTTGCAATGTGAATTGCCCAGCGTTTGCAGGCAGGAAGAAGCTGTCACCTTTTTTGGCAGGCAGGGTATCCTTGCCGCAGGTGATTTTACCACAGCCGTCCGCGACGACCAGCGAAACAAACGAATCCTCATCCGCTACAGCCGCATATTCATTTTGTACGGATATATTCCATACGGTAAATAAATCACAGGAAGTGAGAAGTTGTTTTGTATAGCTGCCGTGATTTATCGGTTCACCCTCTGGATTTGCGCTGCGAGTCGGCGGCACACAGTTTGTAACGGCAATCGCTTTTTCCGTGTGGAGTTGGCGAGGCTTACCGTCGGCGCCGAGTCTGCCGTAATCATATACACGGTAGGTTACATTGGAATTTTGCTGGATTTCTGCTAAAAGAATACCTTTGCCAATCGCGTGCAGCGTGCCGGATTCAATAAAGAACAAATCCCCTTTGTGTACCTTTACCTTGTTGACTACATCTAAAAAAGTGTTGTCTTCCACGCGCTGGCGGAATTCCTCTTTAGAAATTTCTTTTTTAAAGCCGAAAATCAGTTCAGCTCCCGGTTCACAGTCAAGAATATACCAGCATTCGGTTTTTCCGTATTCGTTTTCTACGCGCTGTGCATACTCGTTATCGGGGTGAACCTGTACAGACAAATCATTTTTCGCATCAATCAACTTAATGAGAATCGGAAAGCGGTCAAATTTCTGCCCGTTTGTTCCAAGTGTTTCTTTTCCAAGTTTATGTATGACTTCTGAAAGTGTCGACCCGGCAAATTCACCGTTTTCTACAATGTTTTCACCGTCTTTATGGCAAGAGAGCATCCAGCCTTCGGCGACAATATCCAAATCACTCTGAAAGCCGAAATCGGTTTTAAGCTTTTGACCGCCCCAAATGTAATCTTTTAATGCAGGTTTCAATTTTAAAATCATACTAAAGACCTCGATTGAAAAAATTTACAGACTCATATTAACAGAATTGGTTGTCGAATTCAACTAAAAACAAGGATTTTGTTGCTTTTTTAAGGCTTGAATCATAATGCGAAAGATGCTATACTCTTGCTGTATTTATCTAACAGGAAAGGAAGAGTGCTTTGCGCCCAAACATTGTTTTTTATTTCAGTGACCAACAGCGCAGTGACACAGTGACCCCGGATATTATGCCGACGCTTTGCGAGCTGGCAGAAGAAGGAATGCAGTTTGAAAATTCCTTTACCTGTCAGCCGGTTTGCGGACCGGCGCGCGCCTGTTTGCAAACGGGTGTATATGCGACACAGTGCGGCTGTTTTAAAAACGGTATAGCCTTACCGCAGAATACGAAAACGCTTGCAGATTATTTTAATGATGCCGGGTATGAGACCGCTTATGTCGGCAAATGGCATCTTGCTTCCGACCCGGTGCCCGGTGTTGGCGTGCATTGTGAAAAGACCGCTGTTCCGAAAGACAGACAAGGCAACTACCGTGACTGGTGGCGTGCTTCCGATGTTTTGGAATTTACCTCGCACGGCTATGATGGTTATGTTTTTGATGCGGAAGGCAATCAGATTGATTTTAAGGGTTACCGTGCGGATTGTATTACAGATTTTGCGCTGGAGTATCTTGACCAAAAAACTTCTGACAAGCCCTTCTTCTTGTTCCTTTCCCATATTGAGCCGCACCACCAAAATGACCACGGTTGCTTTGAAGGCCCGAAAGAACTTGTGCCGGAATTTCAAGACTATCCAATTCCGGAAGATTTATCTTTTTTACGCGGCGACTATCAGAAAATGTATCCGGATTACCTCGCCTGCATCCATAGCTTAGATGCAAATTTAAAACGACTTTTGGATAAGTTAAAGGAAAAAGGGTTATACGAAAATACAGTTGTGGTTTATACAAGCGACCACGGGTGTCATTTTAAGACGCGGAATCTCGAATATAAGCGCTGCTGCCACGACAGTGCGATTCATACGCCGTTGGTGATTGCCGGCGGACCGTTTTGCGGCGGTAAGCTTCAGTCGAGACTTGTCAGTTTGATTGATTTGCCGCCAACGCTTTTGGATATTGCCGGAATACCTGTGCCGGAAAGCTACATGGGAAAATCTCTGCTAAAAGAACTTGAAAGCGGTGAAGAGCGCGACTGCGTTTTCCTGCAAATCAGCGAAAGTCAGTGCGGCAGAGCTATCCGGACAAATAAATATACATATTCTGTTCGCTCGGCTGCGTTGACAGGTTATGTAAAATCTTCTGCCAAGGTGTATTTTGAAGACTATCTTTACGATAATGAAAAAGATCCGGCACAAAAGCAGAACCTGATTCGGGATAGAAATTATAAAGAAGTACGCGCAGAATTAAGGCGGATGCTTTTACGAGAAATCACTGCAGCCGGGGAGAAAACGCCTAAGATTTTGCCGGCGGTTGTAGTACGAAAAAAGTAATTTTGACAATTTCTTTATACGAATTATACGAAAAGACAAGACAAAAATGGTTTGCCTTGTCTTTTTTATGGAATTTTTGCAAGAATTGAAAACAAATATTGCAAAACGGAATAAAATGTACTAAAATTTATGAGCATTCAACAATAACATGAAATTCGGAGGCTTTGAAAATGCAGTATTCGCAAATGTCAAAAGCAGATTTGCTAGCAAAGAAACAAGAGCTTGACAAATCCTTTGCCGAACTCAAGGAAATGAATTTGAAACTGGATATGTCCCGCGGCAAACCGGGTTCTGACCAGTTGGCTTTGTCCATGGATATGCTCACCGCAATCAAGACCCCGGACGATTGCATGGCTTCCAATGGCTTTGACTGCCGCAATTACGGTGAACTCGGCGGCCTGCCGGAGTGTAAGGCGCTTTTCTCGGAAGTGCTTGGTGTACCGGCAAGCAATATCGTTGTCGGCGGCAACTCCAGCTTAAATCTGATGTTTGACTATGTTGCACAGTGCATGACCAAAGGTGTCGGCGGGCATACGCCTTGGATGTTGCAAGATGGTGTGAAGTTTATCTGCAATGTACCCGGTTATGACCGTCACTTTACCATTTGTGAGCATTTTGGCATTGAAATGATTAATGTTGAAATGACAGAGAACGGCCCCGATGTAGAAAAAATCCGTGAGCTTGTGAAAGACCCAAAAGTTAAAGGTATGTTCTGCGTGCCGAAATATTCCAATCCCGACGGCATCACTTATTCTGATGATACGGTGCGTGCATTGGCGGCATTACAGCCGGCGGCTGAAGATTTTCGCGTGATTTGGGACAATGCTTATGTTGTGCATGACCTTAACGACACGCCTGATAAACTTCTGAACATTTTTGAAGTTTGCAAGGAATATGGCACGGAAGACAATTTTATAGAGTTCACTTCCACTTCTAAAATCAGCTTCCCGGGCGCAGGTGTTTCGGTGCTTGCGGCTTCTGACAACAACATGCGCGAGATTATGAAACGGCTTGCCATGCAGACAATCAGCTATGACAAGCTCAATCAGCTTCGCCATGTAAAGTATTTTAAAAACCTGGAAGGTATTCGTGCGCACATGAAAAAGCACGCGGCAATTATCGCGCCGAAGTTCCAAATTGTTTTGGATGCTTTAGAAAGCGAACTGAAAGAGGACGGCCTTGCGCAGTGGACGCGTCCGAACGGCGGCTATTTCATCAGCCTGAACACGACCGGTTGCAGTGCAAAGCGCGTGGGTGAGCTGTGCAAGGAGCTGGGCGTCACGCTGACAAGTGTTGGTGCTACCTATCCTTATGGCAACGACCCGGCAGACCGCAATATCCGCATTGCACCGACTTATCCTTCGGTCGCTGAACTTAAAAAAGCGGCAGAAGTGCTTTGCTTGTGTGTTAAGCTTGCGACTCTTGAAAATTTGCTGTAAGTAGTATATAATACGCATATCTGAACATTCCCCAAAAACCAAAATTTCGGAGCAGGGGTGATGATATGTGTGCATATGACCAACAATTTCATACAAAACTTCCTTCGTCAGAAGCACCGTTTGTTACAGCGGTGATTGTGGCGGCTGGAAATTCAACACGAATG
Source organism: uncultured Eubacteriales bacterium (assembly GCA_949292775.1). GTDB lineage: Bacteria > Bacillota > Clostridia > Oscillospirales > Acutalibacteraceae > Fimenecus. Next base: position 33,500 of record CASFBL010000010.1, read on the forward strand.
GGCGGCGTCAATAAGCAGTTTTTGCTGATTGACGGCGTCCCTGTGCTTATTCGGACACTTTTAGCATTTTCCCGCTCTCCGCTGATTGGGGAAATTGTAGTTGCGGCACGGGAACAAGATATAGAGCAAATTTATGATTGCCTAAAGCAATACAGGGTGGAAAAAGTATCGGCCGTTGTCCCGGGCGGAGAAACCAGGCAAAAAAGCGTGTATGCTGCTATTCGCAGCAGTTCGCCGTTTGCTGAGTACTTTGCCATTCACGATGGCGCACGGCCTTTGGTTACGCAAGAAATTATAGAAGCAACCATAGAGAAAGCCTTTGAATGCCGAGCAGCTGCTACCGGCGTTCGGGTGAAGGATACCATAAAAGTCGTAGACAGTGAGAACCGTATTACGGACACACCGGACAGAAGTACGCTTTGGGCTGTGCACACACCGCAGGTTTTTGAACGCAGATTGTATTTAAACGCTGTAGACAGTGTGGAAAACAGCAGTAGTTTTACAGATGATTGTAAACTGATTGAAGCTGCCGGTGCGCCGGTATTTATGGTGGAGGGCAGCTATGAGAATTTAAAAATCACAACGCCGGAGGATATTCCTTTTGCGGAAGCGGTGTTGAAAGGGAGGGCAAAGGAATGATTCGTATTGGGAATGGATACGATGTGCATAAGCTTGTAAAGGATAGAAAATTGATTTTAGGCGGCGTGGAAATTCCGAATGATGGCGTTGGGCTGCTGGGACATTCCGACGCGGATGTTTTGCTGCATGCTATCAGTGATGCACTTTTGGGTGCGGCCGCACTCGGCGACATCGGCAAACATTTTCCGGATACGGACCCTGCCTATGAAAATGCAGACAGCCTGATGCTTCTGTCCCGTGTTGAAGCGTTATTGAAAAAACAGGGCTATAAAGTGGGCAATATTGACGCGACTGTTCTTGCACAAGCGCCGAAACTGGCGCCGTATATTTTAGATATGCGTAAAAACATTGCAAATGCTTGCAAACTGCCTTTAGATTGTGTCAGCGTGAAAGCTACGACCGAAGAAGGTCTTGGTTTTACCGGAAGTAAAGAGGGAATAGCCGCCCACGCGGTTTGTCTTTTGGAAAAAGAAAATCAAATACGCTTTATATGACGGTTTTCATCGAAAGGGGGAGCAGAATCATGCGCACCACACAATCGGGACAGCAAACGGACAAAAAAACACCGCGCTGGTGGATTTTTAGTAAGTACGCCGAAGAGGGCTATGTTCCAAACCGCGAGCTTTTTGCTTATGCAACGGCATTAACCGGGCAAAATATGGCGTATCTTATTGTGTCGCAGTGGCTGTTTTATTTTTGCACGGATGTTTTGAGCATTCCGGCGACAAAAGTCGGTTTTTTGACAGGTTTTACCCGGATTTGGGACGCTGTTAACGACCCGGTAGTCGGAACGCTTATTGACCGGCGCAAATGTCAGCCGGGCAGAAAACTACATCCGTATCTCGGTAAGTTGCCGATATTTATCGGTGTTTTGACTGCCTTGATGTTTATGGATTTCGGCGTAACGGAAACGGCGGCCATTGTTATTTTGCTTTGCGTATACATCGCATGGGATTTTACTTATTCATTTCAGGATGTTGCGCTGTGGGGTATGATGTCTTTAATTTCGCCGCATCCGCATGAGCGTTCCCGTGTTTCGCAATGGCTCAACATCGGTGTTGGTGCAGCATGGGGGCTTATCAGTCTTGTCCCGCTGATTATGGGTAAGAGAGAAGCCCTCGGAATCAGTGAAAAGCTGCTGTTTTTGTGCTTCGGCATTGTCTTTGGTTTCGGCGGGGAAATGCTTTCTATACTTGCATACAAAACAAAAGAGCGCGTCACCTTCACAGCTCCAAAACAGGAACCGTTTTTTAAGCAGCTTGCCGAACTGCGGCACAATAAAATGCTGCTTTTGCTCTTACTCGCGCAGATACTTAACTTCTTAAACGGTGCGATTGCACCGATTTATTTCTTCAAATACTGCGTAACTTTGGAAATCAGCGGAAAAGTATATAACGGTGAAACCGTCCAGTTTTATTATGGCATTTTCACGAGCGTGCTTTCTACGGTCAGCATGTTTTTTGCCGTGAAGCTGGCGGACAAAATCGGCGGTATGCGCAATGTGGTCGTGATTGCTCAACTAATGAACATCGGATGCCGGTTGGCTGCTTATTTTGTCGGCTTTGATACGCTCCCGCAAATGATCGCTGTGATTTTGATAATTTCTATTTCGTCTGTGCCGGTGAATATGGTTGGCATTGCACAGCGTGCGCTTTTGTGTGATGCGATTGATTATGCCGAATGGAGAACCGGAAAACGCACGGAAGGCATCAGCAATTCTTTGCAAAACCTTACAAATAAGCTGACAGACGCATTGAAGCTCATTACAAGCGGTTTGGTACTTGGGTGGCTTGCTTATGATGATACATTAGGTCTTACCGGGCAGACGCAGGCGTTTTACGACGCGCAATGGCCGTTGTTTATGCTGCTGCCCGCACTCGGTTCGCTGCTTTATTTGATTCCGTTTCTGTGCATTCGTTACACAAAGGCGCAAAAGGCACAAGTGGAAAAGGATTTGCAAGAACGGCATGCACAGAAAAACGAAGAAAAGGAAGCTTAATCTTTAATGAAGAAACTACTTAAAAAATATAAAGAAGTGATTCTTTATATAATTTTCGGTGCTTTGACCACATTGGTCAACTTCATCGTGTATTTCGGCTGCAAAGCGGTGCATGTTCCATATCAGCCGGCTACGGTTGTCGCTTGGATCGCTGCGGTTACATTTGCCTATGTTACGAATCGTATTTGGGTTTTTGAAAGTAAAAACCGTGGAGCGAAAGCTGTTTTTAAAGAGGTTGTGCTGTTTGTCGGCGCACGGCTGTTTTCACTTGTTTTAGAGTTAATTATTATGTACATTGGCATGGATTTGCTCTCGGCAGGCGAGCACACAATTGATTTGCTGGGCAAAACGCTGCCGTTGGGCGAGTTTATTACCAAAACGGTTGCACAGATCGTGATCATTATATCCAACTATATTTTCAGCAAGTTGATTATTTTTCGCAAAAAAAGAGAAAAAGACGAATAAACTTGCAAAACCCTTGCATTTATATGCATTCGGGTGTATAATGTTGGCATATTTTCAGAAAAGGGGAACTTATTATGAAAAAATCAGTTAAAGTTTTAGCGCTGGTTATGGCATTGGTTTTGATGGTTTCCGCTTTTGCCGCCTGCGGTGGCAATACGGACTCTGGTGATGATGCTGCAAAAACAGCGGCTGTTAAGGTTATCAATGTCAATCTGACCGAAGAAGAATATGCATTCGGTGTTGACAAAAATCAGCCGGAACTGCTCGAGCAGGTCAATGCATTTATTGCGGAAATCCGCGAGAACGGCAAGCTGGAGGAAATCTTCAATAAATATTTTAACAACGGGACACCGACTCCGGTAACCTCTGCGGCTTTGGATGAGACTAAAGATCAGCTGGTCGTTGCTACAAATGCGGAATTCCCGCCGTTTGAATACACCGAAGGTGATCAGTATCTTGGCGTTGACATGGAAATCGCCTACTTGCTCGCGCAGAAACTTGGTAAAGAGCTTGTTATTCAGAACATGGATTTCGATGCAGTTTGCCTTTCTGTTGGCAGCCACAAATGCGACATCGCCATGGCAGGCCTTACCATCAATGAAGAACGCAAAGAGTCTGTTACATTTACCGATTCTTATTATCAGGCTTCTCAGAAGCTGATTGTCAAAGCAGATGACACCACCTTTGATGACTACACCACTGCGGATCAAATCGTTGCAAAGCTTCAGGGCATGGACGCTTCTGTGAAAATCGGTTTCCAGAACGGCACAACCGGTCAGTCCTATACTGAATCCACCGGCGATTTTGAATCCAATGCTTTCAAAGTAACGCCCGTTGGATATCAGAATGGCGCTTTGGCTGTTCAGGATATGGTAAACGGCAACTTGAACTATGTCATCATCGATGCGGAGCCTGCACAGGCGATTGCTGATTCCGTCAACGCTGCTGCGTAATCTGAACGGAAAAGATAGTCAAAATATGAATTAAGCGCAATACCCTCACCCTTGTGGTGAGGATATTGCGTTTCTGTGTGAAATAAGGATTTTATTATGGGTGACTTTGAACGCAAATTTTGGAAATTTGTTGAGTTGTTTCAGGGCAGTAGCGCTGATTCTTATCTCGCTGAAATTTCCACCGGCCTGCAGAATACGATTAAAATTGCTGTAATCGGTCTGTTGCTCGGTATTGTGATTGGTACATTGATAGCGACCGTGCGTGTGCTGCCGAAATATAAGCGCTTGCCGCGCGTTTTAAACGCGATTTGCAGTGTGTATGTCAGCTTTTTCCGTGGTACGCCTATGGTCGTTCAGCTTTTGCTGTTTTATTATGTGGCATTGCCGCTGATGGGTGTTAATTTGCCTTCTGTTACGGTATCCTGTATTGTATTCGGCTTGAATTCCGGTGCTTATGTTTCAGAAATCATGCGCAGCGGTATTCAGTCGGTTGACCCCGGCCAGATGGAAGGCGGCCGCGCGGTTGGTTTGAGCTTTGCGACCACCATGCGCCGCATTGTGATTCCGCAGGCGGTTAAAAATATTTTACCGACGCTTGGCAATGAGTTTATCTCTTTGATTAAAGAAACCTCGGTTGTCAGCTTTATCGGCGCTACGGATTTGTATGTTGCATTCCGCAAAATCGGTACTTCAACCTATGAATTCATGATTCCGTATCTTGTCATGGCAATCATTTACATTGCTATGGTGCTGTTGATTAGCGGTTTGATTAAGTGGATGGAAAGGAGCCTGAGAAAAAGTGATAGAAGTTGTTAACTTAACCAAAAGCTTCGGCGACCTGCAAGTGCTCAAAGGCATTAACCTGACCATCGAAAAAGGGGAGAAGGTTGTTATTATCGGACCGTCCGGCTCCGGTAAAAGTACTTTTCTGCGGTGCTTAAACTGCATGGAAGACCCAACCTCCGGCAGTGTTCTGTTTCATGGTGTGGATCTCACCGACATGAAAGTAGACATCAATGTTCAGCGTCAGCACATGGGCATGGTGTTTCAGCATTTTAACCTTTTCAATAATAAAACGGTTTTGGAAAACATAACCCTTTCACCGATTTTGACCCAAAAAAAGGCAATGTCTAAGCTTCGGCGTCAAAACGCAAAATACAAATTGCGCGGTGAAAAAGACAAACACATTCCTGCTTCGGAAATCAAATCCAATACGCAAATCAAAGCAGAGGCAAAAGAAAATGCCATGGCGCTTTTAGAGCGCATTGGGCTTGCTGATAAAGCGGATGCTTACCCGGCAATGCTTTCCGGCGGTCAGAAGCAGCGTGTTGCTATTGTGCGTTCGCTTGCGATGAATCCGGAAGTCATGTTGTTTGATGAGCCGACTTCTGCACTTGACCCGGAAATGGTCGGTGAGGTTTTGGATGTTATGAAAGACCTTGCTAAAAGCGGCATGACTATGGTGGTCGTAACGCACGAAATGGGCTTTGCAAGAGAAGTTGGTGACCGTGTGTTATTTATGGATGATGGGAAAATTTTGGAAGAAAATACACCGGACGGCATTTTCAATCATCCGCAAAACCCGCGTTTGCAGGAATTCCTTTCCAAAGTATTATAATTCTAAAAATAAAAGGGTACGGCTTTTGCCGTACCCTTTTTCTATATAGTAGTTTAGACTTCTGCAATGACTTCTACTTCTACTAAAACATCCTTTGGCAATGCAGCTGCTGCAACGCAGGAGCGAGCAGGTTTGCTGACAAAATATGTGCCGTAAACGGTGTTGAACGCGCCAAAATCAGACATGTTTTTTAAGAAACATGTGGTTTTAATGACTTTAGAGAAATCAGAACCGGCGGCTTCCAAGATTGCGCCGATATTTTGGCAGACCTGTTCGGTTTGTTCTTCAATAGTCGTTGCTTCCACTTCACTGGTGGCAGGGTTGATAGCAATCTGACCGGAGGCGAATAAAAGTCCATTGACAATTTTTGCCTGAGAATACGGTCCGATTGCTTCCGGTGCATTTTCGGTGTGTAGAGTTTCAATCATTTTGATTTCCTCCTTAATAAGATTTAATAAGATAGCCGCGCGCAACTAAAGCGTTCTTAATGGCTTCGATATGTTCAAAGTTTCTGGTTTCCAATACCAGACGCAAATAGCAGCCGTTGATATCGGAGCCCTCCGATGCTCTTTCATGATGTACAGAAATGATGTTGCCGCCCTGTTCAGCAATGGTTTCAGAAACACCTTTAAGCTGGCCGGGCTTGTCAAGCAATTCGATGGTCATCGAGAAAGTGCGGCCGGATTTTAAAAGACCGCGCTTAATGACACGGGAGAGAATGGTAACATCAATGTTACCGCCGGAAACTAAGCAGCACACCTTTTTGCCTTTCAAATCCACTTTGTTGAACATAGCAGCTGCCACAGAGACAGCACCTGCGCCCTCAGCAATCAGCTTTTGCTGTTCAATCAACGCCAAAATTGCCGCAGCAATTTCATCTTCAGAAACGGTAACGATACCGTCTACATATTTTTGGCACATGTCAAAGGTGATGTCACCGGGTTCCTTTACGGCAATACCGTCGGCAATGGTAGAAACCTCGGCGAGTGTTTCAATTTTGCCGTCAGCAATAGAGCGTTCCATGCTCGGTGCACCGGCAGCCTGCACGCCGTAAACTTTTACATTTGGTTTTAAGGCTTTAATTGCAAAAGCTACACCGGAAATCAGTCCGCCGCCGCCGACCGGGACAATGACTACATCTACATCCGGGAGCTGTTCTAAAATTTCCAAGCCGATTGTGCCCTGACCTGCAATTACATCCTCATCATTAAACGGGTGAATAAAGGTATAGCCTTTTTCCTCTTTTAACTGCAACGCGCGATTGTAGGCATCATCATAAACACCTTCAACAAGGCAAATGTCTGCACCATATTTTCTGGTAGCTTCAACCTTCGAAATCGGCGCGCCGTCCGGCAGGCAAATCAAAGACTTAATGCCGTTTTTGGTCGCGGCAAGCGCAACGCCCTGTGCATGGTTCCCTGCGGAACAGGCAATAACACCTTTTTTCTTTTCTTCTTCTGAAAGCTGTGAAATTTTATAAGCGGCACCGCGGACTTTGAAAGAACCGGTAACCTGTAAGTTTTCCGTCTTTAAATGCACTTCACAGTCGGGATTGATTTTCGGTGCCATGATCATGTCTGTTCTGCGGATAACATCTTTCAACTGAAAAGATGCGTGATACACCTTGTCGAGTGTTAACATGGATAATCTCTTCTTTCCCAATAGTATATGCAAATAATTATATACCACTTTACTGTGAAAAAGCAATAAGAAATCTGACAAACTCTTACAGGATTTTCGTATTTTTATTGATAAATTGAAAAGTAACTGCTATAATATCGTTTAAAGCCTAAGGCAAGGCAGATTATTTACGGGAGATTTTAAAATGGAAACCAATGAAAAGAAAAAAGTCGTTTTAAGCGCAATTCAGCCGACCGGCACTCCAACGCTCGGCAATTATCTTGGTGCGCTGAAAAACTGGAAAAATATGGCGGACGATTATGACTGCTTTTATGCTGTTGCGGATCTGCATTCCATTACCGTGCGCCCGGAGCCTGCACAGCTTCGCCGCAGAACCTTGGAAATGTATGCGCTTTTGCTTGCAATCGGTCTTGACCCGGAGAAAAACACCGTGTTTGTGCAAAGCCATGTTAACGCCCATGCGCAGCTGGCGTGGATTCTCAACTGCTACACGCAGTTCGGTGAGGCGGCACGCATGACCCAGTTTAAAGACAAGAGCGAAAAGCATCCTGAAAATGTGAATGTCGGGTTGTTTGCCTATCCCACGCTTATGGCAGCGGATATTTTGCTTTATCAGGCGGATTTTGTGCCGATTGGTGTTGACCAAAAACAGCACCTGGAAATCACGCGCAATATAGCGGAACGCTTTAACGGCCTTTATGGCGATACTTTTACCATTCCGGAGCCTTTTATCGGCAAAGCCGGTGCAAAGATTATGTCTTTGCAGGAGCCGACCAAAAAAATGAGCAAGTCCGACACCAATGTTAAGGCTTTTATTTCTGTGCTTGATGACACGGATACCATCGTGCGCAAGATTAAAAGCGCGGTCACCGATTCCGAAGCGCGTGTGTATTACGCCGAAGGAAAAGACGGTGTGAACAATCTGATGGGGATTTATAGCTGCTGTACGGGTAAGAGCTTTGAGGAAATTGAGCAGGAATTTGAAGGCAAAGGTTACGGTGACTTTAAAGCCGCGGTTGCCGAAGCTGTTGCGGCAGAACTTGCGCCCGTGCGCGATGAATTTAACCGCCTGATTGCAGATAAATCCTATCTCAACGCCTGCATGGAAGCCGGTGCGCAGAAAGCTGCACGCGTGGCGAACCGCACACTGCGAAAAGCAATGAAAAAAGTCGGCTTTTATCAGCTGTAATGGTGAAAAACATGGCGATTGAAAAAGTAAAAGCTTTTTTTAAACAGTTCGATTTGGACAATAAGATTTTGGAATTCCCGGTTTCAAGCGCCACTGTCGCGCTTGCAGCACAAGCTTTAGGGTGCGAAGAAAAGCAAATTGCAAAAACGCTTTCTTTTCTTGTGAACGAAGTGCCGGTGCTGATTGTTGCGGCCGGAGACACCAAAATTGACAACCCGAAGTTTAAAGCACAGTTTCATCAAAAGGCAGCAATGATTCCGGCGGACCGCGTTGAGGGCTTGGTCGGGCACGCGGTCGGTGGTGTTTGCCCATTTGCGATACGAGACGGCGTGCAAGTATATCTTGACAAATCTCTCAAGCGTTTTCAAACCGTGTTTCCTGCCTGCGGCAGCGCCAATAGTGCGATTGAGTTAACCATACCGGAACTGGAGAAATTTTCAAACTATTGCGCTTGGGTGGATGTGTGCAAGGGCTGGGAATAAACCATATAGAAAATATTGACAAAGCCGGAGTTTTCCTCCGGCTTTTTTTCTATCAAAATATCAATGTAAATTTTCGTAAAATTATTGACTTTTTTGCGTTTTTTCTCTATATTTGTAATCATACCAAATAGGGGTGCACACGGTGCATACCCAACTATACCTATCGGTTGGAAAGGGGCTGCATAATTGGAAAAAGACGCAGTGATTATTGATTTGAAAAACATCTCCGTCAGCTTTGACGGCCAGCCAATTTTACGCAATATTGACCTTTACATTCGTGACGGTGAATTCGTAACTTTGCTTGGACCTTCCGGCTGCGGAAAAACAACCACGCTTCGCATTATTGCCGGTTTCTTGGAACCCGACAGCGGAGAAGTTATTTTTGAGGGAAAATTAATCAATGGTGTGCCTGCACATAAACGGCAGGTTAACACCATTTTTCAGCGTTATGCTCTCTTTCCGCATTTGAATGTTTATGAAAACATCGCTTTCGGTTTGAAGCTGCAGAAGAAGTCGAAAGATGAAATTCGCAGCACGGCGGAAGAAATGCTTGCGCTTGTCAATCTTAAAGGATTTGAAAAGCGTAATATTGCATCTCTTTCCGGCGGCCAGCAGCAGCGCGTGGCAATTGCGCGTGCACTTGCTGTAAAGCCTCGTGTTTTGCTTTTGGATGAGCCGCTTGGCGCGCTTGATTTGAAGCTGCGCAAGGACATGCAGGTGGAACTGAAAAACATTCAGCAGAGACTGGGCATAACCTTTATTTATGTTACGCACGACCAGGAGGAAGCGCTTTCTATGTCGGACACCATCGTCGTTATGGATAACGGCGAGATTCAGCAAATCGGTACGCCGACAGACATTTACAATGAACCGAAAAATGCATTTGTTGCCGACTTTATCGGGGAAAGCAATATTTTGGACGGCATTATGCACGCTGACTTTTCGGTGGAATTTCACGGCATCAAGTTCCAGTGCGTAGACAAGGGCTTCGGCAAAGATGAGCCGGTCGATGTCGTTGTGCGCCCGGAGGATGTGGATATTGTCCCGGTTGAAGAGGGCATGCTCAAAGGCACCGTAACTTCTGTGACTTTCAAAGGCGTGCACTATGAAATCATTGTGGATGTGGACGGCTTTAAGTGGATGATTCAAACCACCGATTTTACAGAAGTGGGTTCAGTCATTGGCATATCCATAAAGCCGGATGAGATTCAGGTCATGAAAAAGAGCGAGTATTCCGGCCTTTATGGCGACTATAGCTCGTTCAGTGAGGAGTTCGATGAATTGTCTGACCCGGAAGCAACGCCGGAGGACGAGGAAGAACCGGTGGAGGCGTAAGATGAACAAGCAATCCCTAACCTCCAAACTCATCAATGCACCTTACATTATCTGGTCGGTGCTCTTTATTTTGGCGCCTTTGGTGATGGTTGTTTATTACGCCTTTACCGACCGCAGCGGCAACTTCACATGGGATAATATTACAGCGTTAACAGCTTATAAAGAAACTTTCGGCCGTTCGATTTGGTATGCTGTTTTAGCAACGCTAATTTGTCTTTTGCTTTCTTATCCGCTTGCCTACATCATGTCGCGTTCCAGTGCGTCCAAGCAGCGCACGCTTATGATGCTGATCATGCTGCCTATGTGGATGAACTTCTTAATTCGCACATACAGCTGGATTACCATTCTTGCCAATACCGGCATATTGAACACCATTTTTAAGGCAATCGGTATCGGGCAGGTGCAAATGATCAACACGCCCGGCGCAGTTATTCTCGGTATGGTATACAATTTCCTGCCGTATATGGTTTTACCGATTTATTCTGTGATGTCGAAACTCGATTACAGCTTGGTAGAAGCAGCGCAGGATCTTGGCTGCAACAGCCGCGGTGTTTTGAGAAAAGTGATTTTCCCAATGAGCCTGCCCGGCGTTATTTCGGGCATCACCATGGTGTTTGTTCCGTCTGTCAGCACCTTTTACATCAGCCAAAAACTCGGCGGCGGCAAATTTTTGCTTGTGGGTGACTCAATTGAAATGCAGTTCCAATCTGCATACAATTACAATCTCGGTGCATCGCTGTCCCTTGTGCTTATGCTGATGATCATTGTTTGTATGCTGGTGATGAACCGCTTTGCCGATAAAGAAGAGGGGGCGATGATCATATGAAGAAAAAAGCCCTCCCAAATCTCTATATTGCGCTCATCATGCTGTTTTTATATGCGCCGATGGCTGTAATGATTGTGATGTCCTTTAATGGCACCAGTAGCACAAGCGTGCTTTCCGGTTTTTCGCTGAAATGGTACGGTGAGCTGCTCAATGACCGTGTTACCTTGCAGGCGCTGTCTAACACGCTGATTTTGGCGATTACTTCGTCTATCCTTGCGCTGATTATTGGTACGCTTGCCGCAGTGGGAATCAATGCCATGCGGAAAAAATGGGTGAAAAATGCTGTTCTGACGGTTACCAATATTCCTATGATGAATCCGGAAATCGTGACCGGTGTTTCCATGATGCTTTTGTTTGTTTTTGTGGGTCACATGGTAAGTTCAAGAGATGTTTTGGGATTTCCGACGCTTTTGATTGCGCATGTTACTTTTAACTTGCCTTATGTAATTTTGTCTGTTTTGCCGAAGCTTAAACAGACTGACAAGCATCTTGGAGAAGCTGCGCAGGATCTTGGCTGTACGCCGCTTTCCGCCTTTTTTAAGGTGATTTTGCCCAATATATCTTCCGGCATCATAACCGGCTTTATTATGGCGTTTACGCTGTCCTTGGACGATTTTATTATTAGCTATTTTGTCAGCGGGCCCAAATTCCAAACATTGCCGATTGTTATTTTTTCCATGACAAAGAAAAAAGTAAAGCCGGATATGTATGCGCTTTCTACTTTGATTTTTGTAACGGTACTTGTGCTGTTGATCATTATGAATGTGATGCAGGCGCGTGCTGAAAAAAAGCAAAAAGCGATTAAACAGGTAAAGTAAATTTTCAGGAGGATTGAAATGAAAAAAGTTTTAGCAGTTGTACTTTCTCTTGTAATGTTGATTGGTATTATTGGCCTTTCAGGCTGTACGACTTCCGGCAGCACCACGCTGGATACTTCCAAGCTGGTTGGCGATTATAATGTTGAAGAGCTGAAAGGCACAGAAATCAATGTTTATAACTGGGGCGAATATATTTCTGACGGCGCCGAAGGGACTTTGGATGTTGTCACAGAGTTTGAAAACCTGACTGGTATTACAGTCAATTATACCATGTTTGACTCTAACGAAGACCTGTATTCCAAACTGAAAAGCGGCGGCGTCAGCTATGATGTAATTATCCCGTCCGACTACATGATTGAACGCATGATCAAAGAGGGGATGCTGCAGAAGCTGGATTTCAGCAATATTCCGAACTATTCCTATATTGCCGATGATTACAAAAACCTGTATTTTGATGAAAACAATGAATACAGCGTACCTTACACCGGCGGCATGGTAGGTCTTATCTATAACACGACTATGGTGACAGAAGCACCGGACAGTTGGAGCGTTATGTGGGATGAAAAGTACAGCGGTCAGATCTTGACTTTCAACAACTCCCGAGATGCATTTGGTGTTGCACAGTATCTGCTCGGTCAATCAGTCAATACAACAAATTCCGACGACTGGCGTGCTGCAGCGGATAAGCTTATTGAGCAAAAGCCGCTGATTCAGTCTTATGTTATGGATGAAGTGTTCATCAAAATGGAAGATGGTGAAGCCGCAATTGCGCCGTATTACGGTGGCGACTACCTGACCATGGCAGATGTCAACCCGGATCTTGCGTTTGTATATCCGAAAGAGGGCACCAACATTTTTGTTGACTCCATGTGCATTCCGGCAAATGCAAAGAATAAAGCGGCCGCAGAGCTGTTTATCAATTTCATGTGCGAACCTGAAATTGCGCTCGCTAATGCTGAGTATCTCTGCTATCTTTGCCCGAACACCGCCGTACTTGCAGATGAGCGCTACACGCTGAAAGATAATGAAGTGCTTTATCCGAAAGAAGAAGTGAAAACACAGTATTTCCACAATCTTGATCAGGAAACGCTGGATTTGCTTGCTAAGCTGTGGGAAGAAGTCAAGCTTGCTTAACCGATTAACAAGTCAATAAAAAACGCCTCGTCTTTTAGACGGGGCATTTTTTATGTGGAAAAAGAATGCAAAAATGCGTGTTATAGTTATAAGAATTTAAAGAGCGAGGAGATAAATAAACTGCTTAATAATGCAATATGCCGAAATATGCAATATAAAGCCAAATAAAAACCTTTTCTGACGACTAAGTAATCATATAAATTTTTACGAAAAACATTATATGTAGGCAAATAAAGCAAAAATACAGGCTCTGCATTTTTGCAGAGCCTGTAAAGCTTAAATGTTCGGTTTATTCAAAGGTCAGAAGCAGGAAACCTGCGGCAACCGCGGAACCGATAACACCCGCCACATTCGGACCCATAGCGTGCATCAACAGGAAGTTAGAGGCATTGTATTTTCTGCCTTCCACCTGAGAAACGCGTGCAGCCATCGGAACAGCGGAAACGCCTGCGGAACCAATCAACGGGTTGATTTTGCCTTTTGTGATGAAATTCAAAAGCTTTGCAAACAAAACACCGCCAACAGTGGAGAAAGCAAAAGCAATTAAACCAATGATAATAATGGCGATGGTCTTGAAATCCAAGAAAGTTTTGCCTTCTGCAGTTGCGCCAACGGTAACGCCTAGCAAAATGGTCACAATATTGCAAAGTGCATTTTGCGCGGTGTCGCTTAAACGGTCGGTAACACCGCTTTCTTTAAACAGGTTGCCAAGCATCAGCATGCCAAGCAGGGGAGCGACAGACGGCAAAATCAAGACGCAGATAACCGTAACAACAATCGGGAAAATAATTTTTTCTGCTTTGCTGACAGTGCGAAGCTGGTCCATTTTGATTTCGCGCTCTTTTTTGGTGGTCAGCGCGCGCATGATCGGTGGCTGAATCAGCGGAATCAAAGCCATGTAAGAGTATGCTGCAACAGCAATAGGCCCAAGCAAATGCGGTGCGAGCTTTGAGGTCAAATAAATGGCTGTCGGACCGTCTGCACCGCCGATAATGGCGATAGAAGCTGCTTCTTTTGGGTCAAATCCTTCAAAGCCCGGGATGTTGCCGCTCAAGATTGCTACAATGAATGCAACATAAATACCAAACTGTGCGGCCGCGCCGAGCATCAAGCTGGAAGGGTTCGCAAGCAACGGACCGAAGTCGGTCATAGCACCGATAGCAAGGAAAATAAGGCAGGGGAAGATACTGGATTTTACACCGGAGTAAATGAGACGCAGAACACCTGTGTCATACCAGTGCGCGCCTGCAACAACTTCTCCGTCATAGGACGAGAGCATCAGCGGGTCGTACATGATATCCGGGTAAATGTTGACAAGCAACATACCAAATGCAATCGGCAACAAAAGCAGAGGCTCATATTTTTTAACAATGGCAAAATACAGAAGCAGGAAAGATACTGCAATCATAACCCAGTTTTGCCAAGATAGAGAAACAAAACCAGAGGTTTGGAAAATTTCAACAATAGCGTTGACAACTGACATAAAGCTGCGCCTCCTTAACCAATATAGGCGAGCGCTTCGTCTGTGGCAACGGTGCTACCTTTAGTAGCCAGTACTTTTGTAATTGTGCCGCTGGTCGGTGCAACAATTTCGTTTTCCATTTTCATGGCTTCCAAAATGAACAAAACATCGCCTTCGTTGACGCTCTGTCCTTCTTTTACCTGTACATCAAGAATCGTACCGGGCATAGGCGCGCTAATTGCTGTTCCGCCAGCCGGGGCAGAAGCTACAGGGGCCGGAGCCGGTGCTGCAGGTGCAACGGGAGTGGGTGCGGGAGCCGCAGGTGCAGCCACAGGTGCAGGAGCGGGAGCTGCAACCGGAGCAGGTGCTGCGACAGTTGCCGTGCCGCCGATAACTGCAAGAACGGCATCGGTTGCAACAGTGCTGCCTTTTGTCGTCATAACAGCACTGATTTTGCCGTCGCAGGGTGCAACAATTTCATTTTCCATTTTCATGGCTTCCAAAATAAATAACACGTCGCCGGCTTTTACATCCTGACCGACGCTTACCTGCACATCAAGAACAGTGCCGGGCATCGGAGCCTTAATGTCAGTTCCGCCGGTGGTTGTAACTGCCGCCGGTGCGGGAGCTGCTGCGGGCGCAACAGGTGCGGTAGGCGCCGCGGCAACAGGCGCAGCAACCGGTGCGACAGGCGCAGCTGCTGGCGCTACATTTGTTACAACTGCTTCACTTTCGGAAACTTCAACTTCGTAATCCATTCCGTTTAAAGTTACAATATATTTCATTTCTTTTACCCCTTATTTTCGAATTTTCTTAATAGACTTAAACTGCAAACGATTCAGCGGGATACCGCTTTCGTTGCTGATAATCGCCATGATCACTGCGGCGGTCTTTTCGTCTACATCATATAAATCCACAGAAGCGGGTACCGCTACAGGTGCCGCAGCAACGGGCGCGGGAGTTGCTGCCGGTGCTGCAACAGGCGCTGCTTTTTTGGGGGCAGGAGCGGCTGCTTTTTCCGGCTTCGCTTTCTTTGCTTTTGCGCCGCCTTCTACAGAGCGGACCGCTTTGGAAAGCAGAAGAACAAGCACAGAAAGGAGTGCCAAAATCAACAGAACAACGACCATGCCGGTAACAGAAACATTTAAGGCTTCCCCGATGCTGATGCCGTTTTCATAAGAAAGTGTAAACAAGTTCATAAAACGACCCCCTTAGTCAACTTTGCGGATCGCATAGGTGAAGGTATTTTTCTTAACTTCATCGCGCTTGTCAAAGAAAGCTTCCGCTTGTGCCGGGAATGCAATATAGGAGAGCACATCTTCATCACAGTGCGCTTTGTCGCCGATTTCTTTCTTAGCTTTTTCGAAACCGGGCTCCAAGGTGTCTGCAAAACGGCAGGTAATCGGTTTTTCATCCCCAAGAACTTTCTTCTGAAGATCCGGGTCGATTTCGCCGGGGGCTTTACCATATTCGCCGCGAATATAAGCTTTGACTTCTTTGGAAATGTTTTTGTAGCGCTCGCCAAGCAAAACATTGGTGGCAGCCTGAACACCAACCATTTGGCTCATAGGTGTGACCAGCGGCGGATAACCAAGGTCTTTGCGCACACGCGGTGTTTCAGCAAGAACTTCGTCGAATTTGTCCATTTTGTTTTGCGCGGTAAGCTGTGCTACCAAATTAGAAAGCATGCCGCCGGGAACCTGATAGTTGAGCGCGTCGGTGTCTGTCGAAAGCACAACGGGATTCAGCTTGCCTTCTTTTAAGAATTTCGCTTTAATAGGCTTAAAGAAATCGTTGATTTCCTTGAGTGCCTGCATGTCAAGGTCAACTGTGTAGCCTTCCTGCTGTAAAGCGTAGGCCATTGTTTCGGTCGGCGCCTGAGAGGTACCGCCGGAGAAGCTGGAAATTGCAGTATCAATGATGTCGCAGCCGGCTTCCACAGCTTTTTGCAGGGTAAGCATGCCGAGACCGGTTGTGGAATGCGTATGCAGAATGATCGGCGCTTTAACATTTTCTTTCAGCGCTTTTACAGTGTCATAAGCTTCCTGCGGACCCATGATGCCGGCCATATCTTTAATGCAAATGGTCTGGCAGCCCATGTTTTCCATGTCTTTTGCAAGTTTCACATAGGCTTCCAAATTGTGAATGGGGCTCTTTGTGTAACTGATTGCGCCGGAAGCGATTGCACCGTTTTTCAGCGTTTCATCTACAGCTACCTGAATGTTGCGCACATCGTTCAGCGCATCGAAAATACGAATGATATCGATGCCGTTTTCTACCGATTTTTTAACAAACATACGAACGACATCATCGGGATAATGCTTGTAACCCAACAGGTTCTGACCGCGAAGCAGCATTTGCAGTTTGACATCCGGGCATTTCGCACGGATTTTGCGAAGGCGTTCCCACGGATCTTCATTGAGGTAGCGCAGGCAAGAGTCAAAAGTTGCACCGCCCCAGCACTCCAGTGAGTAATAGCCAGCTTTGTTCATTGTTTCCAGGATTCCCTCAAAATCTTCAAAGGGAAGCCGTGTTGCAATGAGGGACTGATTCGCATCACGAAGCACAGTCTCTGTAAATTGGACTTTCATACACATAGCCTCCAAAAAATAGTATTAAAATTAAAACCAAATCTACGCCAGTTTAAAATAAATTATACAATATATAGTTTTTGGATTCAATAGAAAAAACATAAGTTGTGAATTTTTGGAAAAAAGCAAAAAAAAACGACGAAACAAGTATGCGTTTTTGTTAAACATTTAACGAATGTCGCGCGCAAGCAGAAAACTACGCTTGTTACGGCGAAATTCCAAAGCAATCCAAACGAAAGAAAAAGCCCATGCCAATAAAACGGCAAGAAAAAAGTCGAACCTGCCATAAGGAAACAAAGCTACAAACTGAAAAAATCGATTTGCAGGAATTTTGCTGATTAACAAAATCCATTCCACCACAACAAATAGGCGGGAAAAGGGGAGTGCAACTGAAACACTCCAGCATAAGCAGGCAATTTGCGGCGCCCATTTTTTCGGCCATTTCCACATGCCGAAACTGACTTTGGTTGGATCGCCATAAGTGATGTCAGCAAGATATCGGCGTAACGAATGGATTTCAGAAGATAAGGTCGGCTGATAGCGTATGAAAGCATACCAGCACATGAGAATGTAGAGAAGTAAAGAAATGAGATTTATCACTATCAATTCAATCCAACCAAAATGGAGCCGGAGGACAAGCGGGTTGCCCTCCAGCTTTAAATTTGGGGTTGCAATATATGTAAGCAATAGGTCGAAAAAACTGATACAGAAATATGCCAGAATACAAGCGCAGCAAAGAGTTTTGTTTCTGCGCATTACCGTAATTCCTTTCCAACCTTATATCCAGCGGCAGTGGCATCAGCAATTCTGCCTGTTTTTTCTGCGTCACCAATGACATAAACGCGTGAAAATTTATCTTTAATGCTCTCATAAAGCGCGTTATCGGAACGCACGCCGAGAGAAAGAACAACATAATCAGCGTCAACAAGCCGAAGATTTTCTGTGCCGGTTTTGTTTAACTCGATCTTTCCGGGCGTGATGGCGGATAAGCGATGACCGGTAATGATTTCCGTTCCCGCAGCCTTCAGCCTGGGCATACAGTCGTCTACATGCTGCATCCAAGTACCGGGGGCAACTGTGTCAGCCATTTCCACAAGGATAACATGATTTTTCTGTTCACAGAGCATTTCGGCGGTTTCAAGCCCGGTCATGCCGGAGCCAATGACAGCAACTCTTTTGCCGTTGAGTTTTATGCTGCCATCTAAAATTTCAGTTGTCGTGCAAACCGTTGGTAAATCCGTACCCGGAATGGAGCGCGGCTTAACTGCAAGACCGCCGGTTGCAACAATAACTGCGTAAGGCGCGAGGTCGGCAATCGTTTTTTCGTCGGCTGTAGTGTTGTATCGGATTTCCGCGCCATTTTTTTCAGCGGCATGCACTAAATCTTCAATACACCAGCTGATTTTGTCTTTTAGCGGCGGCTTATTGGCAAGCTGTAACTGACCACCGGCCTGTGCCTGCTTTTCAAGGACGATTGGCTTAAATCCGCGTTTACCGAGGATTTCTGCGGCGGTCAGTCCGGCGGCGCCTGCGCCAACAATGACGACAGTTCTGCCATCGCCGTCTTTTGTCAGCCGGTCTTTTTCGTGACCGAGCATGGGGTTGACAGAGCAGTTGCCGTGCGTGCCGCAGTAAGCGTTATGCTGCATGCTTTCCATACAATACAAACAGCAAATGCAGCGTTTGATTTCGTCTTCCCGTCCTTCTTTGACTTTATTCGCCCAATGCGGGTCTGCAATGTGCGGGCGGCCGAGGCTCACAAAATCCTGAATGCCGTCCTCAAGTTGTTCTTCTGCTTGTTTAGCGGAACGAATCAGATTTGCAGCAAGCACCGGGACGGATACTTCTTTTTTGACAGCTGCGGCCATATATTTTCGCCAGCCGGGTTCAAACGAGGTCGGCTCCAGCCAATAGTTATAGGTGTCATAGCCTGCGCTGGAAACATCAATGGCGTCAACGCCGGCTTCATCAAGCATTTTTGCCATTTTTACGCCGTCTTTAAGCGTGTAACCAATACCTTCGCGGCCGATTTCTTTATAGCATTCGTCAACCGTCAGCCGAACAATCACAGGGTAGTCTTTTCCACAGGCATTTTTAATGCCTTGCAGAATTTCCAGCAAAAACCGCATGCGGTTTTCGAGACTGCCGCCGTATTCGTCTGTGCGTTGGTTCGTGTAGGGGCTTAAAAATTGCTGAATCAAATAGCCATGCGCCGCATGAAGTTCAACACCGTCCGCACCGGCCTTTTTCGCGCGCACGGCGCCGTCCACAAACTGCTGAATGATTTTTTTGATTTCGTGTACCGACATTTCCCGGTTCAAGCTCTCAGCAGAATAGGCACGCGGTGATTTGGAAGGTGCTACTGTTTTGAGTACCAAGTCCTTTTC
Source organism: uncultured Eubacteriales bacterium (assembly GCA_949292775.1). GTDB lineage: Bacteria > Bacillota > Clostridia > Oscillospirales > Acutalibacteraceae > Fimenecus. Next base: position 53,039 of record CASFBL010000010.1, read on the forward strand.
CATCAATTTTTTTCCGATGGGCGCAATTTTATAAAACATCCGATCATAGGCTTTGCCCATGATGCGTTCCATGGCGACAGAAACGGGGACTGTGCCCATCATCAGCCCTAAATTTTGGCGGCCGGGATGGTGCAGCTGTACAAATAGCTTAGTGCCATGTCGGTGAATGCGGTCAATCATTTCTTTTAAAGGAGCAATATGATAGTCATGGCTGATTGCGAGCTGTGCAAAGGCTGAGGCACCGCTAAAATCATTGACGCGTGTAATCTCCGTTATAATCAGCCCAGCCCCGCCGATTGCGCGTTCCTCATAATAGTCCATCATCTCTTCGGTCGGAGTACCGTCAAACTGTCCGAATCCAAGCATCATCGGCGGCATAACGATTCTGTTTTTCAGCTCAACATTACCAATTTTTCCGGGTGTAAAAAGCTTTTCGTATTTCATTTTGAGTCTCCTTTATGATTCTGCAGATTGCAGCGGGGCAATGTGAACTGCTCCGATGTCTGGTGCATAGGTTTCCTTGTCATTAAACTGATAACTGCCGTCATTTAGCAAAACGATGCTGTTTTCTCCTTGTTCAAACGGCAGGAGAATGGTTTTTGTCTTATAGGTGTCTGTACTATAGGTGCTTCTGAAATAGGTGTTGCCAAAGCTTTGACCATTGACTTTTATGGTGGCATATCGTTCAACGAGATCTACATTGTAATCATGCACGCCGCCTTCTTCGTTGTTGCTGTAAAGGAAGGTTACTTGATAGTATCCGGCATTTGGTGCATTAAATTTGATTTCCGCCGAAGACGCCTGTGCAGAAGAAATTCCGGTTAAACAAGATTTGGGTGAAGAAATCAAATTATCATAGCTTGCAGCAGACGAACATGTGTTGACACAGGCTGTTCCGGTAAGCGTAAATTGCTCCGGCGTAATTGCTGTAATCTTGTCCGTATCGACCGAAAGTGCTGAGACAGGGGAAAGATCAGCGGCGTCGAAGGTCAAATAGTTGATTCCTCTGCGCAAATAGAGCGTGCAGGAATATGTTTTTTCATTGTTCACCAGCGGAAGTTTAGCATCTGTTTCAGAATTCAGCAGCAGGGAATTCGGCGCATTCTCACCGGACACAGAAACTGTGTAATACCCATCCTGCGGCGCAACTGCAAGAAATGCTGTGCTTTCGCTGCTTGATTGCTTGGTATCCTTTTCAAAATAAATTGAAGCATTTGCAGCGGAGTCGATTTTTGTTACATCCAGGAAATCAAACGAAAGGGTATTGCCTGCTTGCAAATTCTCCGGCAGTGTAATGCGAATTGTATGTGTACCGGCGGTAAGTTCCTGCGTGAAAGAGCAGCAATCGGTAAAATCATCTTTTATTGTAGAAAAAAGCAAAGCATTTTCCTTTTGCACGGTGCCGTCAATTTCAATTTGAACTTCTAAATTGGAGCGAGTACCTTTTTCGCTTACGGAGCCATCGTCAGCATATTTTGTACCGTTTGCGCCGTTTCCATAAATCAAATCCAATTGATAGAGACCATCCGCAGCAATTTCAACTTCAAATTCAACACCGCTTGCCTTTGTGGAGTCTGCTTTCACCATTTCTTTTTGAGAGGCGGCATAGGCGATGTCTGTTGTTTTATATGCTGTACCAAATAATTCTGCATCTTCTGCTTCATAGCGCTGCATATTTGGCGTTTCATCCGAAAGCTGCACAGCGTCATTTTGCGGTGTGATTGTAAAATGTAAGCACTGCGTATAAAGCAGGTTGCTTAATTCAATGGTTAGGGTTCCGTTTTCAACGGGCAGATTTTTTACAAATTTGGTTTTCGGCGCATTGACAACGCCGGAAAGACCTTTATAGTCCACATACTCTGCCGTGACTGTTACGGAAGTTACCCCGGAAAAAGCTGAAGTCTTGTCTAAATTTTCCAGCGTAATAACAGAATCTCTGTCTGTTCCTCCGGCAAGAATCTGAATTTCTTTTGCGTCTTCATCGATCGTTGCAAGACCTGAAAACCCTTTGTATTTCAGTTCTTTGGATTCACGAATCAGAAACTTTCCCATGTTGCTTTGAAACAAGTCTTTTGATTCGCCTGCAACGGTTTCACCGGTCATTTGTGAGTACCAGCGGTAAGCCCACCAGTTGCTGTTCGGTGCGACATCGTCGGCGACAACATCAGAAAGATTGTTGGCAAGCCGCCAATAGGCAACACAGGCTTCTGTTTTAGTTGCTTCAATGCGGCTGATCCATTTTACAGATTCACCGGGTATTCCGTTGGTTTCCATCAGACCGTATTCAGTGATGCAAACCGGGATTTTTTCAACGCCGACTTTGGCACAAACGGCGTCATAGTCACTGAAGTGGTCTTCCCACATATAAAGCGAGTTCCCGCCGAGTTCGTGCCAAATCATAATATCAGGCAAACAGTTTTCAGTTTTGCAGAATTCTAAAAATTCTTGTATGTATTCGGAATTGTATTGGCAATATCCGGGTCCACCGATGCGCGCGTCAGGGTTAATGGATTTTACGAGCAGATAGGTTTCTTTCCATGCATCATAGGTTTTAACCCGGTTTTCATATTTGCTGAAATCGCCAAACCACGCGCCGTTGTCCATTTCATTGTAGATGCAATATACGACGCGATCGGCGTAATCCTGCTGTTCAGTAGCGGTAACTGTGTTTTTGACGCGTTTCAAATATGCCTCCATGCTGTCAAATTCGTAATACCAGGTGTCATACATATCCTGCGTATATACAATAATGTCTTTACCGCCGGCTGCAATAAAAGTATCAGCAACCTGGTTGACATCGCCGATGGGGTGCTGCAGCCCGCCGAGTGTTTTGGTGGAAAGTGTGGAAATGCCTACGCTTTTCGCAGCTTCTATGCTTGGAATATCCGGCTCTGCCAGACCATATAAAAAGCCGGACGCCCCGGTGGTGATTTCTCCGCCCTTTTGCGCAAAGTCAAAGGTCAAAGAAGGCTTGTTTGTTGCGTACAGACAGCCAACAGTGACGCCGGAGACAACGCCGACACACAGCAGAGCAATGCAAATGGAAAGCAAAACCTTTTTAAACATATTCCACCTCATAAAATTTTTTACTATTTTAACATATTTTTTAGGTGGGAACAATATAATTTATTCTTTTTTATCCTTTTGAAAAAAGGTAATGATACCAATCGTGAGTAAAAAGATTGCAAAAAGCAAGCGTAGATATTTTGTGTTGAAAATTTCCAAAAACTGCATGCCGATGCCAACCCCAAAAATTCCTCCGAAAACAAGGGGTAGCCAATATTGTTTGCACAACAAGTTTTGTTTCTTGTAAATACACACAGCTGTAAGCGCACAGGGCAAGAAAAACAGTAGATTTACACCCTGCGCATTGACTTGCTGCACATCACAAAATAATGTTAAATAAAGAATCAAAACACTGCCGCCGCCAAGACCCATTGCGCCTACTGCTGCGGACAGAATAACAGCGAAAATGTTGATAAGATTGAAATTCATAATTTTAACAGCATCCTAACGCCTGCCCAAATCATAAAAACGGCAAAAATTTTTTTTAGAATAGGTGCTGACAGTTTTTGTAATATAAAGGCGCCAAGCAGCGCTCCGGCAGCGGCAAAGGGCAATATCCACAACGAATCAAAGAAATTGACATATTCTTTTTTTGTGTATATAATTAAACTTATTATAGAAAGCGGAAGCATAACGGCAACGGCATTTGCCTGTGCCTGCTTTTGATTTAGGCCACATTTTTTTAACGCCGGAACTGCTAAAAGTCCGCCGCCGGCACCCAATAAGATGTTTACTGCTCCAATGGGAATACCCAGTAAAAAAACTGAACTTTTTTTCATATTATCACCGATTTTATAGTTTGAAAACGGGAGTTGATTTATTCTATGCAGACAAAATTTAAATCTGGTTTAAATTTATTTTTTGTGTTGTTTCTTTCCGTTTTTCAAATTGTTATTCTCTTACTCTTGACTTCTCCGATTTTTTCTGAGTCGAAAACCGGATTAAAATTTGGTGCTTTATTACTGATAATTGATTTGATCATTTTTGTGCCTATGCTTGTTTTTACAAGATATGAAGTGGGTGACGAATGTCTTGTCATTCAGGACTGGCCTCTGCGTCGCTATAAGATTCCGTACGGTGATATTATTTCGGTTGAGGACGGCGATTTTGAAGCGAAGAACAAAAGAATTGTTGCGCTTTCCATGAAACGCATAGCAATTGGTTTTAGAAAGGAAAGCGTCGACAAAAACGGAAAATCCAGAACACAAGAAATATATATATACATTTCTCCGGCAGATATTGATGCTTTTTTGCTGCGGTTAAGCGGTAAAATGAAAATCGGTGAGGAGCAAGCGAAAGAAAAAGCTGCTGAACTTTCTAAGAAGCAGGAAGAACACCTGAAAAAGAAAAAACAGTGGCAAAAGGAGAAAGCGCGGCGTAAAGCGGAGCAAGCGCCGGAAATTATTGAAATGTCCGGTAATGTTAAATTTTCGAATTTCACGGAAGTTACACAGCAAGAACCGGGTGAAGACAAATAAAATACTTAAATTGGGTCGTTCGTTTGAACCGCCCAATTTTTTTGAGAATAGAGGATATATATAGCATGCAGTATATTGTAATGGATATGGAGTGGAACAATGCATACAGCAAAAAGCTGGGCGCGTTTGTAAACGAAATTATTGAGATTGGTGCTGTAAAGCTGGACGATGCACTTCACGAAATCGATTCATTTTCCGTCATTGTGAAATCCAAAATTGGGAAAAAGCTGCGCAGCCGTGTGAAAACGCTGACACATCTGACGAATGAAGATATTTTAAATGGTATCTCTTTTGAAGAGGCTTTTGCTCAATTTGAAACCTGGGTCGGTCCACAGGAAAATATTTTTCTGACTTGGGGCGACGGGGACATTCGCACACTTGTCAAAAACTGCGAATATTTTTTAAATGGCAAAAAACCGTGGTTTATTCGAAATTTTGCGGATTTGCAGAAATATTGCCAGGCGCACACAGACGCCTCAGGCAGCGGGCAGCAGCTCGGCCTTTCGGCAGCTGCCGAAAAGCTTGGAATCGACCCGGAAGCCTTTCCGCATCACCGCGCTTTAGATGACAGTAAACTGGCGGCTGTTTGCCTGAAAACCGTTTTTTCTGCTGAAAAACTAGCACTCTTCGCTACCCCTTGTGACAAAGTTTTTTATGAAAAGCTTGCGTTTAAACCTTTTTATATCAGCGACCTGCATTCTGCAAGCCTTGACCCCAAATGGTTTGACTGCGTTTGTGATATTTGCGGGGGAAAGGTGAAGCGGGAAAAGAAATGGAAAAGCGTCAATCGATCTTTTCGCGGTGATTTTTACTGTAAAAATTGTGACCGGCATTTTCGGGTAACATTGCGCTGCAAGCAGATGTACGACAGGCTCGATGTGCGCAAAACCTTTAAAGAAATTTTGCCGGAGGAGCAAAAGCCCGTTCCCATTAAAGCAAAAACAGAAAAAAGCGAAGCATAAAAATGCTTCGCTTTTTTTACTTTGTTTATCTAAAAAAATTAGATTACGCGGACTTTGACGGTTTCTTCCAGCTGGGTAATTGCTGCAATTGCTTCTTCAGAAACATCAGCATCGGTGTCGAGCATCGTATATGCATATTCACCGCGGGATTTGTTGACCATGTTGTCAATGTTGATGTTTTCATTTGCAACCGTCGTTGTGATTTTGCTGATCACATTCGGTACATTTTTATGAATGATTGTGATTCTGGAACGGCCTGTGCGCGGAACAGAGACATCCGGCAAGTTGACCGAGTGGACAATGTTGCCGTTCTCTAAGAAGTCACGAACTTCAGAAACAGCCATGACGGCACAGTTGTCTTCAGATTCAGGGGTAGATGCGCCGAGATGCGGGAGAATGATAACGCCGGGCGCGCCGATAAGCTCATCACTTGCGAAGTCAGTTGCATATGCAGCCACTTTGCTTTCGTTAAGTGCTTCTAAAATGTCGGCATTGTTTACAAGATCGCCGCGCGCAAAATTCAAAATCCGAACATTGTCTTTCATCATGGCGATGTTCTTTTTGCAAATTACTTCCTTGGTGTCCGGTGTCAGCGGAACATGCAGGGTGATGTAATCGCAGTTGGTGAAAATCTCATCCAAAGATGCTGCGTGATGAATTGTGCGGGAAAGAGACCAAGCTGCGTCCACGGACAGGAAGGGGTCATAGCCGTAAACTTCCATACCAAGCGCGTCCGCCGCGTTAGCAACCAACACACCGATTGCGCCAAGACCAATGACGCCAAGTTTTTTTCCTTTGATTTCAGGGCCAGCAAAAGCAGACTTGCCTTTTTCAACCATTTTGGAAACTTCAGCGCCGTTGCCTTTCAGCGTTTTGACCCAATCGAGTGCGGAAACGATTTTTCTGGAACTCATCAGCATAGCGCAAAGAACAAGTTCTTTAACTGCATTTGCATTTGCACCGGGGGTGTTGAAAACAACAATGCCTTTTTCGCTGCAGCGGTCAAGCGGAATGTTGTTGACACCTGCACCGGCACGCGCGATTGCTTTTGTGTTTTCAGCGAATTCCATGTCGTGCATGGAAGCAGAACGAACTAAAATGGCATCCGGCTGTGTTTCTTCAGCAGAATAGGTATAGGTGTCTGGGAAGTTTTTCAGCCCGTTTTCGGAAATTTTGTTTAAGGTTAAAATCTTATACATGGTTTTGCCTCAGCTTTCAGGAATTTTCTTTCTCAAATTTTTCCATAAATTTGACGAGTGCTTTTACACCCTCATACGGCATTGCGTTGTAAATGGAAGCGCGCATGCCGCCGACCGTGCGGTGACCCTTCAGATTGACAAGACCGGCTGCTTCAGCTTCTTTTACAAACTTTGCGTTCAGTTCGTCGCTGTCCGTTACAAAGGGAACATTCATAAGCGAGCGATCCTCAGGAACAACCGTACCGTGGAACATTTTGCTGTTGTCCAAATAATCATACAAGAGCTTTGCCTTTTTAACATTGCGCTCCTGCATTGCTTTCAGCCCACCGTTTTCTTTCAGCCATTCGAGCACCAGTTTGCAGATATAAATGGTGTAGCAGGGGGGCGTGTTGTAAAGCGAGTTGTTGTCTGCCTGAATCTGATAATTGAGCATGGCTGGTGTGATGTCACGAGCCTTGCCAAGCAGGTCTTCACGAATAATGCAGATAGTAAGACCGGCAGGCGCAACATTTTTCTGTGCTCCGCCATATACCATGCCGAACTTGGAAACATCCAACGGCTCAGACAGGAAGCAAGAGGAAATATCTGCAATCAGCGGTACATCGCCGGTGTCGGGCAGCTCGTGGTAAACGGTGCCGTAAATGGTGTTGTTCATGCAGATATAAAAGTAATCCGCGTCCGGTGTAAAGGTGGATTTATCAAGCTTTGGAATGTAAGAGAAAGTTTTGTCGGCAGAAGAGGCAACAATATTTACTTCACCGTATTTCTGTGCTTCAGCACAGGCCTTTTTTGCCCATTGGCCGGTAATTACATAATCCGCTTTGCCGCTGCCGTTCATAAAGTTCAGCGGGATTGCGGCGAACTGCGTGGAAGCACCGCCCTGCAAAAACAAAACTTTGTAGTTATCCGGTATGTTCATCAGCTCGCGAAGCAGGGCTTCTGCACCCTTAATGATAGAATCATAAATCTTGGAGCGATGGCTCATTTCCATAACGGACTGGCCGCAGCCTTGATAATCAAGCATTTCATCAGCGGCTTTTTTCAGCACTTCTTCCGGCAGCATGGAAGGACCGGCGGAAAAGTTGTAGACTCTGGACATTCAAAAGACCTCCAAAAATTGATTTTTTCGCTTTGAGTAGCATTATAGCAAAGCGATATAGCAAAAGTCAACAAATTGACAACAAATTAACAATCTTTTTCTTGAAAATTTTGATTTTTCGAAAAATTTGTTTATTTTTTTAACAAGCCTGTCCGTAAAGTGTTTATGAATTCTGTCTTCGTCTGCCGAATAAAAGCACATTTTTCAGTTTTCTGTTGCAGTATCTAAAAAAATCATATATAATTTTATACTGCATTATGATTGTTTTTTTCTTGGAGGCACTAAAATGGCACCAATTATTCAAGATACATTTTCCATTTCCATGGTTGCCTTGCGCGGCTTGGTGGTATTTCCTGAAATGACGCTGCATTTTGACATCGGCAGAAAAAAATCTGTTTCTGCTGTGAAAAATGCAATGCTCGCAAAGCAGCGCATTTTTCTGCTTGCGCAAACGGACCTTTCTGAAGAGGTAAAAGGTGTAGATAATCTTTACCGCATGGGTGTTGTCTGTGATATTAAACAGCTTGTGCGGCTTCCCTCCGGCGAATATTACCGCGTGGTTGTTGAGGGCAAGTATCGTGCAAGACTCATAGACCTTGTGGAGACAACGCCGCATTTTGTTGCCGAAGTTCGTGCTGTTTCAACGCGTGAACCGCGCAATACAACAATTTTAGAAGCTGACGCGCTGATGCGCTATGCAAAAAGCCTGTTTGAGGATTATGCTATGCTCAATCAGAAGTTGCCGCAGGATATAGCGCTTGGCGTTGCGTCTTTGCACTCGGCAGGAAAACTTGCAGATTATATCGCATCCAATGCACCGCTGGAGTATACAGACAAGCAAACCATTTTATCAGAACTCAACGCTTACAAGCGTTTGGAAAAGCTGTGTCTGATTCTCACGAAAGAAGTGCAGATGCTTGAAGCCGCGGCTGTTATTGATGAACGAGTGCAGGAGCAGATGGATGAAAACCAGCGCGAGTATTATTTGCGTGAACAAATGAAGGCTATTGCACAGGAGCTGGGGGAAGGGGAGTCCTCTCTTTCTGACGCGCAAAAATACCGTGAAAAGATTTTAAAACTGCATTTAGATAAGGAAAGTGAAGAAAAGCTATTACAGGAGTGCGACCGTTTGGCACATATGCAGCCGACAAGCCCCGAAAGCACGGTTTCACGCACTTATTTAGATACGGTATTAAGTTTGCCGTTCGGCAAATTTACAAAAGATAATTTGAATTTAGAGAATGCGCGTAAAATTTTGGACCACGACCATTTTGGGTTGGAAGCGGTTAAAGACCGAATTATTGAATTTTTAGCGGTTCGAAAGCTTTCTCCTGACATTAAAGGTCAAATCATTTGTCTTGTCGGCCCGCCCGGCGTTGGTAAGACCTCTATTGCAAAATCCTTGGCGCGTGCTATAAACCGGAAATACACCCGCATTTCTTTAGGCGGTGTTGGTGATGAAGCGGAAATTCGCGGACACAGAAAAACATACATCGGCTCTATGCCGGGCAGCATTATTGCCGCCGTTACCCGTGCAGGCAGCGCAAATCCGCTAATTCTTTTGGATGAAATCGACAAGCTTTCCAAAGACTATAAGGGTGACCCGGCTTCTGCTTTGCTGGAAGCGCTCGACCCGGAACAAAACAATACATTCCGCGACCACTACATCGAAATTCCTTTCGATTTAAGCCGTGTTTTGTTTATCACCACGGCTAACGATGCATCCACCATTCCCGCACCGCTTCTTGACAGAATGGAACTGATTGAGCTTTACAGCTATACGGCGGAAGAAAAATTCCAAATCGCAAAACGCCACCTTGTTAAAAAGCAGTTGCAGGCAAGCGGCATCAAACCTGTGCAGCTGCGCATCACAGACGATGCTCTTCGTTTAATGATTGATGGTTATACACGAGAGGCTGGTGTGCGAAAATTAGAGCGAACCATTGCGAAAACCATTCGAAAAGAAGCGGTCAAAATCGCCTCCGGGTATGATAAGAAGATCACCGTCCGCGCGTCGGATTTAGAGGAACTTTTAGGCCCACGCAAATTTAAACCCGAGAATCTTTCCGGCAAAAACGAGATTGGCGTCGTCAACGGCCTTGCCTGGACTTCTGTCGGCGGTGAGCTTTTAAAAGTGGAAGCCGCTGTTATGGACGGAACCGGCAAATTGGAGCTCACAGGTTCACTCGGTGATGTGATGAAAGAATCTGCAAAGGCTGCTTACACCTATGTGCGTGCACATGCTGCTGAATGGAATATTGACCCCGATTTCTATAAAAATAAAGATGTTCATATCCATTTTCCGGAAGGTGCTGTTCCGAAAGATGGTCCGTCCGCTGGAGTTACAGTGACTACGGCGCTGGTGTCTGCTTTGTCCAATACCCCGGTTCGTGCGGATGTTGCCATGACCGGCGAGGTGACAGTGACGGGAAGAGTTTTGCCCATAGGCGGGCTTCGTGAAAAAACCATGGCGGCTTATAAAAACGGAATACATACCGTGCTTTTACCGGATGAAAACCTGCCCGATTTACGGGAAGCAGACAAAACCGTTTTAGAAGCGTTGGATTTTGTTTCGGTTTCTGATGTGCGTGAGATTTTAACAAATGCACTTGTGAAAACAGAGCAATCAGAATCCGGCAATGAAAAATCTATGCCGGTAATTCCGCAAAATCGAAAAGGTAAGCCCGAACTTTGGCGGCAGAATTGAGGCGTGTTTATGAATTTTCAGTCTGTTGAATTTGAAGCAGCGTTCGGAACGCTGGAACAGCTTCCGGCTTCTGACTTGCCGGAAATTGCGTTTTCAGGGCGTTCCAATGTCGGCAAATCTTCGCTTCTGAACCGTCTATTTAACCGAAAATCGCTTGCGCGTGTTAGCTCTGTTCCCGGAAAGACTATTACAGTCAATTTCTTTAAAGTGCAGAACGCTCGCATGGTGGATTTGCCCGGTTACGGATATGCAAAAGTTCCCAAATCGGAAAAAGCACGCTGGGCAAAGTTAATGGAAGGGTATTTCGGCTCTGGCAGAAATATTCGTTTGGTTGTTCAGCTTGTGGATATGCGCCATCCGCCGAGTGCAGATGACTTGCAGATGCTGGAATTTTTAAAGGCAAACGGGTTTTCGTTTGTCGTGGCGCTTACAAAGTGCGATAAGCTTAACAAAACGCAATATGCACAGCGGCTGGAAGACATAAAAAAAGAACTTGCTTTCGTGCCCGAAACACACTTGATTCCTTTTTCTGCTGTTACCGGAGAGGGCACACAAGCCTTGCAATCTGTTATTGAAAATTTTTTAGAAACCCCTGCGGAGGATACAAATGATTAAAAAGCCTTTTACAACCAAAGAAAAACTGGAAGAAATTGCAGCGCAATACCCAACACCGTTTCACCTCTATGATGAAGCGGGCATCCGCAAAAACGCTGAAGCTTTGAAACAGGCGTTTTCCTGGAACAAAGGGTATAAAGAATATTTTGCGGTTAAAGCCACGCCGAATCCGTTTTTGATTGAGATTTTGCGCGAATACGGCTGCGGCTGTGACTGCTCTTCAAAAACCGAACTGATGCTTTCCAAGGCAATCGGTGCAGTCGGGGACGATATTATGTTTTCCTCAAATGATACACCGGCTGAAGAATTCAAATATGCAGATTCCCTTGGCGCAACAATCAATTTAGATGATATTACGCACATTGAGATTTTGGAAAAAACGCTTGGCAAACTGCCGAAGCGCCTTTCCTGCCGGTATAATCCGGGCGGGTATTTCCAAATTTCCAACAGCATTATGGACAACCCTGGTGATGCGAAATATGGCATGACCACCGAACAGCTTTTTGAAGCCTATCGAATAATGAAGGAAAAGGGCGTTGAAGAATTTGGTCTGCACGCATTTCTCGCGAGCAACACAGTAACAAACGATTATTATCCGACACTTGCGCGTGTGTTGTTTGAAGTTGCAGTTCGTCTCAAAAAGGAGACCGGTGCGAATATCCGTTTCATCAATCTTTCCGGCGGTATCGGTATTCCGTATAAACCTGATCAGGAACCGAATGATATTCTGAAAATCGGTGCAGGTGTCAAAGCTGTGTATGACGAAGTTCTTGTGCCGGCAGGTATGGGCGATGTTGCCATTTATACCGAGCTTGGTCGGTTTATGATGGGACCTTACGGCGCGCTTGTTACAAGAGCTATTAACGAAAAACACACCCACAAGGAATATATCGGTGTTGACGCTTGTGCTGTTAACCTGATGCGCCCGGCAATGTACGGCGCCTATCATCACATTACTGTTATGGGCAAGGAGAATGCGCCTTGCGACCATAAGTATGATGTGACCGGCTCACTTTGCGAAAATAACGATAAGTTTGCCGTTGACCGTATGCTTCCCGAAATTGAGCGCGGCGATCTGCTTTATATCCACGATACCGGTGCACACGGATTTGCAATGGGTTATAACTACAACGGCAAACTGAAATCGGCTGAAATTTTACTAAAAAAAGACGGCAGCTTCAAGCTAATCCGCCGTGCGGAAACCCCGAAAGATTATTTTGCCACTTTTGATTGCTTTGATTTTTATAACAAGGTGCTTTCCGAATAAAGAACGGAGATAAATAGTATGGCGTTTACCCATTTACATTTGCACACAGAATACAGCCTTCTGGACGGCGCTTGCCGTCTGGAAAGCCTTTGCTCTGCTGCAAAAGAACTTGGGCAAACTTCGCTTGCGATTACCGACCATGGCAATATGTTCGGCGCTGTGGACTTTTATAAGACTGCAAAGGCGCATGGAATCAAGCCAATTATTGGCTGTGAAGTGTATGTGGCGGAACGCGGACTTACGGATAAAGTACACGGGCTTGATTCCACACGCTATCACCTTGTTTTGCTTTGTAAGAACGAAGTGGGTTATAAAAACCTGATTCACATGGTTTCCGAATCTTGGGTTAACGGCTTTTATGTGCGCCCGCGTGTCGACAAAGCGTTGCTTGAAGCGCACCACGAGGGAATTATTGCACTTTCCGCTTGTCTTGCAGGCGAAATACCGCGCAAGCTTTTAGCGCATGATTTTGAAGGCGCCAAAGAAACTGCGCTGTGGTATAACCGTGTGTTCGGTCAGGGGAATTATTATCTTGAACTGCAAAATCATGGTATTCCCGAGCAGCAGGAAATCATTCCGGAAATGCTTCGGCTCTCTAAAGAAACGGGAATTCCGCTGGTTGCTACAAACGATGTGCATTATGTCCGTAAGCAGGACGCCAAAACACAAAAAGTTTTGATTTGCATTCAAACAAACCACACAATCGATGAAGACACCGGCTTGGAATTCGGCACGGATGAATTCTATTTAAAGTCGGAAGAGGAAATGCGCGAGCTGTTTTCTTATGCGCCGCAGGCAATCGATAACACAGAGATTATTGCGGACGCTTGCAATGTAGAATTCGAATTCGGCAAAACCAAATTGCCCCATTTCGATGTGCCGGATAACCAAGACCATTTTACTTACTTCCAAAATAAGTGTTTGGATGGCTTGAAAAAGCACTGCGGTGAACAAGTGCCGCAAGCTTACCTTGACCGGCTGAAACATGAATTGTCTGTTATCCGGGAAATGGGATATGTGGATTATTTCCTGATTGTTGCCGACTTTATAGCTTATGCCAAAAGTCAAGGCATCCCGGTCGGCCCCGGCAGAGGTTCGGGGGCGGGGAGTCTTGCGGCATACTGTATGGGCATTACCGGAATCGACCCCATGCAGTATGGCTTGATTTTTGAGCGTTTCTTAAATCCGGAGCGCGTGAGCATGCCGGATATTGATGTTGACTTTTGCTATGAGCGGCGCGAAGAAGTGATTGCTTATGTAATCCGAAAGTATGGCGCTGACCATGTTGCGCAGATTGTAACTTTTGGTACTATGGCAGCGCGTGCTGCGGTTCGCGATGTTGGGCGCGCACTCGGTTTGCCTTATGGTACTGTCGATTCTGTTTCCAAGCAGATTCCCCGCGAACTCGGTATTACGATTGAAAAGGCTTTGCAGAAAAACAGCGAACTGCATGCACTTTATGAAAAAGATGAAAAGATTCGAGAACTTATTGATACCGCGAAAAGTGTGGAGGGGATGCCGCGGCACGCATCCACGCACGCAGCAGGGGTTGTTATAACCGACAAGCCGGTCAGCGAATATGTTCCGTTAGCGCGAAACGATGAAAGCATCGTGACGCAATTCACGATGACGACCATCGAAGAGCTTGGCCTTTTGAAAATGGACTTTTTGGGACTGCGTACGCTGACGGTTATTCACGACGCGGAAGAGGAAATCCGAAAAACGGTACCCGATTTTGATATTGAAAAGATTCCGCTGGATGATCGCGAAACCTATGAAATGTTTTCCAAAGGTCAAACCTATGGCGTTTTTCAATGCGAATCCGCAGGACTCCGAAGCGTACTGATTCGATTGAAACCGCGGAATTTGGAAGATATTATTGCGGTCATTTCGCTTTATCGACCGGGGCCTATGGACTCCATTGATGATTATATAGAAAACCGGCATCATCCAAATCAAATTCAATATAAAACACCGCTTTTAAAGCCTATTTTGGATGTAACCTACGGCTGCATGGTGTATCAGGAACAAGTTATGGAAATTTTCCGTTCGCTTGCCGGATACTCTTTTGGCCGTGCTGACATCGTGCGGCGCGCCATGTCCAAAAAGAAACACAAGGTCATGGAACAGGAGCGGGAATACTTTGTAAACGGGCTTCAAAACGAGGATGGGACGGTGGCTTGCTGCGGCTGTGTGGCAAACGGGATTCCGGCAGAAGTTGCAAACAGTATTTTTGATGATATGTCCTCGTTTGCATCCTACGCGTTCAATAAATCCCACTCCGCGGCTTATGCTGTTGTGGCTTATAGAACCGCATATTTGAAATGCCATTATCCGACCGCATTTATGGCGGCGCTTTTAACAAGCATTTTGGATGACACTGCAAAGGTTTCAGCTTATATTGCAGATTGCACGCGATTGGGTATAACGGTTTTGCCGCCGCATGTCAACAAAAGCGCTTCGGCTTTCTTGCCGGAAAGTGCGAATGAAATTCGTTTCGGCCTTTTGGCCATTAAAAATCTCGGGCGGAATTTCATTGCCGAAATTGTTTCAGAACGCGAAAAAAGTGGCGCTTTTTTAAGCTTTTATGATTTTTGCAAACGCCTTTACGGCAAAGACTTTAACAAACGCGCTGTGGAATGTATGATAAAAAGCGGCGCGCTTGACGGCTTAGGCCTGAACCGCCGGGAAATGATTATGAATCTGCCTGAGGTGTTATCCTCTCTGGAGGCGGAAAATCGACGAAATGTGGACGGTCAGATTGATTTTTTCTCGCTGTCGCAGTCCCCGCAGGTGTCAGCCTCTCCGGAGCTGAAATCCAGCCCGGATTATTCTGTGCATGAGCGCTTACAGTTGGAAAAAGAGGCGACCGGGCTCTATCTTTCCGGTCATCCCATGGCGCAGTATGTTGCACTTTCTGAAAAATTACACGCAACACGCATTTCAGACATATCGGAAGCGGATAACGACCCAATGAGCCGTTTGCGTGACGGCAGCGTTGTGCGCTTGCTTTCAATTGTTACGGCTATCAAGAAGAAAACGACTAAAAATGATACGACGATGGCGTTTGTCACCGTTGAAGATATGTATGGCAGTGTGGAATTGCTGGTTTTCCCGAAAGTTTATGCACAATATTCGCATTTGCTTATGCCTGGGACCGTTCTGTATTTGGAAGGGCGTTTGTCGCTTCGTGAAGATGAAAATGCAAAGGTGATTCCGGATCGCATTTCACCTTGCCCGGATGAATCAGCACTCTCAAAGCAAGTTCCGCGGCAAAAGACGGCGTCCGTTTCGGATTCATCCGACACTTTCCCGCCGGATATTCAGAAAGGTGTATTTCTTCTGATTGACAAGCTTGGCAGCGAACAGGATAAACTGGTTAAAAACCTACTTTCTATTTTTGAGGGTTCAATTCCTGTTTATTTGTGTTATAATGATACAAAACAGAAATATATTTCCTCCAAGGGCATTGAACTGAACAAACCTTTAGTTTCTGAACTAAAGCGGCTGGTTGGCGAAAAAGGTGTTTTGTTCAAATAAATCTGTTTTTTTGTTAGAAAATCCGTGCCGCTCTTGACATCGGCATAGATTTGTGTATTATATTGTCTAAATAAATTTTTGAGGTGAAAAAAATGAAAACGATCGGTGTTCTGACAAGCGGCGGCGACGCGCCGGGCATGAACGCAGCTATTCGCGCGGTGGTTCGCGCCGGTTGCGAAAACGGTTTTCGTGTAATGGGCATTCGCCGAGGCTATAATGGTCTTATGTATGGCGATATGTATGAAATGAATCTCAGAAGCGTGTCTAACATTATTAACCGCGGCGGTACAATTCTTTATTCCGCAAGAAGTCCTGAATTCAAAACAGAAGAGGGCATGCAGAAAGCCATTGATGTTTGCAAGGAAATGGATATGCAGGGTGTTGTTGTAATCGGCGGCGACGGCTCGTTCCGCGGCGCGCGTGACCTTTCTCTGCGCGGCGTTCCCTGCGTCGGCGTTCCCGGTACGATTGACAATGATATTGCCTGCTCTGACTACACGATTGGTTATGACACAGCAATGAATACCGTTATGGAAATGGTTGACCGTCTGCGTGACACTTCAGAGTCGCACGACCGCTGCTCCGTCGTGGAAGTTATGGGCAGACGCGCAGGCTATATTGCACTCAATTCCGGTATCGCTTGCGGTGCGACCACGATTCTGATTCCGGAAGTTGAATTTGATTTTGAAAAAGATGTTGTCGAAAGAATGCGCAGAACGCAGAAAACCGGCAAGCGTCATTTCATTATTATTGTTGCTGAAGGTATCGGCGGCGTTGACGAAATGGCAAAACGCATTCAAGAGGAAACCGGTGTTGAATCCAGAGCAACTGTTCTCGGCCATGTCCAGCGCGGTGGTTCACCGACAGTCCGTGACCGTGTTGCCGGCAGCAAAATGGGCTATAAAGCAGTTGAGCTTTTGAAGGCCGGAATCGGCAATCGAGTTGTAGCTATGCAGAAAGATGCATTGGTGGATTATGATATTTTTGAGGCACTCAATATGAAGAAATCCATCGATTTAGACCTTTACAAGCTGGCGCACGAGATTTCTATCTGATGAATAATCTTGTTTTGATCGGCATGCCTTCCTCCGGCAAAAGCACAGTCGGCGTTATTTTGGCAAAAACGCTCGGCGTTGGTTTTACTGACACAGACTTGTTTATCCAGCAAAGAGAAGGCCGCTTGCTTCAGCAGATTATTGATGCAGACGGTATTGAGACATTTCTGGACTGTGAACGAGATGCGGTTTTGTCTTTAAACTGTGAAAACACTGTGATTGCGACCGGTGGTAGTGTTGTTTTTCGAGATACGGCTATGCAAAAGCTTCGCAAAAACGGCACAATTGTCTTTTTGGATGTTTCGCTGCAAACGGTTTTGGAGCGGTTAAATAATATCCAAACGCGCGGTGTTGCGGCGCCAAAGGGGCAAACGATTGAAGACATTTTCACGGCGCGATTACCGCTGTATCAGAAATATGCTGATATTACGATAAAAGCAGACGGGCTCTCGACCGAAGAAACTGTCAGTGCCATTTTAAAAGCAGTAAAATAAATAAAAATCTTGTTTTTTCAAGACTTTACGGTATTTTTTGGGAATACTATTTCCTGTTAAATGTGACCGTAAAGTCTTATTTTTTCCGTTTATAATTAGCCCTGAAAAGCAAAAAGTAATCTTGCGGTCAAAAACCGCGTGCGGAGGTAAAAATGAAAAATCTTTTTAGAATTTTCAGCATTTTGAGTTTGCTGTTTGCCTCTGTCATTTTTGCTTTCGTGTTTTTAGGCGAAAAAACCATACCGGACAGCATTTATCTTGTGGAGAATGAAGAGCTGCATGTCAACGGCATTTTCTCGTTAGAGAGTTCGCAAGCGGAAGCAGATACAGTGCTTTCTGCGAATTCCAAGAATTCGGTGGCTTCTGATGACACAAGCAAAAGCTATACGGTTGACATTTCCGTTTTGAACACGATTCCCGTAAAGTCTTCAACCGTGACGGTCAGCAAAAGGCAATATGTCGTGCCCAGTGGGGATATTTTCGGCATCAAGATTTTTGCAGACGGTGTTTTGATTGTCGGAATGGACGATGTGTTTACTGCTAATGGCGCCGTGAATCCGGCGAAGGACACGGGCTTAAAAATCGGCGACCTGATTTTATCTGTTGACGGCAACAAAGTGGATAAAACAGACGCATTGTGTGAAGCTTTGCAAAATGGCTGTGACAGTGTAAAACTAAAGGTAGAACGCGATGGTGAAACTTTTGAAACAACACTGAATCTTGCCTTGTCGGCGAACGACAATAAAAAGAAGGCAGGGCTTTGGGTCAGAGACAGCACCGCAGGTGTCGGTACTTTGACCTTTTATGACCCGCAAACAGGTGTTTTTGGCGGCTTGGGGCATGCGATTTGCGATGTGGATACCGGCACAGAAGTTCCGTTTAAAGAAGGGTATGCAGTTGAAACGGTAATCAGCGGCTGCTATAAAGGCGGCCCCGGTGTAACCGGGGAACTGTGCGGTGTGTTTCAAGACAAAACAATAGGTGTGCTCTATAAAAATAATTCTGCCGGGGTTTACGGCCGTTTGCAGGAATTTGATAAAAACGCTGTGTCTATTCCGGTTGCCACCAGCAAGGAAGTCAAGACCGGTGCGGCACAAATTATTTCCACAATCGACGACACAGGCCCGCATTACTATGACATTCAAATTGTGAAGATTTACCCAAATTCTGATGAGAATGGTAAAAATATGATCATTGAAGTCACAGACAACGACCTGATCCAAAAAACAGGCGGTATTATTCAGGGCATGAGCGGTAGTCCGATTATTCAAAACGGCATGCTCGTCGGTGCGGTAACACATGTGTTTGTCAACAATGCTTTGCAGGGGTATGGCATATTCGCCGATACGATGCTGAATCAGTCAAAAACAGTTGAAACCGAAACGCTAAAGCAAGCATCCTGAAAAAAGAAGATGTATAAACAGTTTTGTTTATACATCTTCTGCTTTTTTAAGCGGTTTCGGAACTTATTTGTACTATTTTGAAAAAATTTCTAAAAATTAAGAAAAAAGGATTGCCAAATAATAACTGATATGGTAAAATATGGCAGAAACAAAAATTGGAGGTTGTTTTTATGGAGAAAACACAAAAAATTCTGCTGACTGAGGAAAGAAGCGCGTTTGATCAGGAATGCGTTAAAGTGCTCAAAACCTATGGATTTGAGGTGCAGCTGGTTGCCAAGGACGGTGCAGAGGTCCTTAAAAAGCTGGAAACTGAAAAGCCCGATGTAGTTTTAATGGATGCAATTATGGCGTCTGTTGATGCACTGGGTGTTTTGCGTGAATTGAAAACGATGAAGCTTAGTAAAAAGCCGATTGTTATGGTTATGTCGTCTGTGGACAATACCCGGTTCGAAAGTGAGATTCTGTCAGAAGGCGCCGATTACTATTTCTTAAAGCCGTTTGATTTGAATATGATGGCGGAACGCATTCGGCAAATGATGACCTGGCAGCAGGGCGGCACATCAAAAAATACATATAATACGGCTGCGAATATGGCGGATTTGGAAATGCTGATCAGCGATATTATGCGGCAAATCGGCGTTCCCGCACACATTAAGGGATATCAATATTTGCGCAAAGCCATTATTTTGTGTGTCCGCGATTCTGAAATGATGAATTCGGTGACAAAGTTGTTATATCCCACTGTGGCGAAAGAGTTTGCTACCACACCGTCTCGTGTGGAGCGAGCAATCCGCCATGCTATTGAGGTGGCGTGGGACAGAGGCGATGTTGAAGTGCTGAGCGAATATTTTGGTTATACCATTCAAAACACGCGCGGAAAACCCACAAATTCGGAATTCATCGCCATGATCAGTGACAAACTTCGTTTGCAGCTGAAAATTTCATAAAACATAAAAACCGGCAAGGATGAACCTTTGCCGGTTTTTTTATGTATTTTCTTTTGTAATTTTAAAAGCGAGTTCCTCAAGCTGTTCTACACTTTCGAGCATACTTAAATCTTTGCGGTATTTTGCCGCACCGCGAATGCCCTTTGCGTACCATGCCGCATGTTTTCTTGCTTCACGAATACCGATTCGCTCACCTTTGTATTCGCATATTTTGCGCACATGCTCAACCATAACCCGCATGCGCTCGCTGACCGGCGGCTCCGGTAAAATAATGCCATGCTGCAAATAGGCATTGATTTGTGAAAACACCCACGGTCTGCCGAGTGCACCACGCCCAACCATTAAAAAGTCGCAGTTTGTGTCTTCCAGCATTTGAGCAGCCGAAGGACCGTCCACAATATCGCCGTTGCCGATAACCGGAATCGACACATTTTTTTTGACCTCAGCAATAATCTGGTGATTCACCGGCGGCGCATACATTTGCTGGCGGGTTCTGCCGTGAACTGTAACGGCCAATGCGCCTGCTTCTTGTGCGTTTTTTGCCATTTCAACGGCATTTAAGCTGTCAAAATCCCAGCCGCTTCGTATCTTTACGGTTACCGGAACATTTCCGCAAGCGTCAACAACAGATTGCACAATATCTTTAGCAAGCTGCGGATGCCGCATTAGTGACGCGCCGCCGCCGTTCCCGGCAATTTTCGGAGCAGGGCAGCCCATGTTGATGTCTACAAAATCCGGCGAAACGCGCAACACGGTTTTAACGGATTCTGCCATGATTTCAGGCTCGCTTCCGAAAATTTGCACACCGGCCGGACGCTCGCTTTCGGAAAGCTGCATGAGCGCCTTGGATTTTCGGTCGCCCATGGAAACGCCTTTGGAGCTAATCATTTCTGACACAACATACGCTGCGCCATAAGAAACACATAACTCCCGAAAGGCCCGGTCGGCAACACCGGCCATGGGGGCAAGTGCGGCGCAGCCTTGAATTTTTAAATTACCGATTTGCATATAAACACCTAAAATTCAGAATTGCAGACAGTATAGCACATTTTAGACCTTAAAACAACTTAAAAAATCTCGTGCAATCTGTGCAGTTTTGTGGTATTCTAAAATAAATAAACTGTTTTTTGGAGATTTGTTATGAAATTGCTGGTTTTAGACGGAAACAGTATTTTAAACCGTGCGTTTTACGGTATAAAGCTGTTGACCACCAAAGACGGACGATACACAAACGCCATTTATGGCTTTATGAATATTCTTTTGAAGCTG
Source organism: uncultured Eubacteriales bacterium (assembly GCA_949292775.1). Classification (GTDB taxonomy): domain Bacteria; phylum Bacillota; class Clostridia; order Oscillospirales; family Acutalibacteraceae; genus Fimenecus. The sequence goes on from CASFBL010000010.1 coordinate 74,140, forward strand.
GAGGAAGATGTTTCGCCGGACACAGTCGCGGTGACCTTTGATTTAAAAGCCCCGACCTTCCGCCACAAAATGTATGACGGTTATAAAGCGAACCGCAAGGGGATGCCGGCGGAGCTTGCCGAACAGATGCCTGTGCTCAAGGAATTGCTTTCTGCGCTCGGTTATCAGATTGTAACCAAAGAAGGTTATGAGGCAGATGACATCATCGGAACACTTTCGGCGCACATTGGTTCTTCCGACGAGTGCTATATTGCAACCGGTGACCGTGACAGCTTACAGCTCATCAGAGAAAATGTGCGCGTTTTGCTTGCTGCAACGAAAATGGGCAGACCGGAAACCAATGTTTACGATGAAGCACGCATTTTAGAAGAATATGGCGTTACACCAAAGCAAATGATTGACATTAAAGCTTTAATGGGGGACAGCTCTGACAATATTCCGGGTGTTGCAGGTATCGGGAAGAAAACCGCAGAAGATTTGATAGTTCGGTTTCAATCCATTGAAAATATTTATGCGCATTTAGATGATATTGATATTAAACCGGGTGTTCGCCAGAAGCTTGCGGCAGACAAAGATATGGCATTTTTAAGCTATAAGCTTGGCACAATCGATTTGAATGCTCCGGTTGAAACGGATTTAAAGCATTATATTCCCCAAGAGCCAAATACGCAGGAGGCGACAAGTCTGCTTGTGTCTTTGGAAATGTTTAAGATTTTGGAAAAGCTGCATTTGGACGGTGACACCGCCCCAACGCAGCAAAAGCAAACAGAAGACAAAAAGGTCCCTGTGCTTGAAGGTCTTACAAAGGAAGCACTTGATAAGCTGTCCGCTGAAAAATGTGTTTATTTCCTTTTGGATGCAAAAGCCGGCGTTTGGTTTTCGTCAGAAAGTTTTGTGTGCTGTGCCGAATTAAAAAGCAAGGAGGAACAAGCACGGTTTTTAGCGCTTTTATCTGACGAAACGCTTGAGAAAAAAGTGTTTTCCTCGAAAGAAGTTTTTGCATATGCCATGGAAAACGGGGCAAACGCACAAAACATCACCTGTGATGTTACACTTGGCGCTTACCTTTTAAATCCATCCGCCAAGGATTACGATTTGCATCGACTTATACAGGAGTATTGCCCGGCAATAGTTTCGGCCGAGAGCGATTTGCCGTTAGCGTCGGACTGCGCTAATTTGCGGACACTTGCCAAGAAAATTGAAGTGAAACTCGAAGGCTTTGAGCAGCTTGAGCTGCTTCGGACAATTGAAATCCCATTGGCAGAGGTGCTTGCTTCCATGGAGCGTGTCGGGGTTTTGGTGGACAAAGAGGGGATTGTTCGCTTTTCTGAAATGCTTACCGGTCGTATCGACGCATTGCAATCTCAAATTTATGCTCTGGCCGGTGAAACATTCAATATTAACTCGCCCAAACAGCTTGGCGTGATTTTATTTGAAAAACTGGAAATCCCGGCCAAAAAGAAAACCAAAACCGGCTATTCTACAAACGCCGAAGTATTAGAGGGCCTCGCGGATGAATACGAAATCGTGCGCGATATTTTGGAATATCGCACACTGGCTAAATTAAAATCTACCTATTGTGACGGACTTTTGAAAGTAATTGGCGAAGACGGACGAATCCATTCGAGCTTCAACCAAACGGAAACACGCACAGGCAGAATTTCTTCTACGGAGCCGAACTTGCAAAATATTCCTGTGCGGCAGGATTTGGGGCGCGAAATGCGCAAATTCTTCCTTGCGGGTGAGGGTAACTTGCTGGTAGACGCAGATTACTCCCAAATCGAATTGCGCGTTCTTGCCGATATTGCCGACGATCAAGCAATGATTGATGCTTTTAATGCGGATGCAGATATTCACACAATTACAGCTTCGCAGGTGTTCCATATGCCGCCTGAAATGGTTACGCCTTTAATGCGCAGCCGTGCGAAAGCTGTAAACTTTGGTATCGTTTACGGCATCGGGGCCTTTTCATTAAGCAAAGATATCGGCGTTACGAGAGCAGAAGCGGACAAATATATCAAAGATTATCTCCACCATTATGCAGGCGTTAACAGCTATATGGAAAAGGTAGTGGAACAGGCAAAAAAAGACGGTTATGTCAAAACCTTGTTCTCTCGCCGGCGGTATTTGCCGGAGCTCGCTTCTTCCAATGGCATGCTTCGTGCGTTCGGTGAGCGTGTTGCGCGCAATATGCCGATTCAAGGCACGGCAGCAGATATTATTAAAATCGCCATGATTCGTGTCTATAACCGCCTGAAAGCAGAAAAAATGCAGGCAAAGCTGATTTTGCAGGTGCACGATGAGTTGATTGTTGAAGCGCCCGAGTCGGAAGCCCAAAGAGTGGCACAGATTGTATCTGAAGAAATGGAAAATGCCTGCAAAATGAAAGTCCGTTTGAAGAGCGACGCAAATATCGGAAAAACTTGGTATGACGCAAAGGGGTAAACGGCCGTTCATGAAAAATATATATTTTATTTGCACAGGCAACACCTGTCGCAGTCCTATGGCAGAAGGGCTGTTCTGTGCAGAACTAAAAAAACAGGGTCTTTCTTCCCTTTGCAATGTAAAAAGTGCAGGTCTTGCAGCTTCTGTCGGCTCACCGCCGAGCGACTATGCGGTTTTAGCGGCGAAACATTACGGAGCTGATATGTCAGCGCACCGTTCCAATGCGCTGACACAATACGATTTAAGCGAGGAAAATTACTATATCTGTATGTCGCCCTCCCATGAAGCGATATTGCGGCAGTATATTCCGAATGCGCACTTCTTAGCCCTTCAAATTTCCGACCCGTTTGGCGGCGACCAGGCGTGTTATGCTGCTTGCTGTGCAGAAATTCATGCGAATTTGCCGCGTGTTTTCCGCTTCGTTTTTGGTTTTGACGAGATTCGTCCGATGGCAGAAAAGGATGTTCCGGCGATTGCTGCAATAGAAAACGAGTGCTTTGTACACCCTTGGAGCGCACTCTCTATTGAAGAAGAATTGAATAATGAAACTGCACGGTTTTTTGTGGCTGAGCTCGACGGCACAGCAGTCGGTTATGTTGGCGCAAACAACATTTCGGGGGAAGTTTATATTACTAATGTCGCTGTGCTGCCAAGGTATCGAAAAAACGGAATTGCAAAAGCCTTACTGACAAAGCTGATTGCCCGGTGTAAAACAGAAAATGCCGAATTTCTGACTTTGGAGGTGCGTGAAAGCAACGAACCTGCCAAAGCGCTGTATCAATCCTTTGGTTTTACAGAGCGCGGGCGACGCAAACGGTTTTACACAGACCCGACGGAAGATGCGCTGATATATACATTGGATTTTACAAAGACAGAAGAAAGATTCTAAAAGAGTAACTTGTATCTTGGAGGAATGAAAATGCGTAAAAAACTTCTCGCGATGACCTTCCTGTTTGTTTTCCTGTTTTCTTGCAGCGCCTGCACGGGGCGTGCTACACAGGTGATTCAAATCCCAAACGGCCCGGAAATCCGCTTATATGGTGATGATGTTTCTGCCTCGTTTGAAAATGATGTTTTACAAATCACAAAAGCCGATAACAGCTATATATCAGACATTACGGTAGACGGGGAGCGCGTTTGGGCTGTCAACGATAGCTGCAAAATTGACAATTACTCGTCAGAAACAGAAATTTGTGTTACTGCCGAAACACTTGCCGAAAAGCCCAATCAGGAAATTACAAGTCTTTTGCTGTCTATGTATGATACCAGCCGTAACGCTTACAGCTTAACTTGGCACAGTGAAAAACAAGATGCCTTTTCTGTCGTGTTTACTGAAACCGCAACAGGCACAGCATATGAGGTTGCTGCATACAGCGACAAGGCTTCGGAAGATTATGTTAACCGTGCGGTCATTTATGATTTGAAAGCGGGAACAGAATATTCTTATACGATTTTCAATTCCTCCGGTGAAGCAAAATACAGTGCCGCATTTACAACAGCAGAGGAATCGCCTGAGTCTGTAACATTTTTACATATGAGTGACACGCAGGATGAAGAATACAATGGTGCGGTTTGGGAAAAGCTGTTGGCGAACGCTCAAACACATACAGATAAAGCAGATTTCATTCTGCATACCGGCGATATGGTGCAATACGGCAACCAAGAGGCGCTTTGGGCACAAATGTTGTCCCATGTGCGCAGCTATGTGTCAACCATGCCGCTTATGTTGGTTTCCGGCAACCATTCTTATTGGGAAGATTACACAGACAAAACCACAGACATTGAATATAATCACACCACTGTTAAGCTTCCAGAGCAGGATACAGCCAACGGGCAGTACTATTCATTCGATTATGGTGACATTCATTTTGTCGTGCTTTCCTCTGGTGATTCGAGCAAAAAAGGTGTAGGGAAAGAGCAAGTTTCGTGGCTTGAAAGCGATCTTGCCTCTACAACTAAATCTTGGATTATTGTTTCAATTCACAATCCGTTGTATTCCCCGGGAAAATATGGCTCTTCTGAAGACAGAAATCAGGTTGCACTTGCTTTGCGTGAATCCTTGGCACCGATTTTCAACCAATATGGTGTGGATTTGGTGCTGCAGGGACACGACCATGTGTTTGCGCTGACATATCCGATGAATACGAATAGCGAGCCTTTACAAGCCAAAACGGTTGAAGAAAACGGCTGTACTTATTTTGAAGCACCGTCAGCTCCGGTGTATTTGATGTCCGGTGCGGCCGGAAATCAAAACCGTGGCGTTGTAGACGAATACAATCCGGCGTTTTTTGCAAAAACAAATCCGCTTGAAGACAACACCGCCGGCTATTCTGTTATTACCGTTACGAAAGAAAAACTGACAGCGACATATTACGAATATGATTATGCAAACGATAAGACGGTTTCGGAATATAGTTGGGGAATTTTAAAAGAAGCGGCGTAAAAAATGAAATATAAAAAGCAGTGCAGTTCTTTTTAAACTGCACTGCTTTTCTCTTATTAGATTAAATATTTTCAGCGATTGCACGGTTGATGCGCTCACGGGTTTCTAAAAGCCAGTCAGCACTGTGCGGATAATCCCGGAAAGTAAGCGGCTTATCAAGCCTGGATTCAAGCAACTCTATCGTATTTTTTCTGCCAAGCTTGGATTCCAAAAGCTGTAATGCCAGCATGTCCTCAAAGCCATTGTAAAATACATGCAGTCGCAGAGAATCCAGCGGTTCGCCGTTTTCACCCGGATAGACTACAAAGCTGTCACCGGAAGAAAATCCGCCGCCTGCATCCGTGACCTTATAGGGGTCAATAAGACCTTTAGAGTACTGCCGGAAATAGAAGTTATAGCCCCAATGCAAAAAGCCGCGGACATCAAATTTATAAAGCTGCAGTCCTAAAACGCGATTTCGCTCAGACGGCATAGAGAAAAAGCGGTTAGAAACATAATGATCTGCCTGCACACAGCAATAATAAGTCCACAACTCTTTTACTTTGCCGATGAAAGGCTCAATGTGGTCATTGGCCGGTACTGGCGTTTTGATTAAGCCTTTTGCATACAGCTTATAGTCGGAAAGCGCGTCAATAATTTTGAAATCCGGGAAGCACTCGTGAACGATTCGGCTCGCTTTTCGGTAGGAGAAAATCATTAACCCGTTTGGTTCATCAGAAACATGAAAAAGGCATTTCTCACGAATCCCTTTTTGGTCAATATATTGGGTGAACGCCTGGGCAAACTGATACAGGAAAACACGGTATTTCTTTCCTGCTGCGCGTGTTTTCCACCCAAAGATTTGCTGAATAGATCCGTTGACCTCTGCCACAATCTTCGGCGCATGTTTTGCACCCCATTGTGTAAAGAGATGGCTCATTTCGTAATAAGCAATTCCGCAGCGTTCGCACATTTCTATCCAGCGATCCAGTTTATCAAATCCAAAAGAATATTGATTTTTACCGGTGACTTTTACATCAACCAACTGCACAGTCGGGCGCTCTTTGCCAACCTGTGTGTCCAAAGGGGGCGTAAACAACGGGGTCAGAACACAATTCATGCCAAATTCCTGAGCGCGCCTGAGAAAGTTTTCTGTAATGCTCCAGTATTCATCAGAAAATGCCGGAATTTTGTAATACTCCATCAAGCAGTCCGTATGAAACCAATTCGTGTAAATCAACGTCTGTTTCGGCAACTCGGCGTCAATGACTTCAACCGTAATCGCGCAATTTGCCGCGTTGGCTTCACCCACTCGAATTTCAAATTCAATTGCATGCTTGCCGACAGGAAGCAGGGGTGTCGGAGTAATCTCACACCAAACAGTGTTTACGCCGTCATATTCTGCTGTAAATTTGTCTTCTATCGGCCAAAGCACTTCGGGATATTCGGTTTTGCTTTTGGAAATAAAATAATCGTCTGATTTAGCAGGGGCATTTAAGCCGGCAGGAATCATGCGTACGGCAAAAAAACGGAACTGCTCTTTGAGCGCACCTGTGACAAAGAATGAAATTTCATCGCCTTTTTTTGCCTGTATAGCGACTTGAAAAGCTGCTCTTTCGTTTTTTAATATGGAAAAGCCGGTAAAAGCTTTAGAAGGCATAGGCTCGTTTGGAAAAATCTTTTCAAGTGAAGAAAAAATTTGCGCTTGTGCAGTTGTAGACATGCGTTCACCTCAACTAACAATTTTAGAATATTCTACAAAAAATAATCGGATTTGTAAAGGCTTGTGTCAGATTGTATGCTTGTCAACTGGCAAAGAAAGTGGTAAAATACCAAACTGTGAATTTATGTGTGAAGGTGAATCTTTTGAAGTGCAGAGAGAATTTGAGAAATATTGCAATCATCGCCCATGTTGACCATGGTAAAACCACGCTGGTGGACGAGCTGTTAAAGCAAAGCGGTATTTTCCGGCAGAATGAAGTTGTGCAGGACCGTGTTATGGACTCCAATGACTTGGAACGCGAACGCGGCATCACGATTTTATCTAAAAATACTTCCGTACACTATAACGGTGTAAAAATCAATATTGTTGACACGCCCGGTCACGCAGACTTCGGCGGCGAAGTGGAGCGTATTTTGACAATGGTTGATGGCGTGCTTCTGTTGGTTGACGCTTTCGAAGGCTGCATGCCGCAGACGCGTTTCGTTTTGCGCAAAGCACTTGCTCTCGAAAAGAAAGTAATTGTTGTTGTCAACAAAATCGATCGCCCCGGCGCAAGACCTGCTGAAGTGGTTGACGAAGTTTTGGATTTGTTTATTGAACTGGGTGCAAATGAAGACCAAATTGATTTTCCGGTTGTTTATGCTTCTGCGCGTGATGGATATGCTTCGCTTGACCCCAATGTTCGTGAAGGGGATATGCGTCCGCTGTTTGATTCTATCCTTGAAAACATTGAATCCCCGGAAGGCGACATCGACGCACCGCTGCAGGTGCTTTTCTCGAGCCTTGACTACGATGATTATATCGGCCGTATTGGTGTCGGTCGTGTCGAACGCGGCAGAATCAAACGCAATGAATCCGTTGTGCTTTGCAAAACCGACGGAACGCGCGAAAATGTAAAAATCTCCCGGCTTTATCAGTTTGAGGGTTTGAAGCGTGTGGAAGTGGAAGAGGCAGCTGTCGGGGACTTAATCTGTGTTTCCGGTATTGCCGATTTGAACATCGGCGAAACCATCTGTGACCCGGAATGCGTTGAGCCGCTGCCGTTCGTCAAAATTGATGAGCCGACCATTTCCATGAACTTTATGGTCAACGACAGTCCGTTTGCCGGTCAGGACGGTAAATATGTTACCTCCCGCAATATTCGCGACCGCCTTTTCAAAGAGGTTGAGACAAATGTGAGCATGCGCGTTGAAGAAACGGAATCTACTGACTGCTTTAAGGTTTCCGGCCGCGGCGAGTTGCACTTGTCTATCCTTATCGAAACCATGCGCCGTGAAAATTATGAATTTCAGGTTTCCCGGCCGCAGGTCATTACGAAAATGGAAAATGGACAGCTTTTAGAACCGATTGAACTGTTAATTGTTGAAGTGCCGGAGGAATATGTCGGTGCTGTTATGCAGAAAATAGGTTCAAGACGCGGTGAACTTGAAAACATGGGCACGCGAGAAGGCGGCGCAACACATTTGGAATTCAAAATTCCGGCGCGTGGTCTTATCGGTTACCGTTCCGAATTTATGACAGATACCAACGGCAATGGTATTATGAACAACCTGTTTGACGGATATGAGCCTTACAAAGGGGATATTCAAACCCGCGAACGCGGTTCGATTATTGCCCATGAAACCGGCGAAACTTCTGCTTACGGTCTGTTTAACACCCAAGACAGAGGTCGTTTATTTGTCGGCCCCGGTGTTCCGGTGTATGAAGGCATGATCGTCGGCGAGTGCTCGAAAAATGAAGATATCGTTTGCAATGTCTGCAAGCAAAAACACTTGACAAACACCCGTGCTTCCGGTTCTGATGATGCGCTCCGTCTGGTGCCGCACACAGTCTTGAGCCTGGAACAGTCTATGGAGTTTATCAAAGATGATGAGCTTGTTGAGGTTACGCCGCATTCTATCCGGCTTCGCAAACGCATCCTTTCCAAAGAACAAAGAATGAAGGAGCAGGCAAAAAGGAAATAAGGTGAAAGCTTGATTATTGATTTTCATGTGCATGCTTTTCCCGATGTACTGGCAGAAAAAGCGCTGCCGCTGCTTTCCAAATGCTCGGGGGGCATAGAACCCCACTACGATGCTACAATCAACGGTTTAGAGCGCTATCTTTCAGGAAATCATGTGGATTGTGCTGTGGTGCTTAACATTGCTACAAATCCGCATCAGGAAAAAAAGGTGAACGATTTTGCCATTTCTCTGTTGGAAAAGAAAAATATAATTCCGTTTGGCAGCGTGCATCCGGACAGCCCGAATTCACTTTCTGAACTTGAGAGATTGGCAAAAGCAGGGATTCGAGGTGTAAAGTTACACCCGGATTATCAGCATTTCTTTGTTGATGATGAAAAAATGTTCCCAATCTATCAAAAAATTGCAGAACTCGGTCTGATTACCGTATTCCACGCCGGTGTAGATATTGGTTATCCGACGCCGGTACATTGCACACCTGAGCGGTTGCTTCGCGTGCTTGATTTGTTCGGCGACACACCGGTCGTTGCTGCACATTTTGGTGGTTGGTTGCTTTGGGAGAGCGTTTTGGAAGTCCTTTGCGGCACAAAAGTGTATTTGGACACGGCTTTTTCCAGCGGGAAAATGCCGCCGGATTATGCAAAGCAAATTATTAAGGTACACGGCGCTGACAGAATTTTGCTTGGCAGCGATATGCCTTGGAGCAGCACACAAGATGAAGTACGGTTTATTCAAAGTTTAGACCTGCCGGCAGATGAAGAAATGAAAATTCTGTCAATTAACGCTAAAAGATTGCTGAATATTTAGGCGAATTTGCCCTCTTGACGGTTTTACTTCAAGAGGGTATACTTATACCCGGTCGCTTTAACAGACAAAAGCTTTAAAGCGACAAACTAATAAAGCGTGCGGGTGGGAGTTTTTTGAAAGAGATTATCATTTGGACCACGATTGCTGTTTATATTCTCGGACTTGTTGCAGTTGGCATTGTAACCGGCAAAAAATCGAAAAATGTTGCTGATTTTACAGTCGGTGGCAGAAACGCCGGCGCTTGGCTTTCAGCTCTGTCTTATGGAACAGCCTATTTTTCGGCGGTAATGTTTGTGGGCTACGCCGGGAAAACAGGATTAAGCTTTGGCCTTTGGGGTGTTTTTGCCGGAATCGGCAACGCCATATTTGGCTCTCTGCTTGCGTGGCTGTTGCTTGCCCGAAAAACGCGTGATGTTTCAAGCCGCCTGAAATTAAAGACCATGCCGGAATTTTTTGAAAAACGCTACGGCAGTAAAGCAATGCGTACATTTTCGGCGATAATTATTTTTATATTTTTAGTGCCGTATTCAGCTTCCGTATACAGTGGGCTTGCAAGCGTTGCGCAGGTGCTTCTCGGTATCAACGATACGGTCTTTCTCATCATTATTGCTGTCCTTGCGATTCTTCTTATTACCTTTGGTGGTTATCTTGTGCAGGCGCGGGCTGATTTTGTGCAGGGAATCATCATGATGGTCGGTGTTGTACTATTGTTGGTCTTCGTTGTCCGCAGTGATAAGGTCGGCGGCCTTGCCGGGCTTGCCGAATATGCGAAGACTGAGGCCGGGCTGCCCACAATGAACGGCTCACAGTGGGTTTCGCTGATGGCTACGGTTTTAATGACCAGTTTCGGCACATGGGGGCTGCCGCAAATGGTGCAAAAATATTTCGGTATTAAAAATGATGAACAGGCAAAACGCGGTATCATCATTTCTACTGTGTTTGCACTCTTGATTGCGGGTGGCGGCTATTTTATTGGTTCGCTTTGTCACCGTTATTATACTGTGGGGGTTGATATGCCGCAAGCTGACTACATCGTTCCGCACATGCTCGAGGATTCCAATCTTCCGAACATTCTGCTTGGTGTAATTATTGTGCTTTTGTTATCGGCTTCTGTCTCCACGCTTTGCTCTGTTACGCTTTCAGCGGGCAGCGCGTTAAGTATCGACCTTGTGAAATCTAAAATCCGCCCGAATATGAGCGACAAAAAAAGCGGCGTGCTTACCAAAATCTTCTGCATTTTGTTTATTATCCTTTCTTACTTTGTTGCAACGACCAAAACGCCGATACTTGATATGATGAGTTACTCTTGGGGGATTATTTCCGGTTCCTTCTTAGCGCCTTTTGTGCTCGCCCTGTATTGCAAGAAGCTAAACAAAATCGGCGCGTGGGCGGGTATCTTTACTGGGTTTTGTATCGCAATTATCCCGGCTGCATGCAAACTTTTGGAGCTGTGCGGCGTAACCGGTGCGTTGGTAGTAAAATTGCTTGCTCAAGGCCCTCTGTTTGCCTGCATGGCTATGGTCGCATCAATTTTTGTCTGCCTTTTTGTCAGCGCTGTTACACAAAGAAAATCGCAAAAAGAAGTTTCTGATTTCTTCTATAATGGTGTTGTCGAAACGGAATAAATATGTTATACTAAATTTGTTATTTATGCTCAGCCGCAGTTTTTCTGCGGCTGCTCAGCTGTCTAAAATAATGGCGAAGTTTACTTCGTGAAAAACGGAAAGGGAAAATTATGTTTTTTCAAAAAGATCTCGAAACCATGTCTCGCAGTAAAATTGAAGAAGTCCAGCTTGAACGGCTGAAATATACGGTTCGATACTGCTACGAACATGTTCCGTTTTATAAGAAAAAGCTTGATGATGCCGCTGTTACGCCTGATCAAATCAAAACACTGGCCGACATTCAGCGCATTCCTCCCACAACTAAGGCGGATTTGCGCGATAACTACCCGTTCGGGTTGTTTGCCGTGCCGATGAGAGATATTGTTCGTATTCATGCTTCCTCCGGCACAACCGGCAAGCCCACAGTTGTTGGGTATACAAAACACGATTTGGATATGTGGTCTGATTGTATGGCAAGACTTTGTGCCGCCGCAGGCGCTACCGCAGATGATATTGTGCAAATTTCCTTTGGCTACGGCATGTTTACTGGCGCTTTAGGACTGCATTACGGCCTTGAAAAATTGGGTTGTACTGTTGTGCCGAATTCCAGCGGCAACACGGAAAAAGCGCTGATGTTTATGCGAGATTTCAAAACAACCGCTTTGGTTGCCACGCCGTCTTACGCATTATATATGGGCGAAACTGCAAAAACCCTCGAGTACCCGATGTCTGATTATCATCTGCGCCTCGGGCTTCTGGGGTCGGAAGGCTGCACGCCCGAAATGCGGACTCAAATTGAAAATGTTTGGGGGCTTTTTGCGACGGACAACTACGGCATGAGTGAGCTTATGGGTCCCGGCGTTTCCGGTGAATGCGAGGAACGCTGCGGCTTACATATCAACGAAGACTATTTTCTGCCGGAAATTGTCGACCCGGATACGCTGGATACGCTCGGCGAAGGGGAGACCGGCGAACTGTTAATTACTACACTGACCAAAGAGGGGATTCCGCTTTTGCGTTATCGCACCCGCGATATTACGCGAATTGTGTATGAACCCTGTAAATGCGGCAGAACTTTTGCGCGCATGGATAAAATCAAGGGAAGAAGTGACGATATGCTTAAAATTCGCGGCGTCAATGTGTTCCCGTCGCAAATCGAAAGTGTTCTTATCGGCATGGAAAATGTAAGTCCCCATTACCAGTTGATTGTCCGCCGCGAAGGCTACGCGGATACGCTGGAAATTCAGGTGGAGCTTACCGACACCTCTCTGCTTGAGAGCTTTGGTAAAATTCAGGAATTGCAAAACCGCATCAAGCACAATGTGCATACGGTGCTCGGCATTCAGTGCAAAGTCAACATTGTAGAGCCGAACACGATAGAGCGTTTTGTCGGCAAGGCAAAACGAATTGTGGATTTGAGAAATCAATAATTTGAGGTGAAAAGATGAGTAAACAACTGCTGATCGGTAACGAGGCGGTCGCACGGGGCCTGTATGAAGCAGGCTTGCGTGTAGCGTCAAGTTATCCCGGTACGCCCAGTACGGAAATTACGGAGTGCATCGCCAAATATGATGATGTATATAGTGAATGGGCGCCCAATGAAAAGGTCGCCATGGAAGTTGCCGCAGGTGCGGCTATCTCCGGTGCGCGTTCTTTCTGCGGCATGAAGCATGTCGGCTTAAATGTGGCGGCTGACCCGCTGTTCACAGCGTCTTACACCGGTATCAACGCCGGTATGGTTATTGCTGTTGCGGACGACCCCGGCATGCATTCTTCTCAAAATGAGCAGGATTCCCGCCATTATGCAAAAGCTTCTAAAACAATGATGCTGGAACCTTCCGATTCGGAAGAATGCCTTCAGTTTGCGAAGCTCGCTTTTACGCTTTCCGAGCAGTTTGACACGCCTGTGATTTTGCGTTTGAGCACGCGTGTTGCGCATTCCAGAGGACTTGTAGAAGTCGGTGAGCGCGTTGACAACGGCTTAAAAGAATACAAGAAAGACCCGATGAAATATGTTATGATGCCTGGTATGGCCATCAAAAAGCATGTTGTGGTTGAGCAGCGCGTTTTGGACCAAACTTCCTGGGCGGAAACTGCGCCGATTAACACAGTAGAAATGAATGACACCAAAATCGGTGTGATTACCGCGGGTATTTCCTATACATATGCCAAAGAAGCACTTGGCGACAAAGCTTCTTATTTAAAACTTGGCTGTGTTTATCCGCTGCCGGTACAGTTGATTAAAGATTTTGCCGCCAAATGTGACAAGGTCTATGTCCTTGAAGAACTGGACCCGTTCATTGAAGAACACTGCCGTCAAAACGGTGTGGAAGTTATCGGCAAAGAAGCGTTTACTTTACAGGGTGAATATTCACAAAGCCTGATTGCCCGTGTGATTCTCGGCAAAGAAGACAAGAGCCTTGCTACGGACTTGGAGATTCCCGCCCGCCCGCCGGTCCTTTGCGCAGGATGCCCGCACCGCGGCCTTTACTATGCGTTGAAAAAGCTGAATGTTATGGTCAGCGGTGACATCGGCTGTTACACCTTGGGTGCGCTTGCACCGATTGGCATGATGGATACCTGCATTTGCATGGGCGCTTCTGTTTCCGCACTGCACGGCCGTAACCAGGCGAATCCCGAAAACGCGAAAAAATCGGTTGCTGTTATTGGCGATTCTACCTTTATGCATTCCGGGGTTACCGGGCTTATTGACATTGCCTACAACCAAAGCAATTCCACAGTTATTATTTTGGACAACAGCATTACCGGCATGACCGGCCATCAGGACAATCCGACAACCGGCAAAACCATCAAGGGTGACCCGACAACGGCCGTCAGCCTTGAGTTGCTTGCCAAAGCAGTCGGTATCGACCATGTTCGTGTGGTTGATCCTTATAATCTTGAAGAGTGCGAACGCGTGATTCGCGAAGAAGTGGAGCGTGATGCACCCTCTGTGGTCATTTCAAGAAGACCGTGCGCGCTGCTGAAATATGTTAAGCACAAGCCGCCGATGCATGTCAACACCGACAAGTGCGTGGGCTGCAAGATGTGCATGAAGATTGGCTGCCCGGCTATCAGCATGAAAGATAAAAAATCTGTCATTGACTTCACACAGTGCGTCGGCTGCGCGGTTTGCAGTCAGCTTTGCAAGTTTGACGCGATAGAGGAGGGCGAATAATATGGAAACGAAAAGTATTATGATTGTCGGCGTTGGCGGGCAGGGCACACTGCTTGCAAGCCGTTTGCTCGGTGCCGTTTTGCTCTCTCAAAACTACGATGTCAAAGTTTCAGAAGTGCACGGCATGAGCCAGCGCGGCGGCTCTGTTGTAACTTATGTTCGTTACGGTGAAAAAGTGCATTCGCCGATTATTCAGAAAGGCCAGGCTGACCTGATTTTGGCTTTTGAGCAGCTGGAAGCGGCAAGATGGCTTCCCTATTTAAAAGTCGGCGGCAAAATTATTGCGAACAATCAAAAAATAGACCCGATGCCTGTGATTACCGGCGCAGCAACTTATCCCGAAGGCGTGCTTGATGCCGTTCGCGGGACGGGTGCGGATTTGACAGAAATCGATGCATTATCTCTCGCTGTAAAAGCGGGTTCTGCCAAAGCGGTGAATGTTGTTCTGCTTGGTGTAATGGCGTCGCATATGGACATCGCTTATGATGTGTGGACGGATGCTATTCGTAAGACGGTTCCTGAGAAATTTTTGGAAATGAATTTGAAAGCCTTTAATTACGGCTATCATTATTCTAAATAATTATCGAGGTGCAATTTATGACGCAAAACTATTTCGACCCTGCAATTGAGCTTGCTTCGCGTGATTATCTGCACGCGCTGCAATCTGCCCGCCTGATTAAAATGGTGGAGAATTGCTATAACAATGTCCCGTTTTATAAAAAGAAGTTTGATGAAATCGGGTTGCTGCCCGGGGACATTCACTCCATTGATGACATCACAAAATTACCGTTTACAATAAAACAGGATTTGCGCGATAATTATCCGTTCGGTCTGTTTGCCGTTCCGCGTGCAAAGCTTCAGCGTGTGCATGCATCTTCCGGCACAACCGGCAAGCAAACAGTTGTTGGCTACACCGCGCATGACATTGATGTTTGGGCACAGGGTGCTGCAAGAGCGATTGCAGCCGCGGGCGGTAAAAAAGAAGATTATATTCATGTGTCCTACGGCTACGGCCTGTTTACCGGCGGTCTCGGATTGCATTACGGCGCAGAAAAGCTCGGCGCGACGGTTATTCCGGTTTCTTCCGGTAACACAAAACGGCAGATGCAGATTTTGCAGGACTTCGGCTCCGACATTCTCTGCTGCACACCTTCCTATGC
This sequence comes from uncultured Eubacteriales bacterium, assembly GCA_949292775.1. Classification (GTDB taxonomy): domain Bacteria; phylum Bacillota; class Clostridia; order Oscillospirales; family Acutalibacteraceae; genus Fimenecus. Next base: position 89,440 of record CASFBL010000010.1, read on the forward strand.
CATGTATATCGGCGAATCGTTGAAAGAAGCTGGGATTGATTCCGCAACTTTGTCGCTTCGTGCCGGTATCTTCGGCGCGGAGGCTTGGAGCGAAAACATGCGTCGTGAAATTGAAAAATCCTTGAATATCAAGGCGTATGATATTTACGGTCTGTCTGAAATTGCCGGCCCGGGTGTTGCTTATGAATGCTCTGAGCAAACCGGCATGCACATCTGTGAGGATTTCTTCTACCCTGAAGTGGTTGACCCGAAGACTTTGCAGCCGCTGCCGGACGGTCAATTTGGCGAACTGGTCTTCACCTGCATCGGTAAAGAAGCACTCCCGCTTGTGCGTTACAGAACGCGCGACATTACGGCGCTTTCGCATGAAAAATGTGCCTGCGGAAGAACGCTTGTTAAAATGCTCAAACCTAAGGGACGCAGCGATGATATGCTGATTATCCGCGGCGTCAATGTGTTCCCGTCTCAAGTTGAACATGTCATTCTTTCTCTCGGTATGGAGCCGAATTATCAAATCGTTGTTGACCGCATCAACAATTTGGATGTTATGACTGTAAAAATCGAGATGTCCGAAAGCATGCTGTCTGACTCTGTGCGTCGCGTGGAAGATCAGGAAAATAAACTCAAAGCAGCCATGCATGACACGCTTGGTATTTCTGCAAAAATCAAACTGGTCGAACCCCATTCGCTGCCGCGTTCTGAAGGCAAGGCAGTTCGGGTTATTGATAATCGAGAGATTTAAGGAGGAAATGTTATGGCAATCCAGCAAATTTCTGTGTTCG
>CASFBL010000011.1 GCA_949292775.1 uncultured Eubacteriales bacterium
CTGTCAATGCCGTCCAGCAGCTGGCAGTTGCTCATCGGCCCGAGGGTCGTAATCGAAAGGCACTGTGTCTGACCGCGGGTGAACATGCCCGAGCCGTGCACGCGGGAAAGCAAATCAATTTCAGCGTTCAGCGGACGAATCTCATCAATGCCTCTGCCGTCTACGCGCTTGCCGTCGTCCAAAAGCCAGCGGCGCACGATGAATTTCTGCAATTTGTAAAGGCAGTCGTCAATTTTGGAAACTTCTTCGGGATAAACCTCATCGAATTTCTCGTGAACGGCTTCGTAGATGGGTTTGAGTCTCTCGTCACGGATGCGCTTGTCGTCGGTGTCGAGTGCTGCGCGGACATCGTCAATGGCGAATTCTTTAATCGCCTCATACATTTCTTCGGACGGGTCGTTCGACGGGAACGAGACTTTTTCCTTGCCCACCTCATCGCGGATGCCTTTGATGAATTCCACGATTTTCTGGTTGGCTTCGTGACCGAACATGATGCCGTCAAACATCACATCGTTGGGCACTTCGTTTGCGCCGGCTTCAATCATGGCGACCAGAGAATCGGTGGAAGCCACGGTAACTGCCATCTGGGAAACTTCGCGCTGTGCTTCAGTCGGGTTGATGACAAATTCGCCGTCCACAAGGCCGACGGAAACGCCGCTGATGGGGCCGTCCCACGGGATTTCAGAAATGCTGATTGCAACGGAAACACCAATCATTGCGGTGATTTCCGGCGAGCAGTCGGGGTCAACAGACATGACCGTTGCAACCACGCCGACATCGTTGCGCATATCTTTCGGAAACAGCGGACGAATCGGGCGGTCGATGACGCGCGAAGCGAGTGTCGCTTTTTCAGAAGCCTTGCCCTCACGGCGCAGGAAAGAGCCGGGGATGCGGCCGACGGAATAGAGCTTTTCTTCAAAGTCGACCGAAAGCGGGAAAAAGTCCACGCCTTCACGCGGCTTTGCCGCCATTGTTGCGGTGCAGAGCACTTCGGTTTCACCGTAGCGCACAAGGCAGCTGCCGCCGGCAAGCTGTGCCATTTTGCCGACTTCAACCTTTAACGGTCTGCCGGCAAGCTCGGTTTCAAATACTTTGTAGTCTTTGAAAAACATGAATATACCTCTTTTTCTTTTATATTTCCGCGAGGCATTTTCAGTTTTAGCAATAAATGCGGCGTTCCGTTTTCGAAGCGCTCCATTTACCGCTAAAACGACCAAAAAGCCTCGGCTGGATGCAAAATTTGTTATGCCTTTAAAAGCAATTCAAGGCAAGCAGCGCGGCGGCTGCTTGCCTTAATAGAAAACTTATTTACGAATACCGAGTTTCGCGATAAGCGTACGGTATCTTTCAATGTCGGTTTTCTGCAAGTATGCGAGAAGGTTGCGTCTGTGACCGACCATCATCAAAAGACCGCGTCTGGAGTGATGATCTTTCTTGTGGTTTTTTAAGTGCTCGGTCAAATCGTTGATGCGTTTTGTGAGCACAGCAACCTGAACTTCGGGAGAACCGGTGTCGCCCTCGTGCGTCGCATATTCCGCCATAATGGCCTGCTTTTCTTCTTTTGTCATTTTTTCACCTCATTTAAAATTTTGCCTGTCGCGCAACACAGAAGAAGGTTAGGTGAACACCCGATGTAAAAAATCAGGTCTGCGCCAAAATCCGTGTATGCCGAATCAGCCTTGCTATTATATACTAAACTTGCCCGGCTGTCAATAGAGAATCTTCCGGCGTCCCGTTGACAGGGCAAAGCGGCGCGCGTTGCTGTTTTGCAGCCGAAAGGTATCCACTTGCATTTTTCCCCGTTTTGTGCCTTAATAATATGGAAACGAAAAGGGAGCGGTTTTATGACGGGAATTCTGGATGTCGGCGGCGGAATGCGCGGCATTTTCGGCGCAGGTGTCACCGACTGTCTGTTAGACGAGAAAGTTTATTTGCCGTATTGCATCGGTGTTTCCGCGGGGAGCGCCAATTTAATTTCCTACATCGCCAAACAGCGCGGGCGAAACTATCGCTTTTATACGCGCTATGCCAAACGGGCGGAATATATGAGCCTTCAGAACTTCCTTAAAAAACGCTCCTATTTTGATTTGGACTATGTGTACGGTACGCTTTCCAAAAGCGGCGGTGAAGACCCGGTCGATTACGAAGCGTTTTTTAACGCCGGACAGACGCTTGTGACGGTGGCGACGCGCGCCGACAACGGCAAGCCGCAGTATTTCACAAACGCAGATTTCCACACCGACGACCTTTCGCCGCTGAAAGGCTCGTGCGCCATTCCGGGGATTTGCAAGCCTTACAAGGTTGGCGATAATCTCTATTTTGATGGGGGTGTTGCCGACCCGATTCCGGTTGAAAAGGCGCTGGCTGACGGCTGTGACCGTCTGTTAGTGGTTTTGACAAGACCTGTGGATTTCGTCAAAAAGCCGGAGCATTTCCGCGCGGCGTATACAAGAGTGCTGCGCGCTTATCCGCAAATCGTGGAAGAACTCGAAAAACGCGCACAAGCCTATAACCAGGGTGTTGAGAAAGCCCGCGCACTCGAAAAAGCAGGTAAAGCAATCCTTTTAGCGCCAACGGCGAAAAACAATACCACGGCGTTTACAAAAAACAGACAAAAGCTCGAGGATTTATACCGCGAGGGCTACGAAGCGGCGCAAAAAGCGCTTTTAAAACTGGCACTCTGATTTTGTATATATCGCTGAAATCCGGCAAAAAGCGAATTTCTTATCTCTCTGCGGTTGAAATTCTTAATAAATTAGTATAATATATACAAAAGATACTTTTTAAAAAGCTATTTTTCAAAGTTTTTTTGGAGGAATATATGAATTACGCGTTATCTAAAAAGAAAGCAAAAGAGCTGCTTTCGGCAAAGCTGTCGCATTTTATGGGCGTAACGCCGGACGAAGCAACCGACGAGCAGTACTATAAGGCAATCGCGCTGATTTTGCGCGATATGATGAGCCGGGGCCGTGCGGAGTTTTCCGAGGCGGCAGATAAAGCAGGTACCAAAAAGATTTATTATCTCTGTATGGAATTCTTGATGGGCCGCTCGTTAAAAAATAACCTTTACAACCTCAATTTGACCGAGGTTTTTGAAAGCGTGCTCTCAGACTACGGCGTGAAGCTCGAAAACCTCTATGCGTGCGAGCCGGACGCAGGGCTTGGCAACGGCGGGCTTGGCAGACTTGCCGCCTGCTATCTTGACGGCCTTGCAACACAAGGGTACCCCGCGCGCGGGTATTCCATTCTTTACGAAGCGGGCATCTTCAAGCAGAAGCTTGTGGACGGCTGGCAGACGGAGTTGCCCGATTTCTGGCTGCCCGGCGGCGATGTGTGGCTGGTGCCGCACGAGGAAAGCGCGCTGGAGGTTCGCTTTGAGGGCGAAGTGCAGGATTATTGGGACAATCAGTTCCATCATGTAGAACTGGTCAATTATAAGCCCGTGCAGGCTGTGCCTTATGATATGTATGTCGCGGGTAAGGACGGCAAGGGTATTTCGGTTCTGCGCCTGTGGTCGGCAAAAGCCCCGGCTTTAGATATGTCCCTCTTTAATCAGGGTGACTATATGCGCGCAATGGAGCAAAACGCCATGGCGGAAGTCATTTCCAAGGTGCTCTATCCCGCCGACAACCACCCCGAGGGCAAATCCCTGCGCCTGCGCCAGCAGTATTTCCTGGTGTCCGCTTCCGTGCAGGATATCGTCCACCGTCATCTGCGTGTGTACGGCACCATGGACAATTTTGCCGAAAAGGCCGCCGTGCATATCAACGATACACACCCGACGCTTGCCGTGCCGGAATTGATGCGTATCTTGCTGGACGAGTGCGGCTACGGCTGGGACGACGCTTGGAAAATCGTCACAAGCGCAGTTGCTTACACCAACCACACGGTTATGAAAGAAGCGCTCGAATGCTGGCCTGAGGACCTTTACAAGCGTTTGATGCCGCGTATTTGGCAGATTACCAAAGAAATCGACAACCGCTTCCGCAATTTTGTCTGGCAGGCGACGCAAAACGCCGACCAGGTCGAGCGTATGGCGGTTATGTCCAACGGCGTTGTACGCATGGCGAATTTGTGCGTCGCTTCTGCACATTCCGTCAACGGCGTGTCAGCCCTGCACAGTGAAATTCTGAAAGATTCCGTGTTCCACGATTTCTATATGCTCACGCCGAACAAGTTTAAAAATGTCACCAACGGCATTGCGCACCGCCGCTGGCTGTGCCAGTCCAACCCCGAGCTTACAAAGCTTCTCAAAGAACTTATCGGCGACGGCTTTGTTTATCACGCCGACGAGCTTTTGAAACTGCGCGAATACAAAGACGACCCGAGCGTATTAGAAGCGCTGGAGCGTATTAAACGCCACAACAAGGAAGCGTTTGCAGAGCAGGTGAAAAAGAACACCGGCATTTTGCTTGACCCGGATTCCATTTTCGATGTACAGGTTAAGCGTCTCCACGAATATAAGCGTCAGCACTTAAACGCTTTGAACATTTTGACCGAATACCTTGCCATAAAGGCAAATCCCAATGCCGAAGTTACGCCGCACACCTACATTTTCGGCGCGAAAGCGGCGGCGGGCTATTTCATGGCGAAAAAGATTATCAGCTTTATTTGCGCTTTGGGCGACCTTATCAACAACGACCCCGATGTGCGCGGCCGCCTGAAGGTCGTGTATTGTGAGGATTACAATGTCACCATGGCAGAAAACCTGATGCCTGCAGCGGACATTTCCGAGCAGATTTCGCTTGCCGGAACCGAAGCGAGCGGCACGGGCAACATGAAGCTGATGCTCAACGGCGCAATTACCTTGGGTACAATGGACGGCGCAAACATTGAGATTTTTGACGCGGTGGGCGAGGAAAATATCTTTATCTTCGGCATGAAGACCCCCGAAGTTGAGGAACTCAAACGCCGCGGCTATAACCCGCAGAATTATTACAACAACAACGCCGAGCTGCACAACACGATTGATTTTATCAACCGCGTCGGCATCGCCGGCAAGCAGTTCCCGGAAATCGGCGGCACACTGTTGAACCACGACCCCTATATGGTGCTTGCGGATTTTGCAGACTATCGCCGTGCCCAGCATGATGCCGTGCGCACCTACGGCGACCGTACCGCGTGGAACCGCAAATCACTGATGAACATTTCCGGCGCCGGTTGCTTTGCCGCAGACCGTGCAATCAACGATTATGCGCGTGACATTTGGCATACAAAGTCCGTGTTCCCGCCGGAGCGTCCGAAAGCGGATTCTGTCCACAAGGAAACGCCTGTTAAAAAGGCGGAGAAACCCGTAAAAAAACCGGCTTCTAAAACGAGCAAGTCCGGCACAACGAAAAAGAAATAAAAATTAAAAGACCGGCAGAGCAAAACTCTGCCGGTCTTTTTTTATGCGTCTATTTTTACTTTTTGCTTTCCCAATACGCTTGCTTTTGCGCTTCCCATGCGGCACGGTCATCGTCGGTGAGTTCGCGCAGCACACGGCAGGGGTTCCCCGCCGCAACAACGCCTGAGGGGATGTCTTTGGTGACCACCGAGCCGGAGCCGATAACCACATTGCTCCCAATTGTTACGCCCGGATTAACGGTGACATTGCCGCAGAGCCATACATCGTCTCCAATGACAATGGGCTTGCCGAATTCAAGCATTTCTCTGCGCACGCCCGCATCCAGCGGGTGCCCCGCCGTAAACAGACAGACGCGCGGCCCGAACAGCACATTCTTGCCGATGGTTATGGTGTTTACATCGAGAAAAATGCAGTCGTAATTGGCAAAAAAGTTGTCGCCCACCGAAATGTGACAGCCGTAATCACAATAAAACGGCGGGTTGATACACAAATTTTTACCGGCGTTCCCGAAAAAGCGTCGAAGCATCCTTTCCCGTTTTTGGAATGCCAGCGCCCGCGTGTGGTTGTAGCGCGCGCAAAACCGCTTGGCTTTTCCCAACAGCAAAATAAGCTCCGGGTCTTCTGCAATATAAAGGTCTCCGTTTAACATGCGTTCTTTTTCGGTCATTTGTTTTCGCTCCCTTTGCGCCGGTAACAGCGGACATAGTCCACCTCAAAGTCATATGGCTTGGATTTATCGTTTCGCTCCGGACTGCCGCACCAGAATTTTTCAAGCTTTCCGGTCTTATCATTGCGCACAAGCCCCGGGTACTGCGTGCCGTTTTCCATGCTGCCCGCAACCTCTGTGGACAAAAGCAGATATTCCGGCACGCGGCAAATGCCCATGGGGTGGCCTTTGTAAATGTGGGTTGTTTCCCATGTTTTTTGCCCGTCTATATAAAAGCAATATTTGTCCGGTTCCCACAAAAGCCCGTAGGTGTGAAACTGATTATACATTTCAGGCACAAAAAAGGCGGGGGAGGCCACAGTTTTTAACCGGCTGTCATAGCCGTCTGCGTGCAGCACATGAATGTTTTGGTTTTGCAGCCGCGGCAGCCGGTGAAAGGCGTGCGGCGACTCCATAATATCGATTTCCACGCCGTCCTCGCCGCTGTATTGTATATCGTTTTCGGAAAAAGCAGTTGTGTTGTCGGGCATCATCCAAAATGCCGACCAAATGCCGATGGCTTTTGCCACCCGGCATTTTGCTTCAAAATAGCCGTAGGTCTGCGAAAAGCCGCGGTAATCTACCGAACTTGCCGCATCCATGCGCACGGTTCGGCTGGTGTCGAGCATGGCGGAATACCACCCCTCGCCGAAGCGGCCGTTTTTCCAAAGCGTGCGAATGTGCAGGCAGCTGTCTTTTGTAAAGACCACATCCGGGTCGTCCACATTAAAACAGCAGCGCCGAACGCCGGTTTCGGGGGTATCCAATTTCCATTTGGTTAAATCCAAAAAGTCAAAATCGTCTTCGAAGGTCAGTTCCCACTGTGTCGGGTCAAGCGAAAGCGGGTCGTTCTGCGGAATCTTTTTAAGCATTGGCGTTCTCCTTTTTCGCTTTTTTCTTTTTGTGTTTTACTGCGAGACAGACAACTAAAAGAACTACAAGCAGCACAGCAGCGCACAAAACAATGATCCAAACTACGGAAAGCGAAGCGGTGTCCACGGTGTGCGCGTCGGCAGCGCTTACGGTTTTCACATTGTCAAACAAGGCTTCCCGCGTCGAAGCACCGGCTGTTTTGAGTGATGCCTGATAAGCTTCGCGGTCACTGGATGCGCGCAGCCATGCAAACCTGGTCTCAAAATCCAGCTTGAACACGGTGTAGTTGCCTGCGCCGGTCATGTAGTTGACATCAAAAAAGGTGCGTTCACTGTCGGCAAGTGTAGCGGCAAACGGGGAGAAGGTGGAAAGCCGGATGCAGCCGGCGGCTTCGTCAAATTCAGCAAATTTGAAAAACGCGTTGCCGCCGTTATAGGAGAACTGGTAATCGGCTAAAATGCTGAATACCTCGTTGCCGCTGTCGTTTTTGAGCACTTCTTCCCCGGCGCCGTGGTTGTGCCCGGAAATCATCATAAACACTTGGTTGTGGCGGCGGACGATTTCCCAAATGCTTTTGCCGTGGTCGTTCAACACGACTTCGTCTGGCTTTGCAGCGTCACAATCCTGAAAGCTGTGGCTTGTGACAATCGTCGGGCAGTCGGCATAGGTCTTCAGCGCTTCGTCCATCCACGCGCGCTCAGTTTCGTCGCCGATGTGCTCCATGGAAATTGCCAAAACCATATAGCGATAACTGCCGCCCTCAAAGAACATATAAGAGGAATAGCCCGACGGCGAATAGACAACGCCGTTTTTCACCTGCCGCGCGCCGAAATCGCTTTGCGGCCCGAATGCGTCTAAATAGTAATTATCGCCGTAATCGTGATTGCCCGGCTGCTGCAACAGCGGACAGCCGACCGTTTCAAGCGCGTTATAAAAAGTCAGCGCGTTGTCCCACTGTTCCGGGTCGGAATAGGTGTTGACCGTGTCGCCGAGGCTGACAATCGCGGCGGGACGCACGGTTTCGCGGTTGTCTTGAAGCCACTGCGCCGCGGTGTAAAGCACCTGCGGACGGAATTCAGTGGCGTTTTGAATGTCCGGCAGGAACACGACATTATAGCTTGTTTCGGAAAGATTGGTAAACGGCAGATTTTCGCCGTATTCGGCAATGTAGTTTTCCGGGTCGGGAATCAGCCACTGTGATTTTTCCAAAGGTGCCGAGCAAATGCGAACCTGCTGGAGCGCGCCGCGCGCGTGGTGGTCGGAAACGCCGTTGTCATAACCGCCGATGACAAACTGCCCGGCGTCGGGCGAAGCAAACATGCCCTGCATTTCATCGCTTTCATAATCTCGGAACGCTTCACAGCCGTTGACAAAGGTGGAAATGGTGTGTCCGTCGGAAACGATGGCAATGTGATACCATACACCGCCCTTATCCATGGAAATCGACCAGGCGGAATCCATTTCGTGGCTGTCGTCGGCGTTCGCGGTTAAAAATTGCAGCTCTTTGCAGTTTGAGACGGCAAGGCTCATCGTGCATTTGCGTGTTTCAGTCATGCTCTCGCATTTGCCTTTGCGCGCGAGCAGTCCCATCCACGCGTCCTCACCGGCAAAATCGTCCGGAAGCTTGTAGATGAGTTCAATGGTATAGCCGTCGCGGAACGCTTCTTGGTTGATCGGCGCGTCGTCTGCGGTGACAAATTCTGCGCCTCGGCCTAAAATTTTCTGCTTTTCGTTGTTGAGCGTCAGACTGCCCGAAGTGCCGTCATACATGGTGTCGTTTGAAAATTGCAGGTATTTTTCGGCGTTTCTGCCGGAAATCACCAAATCGTTGCCGTTTCCGCTTTGGTCTTTTAAAACAAGGTCGCCCCCTGCAAGCGAGCCGGAAAGCACACTGTCCTCGCTGAAATGCCAGTCGGCAGCCACCGGGACTGTCTCGCTTGCCGCTGACGCCCCCGCCACAGGCAAAAGACAAACTGCCAGCAGTACACAAGTCAGCAGCACGGAACAGAAGCGAGTTTTTTTCATAAAACACCATTCCTTTCTCCCTTTTGGCTCATTATAGCAACGCGTTTGTGCAAAAGCAATATATTTGGTCGTTTTTTGTGAAAAGCGTCTGTAAAATATTGCTTTTTTTCATGGGATAAGGTATGATATTTTCCGAGGTGACAAAGCATGCAGGATAAGCTGATTTTATCTGTACTGCCGGGGGAAATACCACTGTCTGAACTGAACCTTGCCGGTACGCACGACAGCGCGACGGCGTTTGTTGCATTTTCCCGTCTTGCCCGCTGTCAAAATCAGACAATTGCCGGGCAGCTGGAAATGGGTATCCGGTTTTTAGATATTCGACTGTATGAAGACCGCAAAGGGCTTCGGTTGGTTCATGCCCGCGCGGATTGTTATCAATCGGCAGACAGCAAAAAATGCCTCTATTTTGATGAGGTGTTTTCTGCCTGTGTGTCCTTTTTAAAGGAAAACCCGCGCGAAACGCTCGTTGTGAGCGTGAAACTCGACCGGGGCAGCCGTGAAATTGAATTTGCCGAACGCTTTTACAAGGATTTTATAGAGCCTTATCCGGATTTGTGGTATCTTGAAAACCGCGTGCCGACGCTCGACGCCTGCCGTGGAAAACTGGTGCTTTTCCGACGCTATGTGCAGTCGCCGGAACTGCCGCTGCCGTGCGGGCTGGATTTTTCCGTTTGGGAAAATCAAAACTCCCGCACCGAGACTGTCCCCCTGCCCGTTGTAATGGCGCCGGGGTGCACCGCGCTTGTGCAGGACCGCTATCGCTTGGCGCCTGATAAAAAATGGAACAGCAGCGCAAAGCCGTTTTTAGATATTTGCAAGCCCACCGAAAGCCGCATTTGTCTGCATTATTTAAGCACCTGCGGCGGCAAGGGTGTGCCCGAAGAAAATGCAGCTGTTATAAACGAATGGTTTGCGGCTTATCCGCTCAAGACCGACGCGCCGCAGGGCTGGATTATTTTGGATTTTCCGTCGCAGGCGCTGTGCGACAAAATTATGCAGTCCAATTTGGCTGTATATCCGCAAAGGGAGATGACTTGATTTGAAATTGGCAGTGCTCGGCGGGGGCGGTGTGCGCTCTCCGTTTTTGGCAAAATCGCTTGCGCTCGGTGCAGAAGCGACCGGAATTACAGAAACGGTGTTTATGGATACAAACGCCCAAAAGCTGTCCCTTTACGGTAAAATCGCAAAGGGGATTGCTGCGCGCATAGCGCCGCAGCTTCAGTTTACGCTCACGACCGATGCCGAAGAGGCATTAAGGGACGCAGATTATATTATTACAACCATTCGCGCGGGCGATGACGACGGCCGCGTGTTTGACGAACGAACGGCGTTAAACCTCGGTGTATTGGGGCAGGAAACGACCGGCGCGGGCGGGTTTGCCATGGCGCTGCGCTCTATCCCTGTGCTGCGCGATTACTGCGAGCTTGCGCGCCGCGTTTCTAAACCGAATGTGGAAATGTTCAACTTTACAAATCCGAGCGGTCTTGTCACCCAGGCACTTCGAACCATGGGCTATGAGCGTGTTTATGGCGTGTGTGACGCGCCGAGCGGCTTTTTCCGACAGCTCAAAACCATGCTCGGCTGTGAAACTTTCACGGCGGAATGCTTTGGCCTTAACCACCTTTCGTGGTTTTCGGGCTTTCAGGCGGACGGCAAGGACGCGACCGAAAAAATCCTTTCCCACCCGCGGCTTTATAAAGACACCGAAATGCGGCTGTTCAACCTCGACCTTGTCGAAATGTGCGAGCGTTTTTTGCCCAATGAATATCTCTATTTCTATTACTTCCGTGACCGTGCGGTTTCTTCGGTTTTAAAAAGCGACAAGACCCGCGGCGAGACGATTCGCGACATTAACGCGCATATGCTGAAAGAATTGCAGACGATTGATATTGACAATGATTTCGAAGCGGCGTTCCACTGCTTTATGCTGCACTACGCCATGCGTGAGGACAGCTATTTTTCAATCGAATCCGGAAAACAGCGTGCCGAGAAATTCCCTGTGCCCACGGTGGAAGAATATATCCGCCAGCCGGAAAACGGCGGCTATGCAGGCGTGGCTCTGGAATTTATCCGCGCAAAGCACGAGGGGAAGCCCGTGCAGATGGTGCTTTCCGTGCCAAACGGCAATGCGCTTGACTTTTTAAAGCCGGAAGATGTGTGCGAGCTTTCCTGCACGGTGGACCGCGACGGTGTGCACCCGCACAAGATAGGCTATGTGCCCGAAATGCAGAAAAATCTTATCTGCACAGTCAAACAATATGAAAATCTGACGGTTGAAGCGATTATGATGCGCGACCGGCAAAAAGCGGTGCAGGCGCTGACGGTGCATCCGCTGATCTGCTCTTATCCGCTGGCCGAGGCGCTTGTGGACGCTTACGCCGCACAATATCAAGAATATATCGGAGCGTGGACAAAATGAACGGTGTTGCCGTAATCTCACAACTGACCATAGATTGCATTTATTCGGATTTCCCGCGCTTCCCCGAAAAAGGGGAAGAGCTTTATGCAAAACACTTTGAAATGACGCTCGGCGGCGGGGCGTGTGTCACGCCGATTCGCCTCACGAAAATGGGCGTGCCCACGCGCTTCGGCACATTTTTCGGCGAGGATATGCTTTCTGCCACGGCGCGGATGCTTCTCGACAAATACGGCGCGACAAATGTACATAACTTTTACAAAGGCGAAAAAAGCCCGGTGCTGTTCAGCACGATTTATTCCTACCCCGATGACCGCGGCATTTTGACTTATGATTCTGAAATCGGTGAAGACAGCCTTTCCGACGATGAAATTTACGATTTTCTCAAAGGGGCAGATGTCTGTTTTGCACCGCAGCGGCCGGAAATCCTCAAAAAATTGCAGGCGGACGGCACCAAAACAGTGTATGATGTCCACTGGGAAGAAGGGCAGACGCTCGAAGACCACAAAGCGGTGCTGCGCTATGCCGATATGTTCACCCCAAACGACAAAGAGGCGATGTTCTTAACAAACACCGACACGCCCGAAGACGCGCTGCGCGTGCTTTGCGAATACACAAAACAGCCTATCGTTAAAATCGGCAAAAAAGGCTGCTGCACGATGATTGACGGCGAAATCCGGTATTTCCCCGCCGGTGAAGCGACACCTGTGGACAAAACGGGGGCTGGTGACAACTTCCTTGCAGGTCTTGTGTTCGGCATGTATCATAAGCGCCCGGTCGGCGAATGCATCCGGCTTGCTAATATCGCGGGCGCGCTATCCACCGAGGCGCACGGTTGCTTTGCGGCGGAATATGATTTGAACGACTATCTTTTTTAAGGGGAGGCGTTATTATGACGGCGGTTTATGTTGTAATCGGCGTTTTGGCTGCGCTCCTGCTGATTTTATTTGTGGCGTGCGCGTTTGTTTTTAATCAGATTATTTGGCGCGAAACCGTGCCCGTTCCCCAATTTATTGTAAAGCACATTGCAGGTGCGGGTGCGCCTGACAATTATGCGCGCGATATGAAAGAAGCCCGCAAGGCGCTCGACGCGCTGCCGGTAGAAACCGTATGGCTGACTGCGCCGGACGGCGCAAAGCTTTGCGGTCATGTTTTGGTGCCGAAAAACCCGAACGGAAAATTGGTGCTCGCCTGCCACGGCGCACACAGCAGCGGGCTTGGTGAATTTTGTCAAAGCGCGCCGTTCTATTATGAAAACGGCTACACGCTCGTGATGCCCGACCACCGCGGCTGCGGCGAAAGTGACGGCAAATATATGGGCTATGGCACGCACGAGTCCAAAGACACATTTCTTTGGCTGAATTACAGCAAGGCGCGTTTTCCCGACTGCGCCATATTCCTGCTGGGCGTTTCCATGGGCGGCGCTACGGTGCTGATGATGAGCAATCACGCCGATGACCCCGCCATTCGTGGTATTATTGCCGACTGCCCCTACACCTCGGCGTGGGATGAATTTTCTTATCAGATTCACACCTCGTTCCATTTGCCGGACTTTCCGGTTTTGCATATCTGCGATTTGTATTGCCGCATTTTCTGCGGTTACCGTTTCCGCGATGCGTCGCCGCTGGACGCCGTGCGGTGCGCAAAAAAGCCCGTTTTGTTTATCCACGGTGAAAAAGACGATTATGTGCCGACCTTTATGCAGGGCATTCTTTACGATGCCTGCCCGACGGAAAAGGAGCGACTGATTGTGCCCGAAGCCGTGCATGCGCGAAGCTATTACACCGCGCCCGTGCTCTATCAAAAAACGGTTACGGCGTTTATGGAAAAATACGCAGGGGAGAAAGTATGAAATCGGTTTTAGAAAAGGAAATTCTTGTAACGGAACAGCAGGAAAAGACCAATATTCCAGTGCCGTTTTCCCTGCCGGAGGCGGCGAAGCAGGTCGTTGTGCATTTTTCTTATGCGCCGAAAAAATTAGAGGGTGAACCGGCGCGAAAAAAAGCCGAAGCCTGTCTTTTGCAGGATGTTCCCCCAGAAGAACGCGGCAATTACCCCGATGCGTCAACCTACACACCCCTTTTGAATTTAATTACGGTGTCTGTTGACGACCCCCAGGGTTACCGTGGCTGTGCCCACCGGCAAACGCCGCAGCAGACCCACATTTTGTCTGCCGAAAAAAGTTCACCGGGTTTTCTTTCGCGCAAATGCCCTGCCGGAAAATGGTGCGTGACGCTGCATGTGCACGCGCTGGTGACCGGCTCTTGCACTTGTAAACTTTTGGTGGAATATGAAGAGGGGGAAGCGTGATGCGAAGCTGGTTTGCGTGTGAACTGCACTGCCACACCCTCCACAGTGACGGGGATTTTTCCGTGGAAGAATTGATGCGCACCGCGCACGAGCGACTTTTGGACGGCATCAACTTAACCGACCACAACACCGACAGCGGCGTTATGGAAACGAAAGCGATTGTTGCGCCGGTCGTTTTGCCCGGCATGGAGTGGACGACCTATTTCGGGCACATGCTGGTGCTCGACTGCAAACAATATGTGGACTGGCGCGACGCTGTGCCTGACACAATAGATGAAAAAATGCGGCAAGTGCACGAAAGCGGCGGGCTTTGCGGCGTTGCGCACCCGTTTCAGCTCGGCACACCGATTTGCACCGGCGGGCACTGGGATTATCGTGTCCGCGACTGGTCGCTTGTAAATTACATAGAAATTTTTTCAGAAGGCTGTCCGTTTTTAAACAGCGCCAACCGCCGCGCCATAGCCCTTTGGCAGTCGCTTTTAGATAAGGGCTTTCACATTGCGCCCACTTTTGGGCGTGACTGGCACCGCACGGCGAACAACAAGCTTTTGTCGGCGTGTACCTATTTGCTTTGCGACGGTGAAACGCTCACGCCCGAAAAAATGAAACAGGCTATTTTCTCGGGCCGCACCTGCGTTTCGGCAGGACCGCTGTTTTATTTCACCGCGCCAAGCGGCGCAACCATCGGCGACACGCTCGAAAGCGGAGAAACGGCTTTAACCTTTTATACAGATACAACGCGGCTGGAAGCGCTAAAAACCGGCGACGAGATGCAGCCGGAAACCGTGCGCCTTTTAACAAACGGCGGCGAAATCGCTTTGCAAATGCCTTGGAACGGCGGCAAAATGTCCGGGGCGGTAAAGCTTCTGCCGGGGCGCTGGTACCGCGCGGAACTGTGGGGGAAAATCAACGAAAATTCGGAGCAGCTGCTTGCGGCGACGGCCGCTGTCTATACAAAATAAGCACAAACCGGGTTTCCCGGATGGATTGTATAAACGGAAAGGGAGCGATTCATATGCAAAACGGAACAGCCGTTCGTGAACGGCGCTATGTCGGGGTCAAGGAAACTTTCCTGTATGGCGTCGCCAATGGCGGGCAGGTTATCGGCTATAACCTGGTGCGCATGCAGCTGACCTTTTATCTGGTCACGGTGTTCGGCGTGCCTGCACAGGCCGTTTCCACCATGATTTTTGCCTTGGGGCTTTGGGATGCGTTCAACGACCCGCTAATGGGCGGTCTTGTGGACCGCACGCGCACGCGCTTCGGCAAACTGCGCCCTTATCTGCTGTTTGTGCCGATTCCGTTGGGAATCATGACCGTTGTTTTCTTCGGCGGCGCGGAATTTTTGTCCGGGGTGCAGTCCACCACGGCAAAAATCATCTATATGTGCATCACCTATTTCCTGTGGGAATTGTTCTATACCATCGGCGACATTCCGTTTTGGGGGCTTTCCGCCGCGATTTCGCCGAACCCGGAAGACCGCTCCCGCGTGATTACCTCGGCGCGGTTCATTTCGAGCATCATCGGCGGCATTCCGAGCATCGTGGTAACGCTGGGCATTGACCTTTGCACTTCCGGCGTCGTTCCCGTAACGCTCGCACAGATGTTTTTCTTCCTCGGCCTTTTGGGCGGCACGGTGGGAATGGTGCTTTTCTCGTTCGCCGGTATTTTTACGCGCGAACGCGTGGTGCAAAGCATCAAAGAACCCAAAATGCTCGACTGCTTCCGCTATATGTTTAAAAACAAGCCGCTGCTTTTAATTGTGCTTGCCAACATCATCAGCACAGTCGGCGGCATTGCCGATACATTTACCCAGTATTTCTATAAGCTGTCTTTGGGGCTTGCGAGTCTCTCCCTGCTTGCGGGCATTCCGGGCACGATTATGGGCTTTTTCGCCTATGCGCTGATCCCGAAGCTGGAAAGCCGCTGGACTTCTAAACAAATTATCGTCCGCATCACGATTTTTAAAGCGATTGTGACGACCGGCATTTTCCTTGCCGGTTGCCGCTATTATACACGCCCCGAAATCATTGTGCCGCTGTTGGCGCTTCAAGGCGTTTTCACAAGTGCTATCGGCAGCATCAACATGGTCATTCCCACCAAGATGATCGGCGACACCGTCGATTATATGGAGTGGAAAACCGGCGAACGCAATGAGGGCACGACCTTCTCCCTTTTAACCTTTATCAGCAAACTGACCGGTTCTTTGAGCACGGCGCTCGGCACCGCGATTATTCCGCTTATCGGTCTTGAGCAGGTCGGCGAAGAAATGGTGCTTGCCGACACCGGCACCAATACCCGGCTTTGGATGTGGGGCCTTATCACCATGATTCCTGCTGTGCTCAACCTGTTCTCGCTGATTCCTTACGCGTTCTATGATTTGGATGGCGAAAAACTCCAAGTTATTCACGCCGAAATGCGCGAGCACCGTGAGAAGGTTTCAAAGGAACTTTCTGAGCAGTTCCAAAACGAACACGGGCAAAACAAAGCCGAATAAATCAAAAAGCAGCCGCATTTTAGCGGCAAACAGAGGAAAAGCTATGCAGTTTCACGACGGAAAATTTAAAATTCTGATTTTGGCAGATATTCAAGACACCGACACACCGCGCCGCCCGACGCATGACCTTCTTTGTGCGGCGCTGGACAGGGCAAAGCCTGATTTGGCGGTGCTTCTCGGCGATAACATTGCCGGGAACTGGGCGGGCGTCGATGTGCACCGCACGCAAAAAGCAGTGGACGCTGTAGCGCGTGAATTATATGACCGCGGTGTGCCGTTTACACTGGTGTTCGGCAACCACGACCACGAGGGACTTTGCAACGCGAAAAACGGTATGGAGGAAAAGGAAGCAAAACGGCTGATTTTGTCCATGTTCCGGGCGTATCCCAACTGTTTGGCGTGCGAAGGCGAGCCGATGACAGGCGTGGGCAACTACAATTTATTATTAAAAGACAGCCGCGGCCAAAAGGATATTTTCAACCTGTGGTTTTTAGACTCCAACCCTTACGCGCCGCAAGAAGAGGGCGGAGGTTACGGCTATGTGCACGAAGACCAGATTGCGTGGTATGAAAAAACTTCGGCGGCGCTGAAAGCGAAAAACGGCGGCGAGCCTTTGCCGTCTCTTTTGTTCCAGCACATCGCCGTGCCGGAGGTCTATGATTTGCTTAAAGAGGTGCCCGTGTGGCAGCTTGGCGGTGTGCGCGGCAACGGCGGGCATGAAAAGCAAATGTATTTGCCGGACCGCCGCTTTATGTATGAAGGCGGCTTGCGCGAAGGTCCCTGTTCGCCCAACCGCAATCACGGGCAGTTTGCCTCATGGCGCACCTGCGGTGACATTGTCGGCGCATTTTTCGGGCATGACCACACCAATGATTTTGCCGGTGTGAAAGACGGTATACGCCTTGTGGCAGTGCCTGCGGTCACTTATCACAGCTATGGCTGGCATCACGGCGTGCGCACGGTAACGCTGTACGAATCCGATTTGCTGAACTTTTCTTCTGAAATTTTGCTGTATTCGGATTTGGTCGATAAAAAAGTATGGAATCTGTATATGGCAAATCACGGCTATGCAGAGTACAAAAGCCGCTTTTTGCCGAAATTCGCCTGTGCACTTGCCGGCACGGCGCTTGCTGCGGCGGGCGCCTGCGCTGTACAGTATATAAAAAACAAAACAAAATAATCCAAAGGAGATCTTTTGCCATGGAGAAGAAGCAAAAGCCGGTCATATACACCGTAGCGACCGCGCATCTCGACACGATTTGGAACTGGGATTTTGAACAGACCGTTCGGGAGTATATTCCCGCAACGCTTGATAAAAACTTCCGGCTGTTCCAGAAATACCCGGAATATGTTTTCAGCTTTGAGGGCAGCCGCCGCTATGAGCTGATGCAGGAGTATTACCCGGAAAAATTCAAGACGCTCTGTGACTATATCCGTGACGGACGCTGGTTTGTGACCGGCAGTGCCTATGAAAACGGCGATGTCAATGTGCCGTCGCCTGAAGCGCTATTCCGCAACATTTTATACGGCAACCATTATTTCCGTGACATGTTCGGAAAAACAAGCGTGGATATTTACCTGCCGGACTGCTTCGGGTTTGGCTATGCGCTGCCGTCGATTATTCACCACGCGGGGCTTTTGGGGTTCACCACGCAAAAGCTTACATGGAGCTCGGCTTACGGCATTCCGTTTGACCTTGGTTATTGGCAGGGTGTGGACGGCAGCCGCGTGACCGCTTCTTTGGACGCGCAAAATTATGCGGCAACGCTGACAAGCGCGCGCGGGCACAAAAAAGCCGCGCAGAAGTTGGAAAAGAATATCAAAGAATATGATTTGCCGATGACCTATTTGCTGCACGGCACCGGCGACCGCGGCGGCTCACCGACCGACAAGTCTGTGCGCACGGTCGTAAGTGAAAAGCGTAAAAACGACAAGTCCAAAGTCGATGTGGAAATTGCAAGCGTAGACGGCATCCACCGCATTTTGGCTCAATTACCCGAAGAACAGAAAGCCAAGCTGCCGGTTTGGAACAACGAATTGGTCTCTACCGACCACGGCGTCGGCGGCTATACTTCGCGCGCCATCGGCAAACGCTGGAACAAGCAAAACGAACAGCTTGCAGACGCGGCAGAACGCTACTCGCTGCTTGCAAATTGGCTGGGCGCCGCGCCGTATCCGAAAGCGCGGCTCGACACGGCGTGGAAGCGCGTTATAGCCCACCAGTTCCACGACGATCTGCCCGGAACCTCTTTGCAGCACTGCTACAAACGCAGCTGGAACGATTATATGCTGTCGTTGAACCAGTTCGGCGGCATTTATGAAAACGCCGTGGACGCGGTTGTGCGGCAAATGCAGGTGCCGTTTAAAAAAGGCATCGCCGTTGCTGTCAGCAACCCGACACAGTGGGCGCGCCGTGATGCGGTGGCTTGCAAGGTCAGCTTGCCCGAGGGCACGCAGTTTGTCCGCGTGAAAGACGCCGCGGGCAAAGCCGTTCCGGCGCAGCTTGCCGGGGACAAGGTGGTGTTTACTGCAAATGTACCGGCAAACGGCATTGCGGTTTACTGCATTACACCTTCAGAAAAGCCGTATGCGCAAAACACGGGGCTTGCCGTGACAGAACGCACACTGGAAAACAACCAATACCGCGTTACACTTGACGATAACGGCGACATTGTTTCCGTTTTTGCCAAGGCGCTTCAAAAAGAACTGCTCAGCGCGCCGATTCGCATGGAAATGCACAAATATAACGGCAGCCGCATGTGGCCGGCATGGGAGCTGGATTACAGCGAGGTCATGGAAGCACCGAAAGCGTATGCGGAAAATCCGACATTCCGCATTGTAGAAGCGGGCCCTGCCCGGGTCGTTTTGGAGACGCGCCGCACAGCCGGGGAATCCGTGTTTATACAGCGCATTGTTTTGGGTGAAGCGAGCGACAATGTGCGCGTCGAAAATGAAATCGAGTGGAGAAGCCTTAAAACTCTTTTGAAAACGCCGTTTACACTGACTGTCGCCAACGAAAAAGCATCGTATGACCTTGGCCTCGGCGTTATTGAACGCGGGCTGAACACCAAAAAGCTTTATGAAGTGCCTGCGCAGAATTTTGCGGATATCAGCAGCACAGACCACGGTGTGACAATTTTAAGCGACTGTAAATACGGCTGGGATCATCCCGATAAGAAAACCCTGCGCTTAACGGGGATTCATACGCCGCGCGGCAATTTCCGCAAGGACAGCCAGCAAAGCCAGCTGGAGCTTGGGCAAAACCGGTATGCGTTTGGAATTTTTGTACACGCAGGCGCAGACCTGACAGAATCCCAGCGCGCCGGCATGCAGTTTAATCAACCGATGCGTGTGTTCTCCGCCCCGCTCGGGAACGAAGGCACATTGCCGAGCGCCTATTCCTTTGCAGCCGTTTCTGACGACGCGGTGCTTCTGCGCGCCATGAAGCAGGAACAGGACGGCAGCCGGGTCATCGTTCGTGTCAACGAGGGCGCAGGCAAGGCGCACACCGGCGTACATCTGAAAATTGCGGACGGCATTGCTGCTGCATGGGAATGCAACGCAAGCGAAGAAGTGCTCGGCGAAGCGGCCGTGCAGAACGGCGAACTGGTGTTTGACATTGCGCCGTATGCGCCGAAGACCTTTGCGCTGGAGCTTCTCCCGGCTGCTCAAAAAGCAGAATCTATTGCCGGAACGCCGGTGCGGCTTGTCTATAACGCGGCGACTGCGTCCCCCAACAAAAAGCGCGTGCGCGGTATTTTGGGCGGCTTCACGCTGCCGAAAGAGCAGTTCCCTGAAACTGTCGCCTGCCGCGACACGGTGTTTACCCTTTCCAAAGAAGAGCAAAACGCAGTTACCTGCTGTGGTCAGGTGCTGCATCTGCCCGCGGGCACAAAATCAGTCGCACTGCTTTTCACCTCGCGCAACGGTGACAAAACCATTTCTCTGCGCACCGGTGAACATACGGCAGAGGTTTTCGTTCCGGATTGCTTCGAAGCCATCGGTGCCTGGGATTTATACAGCATGGGTGAAACCGGTCATATTAAGTCCTGTGCACTTGCCTACGAATTTACCCACATGCACATCGATGCCGGCGATGAAATTGCCAAGCAGTGTTACCTGTTCTATGCGGAAATCCCCGTGTCCGGCGACACGCTGACACTGCCGATTGACGAAGATGTGCTTGTGTTTGCCGTTACCGCCAACACCTATGAACCGGCAGAGGGCGCACTTTTCCCGCTGTATGACACCTTGGAAAAGAGACCCTTTACCTACCGCGCGCCTGAAGAAGAAAAACCAATGGGTAAGCTGAGCGCATTTTTCAAAAGAATCACACGATAAAAAAGTTGTTGCAAAGGCTAAAAAAAGAAAGCAAACCGCGCGGCACCAGTTGGTGACCGCGCGGTTTGCTGTTGTATAAAAAAGCGGAGAAAGCTTATTCGGCTTTGGCGGGCAGGTAATATTTTGCCTGTGCGTCCCAAAGCTTTTTGTATTCGCCCGTTTCCTCCTTTAACAGTGCGTCATGCGTGCCGCACTGAACAAGCTCGCCCTTTCGGAACACCGCTATGGTGTCGCAGAACCGGCAGGAGGAAAGGCGGTGGGAAATGTAAATGGCTGTTTTGCCTTCAACAAAGGCATTAAACTGCTGATAGATGCGGTGCTCGGCAACCGGGTCGAGCGCTGCGGTCGGTTCGTCCAGAACCACAATGGGCGCGTCTTTGTAAAGCGCGCGGGCAAGTGCAAGTTTCTGCGCTTCACCGCCCGAAACCTCGACGCCTTCTTTGTCGATATCTTTGTAAAGACTGGTGTTTTCCGCCTGCGCCATGCGCTTAACGCGCTCCAGCACATCTGCCTCGGCAAGGCACTGCCGAAGCCGCGGGGTGTCCGGCGTTTCTCCGGCGGTCATGTTCTCCTGCACGGAGAGGGAAAATAGCTTAAAGTCCTGAAATACAACGGAAAACAACCGCATGCAGCACGCTTTGGAGAGCGTGCGCAAATCGACGCCGTTGACGAGAATTTCGCCTTGGTCGGGGTCATATAACCGACATAAAAGCTTGATAAAGGTGGTCTTGCCCGAGCCGTTTCGCCCGACAACGGCAAGCCGTTCTCCTTTTGCGATTTTCAGAGAAATATCTTTGAGCGTATAATCTTTGGCGCCGGGGTAACGAAACCACACATGCCGGAATTCAATTTCCACTTTTTCAAGGTTGATTTCTTTCGTGCCGTATTGCATATTGCTTTCGGCTTCGACAATGCGGAAAAAGTATTCCAGGTTCGGCAAAATCTCCGCACTCTTTCCGAGCGTCATGGCAATGGAAGTGATGCCGGAAATGATTTGCATGAATGCGCCGGTGTAGCGCACAAGCGCTTCAATGGTAAACAGCCCCAAAAGCCCTTTTACACCGATGAAAACATAAACGCCGAAGCCGACCAGCGCGCCGATAATGGCAATATAGGAGCTTGCCGCGGCAGATTGCTGTGAGGTTTCATATAAAATGGTCTCGCCTTTTGTCAGCAGCGCTTCGGTTGCCTCTTTTTCAATCAAATCCTGCTCTTTGTAAAGCCGCACTTCCTTGCCGGAGTTGTAATTGGAAAGAATGTCGCGGTAACAGCGGAACAGGCGGTTCAGCTTGCCGTAACGCTCCATAGAGGAAAACCAAATGCGGCTGGTTTTGTTGCTCAGCTGTAAAATGATGACGACGCTTATTGCGAGGAACAAAATCAAAACGATGAAGAACCAGGGGGAGTGTACAAATCCCTCGCCGGTTTTTGTAAAGCCGATGCGGATGAGCGGCGCCAAGATGATGAAAGCGCAGACAAGCGTTGAGACGCCGGTCACAAACTCGCGCAGCATCCAGCAAAGCTGTGCAAACGCGGAAAACACCTTTTCCATGGATTCCGAGTGCAGGTGCACAAGCTCCTGAAAACCGCTGTTTTCAAGTTTGGCGAAATCCAGCATAAACAGCTTGTGTTCAATTTCCATGCGCTCTTTTTCGTAAAGACGGCTGCGCAGCATCGAAAAAGTCGGCATCAGCCATTCGTTCAGGATTTGCAGCAGGAAGTTAAGTCCAAGGCAAAGCAGCACAAGCGTTGTGAGCGTTGAAACCGACCTTGCGCCGGAGAGTTCTGCAACAATGCGGGCAGAAAAATAAATGTTGATGAAAGGCTTTGCGCCGGTTGCCACGGCGAGCACTAAAGTCAACGGAATCAGAAGAGGCTCAAAGGCAAAGATTTTGCGAAAGGCCTTGCAGTAATAACGAATCGTGCGCATCATGACAAGCTGGCCTCCTCTTTGTAGTAATAGCTTTGCAGCTGATACATACGGTAATATTTTCCGCCGAGCGCCATCAGCTCATCGTGCGTGCCTGCCTCTGCGATGCGGCCGTCAGACAAAAACAGGATTTTATCACAGAACCGTGTGGACGACAGGCGGTGTGAAATGAAAAACGAGGTCTTGTTTTGGGAAAGGCTGTTGTATTTCAAATACAGCTCGTTTTCGGCAATCGGGTCGAGTGCTGCGGTCGGCTCGTCCAAAATCAGAATGGGCGCATCTTTGTAAAGCGCGCGGGCAAGCAAAAGCTTTTGCTTTTCTCCGCCGGAAAAGTCCACAGCAGTTTTATAAACCGTTTTGTTCATCAGCGTGTTTTCTTTTTCGGGAAGCCCGTCGATTTTTTCTGCGATGCCGGCTTTGCTAAGGCAGTCGTGCAACCGCGCGCGATCGATGTCGTCCGCTTCACACAGCGCGACATTTTTCGCCACGCTCACGGGCAGAAAATGATAATCCTGAAACACAACCGAAAACAAATCAAAATAGCTTTCGCGGGCGTAGTCCGCAATATTTTGGCCGTTGACAAGGATTTCCCCGCCGGTGACATCGTACAGCCCGCACAGCAGCTTAATGGCAGTTGTTTTGCCTGCGCCGTTTTCCCCGACAATGGCAATGTTTTCCCCGGCACGCACCTGAAACGACATGCCCTTAATGGTTTCCTGCTCGCTGTCGCGGTAACGGAAATGCACATCGCGGAATTCCACGCTGTACCCATCGCTTTTAGGCAGGGCTGGCTTTTTCTCGTCGCGTTCCTCCGGGCGCTCGGTGTATTCACGGAATTTGCTGCATTCCAAAGAGCAGCGGATAAGCTGGTTGTATTGCGCAGTCAGAAGCGCGACATAGCCCGAAAAGCCGGTGACGATGCCGTAATAGAAAATGAAGTCAGAAACCGAAATGCTGTCGGTGAGCACCGCGCGAATCAAAAAGAGATAAGCCACGCCGTCACGCGCAGCGGCAACCAGCGCGCGGCCTGCCGAGACGGAATAGGTGATGCGCAGAAAACGCTGAATGATTTTGGTATAGGCTTTGAGAAAATCGGCAGTGATTTTTACAAACCAGTCGCCAAGACCATACAGGCGAATGTCCTTGCCAGCGCCGAATTCGTGGCTCGTGCGGAAAAAATAATCCAGCTTTAAATAGACGCTGTTGCGTTCGTCGCGGGAATTGCGGTCGGCGTTGTATTCGAGTCTGTGCAGACCGAATTCACAAGCACAGGTGGCAAGAATCAGCAAAAGCATCAGTGCGGGCAGCTTGTAAAGCAGGGCGACCGAAGAAAAAATGCCGAATATGCTTTGTGCCAGCTGGCAGACAACATCACAGAAATGCTGCGCACCGCTGTAATTGCCGTTGATGAAGGTTTTGCTGCGTTCTAAACGCTCCCGCCCGGCAAGGCTTTCAAGGTCCACATAATCTGCGGACATGGTCTTGCGGAAAGATATGACCGCGTAGCGCATGCGCAAAATCTGCGCCGCGCCAATCATTTTTTGCTGCATAAACGGTGCGACCCATGAGGCGGCGGCAATGCCGAGACTTAAAACCGCGACCTTCCAGACAAGCTGTGAAATGGGGGCGTGATTGGTCATGCAGTCCATCATGGCTTTCGGCACGAATGCCGTCAGCATGGGCACGGCAATGAGCGCGGGAATCCGCGCCGCAAGATAAAGAAAACTGCGCCGGTGCCAGGCGTACCAGTTGCGAAGCATATAAGAAATGTTGCTCCAAAGCTCAGCTTTTTTGCGTGTGCGCACTTTTTTGTCCTCCGCCAAATGAAAGTAATTACAGTATAAGGCTTTTTGCCGGTTGTGGCAACCCGAAATTTCCCCCGAAAAGCCTTTCTGCACAGTAAGACGCTTGCATTTTGGTTTTTGTCTGTTTTTTGTGCACGGCGCGTGTAAAAACCAGAGAAAATCTTCCAAAGCGAAAGCCCTGTAAAAGAAGCTGTAATAAAAATAAAAATTCCTCTTGCTTTTCGGCGGCTTCTCATATATAATAATAGGGCTGTAACCCGCCGCGGCGAAAATCGGTTTGAAAGCCAAAGCCGCGCAAAATGAATATGCTACTGTGGCTCAGTTGGTAGAGCAGCTGATTCGTAATCAGCAGGTCGGCGGTTCGAGTCCGCCCAGTAGCTCCAGTCGAGAGCCTCGACGCGCAAGCCGCGTTCGGGGCTTTTCTTTCTGATGTATTTGGCGCTCGTGCTTATGCCGAGTATGTGTTTTGCCAAGATACCTAAAACCCGCAGACATCGTTTTTGATGCCTACGGGCTGCTTGTGAGAGACGAATTTTCAAATCTTACTTTTCTAATTTTTCTTGGTATGGTATAATAAAAACCGTGACCGAAGGCGAGGAGCAGCGATTGTAGTTCCCTAATTTTTCTTGGTATGGTATAATCTGTGTAAAGATTTTGACTGCCATTTTTATATTGTAGTTCCCTAATTTTTCTTGGTATGGTATAATATATTCCATTATGACGAAGCCTCCCGGCCTATTGTAGTTCCCTAATTTTTCTTGGTATGGTATAATCCCGGTTTGCAATCGCCCGCACATTTTCCATTGTAGTTCCCTAATTTTTCTTGGTATGGTATAATCATACCAATAAATAATTTTCAACGCCCTAATTGTAGTTCCCTAATTTTTCTTGGTATGGTATAATACATTTTATTTTCTTTCCTTTCATTCTTTTATTGTAGTTCCCTAATTTTTCTTGGTATGGTATAATCAGCACCAAGAATAGGAAGCCCAACCGCAATTGTAGTTCCCTAATTTTTCTTGGTATGGTATAATTTTGCGCTGAAACGATTTTAAATCAGTGCAATTGTAGTTCCCTAATTTTTCTTGGTATGGTATAATATGGGGACACAAAAAGCATGAAGAATCGGGGAGCTTCGGCGTTTTTCGCCGAAAAAAAGAACCGGAAACAAACCGCAAATGGTCTGTTTTCGGTTCTTTTTTAGTTACAGCAAGGTCAGCTGCTCGTAAGCAACGGGGGTGTCTGCCTGACGGCGTTCACCCAACAGAATTTGAATGGATTCATATTGCCGCTCTGTAATGACCAACAGCCGCACCGAGCCGTTGGCGGGCAAATTCTGCTTCAGTCGGCGTTCGTGTGTGGCAACCGCGTCATAGCCGTTGCACACGCGGGCGTAAACGGAATATTGCACCATTTGATAGCCGTCTTTCAACAGAAAATTCCGAAACCGGGTCGCCGCCTTTTGGGCGGCTTTTTCTTTAACCGGCAGGTCGAAAAACACAAGCATTCTCATAAATTTAGTCATAATCAAAAAAGGCGATTTCGCCAATTTGCGGCAAACGCAGGTGGGGCTTGTCCGTTTCAAATGCCGCAATCAGGCTTTGCACCAAAAGCTCCGTCGCGTGCGCCAAAGAACAGCGTTCGCCGTCTACAGTTACAGCGCAATTTAAAAGCTGAACCAGTCTTGCCTTTTGCGCTGTGCCGAAGCCGTCCGACAAATCCGGCAGTTCGTTTGCCACAAACAAATCGACTGCCGGACGAAACGGCTCTAACAAATCGTCCGCCAAATTAAAAGCGTTGAGCTGGTTTTGGTGGTGAAGCCCGAGCGCCGGTTCCAAGCCGTAAGCCACCAGCGTTTTTGCCAAAAAGGCGCGCAAAACCGCATAGCCGTAATTTAAAGCGGCGTTGATTTCAATTTCGCTGTCGCGGGTAAATGCCTTACCAAACAGCAGGGGGAAATATACCCGCGCCGCGCAGCCCTCGCGGTTGGTCGGGTCGCCGGACTGCACCCCGGCGGCGAATGTGCGCAGCTTTTCAGCGCCCGGTTTTTCGGCAAGCTCCAAACAGCGCGCCTGATTTTCGATTTTTTGCACCACGATTTTCTGCCAAAGGCGCTTGCACTTCGGTTTGGACTGTGCAATTTGCAGTTGAATCCGTTTTTGTACCCGGCAGTAAGCGCCCACGGGCAAAAGCTGCGCCGCCGGCATGTGGCGCCGGTCGCAAACCAAAAGACAGACATTGTAAGCGGCCAAAAAGGCGATCAGCTGTGCCGACAAAACCGATTTTTCGTTGTCTATCACAATACAGCGAATGTCCTCCACCGGAAAGGCGAACTCTTCGCCGTTGTCTGCGACCAGCTGGCGGTTTCGAAGCTTTAAAACCGTTTCGTTGGCGACAAAAATATTGCGGTAGGGCATTTGACGCCTCCCTTACCGAAACCGCTGACGCGGTTCTTTGCCGACCTTGCTGTAATTTCCCAGCGGGTCTACAGTGTATTTTTCAAAAGAAAGCAAGGTCTTAATGCCAAGGCTTTTTTTGAAATAGGCATTGTCGTGGGTCAATACTTTTATATTAGCGGTGGCTATGTCTGCACTGTTGTAATACACCAAAATATCATTGCGTAAAATTTCTTTTGGCAGGGAACTGTCTTTGTTGGAAACGGTAAATTTGATGGACTCCTTTGCCTTAATGCGCAGCAAATCGTTCGGGTAAACCGAAAAGAGGAAATCCTCTTCCCGCATTTCTTTCCATTGGTCGTAAGGCTTTCCTTGCACACACGCTTTGTTGGGCAGTTTGGGTTTTACGGTGTCGGAAACATAAATCGGCACGAAATAATAGCCGTCGTTTTCGGGCTTGAAAACATCGATGCGCACCATATCCCCGTTTGCCGCCACACCGTTGCCGCTGCGCACCGGCACATTCAAAGAAGATTTTTCCATGATTTTGACCTTTTTCACAATCGGTCCCGGTTCGCCACAGGCGGTTGGCTTGTAAAACGGTTTATCCGGGGGGAACGCTTTTTCACCGCTGCCGCCGAATTCTGCGAGCCGCGTTTTCAGTGCGTTATAAAGCAGGGTGTCGCTTTGCGGGTTATAATAGTTTTCAATTTCACCGTCTTTGCCGAGCTTTAGTTTTGTAAGCGGAACTTTGGAAATTACAAAGCCCGGTTCGCGCCCGGAGCGAATGGTGTCCAAATGCGCAGCACCCGTCACCTTGCGCGTCGGCATGCGCGACACGAAACAGCTTTGCACGGCGTCCTCCTGCGCGGCAGTGTAATGCAGGAAACGGCAGTCTTTCACCGCGCGCCTGGCGTCGTCCATGGTGCGGGCGTCAAGTTCTTTGCGGAAATGCGGATACGGCTGAGGGAATTCATCAATCACTTCGCCGTTGAAATCGACCGCGAGCGATTTTTCCTCATCTAATACATAATAAACTTCATGGTATTTGGAATAAGTCGAGACTTTTTGAATCATGCGCTCTGTCACGCAGGCAATGACCGCCGCATCCACCGCGTGGTGCAGGTCGCCGTCCGCACGGATTTTGGCAATGCCCCAGCGCTTGCGCATATAAGAAGTCACCGTGCCGTTGACGGCGCGGACATGCTTTTTTCGACCGTTTGCAAAGTCTGTGAACAGCAGCGTGTCGTTGATGAAGTTGTATAAAACGCGGCTTAAATATTTGGTGTCGTTCAGATTGCGTGCCTTCCAGCCTTCGGTATCTTCTTCTTTCAGCTCGGCTTTCAGAAGGCGTTGGCGTTTGACGCGATTATGAATGTTGTTTGTGACCCAGATTTCAAAGTCGTCCCGTGCCTTGCCTGTCAGATACTGCATCGGGATTTTGTTCCCTTTTTGCCGGTTTTCCCGGCTGAAAGTCAGCACCTTGTTGTTGTAGCTGTCGTCAAAGCAGATGCTGTATGGAATAATGTGGTCCACATCGACATAGCCCGGCTCAAACAGTCGTTCGAGTGCAATATGCTTTTGCGAATAGGGGCAGACACCGTCCTGCTCCTGCCACAGCTTGAATTTGACAATATCCAACCCTGTTGGGCTTACAATGCCGAATTCGGTTTGCAGGCGTTCGACCGCCCGGCTGTTGACCGCGGCATTTTCTTTGATTGTTTTTTCAATTTGTTTGCGCTCTTCAAAGGTCTTGGAAAGCTCGCGGGCAAGCTCGATGTTCAAATAAGTCGGACTGCACCCCTGCTCGCGGATAATCGCGTTGACGACCTTGATGGTTTGGGAGACTGCCCGGCGCACGACCGGGTTCACAATATCGCAAAGGTAGTTGCTGGTTGCCGAAAGGTACATTGTTTTTTCAGCATTGTTGTGTGCGCGGAAATCCAAGCCCGCTGCGTCACAGGCCTTGTCATAGGTCAAGCCGGTTTCTAAATAAGGAATCAGCATTTTGCATGCTTTGACGGAAATGTGGCCGAACCCGGAAAGTGACCCGCAGGCGAGCAGCGCGTCGATAACTTCGGGCGCAAAGCCTTTTTCTTCGAGCGCCGGGCGAATGGAATCATCTGTTTTGTGCACGGTGAAAATATAACCGATGTCGTCCAGTTCTTCCGTGGAAAGATTGCGGATATAATCTTTCCCCAATTTATTTAAAGCTGCTTTGATTTGATGATAGGGCTTTAAGTAATTAAACGCCGCTTTTTCGACTTCTGCAACAGCTTTTTCACCGTAGGAAAGGCTTGTGAAGAACTCGTCTTCACGAAGCGCCAACAGCTTGCGAAGCGCGGTGTATTTCACATCTTTCTTTTGGTGGCAAAGGGCAAAAACTGCTAAGCGTTGTTCGTCGGTCAACCCGCGCGTTTCTTTGCCCGGCGCGGCAATGCGGATGTGATTGATGTTTTGCCAAAGCGTAAACACCTGAAAGGAATAGGCAGCTTTCGGTGCGCGCTTTTCTTCGGGTAAAAGCGTGCACGGACCAATCATGCGGCTAATCTGGTCGCCGGCGTAAGGGCTTGGTGAATTCTTGGGCCCTGCACCCGGCCCTAAATCAAACAGACGCTGGGAAAGTGCAATTTCGGTGTATTGCGCTTCCAAAGCCTCGCTCGCAAACGCCGCGCCAAAACGCCTTTGTGCTTCAAAAATTTTGGCGATTTCGTCGGCAACCATGCTCCGTGCCACAGTGGCGGAATAGTCGTCGCCTTTGTTGCGTTTGTATTCGTGGAACTTTTCATCCTTATAAAACATTTCACCAACGGTTCGGTAGCCGCCGCGCTCCATTTCACCGGCGTTTTCCGCAACAGCGTTCAAAATCTTCCCGGCTTCTTTTTCCTGCGTGTCGGTTTTACGGTTGGAGCGAAACCCGCGCCGCTGGGCAAGATGAATAAGCACTCGCGAAAATTCCGCAGCGGTCAGCGGCTCGTCGAGCGCTTTTGTGCGCAGCCAGTAAATGTCGCTCAACTGCCCGGAAAACAGATTATCCATTTCTGTCTGTGACAGAACACCGGACGAAACCAATAAATAGCGGATGCGTTCGAGCCTGTGCTGATGCCGGCGAATGCGCCGCCGCATCCCACGCGCGTCCCGGCGGGGCGCCGCAAGTGAAGCGCCGTCTTTTGGGTTTTCGGCTTTGTTAAACACACGACTCCCGAGCCGAATTATGCGGCAAGGCTCGTCGTTTTCGTTTAACTGCATAACGGCATAGCCGACAGAAGCAATGCCGCAGTCTAAACCGATTGCATATTTCATAAATATCCTCCTCAAAAAAAGATGACGGTCCACCAAAAAAGTGAACCGTCAGAGCTTTTCGGTTTTCTACCTTGTTGTAGTAACCTAATTGTTCTTGGTATGGTATAAGAACAATTGTATTGTAACACGGTTATGCTTTTTTGTAAATAGTGTATTTTGCGTAACCCGCGTGTACCTGATTCATGCTTATAGTATAGCGAACGGTCAAAAACTTGTCAAAGGGCAAAGACTTGCAAAGTCCTAAAAAGCGGACTTAAAAAAGCAACCCGCACCGGGCAGGGGGGCCGTCCGGGGCGGGTGTGTGTGCTTCGCAAGACAGATGCATGTGCGCCGCAGCGGGAAGATGGTCGGCTATATCTTTACCCCTCAACTGGTAAAGCCCGCCGCAGGTTTCAGAAACAGCAATAGTGAGTGGGGGCAGAGGGCTGCAAGCTTTTTCTGAAAAGCAGCATGCAAGTCTTTCTTACAAACACACAGTACCACACTTTAAATAATTTGTCAATAACAAAAAACATTTATTGCAAAAAAATGTTGCACTTTTTCGCTATGTGTACTATAATGGCGGAAAGAGTGGGTTGGTGATGAAGTGGCACAGCAGAGCCGGGAAGGCCAAAGCGGAATTGCTGAAAACCTGAAAAAGGGTATAACAGAAATGCTGATTCTTGCTTTTTTAGAAAAGCAGGATATGCATATCTATGCAATTCTGACACATTTGGATAAATGCTCCGGCGGCGTTTGCAAAATCGCGTATCCTTACGCCGCGATTTATCGTTTGCTGAACCAGAATTACATTGTGGAATCCGGCAAACGAAACGACGAAAACCGTTTGCGCCAGTATTATCATATTACCGAGGCGGGCAAGCACTATCTTGCCGCTATGAAAGCGGATTATGACAGCTTTATCGGCGGTGTAAGCGCAATTTTTCAATCGTTAAACGCGGAGGAGCAGGCCCATGATCAGTGAAAAAGAAAGAGAAAAGTATATTTGTGCAGTTGCCCGACACCTGCACTGCGCAAAGGCGGACAAAGCAGCTTGCCTCGCTTCGCTGGAAGCCTCGATAGAGGAGATTTTACAGCAAGACCCGCAGCTTTCCAAAGAACAGCTTTACGAAGTTATCGGAGAGCCGAAAGCGGTTGCTAAAGAATTTGCGGAGGCAATCGGCGAAGAGAAAATTCGTCGCTATAAGCGTAAGCGAATAGCAATGAGTATGCTTATAGCGACTCTCGCTGTTGGTCTTATGGTGGGGTTGTATTTTCTATTGGTTTATGATGCTGTGCAGCCAACTGTTGTTATTCTTCAGGGCATGAAAGCATTATTGCTTGAGTAGTTTAATAATTTTGAGGAGGATTTTTATGAGAAAAAAAGTAGCGTTTTTGATGGTAGCCGTTTTGCTAATCTCTTGCTTTGCATTCCCCGTATTTGCTGAGGAACCTGTGGCAGAGACGACAACTGCTCCACAACTTGGGGACCCGATTTATTTTGCAGACGGTTCCTATATTATTATTGAGCCTGTTACACCAAGCTTGACAAGAGGCTATATTACTGGATATGAAAAAGCTGCAAGAGTTTTCAATTCCGACAATGAAGAAACTTGCCGTTTAACCCTTACAGCAAAGTTTTTGGTGAATGATAATAATACCATTACTTGCATTAGCTCTCTATATAAAACGGATGTATATGTAAGTGGTTGGGCGTTAGAAGAACCTGCTTCTACTTACTCAGATCATGGGACATATTCCGTTGCAACCGCAACTGCAACTGCAAGAAAACGGTTGTTGGGCATTACAACGAAATATATTCCGTTGACCGTGACCATTACCGGCTATACTAATGGTACAGTAGTTTGACAAAAAGTAAATCCTGCACAGCAAATAAAATGCACCGCACAGATTTTTCTGTGTGGTGCGTTCTTTTTTGTTTTAAAAACGAAGCCTTCGGAATTTGTTGGGCGAAAGCCCCGCGTTTTTGGTGAAGAAATAAATGAAATTCGATTCGCTGTTAAAGCCGGTTTCTTCGGCAATTTCCGCAATTGAAAGGTCGGTCTTTTGCAAATAGCTTTTGGCGCGGTTGAGTCGGGTGATGAGCACATAGTCATAAGGCGAAAACCCGGTCTGCTGTTTAAACACGGTTGAAAAATGCGACGGGCTCATGTGAATGGAATCTGCAATGCCCTGCACGGTCAGCCCCTCTTTTAAATTTTCATGGATATACCGTTTTGCTTCCTGAATGCTCTCTTCATAGCTCGCTTTATTTTTGCGGCTGACATGCAGGGGGTTCAAAAGCTCGGCAAACAGCTTGTAAATATCCATGGAAAGGGTAAATTCCGAGGGGCGGTCTTCTGAACGAATCGCGTCGAAAATGCGAAACAGCAAATCCTCGGTGCGCTGCGGGTCGCTGCAGGTGATAATGTTGCCCTCGCTTTTGATGATTTCTTCATACATATCCAAACAGTTCAAGCCGTTAAAATGCAGCCAGACCGATTCAAACGCATCTTCGGTGTAGTATTCGTGCGGGCGGAAGCAGTCTAAAATCACCGTCTCCCCTTCGCGCGCCGTGTGCGGCTTGCCGTGGAGCATGAAAGTGAAACTGCCGCTGATGATGTGCGTGACCAAAAGGCTGTTGTAATTGTCACGCACCAGGTGATACCCTTTCCGGCAGTAAAAATGCCCCGCGCTCACCGGGCAGTAAAACAGCCGCCGCGCCGTGGGGGAGGGCGACGAAAAATAGAAGTCAGATTTTTTGAGCACACCGCTTTCCGTGGATTTCATATCGGCCTCCTAAAAATAGTAGGATTTCTAAAAAACAAAGTAGATTTTCGCAAGTTTTTTCAGGAAACTTATTATACAATACCCACAAGGATATGTCAATTTTGCACGATAATTTCAAAATTTAAAGGAGTGTTTTACACGATGTGCGGTAAGGTGCGGGTTTGGGAAGAAAAAATACTGCTGCCGACCTATAAGATCGGTGCGCCCAATAAAAACCCCATGTTTTTAGAGAAAAGGGTTTATCAGGGCAGCAGCGGCAAGGTCTATCCGCACACGGTGATTGACCGTATTTTTGACGAAAAAGAGGACAAAGCCTATACGGCGGTCTATTTGGAAAACGATTATATCAAGGTCATGGTTTTGCCGGAAATCGGCGGCAGAATCCAGCGCGCGGCGGACGCGAATATCTCACCTATCTGCCCGACGGCAAAAAGCAGGAAATTCCGCAAGCGGCCGTCTGCCCGCCCGACCCGGCGGACTGCGCAACGACCGAGGATTTATATTTGTATGGTCTGCACATCACGCAGTACCGTCACGCAACTTACGCGCCGGAGGATTATTTCAAAGAAGGTCTGCGGCGTGACCCGACCGACATCCGGCTGAACAACGCTTACGGGCTGTTGCTGCTGCGGCAGGGATATTTTAAAGAGAGCGAGCCGTTTTTCCGCGCCGCCGTGCAAAAAGCAATACGCTCTAACCCGAATCCCTACGACAGCGAGCCGTATTACAATTTGGGGCTGTGCCTGTTGTATCAGGGCAGGCTTTCAGAAAGCTATGACGCGTTTTACAAATCCACATGGTGCAACGCCTGTCAGGAAGCGGCGTTCTATCACATGGCGTGCATCTGTGCAAGACAGGGTGACTTTGAAACGGCGCTTGCACATTTGGATGATGCAATTATTAAAAACGGGCGTAATTATAAAGCGCTCGACCTCAAAGCCATGCTCCTTTTGAAAACCGGGCGCGAGGAACAGGCGCGTGCGCTTGCCGAAACCGTGCGTTCGCTGGATGCGCTGGATACAATCAGCGGCCGTATTTTAGGGAAACCCGTTTCCATGAACCACAACCACGCCATCGAAATCGCCATTGAATTTGCCGCGGCGGGGCTGTATGAAGACGCAATCGAAGTCCTGCGCCAAGACAACAGCCATTTTGCCATGCTGATATACAAAAAGCTGTTTGCATAAATCATTAAAAAAGGAGACACAACGATGAGAAAGTTTTTCAAGAAAAAAGCTGTTCGGGTCATTCTTTGCGTGCTCGCCGTTTGGCTTGCCGTGGTGGCAGTTTGCAACGCGTGGTTCGCTTCGGTTGCGCTGCAAGAGCAAAAGGGCGTTGCCGTGTGTGACGAATGGTCACCTGAGGACACCTACACGCCCGATTACGCACAGAGCATTGATGCAGGCGACGGCGACTTTAAAATCCTCTGCCTGACAGATATACATATCCGCAATCACGGTACTTTTGCTGCGGCGCTCGGCGTCAACTTCATTTTGGACGGCATGAGCCGCATCCGGTTGAAGCAGCTGATTGAAGAGGTGCAGCCCGGGCTTATTCTCATCGGCGGCGACACGGTTTTGACCGCGTGGAACGACATTTGCACACAGCAGTTTGCCGATTTCATGGACGGCTTTGAAATCCCCTGGGCGCCGGTGTTCGGCAACCACGATTATGAGGGACGCGCCGACAAGGCGAAGCTTGCGGAAATCTATGAAAGCAGCGAATACTGCCTGTTTAAAAGCGGCCCTGCCGGCATGAACGGCATGGGCAACTATATCATCAACCTGACACGCGACGGCAAGCCGGTTTATTCCCTGTTTATGTTTGACGACGGGCAATATCGCATCGTCGACGGTCAAATCACCGACGGCGGCATCGGCGAAAATCAGATTGCGTGGTATAAATGGGCGGTAGACGGCATTCTTGCACAGGCCGGCGAGACCGTGCCGAGCATGGCGTTTATGCATGTGCCGCTTCCGGAATACAAAGAAATTACCGATGGCTATACACAAGGCATGCGCGGCGAGGACAGCTATACAGCGGTGAATAACGACGGTTTCTTTACAGCCTTTAAAGAGAACGGCGGCACTCATGTTTTTGCAGGTCATGACCATAACAACAACTTCTTCGCGGAATATGAAGGCGTACAGCTTTGCTATTTCACAAAAAGCTCTTACAACTGCTATTTCTCCTTTGATGCGCTCGGCGGCAATGTACTGACGCTCGACAGCAACAACCAGATCCACGCGGAGATCAAATCGTTTTAACAAAGGAGAACGCCATGCGGTTTCGTTTTGATTACAGCAAAACCATGCTTTTAAAGCTGGGCATCGGGCTTCCCGACAACAAGGGCGGCTGCAAAATGTCCAACACCTTTGAACAGGCGCTTGAAAAAATCAAGGCGGCGGACGCGCTCACGCTCGGTGCGCCGAAAATCGTGTATTTGGTCGGTTGGCAGTATTTGGGGCACGACGACAAATACCCCGCCTTTTTTGAGGTAAATGAATATGCCAAGCGCGAGCAGGACGCGACCGCGCGCGACAGTTTGCTGTGGCTGATGCGGGAAGCACGCCGTTATCACACGACGGTTTCTCTGCACATCAATCTTTCCGACGCCTATCCCGACAGCCCGCTGTGGGACACCTACCTGCAAAACGACCTGATTTTATGCAAGGCGAACGGCAAACCGAAACCGACCGGCGTTTGGAACGGCAGAACCGCCTATCAGGTGCGGTTTGCTGAGGAATATAAAAGCGGGTTCTTTCAAAAACGCGCCGAGCAGCTTTTAGAGCTTGTTCCCGAGCTGCAAACGGCGGGAACGATTCATGTCGATGCGTTTTTTGTAAGGCGCGGCAAAAACACCACGATTGCGGAAGAAAAGAAATACCGCCGCAAAATGATTGAATGGTTTTTAGACAAAGGCATAGATGTCACTTCTGAGTTCATTTACCGGGAGCTTGCCTGCGGCTATCGCTCGCTTTGGGGCAAAAGCGATACGGTGGGGCTGATTCCCGCCGTTTGGAACCTCCGCATGACACAGCGCGACTATCTGCGTTATCCCCCGCAGCTTTTGGCGGGCGGTCAGCTTGCCATGGGGATTCAATGGGATAAGGATTTGCAGTATCTGTTTTACGGAAACGCGCACGGCGAACAAAACTTCGGGCTGAACGGCGCCGCGTTCCAGCAAGCCTTTACGCGCGAATTCGCCCTGAAGACCGTGCCGTATTTATTTTTGAACGCACACAAGCTTCGCTCGATTTCCGGCGTGGGGAAAGCCCGGCGGGCGCATTTTGACGGCGGTGTGCAAACGGCGGTGCGTGACCAGGCGATTTATGAAAACGACCGGCGCTTAAAATCCGGCGAAACGCTTTGTCTGCCGGTTGCCTGGCAGGAGAACGCCTGGTATGCGTTTTCCGGCAGCGGCGGGGAATGTGAAGTTTATGTGCCGTTTGAAAAAGTGCGTGTTTACCGTGTCGGCGCCGAAGGAGAGCACTTGCTGACAGAAGCTAAAACAAACCGCAACTTATTAAAGCTGACTATGGAAAAAGACACAGGTTATAGAATCGAAAAACAATCATAGGGGGAACGATATGCTGAAACATATTCCGAAAAATCTGTCTCCGGAGCTGCTCAAGATCCTTTGCGAAATGGGGCACGGCGACGAAATTGTTCTGGCGGACGCCAATTTCCCGTCTGCATCGATTGCCAAAAGGCTGGTGCGCGCCGACGGAATCCCCGCAGGCGAACTGCTGCAGGCGATTTTGACGCTGATGCCGCTTGACCAGTATGACAGCGAAAACTTTCTGCTGATGGAAAAGTGCGCGGGCGACCCGGCAGACACCTCTGTTTGGGAAGAATACCAGACGATTTTGCATGCGGCGGAACCGCAGGCAAAAGCCGCCTTTTTAGAGCGGTTCGCGTTTTATGACCGTGCGCGGCAGGCGTATGCGGTTGTGGCAACCGGCGAAACCCGCCAATATGCCAATATTATTTTGAAAAAAGGATGTGTTTTGGAATGACGGTGAAAGGCACTTATTTCCAAAACGATGCCAGCCGGCCGCTTTGCTACGGCGAGGTTGAGACCATCAACCCCAAGCGGCAGCGCCGCAGAGGCGAACCGCTTTTAGAGGGAATCGCGGCAAAGCCGGTGTTTGTAGGCTTTTGCGGCACCGATTATGAGCTGATGCAAATGGGTCGCCGCGGGGCGTTGACACCCAAATTCCCGAAAGGCGAAGCAAGACTCATCAACGGGCACGAGGGCGTTGTGTTTGTGCCGTCGCAAAACCGGTTCGCCATTGTGCTCATCCGCGGCGGCGACAGTGCCGACCCGACGCGCTTTACAGAGGATGAAACCTATTTTGAATACGGCTGTGACGGCGCCGACGGGCTTTTCTGCGACGAAAACTATTTCAATCCCGATATGCTTTTGCATTTGCCGCCGCAGTATGACGGGCTTGAAAAGCTGCCGCTTTCTCTTGCGAAAAAGTTAGTGTTTTCCGACCCCTATGCCTGCGCTGTGTTCCAGCATGAGCGCATGTGCGACATCGGTACGGCGCAGAACTTCCGTGTTATTATGGCAAAAAAAGGCTGTTCAGAGGCGGAAGCGCGTTTAGAAGCGTGCGAAAATACATTTGCACGCACCGTGATTTTCGGTATGGGCACGACGGGGCTGTTTATCGGCGACCAGATTCGGCGCAATCACAAAGACGCCCGGATTTTGTTCGTGGCGCGCAGCGACGAATCTTCTGCCAAGGTTCGCTTTGCAAAAGAGGTTATCGAAGGCGCGGACTATCTGTGCACCGACGGTATGGACGAAAAAACGACCGCGCGCGAAATTCTTCGTAAACTCGGCGGCACGGCAACGGTGTTTGTCGGCACAAGCGGCAGCGAAGTGGAACACAGGGTAGCTTTCGGGGAAGGCGTGCTTGGCTGCAACGGCATTTACGACAGCTTTTCACTGGGCCCGAAGGTGACCTTTGACACCATGCCGTTTGGATTTAAAAACCATGTGATTCTGTCTTCTATCAATTTCACGCAGGCGCACATGGAAAAGGCAATCCGGATTTTGTGCGAGAGCCGTTTTGATGAAATTGTCGAGCTGATTGACAAAGAGGCGTTTACGCAAGACCCCATTGCGGCTTATGAAAACAAAATTTTTGCAAAGGGTTCGTCGCTGAAAACAGCGGTTGTGTGGAACCCCGAATATATGGAGATGGATTTGACAAAATGAAAAGCATTCAAATTACAAAACCGGGTGAAATTCAAATCAAAGAAGTGCCCATGCCGGTTGTGGGCAAGGATGAAGCCTTGCTGCAAATTCTTTACTGCGGCATTTGCGGGGCGGATGTAGCGTCTTTTACCGGCAATCAGCCGTTTACGACCTATCCGCGCATTCCCGGGCACGAATTCAGCGCCCGAATCGTGGAAATCGGCGAAAATGACCGCGGCTTAA
Organism: uncultured Eubacteriales bacterium; assembly: GCA_949292775.1. Lineage (GTDB taxonomy): Bacteria > Bacillota > Clostridia > Oscillospirales > Acutalibacteraceae > Fimenecus. The sequence goes on from CASFBL010000011.1 coordinate 38,174, forward strand.
AAGCGGGCGATATTGTAACCGCAAACCCGTATTTCAACTGCGGGCACTGCTACGCCTGCCAAAGAGGGCTTGTAAATGCCTGCACGGACAATCAGACAATGGGTGTGCAGCGTGACGGCAGTTTCTGTGAATATGTTGCCATGCCGGTTTCGCGCATTATTCCGGGCAAGGGGCTTTCGGCAAAAGCGCTTGCGCTTATCGAGCCGTTTTCCATCAGCTGCCATGCGCTTTCGCGTGCAGCGGTGCGCCCGGGCGACAACCTTTTGATTATGGGGGCTGGCCCAATCGGTCTGTTCGCGTTGATGAAAGCCAAGGCCATGGGCGCGCGCGTCGCGATTGCCGACCTTTTAGACAACCGTCTTGCGCTCGCTGAAAGCTACGGTGCGGATATGACCATTTCTGTCGAAAAGGAAGACCTTGCTGAAAAAGCGGCGGCGTTCACAGACGGAAACGGATTTGATGTTTGCGTGGAAGCGTGCGGACAGCCGGCAACTTTCCTGTCCTGCATTGACGCGGCGGCGCACGGTGCGAACATCATTCTCATCGGCAACGGCAAAAAAGAAACGACCTTTGTGCATTCGGTGCTTTTGAAAAAAGAGTTAAATGTTTTCGGCAGCCGCAACGCATATACAAAAGATTTTGAAGAATTGATAGAACTGGTGGCGGCCGGCGGTGCGGATGTGCTGAAAATGGTCAGCGGCGTATACCCGATGGAGCGCGCTGAGGAAGCGTTTTCGGCGCTGGCACACAACGACGGAACGCTTGCAAAATTGTTGATTCAAATTGCAGATTGAGGCGAGAAAAATGAAAGAAACGATTATTCAGTTCGGCGAAGGGAATTTTCTTCGAGGCTTTGTAGATTATTTTATACATAAGCTCCATGAAAAAGGGCTTTATGACGGCAAGGTAGTTGTTGTGCAGCCTATTGAAAAAGGACTGGTGCCGGTTTTAAACGAGCAGGCGGGTGTTTACAACCTGTATTTGCGCGGTATGGAAAACGGGCAGCAGGTCGTGGAGCACACGCGCGTTACCTCGATTTCCCGCGGCATTGACCCTTATGCGGATTTTGACGCATTTCTGCGCCTTGCAGATTCGCCGGATTTTCGGTTTGTCGTGTCCAACACCACCGAAGCGGGCATTGCGTTTGACAGCACCTGCGCATTTACCGACAAGCCTGCCCGTTCTTTCCCGGGAAAAGTCACGCAGCTTTTATTCCGTCGTTTTCAGAACAACCTGCCGGGCTTTGTGTTTCTTGCCTGCGAGCTAATTGACAATAACGGCGGGGAACTGCGAGATTGCGTTCTGCGCTATGCGGATTTGTGGGAACTGGGCGATGAATTCAAGGCGTGGATTGACTCTGAAAATACTTTTTGCAACACACTTGTGGACCGCATTGTGACCGGCTACCCGAAAGACGAGGCTGAGGCGCTCTGCAAAGCGCTCGGCTATCAGGATAAGCTGCTCGATACCGCAGAGATTTTCCACCTGTGGGTGATTGAGGGCAACTTCGAACAGGAACTGCCTTTGCAAAAAGCCGGGTTCCATGTGGTTTGGACAGACGATGTTCGCCCCTATAAAAAACGCAAGGTGCGGGTGCTCAACGGTGCGCACACCTCTATGGTCTGCCCGGCGATGCTTGCGGGGCTTTCCACAGTCGGCGAATGCCTTGCTGACGAACAGATGCGTCGGTTTTTGAACACCTGCCTTTTCCAGGCAATTTTGCCGGTGCTCGGCGAGAACGAAGAAAACATGGCGTTTACAAGCGCAGTTTTGGAGCGCTTTTCCAACCCGTTCATTAAGCACCGGCTTTCGTCTATATCGCTGAATTCCGTCAGCAAGTACAGCGTGCGCGTTCTGCCGACCGTTCTCGATTTTTACAAGGCAAACGGTGTTTATCCAAAAGCTTTGGTTTTTTCTCTTGCCGCTTTGCTTGTATTTTATAAAACCGCTTCGCCGCAGGATGACGCGGCGGTCATTCAAAGCATCCGCCAGCGCGATTTGCCGCAGATTCTTTCAGATGAAGCGCTGTGGGGCGCTGACCTTTCCGGGCTTTTGCCGCTGGTGCAGGAAAGCATCCAGCGCATTGCGCGTGACGGCATTCGGGAGGCGATTGAGTGGGCTATATCCTGATTCACCCGGCGGACAATGTCGTCGTTTCGCCGGAAAACGGACATAAATATGCTGCGAAAGACATTTCAAAGGGGGAAACCGTCTTTAAATATGGGTTCCCTATCGGTTTTGCCAGCGCCGACATCCAAAAGGGCGAGCATGTGCACAGCCACAATCTGAAAACGGCGCTCGGCGGCGAGCAAGCATATACTTACACACCGGACATACCGAAGCAAACGCCGCTTGCCGCGCCCGAGATTTCAGCTTTTGTGCGGCAAAACGGGGAAATCGGTATTCGCAATGATATTTGGATTATTAACACAGTCGGCTGCGTCAACAAAACGGCACAGCGCCTTGCCGCGGCAACGGGCGCTTTCTCGTTTGCGCACCCGTATGGCTGCAGCCAGCTTGGCGGCGACCATGCGGTCACGCAGAAGATTCTCTGCGGCCTGATTCGCCACCCCAATGCCGGCGGCGTGCTGGTGCTGGGGCTTGGCTGCGAAAACAACCGTATTGATGAATTGAAAAAGGTACTCGGACCTTATGACAAGCAGCGGGTTCGGTTTTTGAACGCGCAGGACTGCAGCGATGAACTTGAAGAGGGCGTGCGTCTGATTCGCGAGCTGCAGGCCGTTGCAGCTAAAGACAGGCGCGTTGCGGTGCCTGCCTCTAAGCTTAAAATCGGTCTGAAATGCGGCGGCAGCGACGGCTTTTCCGGCATTACCGCCAACCCGCTCATTGGGCGTATTACCGAACGCCTGACAGCAATGGGCGGCACAGCCGTGCTTTCGGAAGTGCCGGAAATGTTTGGCGCAGAGCAGCTTTTAATGAACCGCTGCGTCAGCCAAACGGTGTTTGAACAGACGGTGCAGCTGATCAACCGTTATAAGGCCTATTTTATTGCACACGGTCAGTCGGTCAGCGAAAATCCGTCGCCCGGCAATAAAGCGGGCGGCATTACAACGCTCGAGGAAAAATCACTCGGCTGTGTGCAGAAGGGCGGCAATGCGCCGGTCACGGCTGTTTTGGATTACGGCGACACGGCAGTGCTTCCGGGCTTAAATCTTTTGAACGGTCCCGGCAACGATATGGTGTCTGTGACCAATCTGACGGCGGCAGGCTGCCACATGATTTTGTTTTCAACCGGGCGCGGTACGCCGCTTGGCGCACCGGTGCCGACGGTAAAAATTGCCACCAACACAGCCCTTGCGCAGAAAAAACCGCATTGGGTGGATTTTGATGCCGGAACCGTTTCAGAGGACGGGCAGGCGGCGGATAAATTGTTCCAAACGGTATTGGATGTCGCGAGCGGCAAGCAGACGAGAAACGAAGAAAACGGATACCGTGAAATCGCCATTTTTAAGGACGGTGTTACACTTTGATATTAGACGCGCACGCGCATCTTTGGAAGAAACAGCAAGGCCTTGTTGACGGAAGACCCGTTACGGCGCTGAAAGACGGAAAAAGCGATTTCGGCGGCGAAATTCGTCAAATGATGCCGCCGTATTTCAGCGACGGCAAGAACACGGCGAAAATCTTTCTGGCAAACATGGACTACGCCTGCGTTTCCGGCGCGGTCATTACGCAGGAAGAAATCGACGGCAATCAAGACGCTTATTTGCTGCAGGTAAAAAAAGCGCATCCCACCCGGTTTAAAATTTGCAGTCTGTATGAGGAAAACAAGCCTTATACGCTCGAAGGGTTTGACGGCGTCAAGCTGTGTGCCGGCAGACTGCCCACGCAGGATTTGACACAGCATTTTTCGGTGTTTGAGGATGCGTGCCGACAGGGCAAATTTGTTTCGATAGACCTTGCAGAGGGGGATCGGCAAACCGGCTCGCTTGCAGAAATTGTACAGCAGCTGCCGGCGCTTCGGGTGGCGATCGGACATTTCGGCATGGTTACAAAGCCGGGTTTTGAAGAACAGGTTAAGCTTGCGCGTTACCCGAATGTCTATATTGAAAGCGGCGGAATCACATGGCTTTTCAATGCGGAGTTTTATCCGTACAAGTCAGCTGTGCGCGCCATTCTCAAGGCGGCGGATCTGTGCGGCATGGAAAAGCTGATGTGGGGCAGTGATTATCCGCGGACGATGACCGAAATCACCTATAAAATGAGCTATGATTTTGTTTTGAAATCCAAACAGCTTTCCGACACGGAAAAAACATGGTTTTTGTATCGGAACGCCAAGGAGTTTTATCAGTTTCCCGATATGCCGCCAATGACGCGGCCGAAAAATATGCTGGAGGATTAACATGCGGACGATTGAGGCTGTAAAACACGGCGTTGTGCCCGGCACACAGGCGGCTGCCGCACTGCGCGAGCTGCTGCACGGATTGCAGGGCTCCACAGAAGAAACCGTTTTGGTGTTTGAAAAAGGGGATTACCATATCCGGGCGCAGGACTGCACGCAGGAAATGCTGTATATCACCAATACGGTCGGCGACAAGGAATTTGGCCCGGGAGAAACGCCGCACTTAAACGCCGTTCCGTTTTTCTTGAAGAATATTCAGAATTTAACGATCCGCGGCGGCGGGGCGCGATTCATTTTAGACGGCAAAGCGACCAACATGGCTTTGCAGAGCTGTGAAAACATTGCCGTGCAGGATTTGGAAATCACGGCAACCCACCCGGATATGCACGCGCTGACCGTTGTGGGCAAGGGGCTGTTCCACACGGATTTTCGTCTGGACGCCGACAGCCGTTACACCTGCCGAAACGGGGAATATTTCTTTGAGGGCACCGGCTATTCCCGGTCGTTTTTCGCTGACCGGAACACGGCGTTTTGGATTGGACTTATCCGCAAAGATGAGCCGGAAGCCATCCGTCGTGTGCGCCATCCCTTTATGGGCGCCGTTCGCATTTGTGAGCTGGAGCACGGCGTGTTCCGTGTTTGGTTCCTAAATACCTCGCGTTTTAAAATGGGCGACGAATACTACATATTTGATGTGCGGCGGCAGTACGCCGGCATTTTTGTGGACCGCTGCAAAAATGTGACTTTGCAAAATATCAAACAGCGTTTCAACTATTCGCTTGCGCTTGTGGCGCAGGATACAGACACGCTTACCGCAGAAGGCTTGACCTTTGCGCCCGAAGAGGACAGCGTGCGCCGCATGGCTTCGGTGGCGGATTTCATTCAAATCTGCATGTGCCGCGGGCAAGTCCGCATTGAGGACTGCCTCTTTTCCGGCGCGGGTGACGACTGCCTGAATGTGCACGGCATCCATTTCAAAATCCAGCGCAAAGCGGGCAATACCATTACGGTGCGGTTTATGCATGCGCAAAGCCACGGGTTTAATCCGCTGCGAGCAGGGGACACGGTTGCGTTTATTCGCCCGGATTCCATGCTGGAGCACGGGCAGGCAAAAATATTGAATTCCGTTTTGCACGGGGAATATGAAATTGAGCTGACACTGGACGACGCAAAGGCTGCCGTGGTCGGTGAAGTGATTGAAGACATCAGCGCCTGCCCGGATGTGCATTTTGCAGACAACCGGCTGACACGCATCATTACGCGCGGCCTTTTGCTGACGACCCGCGGCAAGGTGGTCGTGGAAAACAACCGTTTTGTCAGCACCACCATGAGCGGTATATTGCTTTCCGACGATGCAAAAAGCTGGTATGAAAGCGGCATGTGCAAAAATGTGACCATTCGCAACAATATTTTTGAATACTGCGGCGAAACGCCGATTCGGATTTTGCCGGAAAACGCCGTGCACAAAGGCGCGGTACATGAAAATGTGACCATTCAAAACAACATTTTCGGCCGCTATCCCGGCAAATGCATTACAGCAAAATCCACGGCGCATCTGTGTGTCAGCGGCAACCGTTTCGGAAAGCCCGGCCGCCAGCTGCAATGCCGCAACTGTGAAGATGTAAAGGAAGATTAACCGACAGGAGTGTGCTTATGGAACACACACAGCAAATGGCAAACGCGCTGAAGGATATTGAAAAGGTGATAGACCAAGGACCATATTCCCCGGATTGGGAAAGTCTTTCGCGCTATCCTGTTCCGGCGTGGTACAGAGAAGCCAAGTTCGGTATTTTTATTCATTGGGGCGTTTACAGCGTGCCCGCTTATTTCAGCGAGTGGTATTGCCGGTTGATGTACTACCACGGCAACCCGGTCTATTGGCACCATTGCCGGAAGTACGGAAAAGATTTTTCTTATCGGGAATTCATTCCGATGTTCCGCGCTGAAAAATTCGACGCACAGCAGTGGGTGCAGATGCTCAAAGCGGCAGGCGCGCGGTTTATCATGCCGGTCGCAGAGCATCATGACGGTTTTAAAATGTATGACAGAGCTTTAAGCGACTGGACTGCCGTAAAAATGGGCCCGCACCGCGATATTTTGCAGGAACTGAAAACGGCGTGCGAAGCGGAAAATGTGATTTTTTCTACTTCCAGTCATCGCGCCGAGCATTTTTGGTTTATGAACGGCGCGCGGACGGTGGGGTTCCCAAACGAGATTACGCAGGGAAAGCACCCGGATTTTTACGGAGATTGCGTCAATATGCACAAGCACAACAATCTGTATACGCTTTTGCGCCAGGAGCACGGCATTGAGCCGACACAGGCGTGGCTTGAGGACTGGCTTGTGTCCTCGTGTGAGCTGATCGACCGTTACAGACCCGCCTCGCTGTTCTTTGACTGGTGGGTGTCTTATAAAGCGTTCCGCCCCTACATGAAACGCTTTTTGGCCTATTATTACAACCGTTCTGTCGAATGGAGTAAAGAGGTTTGTGTTTATTACAAATCGGACGCCGTTATGTATAACTGCGCGATTTTTGACCGGGAGCGCGGGCAGCTTCCCGGCATCAGCCCCTACATTTGGCAGGGCGAGACCTCCACAGCGTATAATGCGTGGAGCTATTGCACAACGAATCGCTTTAAAACGCCGCAGACCATTATTTGCAACCTTTTGGATGTCATTTCTAAAAACGGCTGCTTCGTGCTGAATGTCGGGCCGAAAGCCGACGGCACTTTCTGTGAGGAAGAACAGCACATTTTGCGCGTGCTCGGTGAGTGGACGGCGCGCAACGCCGAAGGCATTTGGGGCACGCAGCCTTACAAGGTGTTCGGCGAAGGCAAAAAACAGAAAAGCGGTTCTTTCCATGAAAAAAACCGTTACACCGGCCGGGATTATCGTTTCACCTGCAAGCCCGGCGCCGTATATGCATTTGCGCTTTGCCCGAAAGGCAAAAAGAAATTTTCCGTTCGCTCGCTGGCTGACAGCATGGATTTGTTCCACTGCGTAATAAAGCGTGTGAGCATTTTAGGCGAAGAAAATCAGGTGCAGTTTTCACAGGATAAACACAGCCTGACCTTATGCCTGCCGGAACGCGTTGAAACCGATTTGCCGATTTGCTTTAAACTGGAGGTAGACTGATATGCTGAAATGCCAAAAAGACGGGCTTGCGCTTTCCTTGCAGGAAAACAAAGGCGTCTATGAAATAGAGCATCAGGGCTTTTCATGGGTTTCTGAAGGAAGAAAGCCCTATGTCTTGGTGCGCAGAAATATTGCCGGAAAACAAATCCCGTTGTATTTGCCGTTTTGCGCCGCTAAGGTGAAAACACATAAGGTGGAAAACGACGCGATTGTGTCGCGCTATACCGGGTTTTCATTGGCGGGCACACGCTTTCCGTTCACATTGGTCTGCACCGCGCAAATAACAGACGGCAATACGGTCACCTTTTCCCTGCGCGCTGAAAACGAACAGCCCGGCGAGATTGCCGGCGCTTATTTCCCCGCGCCGTTCAACAGCCGGGTGCACACAAAAAACGCCTATGCGGTGGACTGCATGCGGCAGGGACTGTTGATGCCGGACGGATACAACAAGAATTTTATTTCGACCTTTGCAATCACCAAATACTGGCGCAAAATCAACACCGGCGACTGCTATTTGCCGCTTTGGGGCAGAGTCTGCGGTAAAAACGGCTTTGCCGCGGTTGTGGAAACGCCTTATGACGCCTGCATGTTCTCGTGCTTTGGCAAAAACCGCTCGCTGCTCAATTCCGTACACTGGCAGTCCTCTTTTGGCGCACTTTCTTACGAGCGCGAAATCCGGTTCACCTTCTTTGCCGACGGCGATTACAACACCGTTGCAAAAACCTATCGCCGGTATTTGCAGGAAAGCGGACAGTTTGTCAGCATAAAAGAAAAAATCCAAAAAAATCCCAATGTCAAGGCGCTTATCGGCACGCCGGTGCTGCACCATGGGATTTTAAGCAATATCAGCCCCGATTCCAAATTCTACAAAAAGAACGGGGAAAACCGGAAGCTATTTGCCACCTTTGAAAAACGCGCCGAACAGCTGCGCAAGATGCACGCAATGGGGCTTGAAAAGCTGTATATTCATACCGACGGCTGGGGCGTTGCCGGATATGACAACCAGCACCCCTATGTTTTGCCGCCCAATGCAGATGCAGGCGGTTATGAGGGCTTGAAAAAGCTTTCGCAAACCAGCAAAGAGCTGGGGTATGTGTTCGGCATTCATGACCAGTACCGCGATTTTTATTATGACTGCGTCCAGTTTGATATGGAAAAGGCAGTAACCAATATGGACGGTTCACATCCGTTCTGCAGCATTTGGGACGGCGGCAAACACACATGGCTTTGCGCTTCGCAGGCACTGGATTTTGTGAAGCAGACCTATACGCAGCTGGCTGCGCACGGGGTAGAGATCGGCGGCACTTATCTGGATGTGTTCGGCGTGGTGCAGGGCGACGAGTGTTTTCACCCGGAACACCGCGCTACCAGAGAGGAAAGCATTCGCTACCGCGCGCAGTGCTTTGACTACCTGCGTGAAAAAGGAATCATCGTCTCCTCTGAAGAAGGTTCGGCGCTTTTGCTGGATCGTTTGGATTTGGTGCACCACGCGCCTTATGCCGTGCGTCCGCAGGGCGGCGGTGTGGCAGTCGGCATTCCCGTGCCGATTGATAACCTTGTGTTTCACGACTGTGTTTTTGTGCCGTGGACAATCGACGGCACAGGCGGCTGGGGAATCCCTGACGGGGACGCCGGAAAGCTGCACTGCATTCTCAATGCGCAAACGCCGTATTTCACACCGTTCCCGCAAGGCAAGGAATTGTGCAGCGACGATGAACTGCGCGAAAAAATCCATACCGTGCAGACGCTCGGCGATTTGCAGGCACGGCTGTATGACAAGGAAATGGTGTCTCACAAATTTGTGGACGGAAACCTTCGCCGCCAGCAGACCTGTTTTGCAGACGGCACGACCATAACGGTTGATTTTGACCAAAATACATACGAGATTCGAGAGGGACAAAATGCTGAAGTTTGAAACCAGACCGTATAAAGCGTCTGCCATGGCGCCGGAGGAATATTTGCCGGACCTTTCCGTAAACAGAACGGCGGCGCGCCTGAATTCCGCCATTTCGGATTTTGAAGGGCTGTTTATCAATTACGGCTACCGCGAGACCTCCTACCCCTATACGCAGCAAAATCTGTATGGGGCAGAGACAAAACAGGAAGTTCGCGTCGCGGTGCTCGAAAACGAAGCGCTGTATGCGGAATTTTTAATGGATTACGGTGCGCGTCTTTGGAAGCTCTACGACAAAAAGGCACAGAAAGATGTGCTGTATACCAACGATGTCATTCGTTTCCGCAATTTAAGCATCCGCAACGCATGGTTCTCCGGCGGTGTCGAGTGGAACTGTGGTATCATCGGACACAATCCCTTTACCTGCGCGCCGATGTACTGCGCCGAGGTGCAGGGCAAAAACGGGGAAGAGGTTTTGCGCTTCTATGCGTTTGAGCGCGTGCGCAGCATCTATTATCAAATGGATTTTTGGCTGGAGGACAACCGCCTGATGGTTGCGGTACACATCGAAAACCCCAATGAAGAGGTTGTTCCAATGTATTGGTGGTCCAACATGGCGACGCCGGAATACCCCGGCGGCAGGGTGGTTGCACCGGCGCACAGTGCGTATAATAACTCTGACGGCATCGGCATTAAAAAGTCGCCTATTCCCATCGATCAGGGCATCGATGTGTCTTATCCCGAACATATTCCGGATACAATAGATTATTTCTATGACATTCCGGCAAGCGCAAATAAATTCATCGCCAATGTGGACGCTGACGGCTTCGGACTTTTGCAGTTTTCTTCAAGCAATTTGAAAGGGCGCAAGCTCTTTTCCTGGGGGCACAGACCCGGCGCGCGGCACTGGCAGGAAATGCTTACAGACAAAGCCGGCGATTACATCGAAATCCAGGCCGGGCTTGGAAAAACGCAATATGAGTGCATTCCCATGCCGCCAAAGACCAGCTGGGACTTTTTAGAGTGCTATACGCTTGCCTGTGTCGGCAAACAGGCGGTGCAGGGGCCTTACGACGAGCTTGTGGCGGCCGTTGACCGGCAGGTCAGTTCCATTGCTCCGCAGGCGAAAATGGATTGCCGCAGTGCTGAAGCGCGGAAGAGCATCTCTTTGGTTCCGGGTAAGCGCGTTTCAGACGGCAGCGGCTACGGGTATTTAGACGGCGTGCTCACCGGACACACACCGGCGCACCTCGAATTTGTCGCGGATGAACAGATTCAGCCGTGGCTGTCTTTGCTCGAACATGGCACAATGGGCGCTTGCAAAGGGTTTGCCTGCGGCTCGGCAATGGAGGCGCTGTTAGAACAGCACCGGACCGCATGCGATTGGCAAGTTCCTTATCAGCGTGCCCTGCTCGCTTATGACCGGCGCGATTTCAAAACCGCCGACAAGCTTTGCCGCGACAGCATGGTGTTGGAAAACAATGTGCAGAACTGCCATTTATATGCTTACATTCTGCACCAGCTTCAAGATGAACGCTATGCTTATTTTGCGCGTCGCTGCCTGCAAATGGCACAGAACAGCTATTCTGTGACAGAAAGCCTCTTCCGCCTTCTGTTGGCAGAAGAAAATTATCAGCTGCTTGCAGAGAGCTTTGAAGTGGTGGATTCGTCGCTTCAGGCTTTGCCGCGGCTGCGCATGTATTTATCGATGGCTTACCTTCGCTTGGGAGACGCCGACCGCGCAGAGTCGCTGTTGCAGGAAAACGGCGGGCTTCAGCTGTCGGACGCCAGAGAGGGCGACCGCTTCTTGGATGTGCTTTACAAAGGCATTCGTTCTGCAAAATACGGCGAAGCGGGAAAATGTGTTTGTGTACCGATGCAATTTGATTTTATAGTTGCACGAAAGGAAGAGGAATGATTATGCAGAAACTGTGGTATAAATCTCCTGCCCGCCTTTGGCGCGAAGCACTGCCCATAGGCAACGGCTATACGGCGGCTATGCTGTTCGGCGGCAAACGCACAGAGAAAATCGCATTTAACGATGCGACGCTGTGGTCGGGCTATCCGAAAGACTATAACGACCCAAACAGCCTTGCCTATTTACAGGAAGTGCGCGAGCTGATTTTTGCGGGGAAGCAAAAAGCGGCCGAAGAGCTGGCACAAAAGAAGCTTTGCGGGTTTTACAGCGAAAGCTTTTTGCCGCTGGGTGATTTGAAGCTGACCTTCTGCCGGCTCGCAACCGGCAATTATCGCAGGGAGCTGGATTTGCAGAATGCAGTATATACCGTGCAGACAGCCGGTGTGCGCCGCGAGGCCTTTGCGTCGAACCCGGACAGAGTTGTGGTTTACCGCATTACCGCCGAGCGTCCTTTCAATGTCACCCTCTCCGCAAAAAGCAAGCTGCACAGCGCGGTTTCTGTGGACGAGGGACTCAACCTTACCGGCAATGCGCCGGATTATGTTGCGCCGAATTATCTGCGCACACAGCGCCACCCCGTGCACTATGAAGAAGGCAAGGGCATGGCTTTCGCCCTGCGCTGCGAAGCGGATACAGACGGGCACATGCATTTTGGCAGCAAGAAAATCCGCATTACCGGCGCAAAGCAGGTAACTTTATACTGTACCACAGCCACAGGGTTTAACGGCTATCGGGAAATGCCGGACACCTCCCGGCGTAATGTGCTGCAAAAATGCCGGAAGGCGCTTGCTGCACTTACCCGCGAATATGAACCGATGAAGCAGCGCCATATTGCCGATTATCAGACATTATGGAACCGGCAAAGCATTTCTTTTTCGGAAGAGAGCCCGCTGCCGACCGACCAGCTGTTGGCAAATGCCAAAGGCGGCAGCGCTTCCGCTGCGCTTTGTGAGCTGCTTTACAATTACGGCAAATATATGATCATCGCGGGAAGCCGCCCGGGCGGCGAACCGCTGAATTTGCAGGGGCAGTGGAACAGCTCTGTCCGTCCGCCGTGGAGCAGTAACTATACGGTCAACATCAATACCCAAATGAACTATTGGGGCGCGGGAAGAGCACACCTGACCGAATGCATCGAGCCGCTGGTGCGTATGGTCTATGAAACGATGTGCAACGGACGGGAAACCGCCCGCATCAACTATGGCTGCGGCGGCTTTGCATGCAACCACAATGTGGACCTTTGGCGGAAAACACCGCCTGTGCAGGGCACCTGCAATTATATGCTTGCGCCGTTGTGCGGGGTGTGGCTTGCGAACGAAGTGTTCCGGCACTATCAAAACGGCGGGCTTGCAGACTATGCTGACAAAATTGAAGAAATTGCCGAAGAAGCGGCTCGCTTTGCCAGCGAGTATCTGATTCTGCACGACGGGTATTATGTCATTTGCCCCTCGACCTCTCCAGAAAATGAATTCCGCGGCGACGGGGTTTCCGGTTTGGATTATGCCTCGGCATTTGACATGGGGCTTGTCCGTCAAAGCTTTAAAAACTATCTTTCTTTAGAGCGCGACGATGCGCTTTCCAAGGATATCCGCGAAAAGCTTCCGAAGCTGTATCCGTTCGGAAAGGGGAGCACCGGCATTTTAGAATGGCACGCGGATTTTGAAACGCCTGAAAAAGGGCACCGCCATTTCTCACCGCTGTATGCGTTTTATCCCGGCAACCTGATTGGGTATCACAGCGACCCAGAAAAAACGGGCTGGATAAGCGATTTGTTCCATTTCCGCCTGCAAAATTCCGGGCAGCACATCGGCTGGTCGGCGGCGTGGGCGATTAGCCTTTCCGCCCGGCTGCACGACGCACAGACCGCAAAGAAGGTAATTGACGGCATGCTCGCCAATTCCGTTTTTAAAAATCTGTTTTGCGTGCACCCGCCGTTCCTGTTCCAAATCGACGGCAACTTAGGCTTTGTTGCCGGTATCAACGAAACGCTGGTTTATGAGGAAGACGGCATTTTAGACTTGCTGCCTGCCGCACCCGATATTTTCAAAAAAGGCAGTGTGCGCGGGATGTTTGTCAACGGTGCGTCGGTTTCGTTTGCATGGACCAACGGCGTTGTGACTGCGATAGAAAGCGACCGGAAAATCACTGTGCGGCGTGACCGGATAAGCCCGGACGCAGTTTTATCGGATACAGTACATTTGACGGAATAAGAGAGGCGAAAGCAATGAAAAGGATTGTTTCTGTTTTTTTGGTGATGGGCATGATGCTTACCTTGTTTGCCGGCTGCGGCAAGACTACGGAGGAAATCGTCCGTACAGAGGACACGGTTTACAGCGTGTTGCAGATTACGGATGTACATATCCTCAACGATGAGAAAAAAGATGAAAAAGCATTTCGCGATATTACCAAAATGGTGGATGCGGCGAAACCCGATTTGATTGTTGTAACCGGCGACATCACAAGCGAAGCGGACAATCTGACCGCAATCAAGACCTTTGGTGCGTTTATGGAAAAACTGGAAATTCCGTGGGCATTTGTCTATGGCAACCATGACGCCGAAGGGGACGCAGACAAGGACGCGATTGACGAATACTTGCTGTCTTTGGAATACTGCGTGTATGAGCGCGGCGACCCGGCTATTACCGGGCACGGGAATTATTACCGCAATGTGACGGATGCTTCCGGCAAGCCCATTATGACGCTCTTTATGATGGACAGCAATATGTACGACGAAGCAAACGGCGGGTATGACCATTTCCATGAGGACCAAATCGAGTGGTATAAAAATACCGTGCAGTCCATTGCTGAGGAAACCAACGGCGATGCGTCAAAAGTCGTGCCCTCTCTCGCCTTTTTCCATATCCCGATGCAGGAGTTCACCGCCGCTTATGATGCGGCCAAAAAAGACGGCGGCAAGCTGTTTGGCTACCGCTTTGAAGATGAATGCCCGCCCACACAGGATGACCAGATGTTTGAAACTATGGTGGAGCTTGGCAGCACCAAGGGCGTTTTTGTTGGCCATGACCATATGAACAATTATGAAGTGGAGTATTCCGGCATCCGCCTTTGCTATGGGCTTTCTTGTGACCACAATATCTACCTTGTTCCCATGCGCGGCGGCAACCTCATCAATATAAAAGCCGATGGCTCATTCACCACGCAAAAGCTTATGTGTCACCGCGTTATCGGTACGCTGACCGTTACGGACGAAAAATAAAGGCGGAGGGATTTTATGCAGATCGAGATCAAAGCAAACTTTAAGCCGGTGGAGTCGGGCAATTTCCATTATGGAAACATGGAAAGCCGTTACGGAGTTAATACCATTTACTTCACCAAGGACGGCAAGCCTTTTGTGCCGATTGCCGGAGAATTTCATTTTTCCCGCTATCCGCATGCCTTTTGGCGTAAAGAGCTTTTAAAGATGCGCGACTGCGGAATCAATGTGGTCTCCACCTATGTTTTCTGGAATTTCCATGAGGAAGAAAAGGGGAAGTTCCAGTTTGAAGGGGACAATAACATTGCCGGTTTTTTGGCGCTTTGCCGCGAGATTTCCATGCCCTGCATTTTGCGCATTGGTCCGTGGTGCCACGGTGAGGTGCTGCGCGGCGGCTTCCCGAAGCGCATCAACAAAATGCCGCGCAAACGCTCAAACAACGAAGCGTATCTGCGTGAGGTCGAGGGCTACTTCCGCGGGCTTTACAATGAAGTGAAGCCGTATTTAGATGGGAAAACCGTAATCGGCATTCAGCTGGAAAACGAATATACCGGCAGCACCGAGCACATTCGAACGCTGCGGCGCATTGCGGAAAAAGTTGGTTTTAAAACGCCGTTTTTCACCATGACGCTTTGGCCGTCCAATCGTCCCGATGACGAGTTCCTGCCCATGGCGGGCGGTTACCCGGACGCGCCGTGGGCACGCGGCAAAAAGCAGCTTGCCCCCGACAACCGTTTTGCCATTACTCCGGGCAGATCTGAAACCGATATCGGCGAAGATTTGCTGAAAACAAAAAAAGCAAAGCGCGGTGCGTTCGGCAATGTGCCGTATGCCTCCTGTGAAACCGGCCCCGGCAATCAGGTGTCACAGCACCGGCGTCCCTGGATTTCTGAAAAGGACGGCTATGGCGTGGGCTTTGCGAAATTTGCTTCCGGCGTGAACTGGCTTGGGTATTACATGTTCCACGGCGGCCGAAATCCGAGCGACCGCCCCATGCAGGAAACCAGAAAAACCGGGTACCCGAACAACTACCCCATTGTGGATTATGATTTTCAGGCGCCTTTGAGCCGTTACGGCGAATGCCGTGCACACGGCGACCGTCTGCGGCTGATGCATACCTTTATTCAGTCCTTTGACCCGCAGATTGCTGAAAAACAACCGTTTTTCCCCAAGTGGAATAGCGATGACCCTCGTGATATTTCCTTTTTGAAGTGCTCGGTGCGTATGGACGAGCAAATGTCGGGCTATTTCTTTGCAGGTAATTATGAAAGAGGGCTTGCCCGGCCTGATTATGAGCAGGTGTGCGTAACGGTGCAAAGCGGCGGCAAAACGCTTTGCCTTCCGGAAATTACTGTCAAAGCAGACGCTATGTTCTTTTATCCGTTTAACCTGACTGTGGCGGGCACAAAGCTCGATTATGTTTTGGCACAGCCGATTGCCAAAACAGAGAACGACGGAAAACAGACTTTGTTCTTTGTGGAATGCCCCGGCATTTCGCCGCGCTTTTCCGCGGACGGGCGCGTTACAGAGCTTTCGGTTGACGCGCCGTATGTGTTCAAAGGCAAAGACGGTGAAGCAGAAATTTTGGTGCTTTCCGAAGCGCGTGCAAAACAATTTCATCTCATAAACGGCAAGCCTGTTTTTGCCGTCGGCACGGTTTACAGCGACAAAACCACGGTGTATTGCGAGACAACACAAGGCTTTTTAGGAGAACAGGCGGTTTCAGAGCAGAAACTGGACGACTACTTCACGCTTTCTCCCTGTGCGCGGCGCAGCCTGCCGTTCAATAGTTATCTGTATTCGGCAGGAAAACGGTATTTTTATCGTCTGCAAATCAATTCAAAAGTCTTTTCACAGGCAGGGGATGTGCAGCTGGAATTTGATTTTACCGGCTTGAATTTGCAGGTGTTCTGCGGTGAACAGCTGCTGAACGACTATTTCAATACAGACGGAATATTTGTCATGCGGCTCGGTGAATATAAAGATGTGCTGACAAAAAATCCGGAACTGGTTATCCGCGCTGTTCCGGCAACCCGGTTCGGCGTTGGGCATGTTTACAGCGAGATTCCCATGCCGCCGGGCAAAGTGGAGCTGCGGCTGCGGCGTGCTGCGGGCGTGCAGACAATTTGTGCGGAAATCTGAAGAAAAGCGGAAAAACGATGTCAAATCAAGTTTTGCCTTTTTACTACGATTATACAAAGTGCATGGTTATGAAGCTTTCCATGGCAAATCCGGACCGGAAAAATCCGGAAAAAAGCCTTGTGCACATGACTTTTGAAGAAGCGCTGGACTGCATAAAAGCCATTGATGCCATGACCGAGGGCATTACCAAAATTTATTATCTTGTCGGCTGGCAGTATTGCGGGCACGACGACCGTTACCCGGATTTTTTTGAAGTGAACAAGGCGCTCAAGCGCCCGCAGGACAAAACCGCGCGCGATAGCCTTTTGTGGCTGCACGAAGCGGCAAAAGCCTATCACTCGGTTGTAAGCCTGCATATCAATTTTAACGACGCTTACGAAGATGCGCCTTCTTTCGAGACTTTTGTGCAAAAAAACGCACTTATCCGCGACCGGCAGGGAAACCCGCATGCGATTGAACGCTATAACGGAAAGCGCTGCTACAAGACCTGTCTTAAAACTTATTGGGAAAGCGGCTTGTTCCAAAAGCAGTTTGACCGCCTTTTGGATTTTCTCCCGTTTTTGCAGACCTGCCACACGGTGCATGTCGACAATTTTCAGTGCTATCACAATTATCATCCGAGCGTGAGCATTCGGGAAATGCAGGAAGCGCGCCGGAAAATGATTTTGTACGCGCACGAAAAAGGTATTGATATCACATCGGAATTTACCTATAAGGAAGACGAGACGCTCCCGAACCGAATGCCGTTCGGGCTTTCGCGCGAACACCACTACAAAACGCCCATCAACACGCTGGGGCTGATTCCGTTAAGCTGGTGGTGCACGCGCATGCGCCGGATAGAATATGTAGAGATCCCGCCGGAGGTATACTGCGGCGGGCTTTATAAGGACGGAAACTACGGAAAATATCTTTACGGCAATATGCACGGTGAGGATTTGATTCACCCCAAAGAGCAGGGGTGGAAAGCAAAGTTTTTGCACGAATTTGCAACATTGCAGGTGCCTTATCATTTCCTGTGCACGCACCGGCGGCTTTCCATTTCCGGCCACGGACTTACCGCGCGCTGTGTCTTTTCCGACGGGATTGTTTCTTGCCGCCGCCGTCAAAAAATCACTTGGGGCGGCGATGTGCTGAAAGAAAAGGACACGCTTTTTTTGCCAATTGTGCAGCGCGACCGGGTGTGGCTGGCTTACAGCGCGACCGGCGACCGCCGCCGCTGGCCGGTAAAGGTCGAAAATGCCGATGCGGTGGAAATCAGCCGACTTACGCCGAACGGATATGAGTTTGTGCGCGAAGAGGTCGTGCGCGACGGTTGTTTGTTTTTGAGCCTTGAAAAAGGAGAGGCGCTGCTTATACGATTCAAATAAAGCTGCAAAAAGAAAGGGGATTTGAATGAAAAAGTATTTTTGCACTGCAATGTGTGCGGTTCTGCTTTGTCTTATGCTGCTTGGCTGCGGCAAGGCGGAAGAAACATATCTGCAAGAGATTAACGGGTATTCTTTCTGGGAAAACGACTTGAGCACGGCCGTGCCCGAATACCGTACATATGACCATGTGCATGCATTTTTAGACGAAGGAACGCTGCAAAACGGCGACACGGTTTCCAAAGACGGCAAGGTCAGAAAAGTTTTGTTTTTAGGCTTTGACGGCATGCGTGCCGATGCACTTACCAATGTGCTGTTTGATGAAAACACCTTTGACACCAACGGCTATAATGCACAGCCGCCGTACAGCGGTATCCGGGAGATTCAGAAAACAGGCGGTGTATATATCGCCTATTGCGGCGGGGAAAAGGGAACGGACACCCAGCAGTCCACCTCCACTTCGGCAAGCTGGACTTCGCATTTTACCGGCGTGTGGGGCGTTAAACACGGCATTCGTGAAAACGAAGACAGCAAAAATCTGGATTATAAGACCTTTATGCTGGAATATGCCGAACAGGGGCTGCAAACCAGTATCGCCTTTGACTGGGAGCAGTATTTTGACATCAACTTAAAAGAAGAAGTGCGCTATGTCTCCGAGCACCCGGAGCTGGAAATGCGTTTTTGCGATATCGACCGGGCAAAAGCGGATGCACTGCCGCAGGATGCACTCACAGACGATCTCACGCTTTATAATTTCATCGCGGCAGAAACGCCGTCCCAAAAAGAACCGTATGACGAAGGCATGCGCGACTATGTTTTGGAGAGAATCGAAGCCGGAGACGATATCGTGGTAGGCATTTTCCATAACATTGACAGCAACGGCCACACCTATACTTTTTCCAATGAAACCCCGCAATATGTAAATTCGGTGCGCACCTGCGATTTGTATGCTTATGATATTGTGCAGGCCATTGCCGAACGCGAGCGCACACAGAATGAAGAGTGGCTGATTATCATGGCAAATGACCACGGCGGCACCGGGCAGGGGCACGGTGAACAGTCTGCACAGGAACGCACCACTTGGATTGCGACCAACAGAAAATTAGATACGGCTTGGTATTCTGTCGGTTATGACGGATACAATGTGCAGCAGGGAGGTTAAACCATGACCAAAAAAAGAAAACTGCGGATTTTTCGAAATGTTGTCTGCGTTTTGCTGGCAATTCTGCTGGTGATTGCCGCAATTTTGTTTTTCCCGCTGAACGGGAAAAAACATGTGGAAATCTGGAGCAGTGATCAGGCGTTTGATATCGGCAAGATACAGACGGTTGAAAAGGACCCGGAAAAAGCGTTTAAAATTTTGCTGCTTACCGACACGCAGCTTTGGTCAAATCCGTCGGACAACGCGGCGTGCTATGAACAGATACGCGCGCTGGTCGAGCAAACACAGCCGGATATGCTCGCAACGGTCGGCGACAATGTTTCGGGCGCGACATCCCGGTTCCTGCTGAAAAACTTTATTAAAGTTATGGATTCCTTCGAGCTTCCCTGGACAGTCGTTTTCGGAAATCATGACAACGAGATACCAATGACAACGCTCAACTGGCAGGGCGACCAGCTTGAAAAATCGGAATACTGCCTGTTCCAAAAGGGGCCGTCCAATCTTTACGGCTGCGGAAATTATGTGGTCAATATTACGGAAAGCGGCGCGCCGATATATTCCCTTTACATGTTTGACAACGGCAGATACATAGAATATGATGACGGTTCTACGCGAGAGGTCTATATGGGCTATGAGCAGATTGCCTGGTATGCGTGGAATGTTGAGGGCATCAGCAAAAGCGCCGGCAAGACAGTGCCGTCTATGACTTTCACGCATTTTGCGCCGCCTGAAATGAAGACTGCAGTTGAAAGCCTTTGCGTGCAGGATGAGAACGGACAATATACGGTTCCCGAGGACTATGGTTTTGGCATCTGCGATTATTTGCCGGGCTGTGCGCCGGTCAATTCCGGGTTCTTTGCAAAATGCAAGGAACTTGGTTCGACAAAGTATATGTTCTTCGGCCATGACCACGAAAACAACGCTTCTCTGACTTATGACGGCATTACCATGACCTATGGTTTGAAAACCGGACCGTCTCCGGCGCCCTGGAATTCTGCCGAAGAAACAGGCGGCACACTGATTACGATTGGAAACGCTGACGCAGACTATGCAGTTTCTGTGGAGCACATTGTTTTGTAAGCGGTGACAAGAAAGGGAGTTGTATATGAAAACCGGGAAAAAAGTCGGAATTGCTGTTTTATGTATATTTTTGATTGTTGTGCTGGTTGCCGGGTTTATACTGATGCCGCGGCACGGCAGCCGTATTTCTGCGCCCACATGGTATGGCGTGGAGTCTTATGACGCAGAAACCGTGCAAACGCTGCAAAAGGAAGAGGGCAAGCCCTTTAAAATCCTTCAGCTGACCGATTTGCAGCTGGATGTGCCGTTTAAAGACAAAACTTATCTGCGCTCTTCCATTGAGAAAATGGTGACAGAAAACGACCCGGATCTGATTGTGCTGACCGGGGATAATGTCGCCGGGGTTTTGATGCATTTCCACATTGACACAGTCGTGTCTTTAATGGATAGCTTCGGCATTCCCTGGGCAGTCGTATTCGGCAACCACGACCGGGAATTCGGGAACAATCTGAATTATCAGGCGCAGAAGTTTTTAGACGCAGAGCATTGCCTGTTTGATGTGGGGCCTGCTTCTGTGGATGGTCTTGGCAACTATGTGATTCAGGTGGAAGAAAACGGGCACGCGGTGTATTCTTTATTTATGCTGGATTCCCACGGGGAAATCTATACCGATACAGAAAAATATTTTGACGCGTTAAAGCCGAGCCAAGTGCAGTGGTATGCAGACAATGTCGAGGCGATTCGTCAGCAGGAGGGGCACACCGTCCCGTCCATGGCGTTTTTCCACATCCCGGTGCCGGAATACCATATCGCTTACAATCTGGCGGAAAGCGGAAGTGACGAGGCAGAGCTCCTTGCGGGAACCCGCAGAGAAAACGAATGTGTTTCCCGCGACAATTCCGGATTTTTTGATGTATTCCGTGAAAACGGCGGAACGCACATGTTTGCCGGGCATGACCACACAAACAATTATATTGTTCGCTACCAGGGCGTGACGCTTGCCTACGGAACCAAGACAGGCGATTACAGCGGATATGATGAAACCAGTTTGGGCGGAACGCTGATTACCATCGGCAACGCAGGCACCGATTACAGCGTAACGGTAGAACATTTACCGGTTCCGCTTACATAAACGAAAAAACGGATACGAAGCGTGCTTCGTATCCGTTAAATTTTACAAATACTGTATAGTTAAAAATATTATACTCTATGAAAAACACACTTTCTATACTCTGTCAGAATACAGGCGACAAAATTTCTTTTTCACTCGTTTTTCCTTGACAATCAAGGGCAGGCGGCGGGCAGAGCAACCGATATTTACGCCATGGGCGTGCTTTTAAATATGATGCTGACCGGCGTCCACCCGACGATTGATTTGCCGCACGGGCTGATTCGCAAAGTGGTTGAAAAATCGATTTCGACCCAAATGGCAAAGCGTTATCAAAACGCCCAGAAGCTTAAAAAAGATATACGGCTTTTCGGTCGGTAAAAACAGGAACTGTTTTCGAACAGTTCCTGTTTTTGACTTGACAAAGTGGCAAGAAAACCGTATATTTTTATGCGGAATTTAGAAAGGCGGGACGATATGCGCGCAAAAGTGATTGGCTTTTTAAAACGGGAAACGGTGCTGGTTGTGGCGTGCGTTTTGGCGATTGCTTCTTGCTTTTTTGTGCCGCCTGACCGGGAATATGTTTCTTATATCGACTGGCGAACCCTCGCTTTGCTGTTTTGTCTGATGAGCGTGATGGCCGGATTTCAAGAGACCGGCGCTTTTCAGAAAATGGGGACGGGACTGCTGCTGAAAACCAAAAGCGGGCGCGGCGTTGCGTTTGTGCTGGTGTTTTTGTGCTTTTTGTGCAGCATGTGGATTACCAACGATGTGGCGCTGATTACCTTTGTGCCGTTCGGGCTTTTGGTGCTGCGCCTTGCCGATATGGAGCGGTCGGTGTGTCTTGTTGTGACGCTGATGACGATTGCCGCGAACCTCGGCAGCATGCTCACGCCCATTGGCAACCCGCAAAATCTGTATTTGTACACAGCTTCGGGCCGCAGTTTTCTGTCGCTTGTGGGGCTGATGCTTCCCTACACGCTTTTTGCCGCGGCATTGCTTGCGACGGTGATTCTTTGCGCTTGTCCGAATCCCAAAATATCTGTGGCGCTGACGGAAAAGCAGAAAAAACTGCCCGCAAAGTCGTTGGTGCTTTACAGCGTATTATTTTTCCTTTGCCTGCTGACTGTGGTCAAATTGATTCCCGCAACCGTGCTGTTCCCGGTTGTCGTGGTGATTTTGCTGATTTTCAACCGCAAGCTGCTTTTAAAAGTGGATTACAGCCTTCTTTTGACTTTTGCCGCGTTTTTCGTGTTCGTCGGGAACATGGGGCGCGTCCCCGCCCTGCATGCTTTTATTCTGCAAGTCGTCACAGGGCACGAACAGACGGTGGCTATCGCTGTGAGCCAAATTATCAGCAATGTGCCTGCTGCGCTGCTTTTGTCAGGCTTTACGGAAAACACCGACGCGCTGATTGTCGGCACCAATTTAGGAGGACTCGGCACATTGATTGCCTCTATGGCAAGCCTGATTTCCTATAAGCAAATCGCTTTGCAGTACGGTGCGCAGAAAAAACGATATCTTTTGTTGTTCACACTTTGGAATGTGCTCTTTTTGGCAGCGCTTTTATTGCTTTCCGCAGCCTTGTAAAAACAACTTAAAAAAAGAAAGCCCGGTTTTTTAACCGGGCTTTTTGTGTTTTATTTTTCTAAGCGGTAGCTGGTGTATTCGCGTTGCGTGCGGGTGTAAGCAATGCCGTATTCTTCTAAAATCGAGCCGATTTTGTCTTCGATTACGGTCTCGTGACTGCCGCAGCTGATGCAAAGCGAGGTGCGCCCCTTGACGCCGACTGCCGTGGCGTTGATGCCGCCCCAGCCCGCGCCGAGATACATTTCAAAGCGGTCAAGGCACGCTTCCACTTCCGGAAGCAGCGTGTGATAGCCGACATTGGAAAGGGTCGTGGTAAGCCCGCCGCCTGCAACATGACGATATGCCTTGCGAATGACAAATTCTTTAACGGCACGCGGCACACAGCGAACGAAAGGATTGTTTGCGGCTTTGTGTGCAACCGAAATGCCGCTGCGCAGAACCTTTTCCTGCATGGCCGCTCGAACCTGCCGGTGCACCACGCCCATAGCGCTGAACATATCCGGTGCATCCTCTTTGGTCAGGCGGACATTTGCATAATAAACAAAATTGCGCTGAGAATTCGAATGGAAAAACGGCCGCAGGTCTATGGGCACGGAAATGGTAACAGGCAGGTCGCTTTCCGCGGCGTCTGTCGTATGTAAAATGGCCTGCTGCAATGCCGCGCACAAAAAATCATTTACAGTGTACCCAAGCTTTTTCGTCTGCTTTTTTATCCCTGCCGTATCGATAGAGATGCAGGTAAAGCGCTGATAAAAGTTTTCCGGCCGGGCAAGGTGCAGGTGGTAAGATGCCTTTTCGGAGAGAGAGGCGGGCTTTGCCGGTTTGTAATACATCGGGTAAGGGTCCTTCAGTTCTTCCGGTTTTGGCAAAGCCGGAGTCGGCAGAGGAAGGCCGCATTTCAGCAGGCTGTAATTTGTGACCAGCGCTTTAAAAAAACGCATGGCGCTGCTGCCGTCTGCGTTGCCGTGGAATACATCCATATCTAACAGACAGCCGTCTGCAAACAATAAAAACGAGGGTTTGTCGGTGTCAAACATCGGCGGTCGCTGTGTGAACGGGTCTCCTGCTTCCACGACATCCAAATCGGTCGCTTTTACATGTGCATAGCTCCAAAAGGTTCTGCGCAGGTGAGAGCACATGATAGGGTACTGTTCCGCCAGGCTGCGCACAGCCTCACGCAGCAGTTCTAAATCCACCGACTCTTTAAAAACCGCACACTGGCGGAACACATGTCCGCCGAGCGCAGGGAACAAATTGGAAACGGTATCAATCTTATATTCTTTTGGGGTTAGCTGTTTCATAAGGTTCACCTCCGGCGAGCTTGTTTTTCGTGTTCAAACAGAAAGACGCAGGGTGTTTCTGTTTTGTCCGCTTCCGGTGATTTTTTATCATAAAGAAAGCTTTTTTATTTTATCAGATTTTTCAGCAAAATACAATTCGGAATTGACAAAGTTCGTTTGCGCGCCTACACTGAAAGGGAAAGGAAGCGAAACGGTATGTGGTTGTATTTGGCGCTTTTATCCGCATTGTTTGCCGGTATTACGGCGATTCTTGCCAAATGTGGCATCCGCAATGTTCCGTCGGACCTTGCCACTGCGCTGCGCACAGTGGTTGTGCTGGTGTTTTCATGGATTATGGTGTTTGTGGCAGGCTCGCAGGATACTTTGTGGCAGATTCCTGCGAAAGCCGCGTTGTTTTTGCTTTTATCGGGGCTTTCCACAGGCGCGTCCTGGCTTTGCTATTTTCATGCGCTGCAATTAGGCAATGTGAATAAAGTGATCCCGGTCGATAAATCCTCGACACTCATTACCATGCTGCTGGCAATGCTGTTCCTCGGCGAGACGCCCACCTGGCTTACGATTGCAGCCATGGTACTGATTGCAGTTGGCACTTATCTGATGATTGAGCGGCGCGACACAAAGCAGAAAACCACCGGCAAAAGCTGGTTTATTTATGCATTCGGTTCAGCGCTTTTTGCCGCGCTGACGGCGATTTTTGGCAAGGTCGGCATGACCGAGGTGGAGTCGAATCTCGGCACAGCCTTGCGCACCGTTGTGGTGCTGGTGCTCGCGTGGGCAATCGTGTTTGCACGCGGTCAGCAAAAAGACATTCCCTCAATTGACGGGAAAAGCTGGCTGTTTTTGATTTTATCGGGATTTACCACAGGCGCGTCTTGGCTTTGCTATTACGGCGCACTGCACGACGAAGCCTCACGCGCGAGCGTTGTTGTGCCAATCGACAAGCTGAGCATTTTAGTGACCATTTTGTTCTCCCGAGTTTTCTTAAAAGAGCACCTGTCTAAAAAAGCACTTTTGGGGCTTGTTTTGCTGGTCGGCGGCACGCTTTTGCTGTTGGTATAACCGCTTATGCAGGCTTTTGAATTAAGTGCAGCAAGACAATCGGTTTTTGCGTTTTCGGCGTTAGATGATTTTTGTCTAACGCCGTTTTTTCCATGCAGCCGACAGTTTGACGATAATAAGGCACAACATAAAAAGCAGGCAAAATCAGCACACACAACGCAAACCAAAGCAAAAAATGCAGCTTGGTTCGCGCGGCGGAAATCGCAGTATCTTTTGCTATTTTCCGGCTGGCAGTCAAGGCGTCAATGACACGGCAAGAAGGG
>CASFBL010000012.1 GCA_949292775.1 uncultured Eubacteriales bacterium
AAAAAGCCCAAAATACAACTCAAAAACAGCAAAGAACGGCATAGCCGTTTGGCTATACCGTCCCTTGCTTCAATGTTTTCTTAATTCACCGCCCCATTTTGCAGCGGTCTTTTTTTGTTATTTAGCATCTGCCGTCTTTTTTTCTTTCTTGACTTTTTTCTGCTTCGGCGGCTTGTCGCCCGCTTCAATCAGCTTGTTGGCAAGCGCCCACAAAATCATGGCGATAAACAGGAAAAGCATGATGAAAAAGCCGGTGCTGAGCCGCAGCTCGGAAATCGTTGCCACCATAGGCATCAGCATAGAAATAATGGCATTGGAAACAAAGTCGGAAAGAGAGATTGTTCCGTCTAAAATCGGCACTGTAAGATAGCGGAAAGAAACAGCAAGGCCAATCATAGACAATATGCCGCCGCCTGCAATGCAAAGCGGGACAGTCTTCTTTTTTGAAAAACAAGAGAAGAAGAAAATAACGACGGCAAGCAATATGGCAAGAACAAAGAAAACAGCCACAAAAATCGCCGGTGTTTTCAACGGTGCCAGCGTCTCGCCAAGTGAAGAAGCCGCATCCGCATTGCTTCGAATCAGCGGCAGGAAGTCCGTTACAATATCATGAAGGCTGTATGTATCATAAGTTTCCCCGGTATCAGCCGAGTTGCCTTGCAGCTGCGAAAACAGCTGGAAAAGCGTGGACTGCACCACTACATAAATATAATCGCAGAAATACGCCGCGACCGGCACGCACACCGCCAAGACGGCCATGACAAATCGGTAAAGAATATCCTTGGAACCGGTCTTTTTGCCGGATTTCTTCTCTTTTCTCATTTTCAATTAGAACTCCTTTATTTCCCCCACGATGAATTCAAAGCAACTGTCAAATTGAATATAATATTATCACAATTTGACTTTTTGTCAACACAAAAATAGCCCTGCCGCATAAACTGGAACACATCGCCGGGCTTGGCGTTTGCGAGCCCGCCCTCAACAAGGCAGTCTTTTAAAACGACCAGTGAGTTGGGGTTTAAGTTGTCCTTAAAACTTCCGGCGGACTCATCGGACGGGTTTTCCACATTGAAAAGCCGGTCATATAAATGCACAGTCGCGCGGAAGCTGTCTTCGGCGCTGACCCAGTGAATGGTGCCGCGCACCTTTCTGCCGTCCGGCGAATTGCCGCCGCGGCTTGCCGGGTCATAGGTGCAGTGCACCGCTGTGATTTCGCCGTTTTCGTCGGTATCGTAACCTGTGCAGGTGACAAAATAGGCGCTCTTTAGACGAACCTCGTTACCGGGATAAAGGCGGAAATATTTTTTGGGCGGGTCGACCATAAAGTCGTCGCGCTCAATAAACAATTCTTTCGAGAACACGGTTTTGCGCGTGCCCATTTCGGGGTGCGCCGGGTGCGCTTCGATTTCGAGTTCCTCGGTCTGCCCTTCAGGGTAATTGTCAATGATAAGCTTCAGCGGACGAAGCACCGCTATGGCGCGCGGGGCGGTTTCGTTGAGCTCGTCGCGCACACAGGCTTCCAGCAAGCCCATATCCACAACGGAATATGCCTTGGAAACGCCGATTTTTTCACAGAAATTGCGAATCGCCGCGGCAGGATAGCCTCTCCGGCGCATACCGCTCAAAGTCGCCATGCGCGGATCATCCCAGCCGTCCACAATGCCGTCATTAACAAGCGCCAAGCATTTGCGTTTGCTTGTGAGGCAATAGTTCAGGTTCAGCCGTGCGAATTCAATTTGGCGCGGCGGATTTTGGATTTCAAGCTTTTGCAGGAACCAGTCGTACAACGGACGGTGGTTTTCAAATTCCAGCGAGCATAGCGAATGGGTCACGCCCTCTTTCGCATCGGAAAGCGGGTGCGCAAAGTCATACATCGGGTACACACACCATTTGTCGCCGGTCTGGTGATGCTCAATGTGGGCAATCCGGTAAATGACCGGGTCGCGCATGTTGAGGTTGGGCGACGCCATATCAATTTTGGCGCGCAATACTTTTGCGCCGTTTTCGAATTCTCCGTCGGTCATACGGCGGAACAAGTCCAAGTTTTCTTCTACGCTGCGGTCACGGTACGGACTGTTTTTGCCGGGTTCGGTAAGCGTACCGCGGTATTCGCGGATTTCGTCAGCCGTCAGATCATCTACATAAGCCAAGCCTTTTTCGATAAGCTTCAAGGCGCAATCATAGATAAAATCAAAATAGCTTGAAGCGTAAAGGCATTTGTTCCACTGGAAGCCGAGCCACTGGATATCCTCTTGAATGGCTTCCACATATTCCATATCCTCTTTCTGCGGATTGGTGTCGTCGAAGCGCAGGTTGCATTCACCGCCGTATTTTTTTGCAGTTCCGAAATTGATGCAGATTGCTTTGGCATGGCCGATGTGCAAATAGCCGTTGGGCTCCGGCGGGAAGCGGGTCTGCACATGCGTGTAAACACCGTCTTTCAAATCCTCATCAATAAAATCATGAATAAAATTGGAAGTCATTACTTCGTTTTCTTCCATGAAAAACTCTCCTTTAAAGCGGTTTATGGTTCAGGCGTTTGCCCGGTAATAAGCCTCAGCGTCGGCGAGCCGTGCGCGCACTTTCTCTTCGCCGAGCAGCTGCAAAATGGTGCAAAGATCAGGTGTGTTCGTCCGCCCGGTCACCGCAATGCGAATCACTGTGGACACATCGCCGACATGGCCTTTAAACGCATCGGGATTCTGCTTGTATTCTTTTACATTGGGTGTGAAGCCATGCGGCACACAAAGCGCTTTGATTTTTTCAAACCAAACATCTTTTTCGTCCGCCGGCGACCAAACCGCACTGTAATCGTGCAAAATGGCTGCGGCATCAGCGGCACTGATATTTTCGGGAAGCGTATAGTCCTTTTCGTAAAGCGCCGGATACATATAAGAGAAATACGCGCGCACCTGCGACCACATGGCAATATCCTTGCGCGGTTTCTTGCCGCCGCGGTCAAGCGCCATCATGCCCAACGCCTTTTGGGGGTCACCTTCCAAGAGAGCGGCATATTCTTCATCATAGGTTTTCGCCCACTCAAGCGTACGGTCAAACACCGTTTGCGCGTCCATGCGGGAGATAACGGTCTTGCTGATATCGTTGAGTTTTGCAAGGTCGAACAGCGCGCCGGAAACACTCATTTTTTTCAGGTTGAACGGGAACGCATAAATATCCGCTTCGGGGTTGGCGCGCCGCCAATCCTCGAAATTGGAATTGAGCAGCGTCATCAGATATTCAATTAAAGCTTCTTTCGGGTAACCGCTGTCTACAAAATAGCTGACGGCGGCTTCCGGGTCTTTGCGCTTGGAGATTTTACGCTTTGTGCCGTCCGTTTCATCAATTTTCAGCACCAGCGGCGTGTGCGCATATTTCGGCACACGGAATCCGCACGCCTTAAACAGCGCAATATGTTTCGGAACGGAGGAAAGCCATTCCTCGCCGCGCAGAACATGGGTGGTACGCATAAAATGGTCGTCGCACACATGTGCAAAATGATAGGTCGGCACGCCGTCACTTTTTAACAATACTTCGTCAATAATATTTTCGGGGAATTCAATTTTCCCGCGGACGATATCGTCAAAACAGATGCGTCGGTTTTCATCTCCGTCGGAGCGAAAACGCAGAACATAAGGCTTGCCCGCCCGGATATTTTCTTCAATCTCTTCATCGGAAAGGTCACGGCACTTCGCATATTTCCCGAAGTAGCCGCGAATAAGCGCACCGTCTTTTTCCTGCTGCTCGCGAAGCGCGGTAAGCTCGTCCGCCGTGCAGAAGCAAGGATAAGCAAGACCGCGGCGCACCAGGTCTTTCGCAATAATGTGATAGATTTCTACACGCTTGCTTTGGGTGTAAGGGCCATAAGCGCCCGCCTCTTTGTCAAAGCCGGTTACGCCTTCGTCCGCTTCAATCCCAAACGCCTGCAGACCGGCAATAATGCCGGAAACGCCGTCTTCAATTTCTCTTTTCTTATCCGTATCTTCTATACGAAGATAAAAAACGCCGCCGGTCGCTTTCGCCGTCATATAATCCGCCAGCGCACCAAACAGCCCGCCGATATGCAAATATCCCGTTGGGCTCGGCGAAAAACGCGTTACGCGTGCACCCTCCGGAAGCGCACGGGGCGGATATTTTTCCTCTAAGTCCGCCGGTACAGCCGAAACCTCCGGAAACAGCAAATCCGCAATTTTTTGAGTGTCCGTCACTTGAATACACACCTCACAAACACAGATATACTTTTATATTATCGCAGAAAACCGCAAAAGTATCAACTGTTTTTTTCATTTGCTGAAAACTTCGTGTTTTGGCAGGCGGTACAACCTGCCGTGGCGCAAAAATCAACACCTAAGCAGAAAAGGTTGATTTCTTGCTTCTCTTTCTTTATAATGCTTAAAAAGAAACTTGAAATACAGTTAAGCGGGGGCATGTCATGAAAGAAAAATTGTCTGATTGGTTTCACACACACAAATTGCCGGTTTTGATTGCTTTGGCAGTCGTCATCGTGTTGGCTGTGGTCATTGCCATAGTCCTTGTTACAGTAAAAGGCAAGGATGAAAAGCCTGCAAGCACATTGTCTGTTGCGGCGCAAACAAGCTCTGTAACGCTGACAACGCAGGCGCAAACCACCTTGGCGCCTGCGACTGTGCCCACGACCAAGGCACCGACAACCGCCGCAAAAACAACTGCCGCACAGAAAACCACACCGGAAGAAGCGGTGGTCAAAAAAGACGGAAACAAGACCATTTACTACCCGAAAAGTCTTTCCGCCGCCGACAAAAAATACCCGGTCATTGTTTGGGCAAACGGCACAGGCTGTGCAACCGCCACCTACAACAGTCTTTTGACCATTTTTGCAGAAGCGGGCTATATCGTTGTGGCGGATGATTCCGTTATGACGGCGGATGGCACCCAACAGCGCGACTCCATTGATTATATTTTGGAAGAAGCCAAGCGTTCCGGGAGCACATTCTATCAAAAAGTCGATACCGCGAAAATTGGTGCCGCCGGGCATTCACAAGGCGGACGCAGCGCCGTAAACGCCGCGCAGAAAGACAGCCGGATTGTGTGTGTGCTTTCCATTGCGGGGGCGAGCAATGCGGATGAAGCGAGCGGGCTTTCGACGCCCATCTTCTTTATGACCGGCACAAACGACATGGTTGTTGCTTCGTCCATGTGGGTAGAGCCTTCTTACAACGCAGTCACCGGCAAAGCGGTTTATGCATCTTTGAAAAATGGTGTGCACACCACTTGTATGACAAACCCAACCAAGATTTCCGGCTATGCGGTTGACTGGTTTGATGCGTATCTTAAAGGCGACAGCAGCGCGAAAAAAGCGTTTTCGGCAGGCGGTGCGCTTTCCAAAGACAGCGCATGGCAGGACTTCTCTTGTAAAAACTGAATCTGCTCTAAAGTGAGCAAAGAAATACCCCTTGCGGCGGTTGTCGCAAGGGGTTCTTTTTATGTGTATTTCCCGGGGAATAAACCCCCGCATTTCGATTATTCTTCGATTTTCAGCTTGCGGACGATTGCGCAAAGGCGTTCCTTGTCGAAGATGACCGGTGTCGGATACAGCGGGTGTGCTTCTTTCATGGCGCGTTCAACAATCGTGTCGATGTCGGCTTCCTGAATCTGTGCAAAGCCTTTCGGAATATTCATGCGCTCGTTCATGCCTTTAATAGCGCTGATGAATTTGACCGCTTTGTCCGCTTCGCTGACACCGGCAATACCGACAATGTCGGCAAGCTGGGAAAGGCGTTTATACACTGCACTGCCGTACTCTTCCAAAACGACCGGCAAAATCACAGCGTTGGCAAGGCCGTGCGGAATGCCGTACATGCCGCCAAGGTTGTGCGCAATGGCGTGAACATAGCCGACATAGGCTCTTGTAAACGCCATGCCTGCATAGAAAGACGCAAGCAGCATATTGTTTCTGGCTTCTATGTTCTTACCGTCGTTATAGGCGGTTTCAAGGTTATCAAAAATCAGTTTTGTCGCTTTTTCAGCATACTGGAAGGTGGACTTCACATTGCTCTTGCCGATATAAGCTTCTACTGCGTGGGTCAGCGCGTCAAGACCTGTGGTGGAGGTGATGTGCGGCGGGAGGCCAACGGTCAGTTCCGGGTCAAGCACGGCAAATTTCGGACGCAGGCTCGGGTCGTTAATTGCATATTTTTCATGGGTCTGCGTGTTGGAAACAACCGCGGCAAGCGTGGTTTCCGACCCGGTACCTGCCGTTGTGGGAACGGCAAAAAACGGCGGGAGCTTGTGCATGACTTTCAGCACGCCGCGCATCTGCGGAATGGTTTTATTGGGGCGGACAACTCTCGCAGCTGCTGCTTTTGCGCAATCCATGGGGCTGCCGCCGCCGAATGCGATCATCGCTTCGCAGCCGTTGGAGACGAACATCTCGCGCGCCTCTTCGATATTTTCAATGGAGGGATTGGGCTGAACGCCGTCATAGACGACATACTGAATGTTCTTCGCCTTGAGTTCTTCAAACAGGCCGTCCAGAATATGCAGGCTCATCAAGCCCTTATCAGTGACGATCATTACATTGTTGATGCCTTTTTCGGCAATAACGCCCGGCAGTTTCTTAATGCTGCCCGGTCCGGTCAGAAGCTGCGGCTCAGACCAGTCAAGGAAGATCATAAAGATTTTCATGATCTGCTGAAATGCGCGGTAATAAGCTGTTTTCAAAGCCCACATAATTTGCACCATCCTTACGGTAATTTTTGGTATATTTTATATTCTACATGGTTTCCTGCTGTTTTGCAAGAGTGTTTTCAAAAATCGCAACTGCGCGGCGGCTGTCGTGAGAAATCGCTTCCTGTAATTCTTCCAGCGAAGCGAACTTCTGCTCTTCCCGCAAATAAGAGAGTAACTCCACTTCGGTCTCGGTGCCGTAGAGGTCACCCGAAAACCCTAAAATACAGGTTTCACTGCGTACACTTTCGGTGCCAATGGTCGGACGCACCCCAAAATTGGTCACCGCCGCATGGTAATGCCCTTCCACAAACACACGGGAAGCATAAACGCCGTATTTGGGCTGAATAAAACCTTCGGGGAAAAACTGGTTGATTGTCGGGAAATGAAGAAGCCGACCGCGCCGATCGCCGCTGACGACGGGAAAAGCATAGGAAAACGGACGGCCGAGCATCGCGTTTGCTTTCTCAATTTCCCCCGCCTGCAAAGCGGTGCGAATGCGTGTGGAGGACACCGGTGCACCCTCGTAATCTACCGTAGGCGCAACATACAGCGGAATCCCGCTGGCTTTGCACAGTGCCGCAAGCACCGACTTGTTCCCGGAACGATTTTTGCCAAATGTATAATTTTCGCCGCAGCAAAGCGCCCCGGCGTTTAATTTTTGAAGCAGAACATCCGAAAAGAACGCTTCCGCAGACAAAGAAGCAATGTCGGAAAAACAAATCCGAAGCGGCGTGATGCCCTGTTCTGCCAGCAGCGCATCGCGCTTTTTTTCCGTTATCAGACTCGACGGCGCTGCACCACGCAGCACAGCCGCCGGGTGTGTGTCAAACAGCAGTGCGCAGGGGTTAAGTCCGCTTTGCAAAGTCAGGGAGAGCACCTCGGCATGGCCGCGGTGCAGCCCGTCAAAGGTGCCCAGCGCAATCGCATTTTTCTCAGTCACCGACATACACCCTCCTGACTTGCAAACTGTCGCCGTCCGGCTCAATTTCGCCAAGGCCTAAAAAGCGCTTATCCGGCGAAAACACACGGTACACACCGGGTTCCTGCCCGTTCCCAAGGCGGTCACGCGCAAGGGCGCCGCCGTTTTGAAAACGGACGCTCTGCGCCGCCGTGACGGAAAGCTTGGGGTAAGACGCTAAGAAAGTTTCTGCTGCAATCAGCTTTTCAAAAACGCGGTTTTGGTCGCGCAACATTTCAAGTTCTTCCAGTGTGACACAATCAGCAAGCGTGAATCCGTTCGCCGCCGTTCGCCGCAAAGCCGTCAGAACGGCGCCGCACCCGAGTTTTTTGCCGATGTCATCGGCAAGGGAACGAATATAAGTTCCCGCCGAGCAGACAACCGAAAGGGAAAATTCCGTTTCGGTCACACCGGAAAGCTGCAAATCAAAAATTTCAATGGGCTGTGCGGGGCGTTCAACAATTTCGCCACGCCGCGCCAAGGTATACAGCCGCACGCCGTTTTGGCTTTTGGCGGAATACATCGGCGGTGTCTGCATGCTTTTCCCGAGAAATGTGCGCACCGTTTCTTCCAGTTGTTCCCGGGAAACGCAAACCGCCGATTCGCTTGTCACCGTCCCGGTGATGTCCAGCGTATCGGTGGTCATCCCTAAGCGTATACGGGCATCGTAAGCCTTTTTATTCTCCGGCAGCCAATCAATAAAGCGTGTTGCCCCTGAAAGGGCAACCGGTAAAACTCCGGTCGCCATCGGGTCGAGCGTTCCGGTGTGCCCGGCTTTTTTCACACCTAAAATTCCCCGCACGCGGTTTGCCGCAGTGAAGGAGGTCATTGACGCCGTTTTATCAATACAAATAATTCCTGTCATATTTTTTCAAGTTCCATGCGGATGATTTCCAAAAGCTTTTGCTTGCCGTCAGCAAGTTGCGCACCCTCAAGGTCGCATCCTGCCGCACGCGCATGACCGCCGCCGCCCATTTTACCGCAGAGATACGAGGCATCTAACGGCGCATAGGTGCGCAGAGAGACTTTATAAGACCCGTCTTTTCGCTCGCGCAAGGTCACGCCGACCAAAACGCCCTCGATTTTTCGGGGCAAAGAGGCAATACCGTCGCACTCACTTTCGTTGGAGCCGCTTTCCAAAAACATTTTCTGGGTAATGGTAATCAGGGCACAGCGGCCGTCAAAGTAAGTTTCCAGTGTTTTTAGCACCAATTCCTCAAGCTTCAAATAAGCGCGGGTCTTGGTCTCAAACATTATGCGGTTGATATTGTCAAAATCCGCACCGCAACGCAGTATTTCAGCTGCGATTTCGTGCGTTTCAGGTGTAACATTGGAATAGCGGAAACAGCCTGTATCGGTGCTTAATCCCGTATACAGACAATCGGCAATTGACTTTGTGATTTCCACACCAAGCGCACAGATGACCTCATAAAGCATTTCACAGGTCGCCGCACACTCCCGCAGATACAGTGTGTCTGCATACAGGGTGTTTGAAAGGTGATGGTCGATACACAAATCGATTTTGCCGCTATACTGTGCAAAAAGCGTCGGCCCGAGCAGTTTTTCATCTGCAATATCTACTGCTACAATAAATTCCGGTTCAAAATCCAGCTGTTCAGCAGCCGGATGCATATAAGCGTATTTCGGATGAATCTCGTCTTCGCAAGCAAGCTTCGCTTTTTTGCCCAACGCCAAAAGCCCGTGCAGCAGTGCAAAACCGCTGCCGAGCGTATCGCCGTCGGGGTTTCTGTGGGTAAGAATCAAAATATGATCCTGTGCTTTTAATATTTCTGCCGCTTCTGCCGCGTTGATTCTACGCATCGCTGCCTCCAGAAATCTGTTCAATCTTTTTAAATATTTCCATGCCGTGCGCCACGGAATCGTCTGCAATAAACTTCAGTTCGGGCGTTTTACGCAAATGCAGACGACCGCCGACTTCCCGGCGGATAAGCCCGGTCGCGCTGACCAGGCCTTTCACGGCTTCTTTTGCGGTATCCAGCCCTTCCAAGGCGCTGACATATACTTTCGCATAAGACAAATCGCTGCTGACTTCCACACGAACCACCGTCAGCATTTTGTCTTTTACTCGCGGGTCCTTGAGTTCGCGGATGATTGCTACAATCTCCCGCTTAATATCCTCTGCGACCCGGTCTGTTCTGTATCCGGCCATAGACTAACCTCGTTTCTTTACACAGGGACAAAATCAGTCCTTGTATTCTTCCATAATGAAGGCTTCGAAAATGTCGCCCTCTTTCAAGTCGTTGAATTTCTCCAGACCGATGCCGCATTCATAGCCCTGTGCAACTTCCTTCACATCGTCCTTAAAGCGTTTGAGGGAGGAAATGCTGTCTTCTGCGATTACAATGCCGTCGCGCACCACGCGAATCTGTGCATTGCGGGTCACTTTGCCTTCCAACACATAGGAGCCGGCAATCATACCCGCAGAGGACAACTTGAACACATTGCGGACCTCGATACGGCCCAAAACCACCTCGCGGAACTTCGGCGCAAGCATGCCCTTGATAGCCGCTTCGATTTCTTCAATGCAGTCATAAATAATGCGGTACATACGCATATCAATGCCGTCACGCTCGGCAACTTCCGCCGCGACCGGGTCGGGTCGGACATTGAAGCCGACGATAATTGCATTGGAAGCGTTTGCAAGCATAACATCAGACTCGCTGATTGCACCGACGCCGCCGTGGATGACCTTGACCTTAACTTCCTCGTTAGAAAGTTTTTCAAGGCTTTGACGAACCGCTTCCACGGAGCCCTGTACATCGGCTTTTACAATGATATTCAGTTCTTTCATTTCACCCTGGTTAATCGAAGCAAACAGATTATCCAGCGTGACCTTGTGGAACTGGTTGAATTCTTCTTCCTTGGCCTCGCGCTTTCTCTGTTCGACCAGTTCACGCGCCAAACGCTCGTCGGAAACGGCGTCAAAGGTATCGCCTGCCTGGGGCACATCGACAAGGCCTGTAATTTCCACCGGCACAGACGGGCCTGCGGAATCTACGCGCTGCCCGCGGTCGTTGGTCATAACACGCACACGACCGACCGACATGCCTGCAACAATCGTGTCGCCGGTTTTCAAAGTACCATTCTGCACAAGCAAGGTTGCCACAGGACCACGGCCTTTATCGAGCCGCGCTTCAATAACAATACCTTTACCTGCACGGTTGGGATTTGCTTTCAACTCTTTGAGTTCGGCAATCAGCAGGATGGATTCCAGCAGTTTGTCAATGTTCATATGTGTTTTCGCAGAAACCGGAACACAAATAACATCGCCGCCCCACTCTTCGGGAATCAGCTCATACTCTGTCAGCTGCTGCATAATTTTATCCGGCGAAGAACCGGGTTTATCCATTTTATTGATGGCAACGATGATGCTGACATTTGCCGCTTTTGCGTGGTTAATCGCCTCCACGGTCTGCGGCATGATGCCGTCATCCGCCGCCACGACCAGCACCGCGATATCCGTTGCCTGCGCGCCGCGCGCACGCATGGAAGTAAACGCCGCGTGACCGGGGGTGTCTAAGAATGTAATTTTCTGCCCGTCCAAATCGACTCTATATGCGCCGATATGCTGGGTGATGCCGCCCGCTTCCGTTTCGGTCACCGCGGTATTGCGAATTGCGTCCAGCAAAGAGGTCTTACCGTGGTCAACATGGCCCATGACAACGACAACCGGGTCGCGCTTGACCAAATCTTCTTCCGCGTCCTCCGTGTCATCGATAATGCGTTCCTCAATGGTAACAACAACTTCTTTTTCGACCTTTGCGCCAAGCTCTGTTGCCACGATTTCCGCAGTATCATAATCGATGACTTCGTTAACGGTCGCCATTTGACCTAACGAGAACAGCTTTTTGATGACTTCCGCCGCGGTCATTTTCAGCCGGGCGGCAAGCTCGCCGACGGTAATCTCATCCGGCACGGTAATTTTGATTTGCTTTTTCGCACGCTCGGCA
Source organism: uncultured Eubacteriales bacterium (assembly GCA_949292775.1). Classification (GTDB taxonomy): domain Bacteria; phylum Bacillota; class Clostridia; order Oscillospirales; family Acutalibacteraceae; genus Fimenecus. The sequence continues at coordinate 11,635 of CASFBL010000012.1, forward strand.
GCGATACGCGCCATACGCTCTTTTTCGGTTTCATGCTTACGGCTGCGCATGCCCTGCTTTCTGTATTGCTGCGATTTCTGTTTGAGCTTCTGCTTGCGCACAACATTATCGGTATTGCGTTCATTTGCAGGCGCGATATTTTCATAACGCTCGTTGTATTTGTCAAGTTCGACATTCTGCGCACGCGTATCGATGTGGCGGATTTCGCCTTTGGTTCTCGACTGCATGGGCCGGTTGGGGTCTTTTTCCTTTTTGCGTTTTTCAGGTGCGCCGCCGGCCGGTTTCTGCGCCGCTTCGCCCGCAGGCGCTTTCGCCGCTTCTTTGGTCTCTGCCTTTTCCGCCGCAGCCTTTGCCTTCGCCTTGGGCGCTTTTTCGCCACCGGATTTCTGCATAGCAAAATAGCTGTCCAGACTTTCTACAGCGGTTTCCGCCGTTAAAACATCGAAAATGACATCCAGTTCTTTTTCCTCCAGCGCCGTCTGGGATTTCTTTTCGCCGTCAAAATACTTTCCGAGCAAATCGACCAGTTTTTTGCTCGGGACATTGAAATCCTTTGCGGCTTCGTGGAGTTTATATTTTTTCGTCATACTATCAGTCCCTCCAGATGAGTTCTGTAATCTTATCGGCAAAGCCGCGGTCGTTAACGGTCAGAACCGCCGTTTTTTTGGACCCCGTACTCCACCCGAGTTCGTCCATTGTAAAATCGGTTTGCAGCAGCTTGGCTTTGCCGCCATATTGCTCTACGGTACGCCTTATCTCTGCACACAGCCGTTCAGACGCATCGCACGAGAGCAGACACAAACACGCCGAACCGTTTTGAACGGCCGTTTTGACCGCGTCGTGCCCTAAGCTGAGCTTTCCTGCGCGCCGGGCAAGCCCCAGCATGCCAAAAGCTTTATTCTCCATTATGAAGCGACGCCTCCAGTTCGGCATAAACCGCCTCGGGAATCGCGCACGCGAACACCCGCTCCAGACGCTTTGCCTTTTTTGCTTTTGCAAGACAGCCGGCGTTCGGACAAATATAAGCCCCTCTGCCCGGTTTCTTACCTGTAATATCCAGACTGATCTCGCCCTCGGGGGAACGCACAACGCGCACAAGCTCTTTTTTCGGCTTCTGCTCGCCGCAGCCTGTACAGGTGCGCAGAGGTATTTTTTTCTGCTTCACGCCATCAGCTCCTTACCTGTTCGCTATGTTTGAGCGCGTATTTCAGCCCTCATAGAACCCGCTTTCGGGTTTGATATCGATTTTCCAGCCGGTCAGGCGCGCGGCAAGGCGGGCGTTTTGACCCTTATTGCCGATTGCGAGCGACAACTGGTTATCCGGCACAGTTACCTGGCAGGACTTTGCCTGTTCGTCAACAACTTCCACTTTCAGCACACGGGCGGGCGCCAATGCAGCTGCGATAAACTCTTCGGGCTTCTCGCTGTAAACCACAATGTCAATCTTTTCTCCGCCGAGTACTTCCACAATCTTATTGACACGCGCGCCGCGCGGCCCGATGCATGCGCCGACCGCATCGACATCGGCATCTTTGCTGTGCACGGCAATTTTGGTTCTTGCACCGGCTTCGCGGGAAACGGCTTCAATCGTAACGGTACCGTCATAGATTTCCGGCACTTCTGTTTCGAACAGGCGTTTGACAAGACCGGGATGTGTGCGGGAAATCATGGCTTTCGGCCCTTTTTCGGTATCGCGTACATCCACAATAAAGACTTTGATCAGCTCGCCCTCGGTGTATTCCTCGCCGGGCACCTGCTCGCCCTTCGGAAGAATCGCCTCCGCCTTGCCGATTTCCAGCGTAGCATTGCCGGAAACCGGGTCGATGCGCTCGACCTTTGCGGTGACAAGCTCCTGCTGTTTGGACTGGAACTCAACCATAATCTGACCGCGCTCTGCGTCACGGATGCCCTGACGGATAACATGTTTCGCCGTCTGCGCCGCAATTCTGCCGAAATCCTTGGTTTCTAAAGAGATGAGGATCTCGTCGCCCACTGCTGCATCCTTTTTATATTGTGCAGCGTCCGTCAAAGAGATTTCACAATCGGGGTCTTCCACGGTCTCTACCACGGTTTTGTGCAGATAGACGCGCATTTCTTCTTTCTCCGGATGGATTTCGCAGGAAATAACATCTTTACCGTTATAGTCTTTTTTTACGGCAACCACAATCGCCGCCTGGATTTTTTCATAAAGGTATTCCGCCGGAATGCCTTTTTCCTTTTCCAGTTCTCTGACTGCCTCAAAAAATTCCTTGTTCATTTTTTAAAAACCTCCAAAATCATCGAGCTTAATCCACGATGTTTCTTTTTTATCAAAAGAAAGCCCAGAGCCGTCTGCGCAGGATATGGTAACCTGCCCGTTGTCATAAGCTTCCAAAGTGCCTTTATATTCCCGGCGGCCGTCTTTTGCACGGATAAACCGCACCATTACGGCTGCGCCGATGTTGGTCGTGAAATGAAAATCGCGCGTCAGTTCCCGCTCAATACCGGGAGACTGCACCTGCAAGCTGTAGCTTTGGTCGATTGGGTCCGCTTCGTCGAGCGGCTCGTCGAGCGCCTGGCTCATCGCCACACAATCCTCAATCCCGACGCTTCCGTCTTCCTTATCAATTATAATACGCAAATACCAGTCGGTTCCTTCCTTGAGGAAACGAACATCCCACAGCACAAGCCCGAGACGCTCTGCAATCGGTTCGGCAAGCTCCCAAACCACTGCAACTGTATTTTTCTTTCTTTCCGCCATAAACACTCCTACAAAACGAAGAGAGCGGGTCGCCCCACTCTCAAACAATAACCTATATTCGTACGATAGCATCATAGCACAGCCGTCGGCTTTTTGCAAGCTTTTTTTGAACGATAGCCGCCCGCTTTATAAATCGTCCGCATCCTGCACCGGATTTTCAGTATTGTCCGTCGGACTTCCGCGGTAACTGCCGAGGACATCCGCGTTGGTGGTATCGTTGTCAAAACCGTTCCAGATATCGGCGATTTCATCGGTCACTTCGCTGATTTTTTCAATCGCTTTTTCAGAAGGTTTTTTCCCGTTTTTTCTTTTCACGGCACGCGCCTCCTTTCTGTAAGGTTCGTTTCTATTGTTCCAGTCTTTGCTTGGGAAATTCATTCTGAAAAATTCTTTTGAAAAATAAGATTTTTGGTTGACTTTTACAAGCCGGATTGCTATAATACGAATGTATATTTGACGACATACGCCTATATTGTCAAAGGAAAGGAACATATTTGCTATGAAAAAGTTTTTTGCTGCCGTAGTTGCACTTGTTATGCTGTTTGCGCTGTGCGTTCCCGCTTTTGCCGGAACCGCAATCGATGCGCTGACAGACGCCAATGCAAAAGAGATCGCCAGTGCGGTCGCTCAGCAGTTGGATGAAAATACCACGGCAAACTTCGCTGCACAAAATTATCGTGACCAATTCGTTACCGCTGCGGTAGCAGGCATTACTGCCAAGAATTTTGATACGGAAGAAAAACGCGTTGCCGCTGTGGACGCTGCAATTGCTGCCTTGCAGGCAGATTACCCGGACAGACAGCTGACCGAGGAAAACGCAAATGCTTTCAAAGCAGAGCTTCTTCCGAAACTTGAAAAAGCATATGCTGATTCTCAACTCGGTGTTTCCACCTTTGACCCGAGCGAAGTGATTGATAATGTTGCCGACGGTTTTTCAGACGGCGACTTGGACGCATTGTTTGACACCATGCGCAACACCATTAACGACTTGAGCGACAGACTGACCGGTGTGTTCAGCGGCATTGCCGGTGACAGCGGCAGCTCTGATTCCGGCGACAGCGCAGACGACGGCTCTACTGATCAGCCGGAATTCGGCGGCAGCGATGCTACCGGCGACACCGCAATCTTTGCAGTGGTTGGCGTGGCAGCGGTTGCCGGTGCGGCACTCATCCTGACCAGAAAGAAAGCTAAATAAACCATATAGGCGTTTATTAAGCCTTGTGCCAAAAGCACAAGGCTTATTTTTTGCCCGGCTATTTTGTTGCAAGTGGCTTACCTTCTTTTTTACTCTGCACAAGCAAAATATAGGCACAGTAAAATTCCTGCTGCAGCTTATTAAGGCTGTGGCACTTTGGCAGTATCAATCAACGGGAAATAATAACCCAATACGCCTTATTATACCCATGTAAAGTTCCATTCTCCTCTGCAGTCTTCGCTTCACTGTTTATATAGAATGATTCGAAATGCCTTTTGTGTCGTACTGTAGGCATAGCAAACCCCGAAAAGCAAATCGCTTTCCGGGGTTTTGATTTTATTCGGAAGATTTAATCCACATAAACATCCACAACATTTTCGTCGTTTTGTAAAGTGGAAACGATTAAGCTGGTTGCATCATCGGTTTTGGGGAAGATGATAGCCTTTATAGTCGCGGTATCTTTCCTCTTACGCAGTTTAGAATCGCCCTCATAAAGAATTTCCATGGAATGCACCACGGTTCCGGTGCGCTTGATGAGCTTGGAAATCTTCGGCACCTGCTCTGCCAAATCTTTCACTTCGACATATAACGCTTTTCCCGCTTTTCCCTTTACAATCACTTTTTTCAGCGAATTCAGCGTCAGATAAATCACCAATGTCGCAACGACCGCGCCGGAAATGAATCCCGCGCCGACTGCAATGCCTATACACGAAACCGCCCAAAGGCTTGCTGCCGTCGTAAGTCCCTTGACCGAAAACCCTTCGCGTAAAATCGTCCCGGCTCCGAGGAAACCGATGCCGCTGACGACCTGACCGCTCATACGGGTAATGTCCACATTCATCATGCCCTCATATTTTTCGCCGACATAGACGCTGGTCAGCATAACCAATGCGGAGCCGATTGCCACCAATATATGGGTACGGAATCCGGCCGGGCGATGGGAATGCTCTCGTTCAAAACCGATAATACCGCTTAACAGTGCAGCTAAGCCCAGCTTCCATATAGAATCCAGAATAAACCGCACCTCTGTAATATCCCACAGCCACATGGCGGTTTCTTTTAGCCATTCCATAGTCAACCATCCTTAAACCTTTTTGATTTTAGGTAAAATCATCATAATCGCAGCCCATACCAATTCAAAGACAACGACTTCAAACGCTCCCGCCTGTGAAAGCCCGGAGAAAAAGCTCAGCACGGTAAGCAACAGGACATTGAGCCCAACGCCGATATAAGAAAGAATCTCGGTGAGGCGGACTTTTTCATCCAGCACAAATGCGCCCAAAAATGCACGCAATCCGCTTTCGGTTCTGCCGTCGTGCACGATATTACACGGTTCATCCTTTGGCGGCTGCTCTAAAAGGTCACGGAACAGATCGCCCGCCACGGGATTGATAATCTTAACAAGATTATGCGGCAGGTGAAAGATCTGCTCAACGAGCCCTTCTGTGATATTGGGGTCGGAGGTGCGCACCAATATGCTGATGCCGTATTTTTCCAAACGGCAAATTACCTTTGCCGTTTGCGCATTTGATGCATAAGAGACCACAAACAACGCTGCTGTTTTGCCCTCTACGGCAAGATACAGCACTTCGCAGCCGTCTTTTTTAAACATTCTTTCTTCTTCACGGGTGGGCGCGTCAACATTGTGCTTCACAAGCAGGTCTCGGCTGCCCACAAGCACACGCTGGTTATAAATCCAGCCGGAACACCCGAGGCGGTCCTCATAAGCCAAAGACTCAACCTGCGGCAAAATCTCACGCCGGGACTGAATCACGCCGTCAAACACAGAAGAAAGCGTGCCACCGGACTGAATAACCATTGCCGCCGTATACAAAAGCGCTTCATCCACGCGCATTTTATGGTAAAGCTTCATGCCGCACAAACGGCAATCTGAAACCTGAAACAGGTCTGCTGCATCAATGACGATTGCATTGGCGCTCAATGTGTCAAACGCCGCCTCGTAGCCGGAGATCATCGCCCCCTGCGTGTGCAGACATTTGTTTGTGCTGCGCAAGCCCACCGCAGAGCTACACAGCGCCGCCGAGGGAATTCCCGCCAACACAACAGCTGACATTGCAGAAATACCGGTGTAGACTGATTTGGTAACAAATCCGGTTACAGCGCCGACGATGCCCGCAGCAATCAGAACGGCCGGAACCGCTTTTGCGTAAATTCCGTTTGCGGGGTCGCTCTGTTTGGTGATTTCAACAAAGTGTGAAGGCAGCGTTACCGGCTTGCTGTAACGGATATCCGGGTCGCCGAGCAAAAGCCCGCGACCGATTTCAAAGGCAACTTCCTCGTCTTCGATTTTCCCAATGCTGTGAAATGCATTATGCCGTTTTACAAGCAAATGGAAATTTTCAATATCGCCCTTGAGCTTCATCGAACAGCCGGCATAGTACAGCGCAAAGCACAAAAGCCCGACAGCACTGTAAAGCGGCACTTCGGCTGCCTGCTGCGGGAAAGCAAAAGAGATGCCGGTTTGCAATATCGCAAACAGCCACGCACAAAGCAGCGCAGTCTGAGCGCCTGCATAATGTGTGAAAATACCGACAACAGCCGTTTTCAGCTCTTTAAGCCCCATCAGCCCTGCCGCCAATAAAAAGACCAGATTGACGGCCGAATACACACCGGCGTTTCCGCCGACAAAATCAAAGCTGCCCGTCAGGCGCACCATCACAGCAGAAACAACAGCCGCCGCAGTTAAAATAGAAAGCAGAACCGCGCGCACAGTAAAACTGCGCTTTTCGGCTTGAAAAATATCATAAACACCGGGTGCGTCTTTCGGTCCGAAGAACTCGCGCATAACACGCACAGGCTGCGCCTGCTTTTGCTTTGCTCTTCTGCGTTTGCTGCCATGCTCCTGGAGCTGTTCTTCTGTTTCGTCCTCTGAAAATGCCTCTTCGGGTTCAGATTCTTCCGTTGTTTGAGCAACCTGAGACAAATCTAAACGCACTTTGGTTTTTTCTTCAGGCGGCAATACGGTTTCTTCATCTGCCGAATTCTGTTCAGCCTCCGGCAGAGGTTCTTCGTTCAGCCCCGGGAACAAGCGGAATTTGCGCGCCTTTTCACGGCGGCGCTCAAACAAATCCAGCTCCGCTTCCTGCTCGTCGATTTGCTCCACACGCGGTTCTTCTCCGAAGCCTTCAAACATCACTTGGTCATCCGGCTGCATAAGCTCGGTTTCGTCCACCGGGTTCTCAAATGCATGACTTTTCAGGGAGCCCTCTTGCACCTGCACTTGGGCGCGCTCCTCTTCTTTGAGAATATCTTCCGGCATAATCAGCTTCGGAATAGCCTGTAAGCCGTCTTCTCCGGTGTTTTCATCCGTCTCTTTGCGAACGATAACGCCGGGTTTTTCTATGGTCTTCGGCGGGAGCTGTTCTAAAAGCTTTTTATGCTCCATGGTTTTTTCCAGCTTTTGCTCCGGCCGGTTCAAAAAGCGTTCTCTGTAACGGTCACGCTCCATTGCAGACTTTTTCGGTGCCTCCGCGCCGGTTCGAATCACTTTTTGCCCAATATGGTGCTCAATATCCGGGTTATGTACAGCACGGGGCTGAACCTCGTTAAACACGCGGGTCTTTTCTAAGGAAATCTGACCCGGCAAAGGCTTTTGCGGTTCGGGTTCTTCTTCGGCGGGCTGCTCTTCTTCCTGCTGTGCAGTAACGCCGGACAGCAAAGGTTCATCCGGCAGCAGCACCGGTTCAGACATTTGCTCTGTGTTTTCTTCTTCCGCCTTTTTGTCTGCATTTTCTTCCGATTCTAAAGTGCGCAGCCGTTCAAGCACCTTAGCGGCGTGTTTGACAGATTCAGAAAGCACCGGCGTTTCCGCTTCCGGCACAGACGCTTTTTCCGAATCGTTACGGGGCGTCGAAAGCTCTGACGCAGCTTCAAGTGCCTCGGAACCTTTTATTTCTTCTTTTTCTTCAGAAAGCAGTGCATCCACATCTTCCAAAGACCATAGCTTCATCGGCGAGCCGCCTTCCATTTCCTTGACATCGGCAAGGATTTTTTCCACCGACAGGCCGGAAAAAATATCTTTTTGCTCCATGGTCACACCTCAATTCTGAAAATTCCGTTTGGAAGCGACCTCATACATCAAAATACCCGCCGCAACCGATGCGTTTAAGGAGTTGATTTTCCCTCTCATCGGCAAAGAAACGATGAAGTCGCACTTTTCACGGACCAATCTGCCAATGCCTTTCCCTTCTGAGCCAACCACCAACGCAACCGCGCCGGAAAAATCGGTTTGCTTATAATCGGCACCGTCCATATCCGCGCCATATACCCAGCACCCGTTTGCTTTCAATTCTTCTAAAGCCGCAGGCAGATTGGCAACCCGCGCCACGCGCATATATTCTAAAGCGCCGGCAGAAGTCTTTGCCACGGTGTAATTTAAAGACGCACTGCGGCGTTTCGGGATAATCACGCCGTGCACGCCCGCCGCTTCCGCAGTACGGATGACCGCGCCAAGGTTGTGCGGGTCTTCCAGCTCATCGCAAACAACCACAAACGGCGGTTCCCCTTTTTCGCGTGCAAAATCAAGAATATCCTGCACGGTAGAATACGAATGTGCCGCAACAAATGCCGCCACACCCTGATGATTTGCGCCGTCACACATGGCATCAAGCTTTTTGCGGTCCACCTCTTTGACGACACCGCCTTTTTCACGACAGATTGCCGCAAGACGCGTAAGCGCCGGATTCTTTTCTCCACGCAGCAGAAAAACCGTATCTACTTCTCTGCCGGATTGCAGCACTTCCGCCACTGCGTTTCGGCCAATAATCAAATCCTCTTTTCTCTGCTCGCCCTTGTTCATATACTCTCCCTGCTATGTAAAAACGATATAGGTATAGTTATTATAGAATTATACCATATATTGTGTGCTTGTACAACATCTTTTTTCTTTTGTCAATATTTGGCGTTTTGTCTTTCGGCTGCTTGACAGATGAAGTGATTCGATGTATACTTATGAATCTGAAAATGATTTTCAATTTCAAAAGAGGAATGGATATGGCCTATAAAACCCGGCAAAGCGCATTGATTTTGCAGGTGCTTGAAAAAAATCGCGACCGGCACCTGACCGCAGAGGAGATTTACCTGCTTTTGAAAGAAAGCGGCAAGCCCGTTGGGCAAACAACCGTGTACCGGCATTTGGAAAAGCTCTGTGCAGATGCAACTGTGCGCAAATATGCAGGCGGTGAAGGTGACAGTGCCTGTTTTCAGCTTGCAGACACGCAAAACTGTAAAATGCACTACCACTTAAAATGCACCGCCTGCGGCCGGCTGTTCCACACAGAATGCGCTTATTTGAACACGCTTTCCGACCACATCAAAAACGAGCACGGCTTTTTGGTGGACGGTTCCAAAACCGTTTTATACGGTTTGTGCAAAACCTGCGCAAAGGAGAAACAGAACCCATGATTTTACTGCACACACATACTTTCAGCCTTTCGTGGGCGTCTGCGCTCGACCTTTTGCTCGAGGCCGTTTTGGACGCACTCAAAACGCTGCCGTTTTTATTTTTTGCTTTTTTAATTATCGAATTATTGGAGCATCACGCCGGTGAAAAACTCGGCCGCTTTTTTGCGCGTTCCGGCAAGGCAGGCCCCGCGGTCGGCGCACTGCTCGGCTGTGTGCCGCAATGTGGTTTTTCCGTTATGAGTGCAAACCTTTATGCCGGCGGGGTCATCACGCTGGGCACACTCATTTCGGTCTTTCTTTCCACTTCGGACGAGGCGGTTATTTTGCTGGTGGCAGAACCGGGGCGGCGCTTGGAGATTTTTCGCCTTTTGCTGACCAAAGTTGCTTTGGCGATTGTCGCCGGTTATGTGATTGACATTATCAGCCGTCGCCGTTCCTGGAAAACCCCCGGCAAGATTTCTGACCTTTGCGACCACGAGCACTGCGGCTGTCACGACCACAAAGGCGTGTTTGTTCCGACCTTGATTCACACCGCCAAGGTTTTCGGATTTTTGCTTCTGTTCACCATACTGCTGAATTTTGCCGTTGCATTTTTAGGGGATGAACGCCTGTCGCATATTTTATTGACCGACTCTGTCTTTCAACCGTTTCTCGCGGCTTTAGTCGGGTTTATTCCAAACTGCGCAGCCTCCGTTCTGCTGACACAGTTGTATTTAGAGGGCGCCATCAGTTTCGGCTCGGTCATTGCCGGATTGTGCACAAGCGCGGGAGCAGGGCTGCTCGTGCTGTTCCGCGAGAACCGGCATGTGCGCGACAATCTGAAAATCATAGCTTTATTATATGTTTGCGCCGTCATTCCCGGTGTGCTTTTACAGCTTTTCGGCGTTTAAAAGTAAAAGGAAAAATAAAAAAGGAGCAGGTTTTTACCTGCTCCTTTTATTTTTTTGTATCAGCCGGCGGTCATTTGCACTTTTTCCTCATCATCGGGGAAAGAGCGGCGTTCAATGATTGCGCCGAGAGAACGGAACTTGTCCACAACATTCTCATAACCGCGTTCTATGTGCTGGATTTCTTCCAGTTCGGAAACCCCGTTTGCCGCCATAGCCGCAATCAGCATTGCCGCACCGGCACGCAAATCATCTGCACGAATGGGCGCGCCTTTCAGCGCTTCGACGCCCTCAATCACAGCAGTTTTGCCATTGACATGGATGGTCGCACCCATTCTGGTAAGCTGTTCGGTATAACGGAAGCGATTGTCCCAAACACTTTCCGACACAAAGCTCGTGCCCTCAGCGAGGCACAGAAGCGTGGAGAACTGGGGCTGCATATCGGTCGGGAAGCCGGGATGCGGCATGGTTTTAATGTTGCAATGCCCGGGGCGTTTGTCCATAATTACACGCACCGCCTCGTCATCTTCAATGACCGTAGCACCCGCTTCAATAAGCTTTGCCGTAATCGATTCCAAGTGTTTCGGAATTACATTTTTAACAAGCACATTGCCGCGCGTTGCAGCGGCGGCTACCATATAGGTGCCCGCTTCAATCTGGTCGGGAATGATAGAATATTCACAGCCGTGAAGCTTTTCAACGCCACGGATTTTAATGACATCGGTGCCCGCACCGCGAACATCCGCGCCCATTGTATTCAAAAAGTTTGCCAAGTCAACAATGTGCGGTTCCTTGGCGGCATTTTCAATCACCGTAAGCCCCCGCGCTTTCACAGCGGCAAGCATAACATTGATTGTGGCGCCGACAGAAACGACATCGAGATACACAGAATTGCCGAGCAAATGCTCCGCCTGCACATTGACCATGGCGTTTTCTTCCATCGTCACTTCTGCGCCGAGCGCTTCAAAGCCCTTAATGTGCTGGTCAATCGGACGAAGCCCGAGATAGCACCCGCCGGGCATAGCGACCTGCGCTTTGTGGAAACGGCCGATCAGCGCACCGATAAGATAATATGACGCGCGCAGCTGCTTGGTCAAATCATGCTCCACAACATGAGAACGCACAAATCTTGTATCAATTTCAAGGGTGCTTGGATTGATATATTTAATCCCCGCGCCCATATTTTTCAAAATTTTTACCATGGCCGTAACATCGCTGATGTTCGGTATGTTTTCTATTCTGCAAACATCCTCCGCCAAAATGGTAGCGGGGAGAATGGCAACTACCGCATTTTTTGCACCGCTGACCGAAACCTCGCCGGTCAGGCGTTGACCGCCGGTAATAATAAACTTATCCAAAGACGGTTCACTCCCTGTTTCCTGTTTTCCGATACCACACAACAATAAACAGTCCAAAAGGACACGAAAAAAAGAACGCAAAACAGTTTACGCTCGTAACAATCACTTTAGTATTATACCACCGCAAAAGAGAAATTAAAAGTCTTTTTTCATAGAATTTTCGCAATGGTTTTTGTCCATTTTTTATGCATGTTATGGCAAAGAACGGAAACGCTACTATACGGATTGCACAAACAAAAAGCAGAAAAAACAAAAAAACGGCGCGCTTTCAGGCGAAAAGCGCGCCTCTTCTTTAATGCAATTATGCTTTGCCTTCGCAGCCAAGCACCGTTTCAATTTTGTGAGAAACCACACCTTCAATGGCATCTCTTGCGGGGGTGAGATACTGTCTGGGGTCAAAGTGAGTCGGGTTCTGTGCGAAGTGCTTACGGATAGCAGCCGTCATAGCAATGCGGATGTCAGAGTCCACATTGATTTTGCAAACCGCCATGGAAGCCGCTTTGCGCAGCATGTCCTCGGGAATACCGATAGCATCGGGCATTTCACCGCCGAACTCGTTGATGGTCTTGACATCTTCCTGGTTGACGGAGCTTGCGCCGTGCAGAACGATCGGGAAGCCGGGCAGCTTTTCTTCAACTTCTTTCAAAATGTCGAAACGAAGCTGCGGTTTCTGACCGGGTTTGAATTTATAAGCGCCGTGGCTGGTACCAATCGCGATTGCCAAAGAATCCACGCCGGTTCTGGTCACGAAATCATAAACCTGCTCCGGTTTGGTAAAGCTGGCATCTTCTGCGCTGACATTGACATCGTCTTCAATGCCGGCAAGCTGGCCAAGCTCGCCTTCCACGACAACGCCGTGTGCGTGTGCATAGTCAACGACCTTTTTGGTCAGAGCAACATTTTCTTCATAGGGCAGGTGGCTGCCGTCGATCATAACAGAGGTAAAGCCGCCGTCGATGCAGGCTTTGCAGGTTTCAAAATCAGGACCATGGTCCAAATGCAGAGCAATCGGAAGGCCGGTTTCTTCTGCTGCCGCTTTCACCATAGCGACAAGGTAACCGTGCGAAGCATATTTTCTCGCGCCGGCAGAAACCTGCAGGATCACCGGGGCGTTGTGCTTTTTCGCAGCACGGGTGATGCCCTGAATGATTTCCATGTTGTTCACATTGAAAGCGCCGATGGCATAGCCGCCTTCATATGCTTTTTTGAACATTTCGGTTGTAGTTACTAAAGGCATATTTTTCACTCCTTGCATAAATTGCAAAATCATACATAATTCATCGCGGCAATATCTGCCCGATTACTTCTTATTATAGCGTATCGTTAACTTATTGTCAAACCGGAACACTTTTGAAAACACCGAAATATACTGCCTTTGGGGTGAAAGATTTGGATACTTTTTTCTGTACAGGTTCGGTTTCGGCATTTTTCCGTGATTTCCCGGAAGCAAAAAACTATCGGAAATGCTTTTTACAAGGCCGTTACACCGCTGTGAAAGCCGAGGTGCTGTGCGGTGTGCTGCAAAGAATACGGCAGGCGGATTTACAGATCGTTCGTCTGCTGCGCGACGGTCAAACCGTTCAGCCGGCCGGCATTCTTTTGCCCGCTCAAAAGGTCATGCTGCTCGACAGTGATTATTTTGCCGGAATTTTTGACAAATACCCTTGTGATGAAAAATTTTTCGCCGATACAATTTTACAAACACCGCCGACACAAGACGACGCTGAAACGCTCGCCCAAAGTGACGCGCTGGTGTCGGAAGCGCAGCAGCGACGGCAAAGCTTTCAGCAAGCAGCCGCGGCGCTGTATGCGGAAAACCGCCAGGCGCTTGCTTCATGCATGAACAAAGGCGATCTGCTGCGATTTCTGCTTGGATTTATGCAAAAGGAAAACGGACACCTTTTATATAAAACACATAGCCGCGCCGCCGTTCTTCACAGAACCGTCAGCTCAGTTACCGGGTGGGGCATCCAGACCTTTTACAAACCCTTTGCCACGCCGGGCATGCGCACAATCGTTTTAAAAGATAATATCGGCGCGGTTTCAGAAACACTTTTAAACGGCCTTGTTACCGTCTGTTTGCAAAACGATTTGGACATACAGCTTTTTCACTGTACCATCACAGGCGCGCCGGAGCACTGTGTGATTCCCGCACTTTCTGTGGGGTTCTTCACCGAAAATCTTTTACACCCATTTCCGTTGCGCGCGAAGGCAGCCCTTTCCGCCAGCCGGTTTGTTCGCTTGCCTGATTTTGCCGAAGTCCTGCCGGAGGTCCGCTTCAACGCAGCGGCAGCAGACGAGATGTTGGACGAAGCTGTTTTTTCTCAGCTGGAGGCCGACGAAGCCTATGCGGTGCAAAGCCGCATCTTGCAAAACTATATAAATGGTGAAAAACTGCAATCAAAACAGGAACAAATTTACAATCAGCTTGTAAAAGCAATATAGTCATTTTGACGAATTCATTTTTGAAAATCGGTGAATCTTGATTCGCCAAATTTCGAGATTTCCTTTGTTTTTCAATGATTTTTCGGAATTTCAAGAAAATGTTCAAAAAACATGTTGTCATTGTTAACAAAAAAATAATAAAATAATTGTGTAAAAACACTTGACAAATATTACAAGCGGAGATATAATACAGACAATCCAATGAGAAAGGAGTGAGACACAATGAGAAATGGCTGCGATATGGAGTATGAAAGAAAGCTTATTGACGAGCTGGAACATTCCAAGTTTTCCTGGAGCACGGTTTTAAAAGCGATTCAGCTTTATGCACTGACCTCTGTTGCATAAAACAAAGCGCTTTTAAACCTTTGTGACATTTCTCCCGTGAAAACGGGTTTACATATTTTCAGTTTTCCCCTCTCTTTTTTATACAACCCTCGCATATGTCAATAAGCGGCAAAACACCCGGCATAACTGCCGGGTGTTTTGCTTTTTATTTTTAGATTGCAAATCGCGTTTTACAAATCTTTTTGCACTGCACGGCGGTAAACTGCCGCAAGCAATATGGTGATTGCCGCCGGCAGCAGCGCCGAAAGCACAAGCACAAGCAAAACACCGTTGATCATGCCGGATGCTAAATCATACAACGCCGACGAGCTAATGTTGATGCGATTCCCCACCCCCGCAAGCAAAGCGGCAAGCGGACCTATCAGCTGCATCAGCGTTGCACCGGAAAACGCATAGATAAAAAACCGCAGATAGTTTTTCTTTTTGCGGAAACACAGCCGCAAAATCACAGCCGACAGCACAAACACCACTGCGCCTGCCAAGGCGGCATAAAGCCCGAACGGACGGTAACGGCCCAGCATCTGTGACGCAGTTTGAAAAGCGGACATGGAAAACACCGAAACATAGGCGTTATACATATCGCACAACTCTTCTGCAATGGTTGTTAAATTTTGCACTGTGGCATCGTCCAGCGAAAAGCCCTTTTCCACAGCATAGCTTTTCAGCTGATCTAAAAGCCCGGCCTGCATTTCAGCGGTATCCACACTTTCCTGCACAGAGCCGTTGTAAAAATCGCGTAGTACACGCTGCATGTCCTCACTGATTTTCTGGGGTGTGACAACCTGCTGAAAGACACCGTCAAAAAACGCCTCATCAATGTTGCAGGCGTTGCCATAGGATACAAACTCCTCTTTCAGTTCCGCCGAGAGGTCTTCACCGAAAGAAGAACGCTTTTCTACAAGCACTGCAAACGCCGGGTTTAACGCAGACGCCGAAAGCGCGACGCCAATCACCGTAACCACCACCGAAAGCGCCATTACAAATGCTGTAAGTGTACAAACAAAAGAGCGAAAACGCTTTTTGGAATCCTTCATAAAGCGCACCTCCTTATTCATACATATTCACGCTCGGGCCGGAAACCAGCTCACAAAACGCGAAAAAACGATATGGGGTAGAAGCTATGGTGTCGTTGGGATAACAGGTGTAAAGCAGCAAAATATCTTTATCGCCGTTCAGCTCGTTTTGATAGCCTGCGGCATCCTCATTTTCAAGAATCGCTGTTTTATAAACCTTATAAACATAAGAACCGTAAGTCGTGTCCAGATGCACCAACGCGCCTTCTTTAACATACTGCAAAGTATGAAAATAGGTGTTGTTGTGCGCGCCGATGAGCGTCCCGGTCCCGCAGCCGGGAATGTGGCTATAAAGCGACATGCAGGCGCCGCGCTTCAAAAGCGCAGTGCTGTCGCCGTAAATCACATCTGTATCGATTTCGGTCCCTTCCACAGTCAGTCTGCCAAACGCGTCACCGTAAGCCGGAAATTCAAAATCGTCCCAGTTGAGCACGCCTTGCGTCAATCCCGTGGTACCATTGAACACGCTGCCCGCCCCTGGTTCGTCAATGGTCTGGACATTGGCATTTGTGAACGCCAGCCGGTAAACCGAAAGCAGGGGGTCGAGAATCGGAGCAAGAGATGCGAAGAGCAGCAGATATCCGCATAATAAGAAAGCTACCGGAAGAAGGATGAACCACTTCCGGTAGCTTGTCTTACTCCGATTTTTTTCGGAATTAGTCTTCATCAGCCTTGCGGAAACGCTTTACGCTGATGCCCGCCACGGAAAGAACCGCGACAGCAGCGAGACCAAGAACAGCAGCAGAAGAGAAGTCTGCGCCGGTCTTTGTGATAACTGCCGGGTGCAGTTCAGCAATGACTTTGCCGTTTGCATCCGTGATGATCAAAAGACCATGGTCAGCGTCCGAAAGAGAACCCTTTGTGGAAAGCTTGTAACCAACAACCGCAAGTGCGTCTTCAGCGTAGCCGAGAAGCGCTTTGGTAGAACCAGTCTTGGTGATGTCCTCAAGCTTCACAAGGTTCTTGGATTTAACAAAAGCCAGCGCATCGTCAAGGATAGCCTTGATTTCGTTGTACTGTTCCTCTGTCAAATCGACACTGGTAAACACATTCTCAAGAGCGGTAATATACTCCTGAGGAACCGTGATGGTTTTGCCGTCAACGACATAGGCAGTCTGCACATAGTCGATGAGCTTCTTTTCATAGTCGTTGATGCCGGAAGCCGCAAAAGCGGGAACCATGGAAACGACAAGAAGCACGGCAACCACCAAAAGGCTTGCCAATTTCTTCATGTAAGGACTCTCCTTGTGCATTATTTCCTGCATTCGGCAGTGATAGCGGGATACCGAATTCAGAAGCAACTTAATCATAGCACAAGTTTTTTTATTTGTAAACCCGTTTTTGTGAATTGTAAATATTATCAAAATCCGCCCGTTGCGAAAAAAGAAAAAAGCGGAGAGGTTTTGTCCTCTCCGCTCGAAATTCAGAGAATTTACAATTACGCAAGCTCAGCGAAGTACTTAATGGTACGAACCATCTGGCTGGTGTAAGAGTTCTCGTTGTCATACCAAGAAACAACCTGAACCTCATAAAGGTCGTCAGCAATCTTTGCGACCATGGTCTGGGTTGCATCAAACAGAGAACCGAAACGCATACCGATAACATCGGAGGAAACGATCGGGTCTTCGTTGTAGCCGAAGCTCTCGGAAGCGGCTGCTTTCATAGCTGCGTTGATGCCTTCCTTGGTGACATCAGCACCCTTGACAACTGCGGTCAGGATGGTGGTAGAACCGGTCGGAACCGGAACACGCTGTGCGGAACCGATGAGTTTGCCGTTGAGTTCCGGAATAACCAGGCCGATTGCTTTTGCAGCGCCGGTGGAGTTCGGAACGATGTTGGCAGCGCCGGCACGAGCTCTTCTCAGGTCGCCCTTTCTGTGCGGACCGTCAAGGATCATCTGGTCACCGGTGTAAGCGTGAATGGTGGACATGATACCGCTCTGGATCGGAGCATAATCATTCAGCGCCTTTGCCATCGGAGCGAGGCAGTTGGTGGTGCAGGAAGCAGCAGAAATGATTTTGTCATCAGCGGTCAAAGTCTTTTCGTTAACGCTGTAAACGATGGTCTTCAGGTCATTGCCTGCAGGAGCGGAAATAACAACTTTCTTTGCGCCTGCATCGATGTGTGCCTGGGACTTGTCTTTGGAACAATAGAAGCCGGTGCATTCGAGAACAACATCAACACCGATTTCGCCCCAGGGAAGATCTTTCGCATCTTTCATAGCATAGATGGTGATCTTTTTGCCGTCTACGACGATATAGTCTTCACCGGCTTCTACGGTGTGAGCCGCTTCGCCGATTTTGCCGCAGTAGCCGCCCTGTGCGGTGTCGTACTTAAGAAGATGAGCAAGCATTTTGGGATCGGTCAGGTCGTTGATGGCAACAACCTCATAGCCTTCTGCGCCGAACATCTGTCTGAACGCAAGACGACCGATACGGCCGAAACCGTTAATCGCAACTTTTACTGACATTGGTATTACCTCCAAAAAATGAATTTACAAATTTGTGCAGTTTTCATTGTATAACGAAAAAAAGAAATTTGCAACAATTTTTCACAAAAATATGCCAACTTGTGAAAAATTTGTCAAACTGCCTAAAATATTTTTAATTCCACACAAAAAGGGTATGATATTCCTATAACCTTTGCGCAGATATAAAAAATCCAAAGCAAAAGACAAACTTTGTTTTCAGTATATCCCGCGCACCACAAAAAATACCGCCATTCGGAGGCAGCATGACAAACGATTTTCAAAATGCATTTTATGATTTACAACAGCTTTTGCAGCAAGGCGATATTCCGGAACCGGTTGTGCGAAGCCGGTTCCAATCTTATTTCAACGCCCTCTCTGCCGCTGCGCCGGAAAACCCGTCTCCCGCCGCACTGTCTGACGCATTCTCTAAAGGGCTTTGCCTGCTGCGACAGTTTAACAATCTGCAAATACCCACAAAGGCGGAAACACCTGTTGCCTTGGATATTGCTGAGCTTTGCGAAACCCTTTCGTTTTGCTGTGACCTTTTGTGCGGCCCATGGGAAAAACGGATTTTCTGCAGCAGTGATTCTCCGCTCATGGCAGTTTGCTCGCCGCGCGCGCTTTCCTGGGCGCTGCTCAACCTGCTTTCCAATGCAGTTTTATATTCCGCAGGCAAATACATTTTTCTATTTGTACAGGAGACAGAAAAAAACATTGTCCTGCGCGTATCCAACGAAGGGCAATTGCCCCGTGCGCAGTTTGAAGCGGCGGTCAGAAAGCCCGGCAGCGGTCTGCATTTTGCCGAAGCCGCAGCGCGTGCACACGGCGGCAAGCTGCTCTGCATTTTAGAGCCGCACTACACCACCCTCGCACTGACCGTTCCTAAAAAATGCCCGGACGCCTATCCCCTGTGCCCGCCGGAGAGCTTTGTCGATTTGCTTTCTGACCGGCTTTCTTCTGTATACACTGCGTTTTGCAGCATCAGCACGCTATATTTTTAAGAAAAACCGGCAAAAGCGCGTAAAAAATCGAGATTGGCTTCAAAAAAATATTTGGCGGTTACAAAATCCGTCGAAATCGGCAAGTGCATGCATCACAAGTTCACTTTTCACCGTTTGACGGTCAACAGAACCCATGTTATAATCAAGGCAAGCTCCAACAAGGAGGAGTTACCATGATGAAAAATGTACCGGGAACGGTTTTACCGTGGACAGAGGGACTTCAGAAAAATGCATTCGCCGTCCTCTCCCCGGTGCTGGCGGTCACAAAGGGACTGACTTTAAGCCAGTTGAAAGAGCTGACAGGTTTAGAGGGGTCAACCATTCAAAATTGGGTCAAGCGCGGCTGGGTGGAAAGCCCGACCGGCAAACGGTATACGGAGCAGCAGATCGTGCGCATCGTCATTATCAACATGCTGCGAAACTCCATGCAGTTGGACCGTATTATCGCACTGATGACCTACATAAACGGCCATGTTGATGACCGCAGCGACGATATCATTCCCGACCGGGAACTGTTCAGCCTGCTTTGCTCGGTGGTGTATGAAGCCGACCGTATGCACAGTACAGACCGGCAGGTTATAGCGTCCATTATCGAAAGCCATCTGCGCAGCTACCACGGTCCAAACGAGCAATCCAAAGAAAAGCTGGAGCGCGCCGTGCTGTGTATGGTTTTGGGCTACCTCGCCTCGGAAATGAAAAAACAGGCGGATGCAGAATATGAACAATTATTTTTACCGAAAGGAGAAGCAAAATGATTTTAACGACCACCCCCACTGTGGAAGGCTACCCTGTGCAAAGCTATCGCGGACTTGTCTGCGGAGAGGTCATTGCCGGCGTCAACTTTGTCAAGGATTTCGCCGCAGGGCTCACAAACTTTTTCGGCGGCCGTTCCGGTTCTTATGAGGAAGAACTGATTCAGGCCCGTGAACAAGCCTTGCAGGAAATGGCACAGCGCGCCGAACAAATGGGTGCAAACGCCGTCGTTGGCATCGACATCGATTACGAAGTACTCGGCAACGGCGGGATGCTGATGGTAAGCGCCTCTGGCACTGCTGTTTGCATCTAACTGCAAAAACATAAAACGAAAAAGAAACAGCCGCTTTTTTGTAAGCGGCTGTTTTCATGTTTGTTTTATTGCGCAGGCGCTTTTTGAATGGTGACCCAAAACTCCACACCGTTTGCAAGATTTTGAACACCATACTGTTCGCCGTGCAATTTCTGAATCTCACTGACAATGGAAAGGCCAAGGCCAAAGCGCCCTTCTTCGCGGGAATGGGCTTTATCCGCCCGGTAAAAGCTGCCCCAGATTTTGTCGATATCCTCATCGGCAATGGGCGCGCCGGTGTTGAATACCCGCAGGAAATAATGCGTCTCGTCAGCGTCCTTAACGCTTACGCAAATGCGTTTTTCTCCAGACACGTGTGCACAGGCATTGGAAATAAAGTTGTTCAGCACCATGCGTATTTTGGTTTGGTCGGCATAACACAACCCGTGTTCGGGCAAATCGCACGAACAGGTAATGCCCGCGTCTGCAAAACGCAGCGACGCCGCGGTCATATACTGGGCAATCAGTTCGCAAAGATCAAACACTTCTTTTTGCGCCTGCATACCGCCAGACTCATATTGTGAAAGCTCCAAAAGCTGTAAAACCAACGCATTCATGCGTTCCGCTTCCGCACAGATGATTTCACAGTAATTGCCCGCTTTCTGACACTCGCCGCTGTCTGAAAGCAGTTTTGCGCCCTCAGCGTAGCCCTGAATAATTGAAATGGGCGTTTTCAGCTCGTGGGAAACATTCGAAATAAAATCTTTTCGCATTTTATCCACGCGCTGTTCGTGCGCAATATCATCTTCCAGTTTTTTGTTTTTTTCGCTCAAATCCTCCAGGGTTTCCTGCAGGGAGTCTGACAGCCGGTTGATGCTTTGTGACAACTCGCCGATTTCATCGTTGGTTTTTGCTGTGCATTGTCTTGAAAAATCCATGTCGGAGATGTGTTTCGTGACATCCCGCATTTCGATAAGCGGCTTTGTGAACCGCTTGGAATAAAAATAGACAACCAAAAGCGCCGAGGCAAGTGCGGCAACGCTCGTAAGCGCCATAACCGAAATTGCCGTGTTTGCGTTCTCGTCAACGGAGCTCGTCCGGCAGTACATTTCCATTGTGCCGCCGGATGGCAGCGGACAGACATACACGAAAAACCGCGCTTTTTCCTTTTCAAAATACCGCGTTTCCATATAAGCGCCGTTGTCATATTCCTGACGGTCCTGCACCGTAACCTTGCCCGCGGCGGCCGAAAATGCCGTCTTGCCGTAATAAAGCTGTTCGCCGTCAGCGGCGTACAAATCAATGCTCACGCCGTTTTCTTTTTCAAGCGCTGCAAGCCGGTCAAACTCTTTTTCACCGTCGGCGGCTGTCTGCACAACCGTTTCAGCGACCTGCTGCATATTTCGTTTGGTATTGTAGGCGTAGATAACCGGTAAAAACCAGCGGTTTAAAGAAAGGATAAACAAAACTGCCGCCAGGAAAATCGCGCCAATCTGCAAAAACAGCTTTAAGCGGACGCTCATAAACCGCGTCCTGTTTTTTTGCACTTTACGCATGGTCATTCTCCTGAATCTTATATCCGACGCCGTAAACTGTCTTTAAATGTTCGGCGCCCCAGTTCCCCAGCTTTGTGCGCAGGCGCGCAACATGGGAATCCACCGTTCGCGTGTCGCCGTAATAATCATACCCCCAAATATCATCAAGAAGCTGTTCCCGGTGATAAACCCTGCCGATATGGGAAAGAAGCTTTACCAATATATTGTATTCTTTTAAAGTGAGTGTAACCGGCACACCGTCTATCGTCACTTCATGTGCGTTTTCATCGACACGAAGCCCCCAATAATCTGTCGGCTGCTGCAAAACCTCCGGCGCGCCGCGGCGCAAAAGCGCCTGAACGCGTTTTACAAGCACCACGGGACTGAACGGTTTCGTAACATATTCATCTGCACCGGCATCGAACCCCGTAAGCTGGTCAAATTCCTGCCCGCGCGCCGACAAAAGAAGAATTGGCACATTGGAAGTTTTGCGCACCTCGCGCGTGACCTCCCAGCCGTCCACTTCCGGCATCATAATATCTAAAATCAAAAGCGCCGTATCCGGGTTTTTCTGAAATAAATCCAGCGCCTGCGCGCCGTTTTTTGCTTCGAGTGTTTCGTGCCCGTCTTGGGTTAGAAAATCGCAGACCAACTGCCGAATCAGCCGCTCATCGTCTGCGACAAGGATTTTCGCCATAAAAAACACCGTCCTTTTGCACATTTTAGCACAAAAAGACGGTCAGATTCAATATGTAATTACCGGAACAACCTGCGCACGCCGGTCTTCTCAATGGCAAGAGAAAGCGGAACGCCGCCCACATAGCAGACAACCAATTCCCCGAGACCTACCCAAAGGGCGTTGATGAGGTACCCATAAGCGGTAAATCCCTCCGGCAAAAATGCCGCAACTTCTGCGCCGACAATTACGGCGTTGAAAAGCACAGGGAAGAAAAGGGAGACCAATGGTACGCCTTTCAGGCGAATTTTGCGGGTGAGGTAAGAAAACACCGCGGCCAAAAGTGTTGCCGCCGTGCCGCACACAATGTCGACCATGCCGTAAGGGCTGCCGAGATTGCCCAAGAAGCAGCCGATGGTAAGACCCGGAATGGCCGCCGGGGTAAAGGCTGCAAGCACCGTGAGCGCTTCGGAGAAGCGGAACTGCACATTGCCGTAGGCGAGACCGACCGCACCGGCCACATAGGTCAACGCAGCATAGAGCGCTGCTATGACCGCCCCTTGCACGAGGTAGTTTAGCTTGTTTCTGTTCATTTTTTGACTCCTTAGTTTTGGTTCGGCATTTCTGCCGGTCGGGATGGTTACGAACCGACCACTCAAATAGAAAAGATTTTTGAGCACAGCTATGGTATAGCAAACAATCGATTTTGTCAAGGCGTGCCTTGTGAATCGGCGGGTTTTCTGCTATACTGTTTGCAGAAACAAGCGGGAGAGATTGCCATGACCAAGCAGGATTACAAAAAACTTGCCGCGCCGTTTTTAAAAAGCCCGGCAAAAAGAAAAGTACTCATTTTTTTAGACCTTGCGCTTACGGGACTTGTCTACATAGCTTATCCGATTTTGCTTTTGGTGTTGTTCTTTCTTCGGGACGAACGGTTTTGGCGGTGCTTATTTGTGCCGGCGGTCGCTTTCCTTTTCGTCAGCGGGCTTCGCAAGCTCATTGACGCGCCGCGGCCTTATGAAAAACTGCAGTTCCGCCCGCTTTTGCACAAAGAAAAACACGGCGAATCGTTTCCGAGCCGCCATGTCTTTTCGGTTTTTGTCATTGCCTTTGCATTTTATTACACCTGCTTGCCCGTTGGCGTTGTGCTGACCGTATTCGGCGTGTTGCTCGCTGCCGTGCGTGTTGTCGGCGGCGTACACTTTCCGAAAGATGTGCTCGCAGGCGCGGGTATTGGAATTTTGGCAGGTGTGCTTGGATTTTTTGTGTTTTAATCCAAGCCTCTAAAAGCTTTACAGAATCCACTCCATATACTGGCGTTCTTTCTGCATGCCGATTGCTTCATAAAACGCAATGGCGTTCTTGTTGCACGCCCAGACATTCAAATCCAAATGATAGCAGCCAAGTGCTTTTGCCGCTTCGGCTGCTTTTTGCATGAGCGCTTTGCCGATACCGCTGCCGCGCGCCTCTTTGGCAACGCAAAGGTCGTCGATATACAGGGTGCGAAACGGCCGCTGCGCATAAAACGGGTCGTCTTTTTCCTGCAAAATCCCCATGGCGTAGCCCTGCACTGTGCCGTTCTCGTCCACGGCGACCAAAATATATTCCGACGGGTTCTGGAATTTTTCGCACAAATCGTCAGTTGTATATTTCGGCTTTTCGCCCGAAAAAATATCAGGGCGCCCTTCGTGGTGCAGCCGGGCGATGTCACCCAAAAGCTCTAAAACACGCGGGGCGTCCTGCGGCTGTGCTTTTCGAATTTCAATTTGCATCTAATATCCTTCCTCTTCTAAAACCTGCGGGGCGGCAAAAACCGCCCCGCACTTTTGTCTCTTAACTACATTACTCTTTGAGCACCGCGTTATACAACCGGATATATTCGTTTGCGGATTTGCCCCAGCTGTTGTCGCACTCCATTGCGCGTTTCATAAGAATCTTCCAGCCGTCTTGCTGGCTGTATCCTTCCATTGCGCGGCGAATCGCGTTCATCATATCGTGGGCGTTATAACTTGCAAAGGTAAACCCGTTACCCTTACCGTCGCCGCTGTCCTGAATGCTGTCGCGAAGCCCGCCGGTCTCACGAACAATCGGGATAGAGCCATAGCGCAGGGCAATCATCTGGGAAAGCCCGCACGGCTCACTCTTAGACGGCATTAAGAACAAATCGGAACCCGCATAGATTTTGCGGGAAAGCGACGGTACAAAGCCGAGCTTGAGCGCGAATTTATCGGGGTGCTTTGCAGCCATTTCCTTAAAGAACTCTTCATACTGCCATTCGCCGGAACCGAGCACAATCATTTGCATGTCAGATGTGGAAAGCAGCTCGTCAAGCACAGCACGGACCAAATCAAGCCCTTTATGCCCGGCAAGGCGCGTCACCATGCCGCAAAGCGGCACATCGGCACGCTGCGGCAGGCCCATGAGCTCCTGCAACGCGCGCTTGTTGTCTGCTTTCGCAGAGAAATCTTCAGCGGAATAATGTGCGAAGATGTCCGGGTCGGTCGCGGGGTTGTAGCTGTCGGTATCAATGCCGTTGAGGATGCCGGACAGCTTCCAGGAACGCTCACGGAGAATGGTGTCGAGCCCATGGGAATACCACGGGTCTAAAATCTCGTTGGCATAGGACGGGCTGACCGTTGTAACACGGTTTGCCGTTTCAATCGCGCCCTTCATAAAGTTGACATCGCCGTCATATTCAATCAGGTTTGTGCACTCCGGCGGCAGGCCGAGCACTTCGGGGATCAGCTCTTTCCCATAAACGCCCTGATATTGAATATTGTGAATGGTGAAAATGGTTTTGATGTTTTCAAAGCCCCGCCACCGGGAATAAATAATGTTATAGTATAACGGTGTTAATGCCGACTGCCAGTCGTTGCAATGGATAATGTCCGGCTTAAAGTCGATATGCGGCAACATTTCAAGCACGGCGCGTGAGAAAAACGCAAAGCGCTCTGCGTCGTCATAATACCCGTAAATGCCGTCGCGTTTGAAATAATACTGGTTATCTAACAGGTAATAGATGACCCCGTCAACCTTGGCTTCAAAAATACCGCAATACTGGCGGCGCCACGCAACCGGCACGGAAATGCTGGTCAAAAACTTCATTTGCTCTTTAAGCTCCGGCTTGATGCCGTCGTAAAGCGGCATGACCACGCGGCAGCCGATCAAGCGTTTGCGAAGCGCTTTAGGCAAAGAACCCGCCACATCGGCAAGCCCGCCTGACGCCATGAAAGGCAGCGCCTCACTGGATACATACAGTACTTTCATATCTTTACTCCTCTTACATTTGGTTCGCAAGGTCTTCAAGCGTTGAAAAATAGTCGAAGATGTTTTGCAAATATCCCGAACGCAGCAGCACAACAAGCAGCACAAGTGCCACGAGCAGCGGCAAAACAAATTCGAGAATTTTGGAAATCATAAGGCGCCGTTTTAAGCGGTGAAGCTGATTTTCCAATGCCTCGACACGCCTTTCCAGCGGTTCAACATGATTTTGCGCAGCCGCAGCCTTTTTTGCCGGCGGTTCTTTATCTTCTGCCGGCCGTGCAATATGGTTTCGGTAAGCTAAGCGTGTAAGCGCGGCAGTTGTTTCAGGGGTGCGTATGCTTTGCACATCTCGGCACAAAACATTTGCAAGCCATTCTGCGTTGTGCTCGGGGTTTTGTTTAAACTGCGCAAGCTGCTTACGGCAGTAGGGACAAGCCTTGACGCACACGCCTTCAAACTTTATTTCTGCAAGATCCATTTCCTGCGTTCGGCTCCCACAGATCGCACAGCGGCTTTCCATTAAATCACGATGCCTTTTCCGACAAATACCGGATAATTTTCAGCGCCGGAAAGCGTCTTGTTCGGTGTAATGGCAACGCTCTTGTCTGTAATCGTGTAATTCAGCGATACGCCCGTGGCCACAAAGCTGCCCTGCATGAGAATGGAATTGCGCACAACCGCGCCCTTTTCCACCCGCACGCCGCGGAACAAAATGGAATTTTCCACTTCGCCGTCGATGATGCAGCCGTTGGCAATCAGCGAATTCTTGACCGTGGAGCCAAGCCCGTAGATTGCCGGCATGTCGTCGCGCACCTTGGTGTAAACCGGGCGGTCCGCGTTAAACAGCTGGGCACAGTTTTCCGGGTCTAAAAGCTCCATGCTGATGCGGAAATAGCTGACCATGGAATCAATCGTGCGGGCAAAGCCTTTTGCCTCGAAACCGAAAATGCGCAGTTTTTCGGTGTTGCGCTGTAAAATGTCGCGCTCAAAAGATTCCTGATTCATGCTGAGCGCTTCGCCGACCAAACGCTGCAAAAGCGAGCGTTTCATCAAAATCATATTGAGCGAATAATCCACTTCGCCGAGGGTGTTGGGCGAAACCGCAATCTGCTCAACGCGGCCGTCATCCCCCAAACGAAGGGTCATTGTGTTATCCAGCTGCGGCTGCACGCCGTGCTTGTAAACAATGGAAATATCGGCATTGTTGTCCGTGTGGAAATCCATAAGCTCATCGATATCGATATTGAGCACGGAGTTGCAGTCGGAGAACAAGATATAATCTTCATTCGAACGGCTGATAAAGCCCATAATGCCGCGCAGCATTTCTACACGGTTGGTGTAGTTGCCGAGGTTGCCCGCGGAGGAGAACGGCGGCAGAATGAACATGCCCTCTGTTTTTCTGGAAAGGTCCCACGGCTTGCCGGTGCCGAGGTGATCCATCAGCGACTGATAGTTGCTTTTGGTGATGACGCCGACTTTTTCAATGCCGCTGTTGACCATGTTTGAAAGTGCAAAGTCAATCAGGCGGTAGCGCCCGGCAAACGGCACGGAGCCCATTGTCCGCAGTGCCGTGATTTCACTTAAGCACTCATCATACATATTGGAATAAATGATGCCTAAAATATTGTTCCCGGTCATTTACTGCGCCCCCTTTACATCTTCGTCCACCATGGCTTTCGGCGCAACGCGTGCACCATTATGCACGGTGACGCCGGAGCCGACGACTGCAACGCCCCAGTCTTCGAGATTTTCCATTTGCTCGGGGCGTTCACCGACAACGGCATTTTCTTCGATGACGGCGTTTTCCGCCACGATTGCATATTGCACGACCGCGCCGGATTTGACGACTGTGCCGGGCATGATAATCGAGTCACGCACGACCGCGCCCTCTTCCACAACGACATTGGAGAACAAAATGGAGAAATCCAGCTCGCCGAACACTTTAGAGCCTTCGCCGATCATGGAATTCTGCACCGTGGCGCTTGCGGCAACATAATGCGGCGGAGCAGACGGTGTTTTAGAATAGATTTTCCAGGTCGGGTCAGACAAATCCAAGTCCACCTTGGGATTTAAAAGGTCGAGGTTTGCTTCCCAAAGGCTGTCGATTGTGCCGACATCTTTCCAGTAGCCGTCAAACAGATAGGCAAACATTCTCTCGCCGGCGTTGTGCATGGCGGGAATAACATCATGTCCGAAATCGTTGGAGGAATCGGGGGTTGCCTCGTCATCAATCAGATATTGCCGCAGCTTGCTCCAGGTGAATATGTAAACGCCCATGGACGCTTTGTTGCTGCGCGGATTCTTCGGCTTTTCTTCAAACTCGGTGATGCGGTTTTCGTCATCAACAAGCATAAGGCCGAAGCGCGAAGCCTCTTCCCACGGAACTTCCAGCATAGCAATGGTACAGGCCGCGTCCTTTTCCTTATGGTAATCGAGCATTTTGGAATAATCCATTTTATAAATATGGTCGCCCGAAAGCACAGCTACATATTCAGGATTGTAGCGGTCAATAAAGGTGATGTTCTGGTAAATCGCATTTGCCGTGCCCTTATACCATTCCGAGCCTTTGATTTGCTGATAGGGCGAAAGGATGTGCACCCCGCCGTTGGCGCGGTCGAGGTCCCAAGGCTGCCCATTTCCGATATAGTCATTGAGCTCCAGCGGCTGATACTGCGTGAGAACGCCGACCGTGGAAATGCCGGAGTTCACACAGTTGGAAAGCGGGAAGTCAATGATCCTGTATTTCCCGCCGTAGGGTACGGCAGGTTTTGCGATGTTTTTCGTCAGGATGCCGAGCCGTGAGCCCTGCCCGCCTGCAAGCAGCATCGCAATACATTCCATTTTGCGTGCCATCTATACTCCTCCTTAATTGTTTTATGATTAAGCAACGCTGTAAGACCTGATTTTAACGGGTTTTCTTTAAATAGATTGTCGAAAGCGGCGGCAAGTCCAAAGAAATACTTTGTTCGAAGCCGTGCATGTTGACGGTTTCGGTCTTTAGCTTGTCTTTATCGCCGCGGCCCTCGCCGCCATAAGCGACATCGTCGGAATTAAAGAACACCTTGTAATTGCCTTTTTTCGGAACGCCGATGCGGTAATCTAGCCGCTCGACATTGGTAAAGTTGCAAACGGCAATGATTTCTTTGCCGCTTTCATCCATTCTGCGGAACGCAATGACGGAGTTGTCCTTGTCGTCGGAAGAAATCCACGAGAAGCCCTCCCACGAATAGTCCACTTCCCAAAGCGGGCGAGTTTTCTTGTAAAGCATGTTGATGTCCCGGAAATATTTTTGCAGTTCCCGGTGTTTGGGGTAATCGAGCAGCAGCCAGTCGAGCTCCTGTTCATAATTCCATTCAATGAACTGCCCGAATTCCTGCCCCATGAACATCAGCTTTTTGCCGGGGTGCGCCATCATGTAACCGACAAAGGCGCGCACACCTGCAAATTTCTCCTCATAAGTGCCCGGCATTTTGTCAATCAGGGATTTTTTGCCGTGCACCACCTCGTCGTGAGAAATGGGTAAGACAAAATTTTCGGAAAACGCATAAAACAGCGAGAAGGTAATGCAGTCGTGGTTGTATTTGCGGAAAAAGCCGTCTAACGAGAAATAGCGGAGAATGTCGTTCATCCAGCCCATATTCCATTTGAAATTAAAACCGAGCCCGCCCATATAGACCGGTTTTGAGACCATCGGCCACGCGGTGCTTTCCTCGGCAATCATCATGGCATAGCTGTAATCGCGGAAAATGCTTTCGTTGAGTTTTTGTAAAAAGGCAACGGCTTCTAAATTTTCATTGCCGCCGTTTTTGTTTGCAATCCACTGCCCGTCCTCGCGGTCATAATCGAGATACAGCATAGACGCGACCGCATCAATGCGCAGGCCGTCAATGTGGTATTCCCGAAGCCAGAAAACCGCGCTCGAAAGCAGGAACGAGCAAACCTCATTTCTGCCGTAATCAAACACCCGCGTGCCCCAGGCGTAGTGCTCACCTTTCCGGGGGTCTGCGTATTCATAAAGCGGTTCGCCGTCAAACTCATAAAGCCCGTTGGCGTCTTTCGGGAAGTGCGCAGGCACCCAGTCTAAAATCACACCGATGCCGGCGTTGTGGCAGGTGTCAATCAGATACATCAAATCCTCCGGCGCGCCGTAGCGCGAGGTCGCCGAAAAATAGCCGGTCACCTGATAGCCCCACGAACCGTCAAAAGGATATTCCGTCAGCGGCATAAACTCAATGTGGGTGTAGCCCATTTTTTTGATATACGGCACAAGCTCGTCAGCAAGCGCGCGGTAAGAATAGAAATTGCCGTCGGGATAGCGTTTCCACGAACCGGCGTGCATTTCATAAATGTTAACCGGTGATTTATATATATTCTGCTTTGCGCGCTCGGCGACCCAAGCGTCATCCGTCCATTTATAGCCGTTGTCGATTTCATAATATTTTGTCGCTGTGCCCGGGCGGGTCTCCATATGGACACCGTAGGGGTCGGCTTTCATGGTTTCGACGCCGTTTTGAGAGAAAATATGATATTTATAGGCGTCATACAGCTTTACGCCTTTTACCTGCGCTTCCCAAACACCGTCGCTCTGCGGCACGGGCTGCATCTCATCCACACCGTCTGCCCAGCCGTTAAAATCACCGACTACACAGATGCGCGCGGCATGCGGCGCCCAAACGCGGAACACAACGGTATCGGCATCTTTACGATGCGCGCCGAAATACGCATAGGCGAGTGCATTGCTGCCCTCGTGGAACAGATACAGCGGCACTTCGTGCTCGGACGGCACTTTTTTCGTCTTCTTCGGCATATACACTACCTCACATTAACTTACTATGGATGTATTGTAACAAACCTGTTTTCATTTTTCAAGTACTTTTTGACATTTTTATCAAAATCTTAACAAACCCCATTACAGAGGTTTGTGCACTTTGTTACAAAATTCGCGGTTTTGTTTGCGTTCCACTTCACTTATCGATTTCGCTTAAGGAAAGAAAAACACCCAATATGCGGTTTTTAACGCATATTGGGTGAATATTTATGCAAAAATTAACTTACATGCTTTCCGGAACGGTAATTTTGAACGCAGTCAAAACATTGTGCATCACGCTTTGCACCGCCATGCAAAGGTGCAGACGCGCCTGCATCAGCGGCTCGTCATCCACACCGATCTTACAAGCATTATAGAACTTATGGAATAAGGTTGCAAGGGTGATTGCGTAGCGGGTGATTTTCGCCGGGTCGTAATTTTTCGCCGCCAGCACCACTTCATCGGTCAACGCCGACAAGTGGCGGATAAGCTCGCGTTCTTCCGGCTCGCGCAAAAGTTCCAATTCCTTTTCGGTGCAGTCACGCGGGGTAACGCCGTCGGCCGCCAGCTTTTTAAGAACACTGCAAATACGCGCGTTGGCATATTGGCAATAATACACAGGATTTTGCGAATTTTCGCTGACAGCAAGTCCTAAGTCAAAATCAATGGTCGAGCCGGGCTCGCGCAGGTTGAAGAAAAATCTTGCTGCATCAATCGGCACTTCATCAAGCAAATCGACAAGCGTCACGGCATTGCCTGTCCGCTTGGACATTCTTACGGGTTCGCCGTCCTTCATCAAGTTTACAAGCTGCATCAGCACGACATCCAGTCGGTTGCCGTCGAGCCCGATTGCGTCAAGCGCGCCTTTAAGGCGTGCAACATGACCGTGGTGGTCGGCGCCCCAAACATCGATTGCCTTATCAAAGCCGCGCGTTACCAGTTTGTTACGGTGATAAGCGATATCCGCGGCGAAATAGGTCGGGTTGCCGTTTTGGCGAATCAGCACATCGTCTTTCAACTCCAGCTTTTCAATTTGCTCGGGCGTTTTGCCCTCGGCAAGCAATTTATTTGTCTGGACTTCCTTGTTTTTATACCAAAGTGCGTCGTCTTTTTCGTAAGTCATGCCTTTCTCTGTCAAAAGGTCAATCACTTCGCGCACCGCGCCTTTGTGCAGTTCACTTTCGTGGAACCAGGTGTCATAGGTAATGCGGTATTTTGCTAAATTTTCCTGCATCGCGGCAATGTTTTTCGGCAGCGCAAAGTCCACAAGCGCTTTGCGGCGCTCTGCTTCGTCGGCCGCAATGTATTTGTCGCCGTATTCTGCGGCAAACTCTTTGGCGCGCTCCATTATATCCGCTCCGTGATAGCTGTCTTCCGGCAGTTCGGGCGCATCTTCGCCTTTGAAAAGCTGCTGGTAGCGAATGTCCAAAGAAAGGCCGAATTTCTCAATCTGGTTGCCGGCATCGTTGATATAGAATTCGCGTTCTACGGTGTAGCCCGCCATTTCGAGCACCGCCGCAAGGCAGTCGCCCAATGCGCCACCGCGTGCATTGCCCATGTGCATGGGGCCCGTGGGGTTGGCGGAAACGAACTCGACATTGATGCGTTTGCCCTTGCCGTAATCGCTTCTGCCATAGGCTTCGCCTTTTTCGAGCACATCTAAAAGGATGTCTGCGTAATAACGGTCAGACAGGCGGAAGTTGATGAATCCCGCCCCCGCGACAGAGCATTCCGAAAAATAGCTGTCGCCAAGGTCAATATATTTAGCAATCGCCTGTGCGATTTTTACAGGCGCCGTGCGGAACACCTTTGCGCCGACGAACGCGGCGTTGGTGGAATAGTCGCCGTTTGCACGGTCCTGTGGAATTTCTACAATAAACGGCGGCATTGCCGCTTCGGGAAGCTCCCCTGCCGCAATCGCTTTGCCGAGCGCTTCGACCACGAGGGTGTGCAGCGCATCTTCCGTTTGTTTTACAAGCTTTGACATATTTTCTTTCTCCTTACAACTTCTCTGCGCCCGCGCTTTCCGCGCCGTCGTCAGAAACCCGCACGGTCAGCGTCATGCGGTTGTGCATTACGCCCTGCTGCGCAAAGTCGGTGGTATAGGCGAACGCGAGCCGCCCGCCGTTTTCATCCAAAGTATTTTCAATTCGTTTGGTGTAAACGCCCATGACCAGTTCGCCGTAGGGCGTGGAATACACGGTGCTGCTGCGTTTGCCGACTTCAAACTGCATTTCACTGCCGAACGCCCCGGTTCTGGTCACGCACACGCTGCGCTCCCCGTCCGGCGTCACGGTGGTAAAGGTTTTTAAGCCGTCTTCATCATATTCCGTATATTCCAAAACGCAGCCGCTCCCGTCACCGGAAATGGTGCCGACCACGCTCATTTCGATTTTATCGTGTTCGCCGTCCATTGTCTGCTCATTGCAGATGTGGATTACGGCACGCTGTTTTTCCATGAATATTATTAAGCCTCCTGTGCAAGCTTAAACAGACGGTCGAGAAGCTTCGGGTAAGGCACGCCGCTTTGCTCGAGCAGTTTGGGATACATGCTGATAGAAGTAAAGCCCGGAATGGTGTTGATTTCGTTAAACAGCACACGGCCGGTGCCGCGTTCCACAAAGAAATCCACGCGCGCAAGCCCCCGGCAGCCGAGCGCTTCAAAAACACGAACGGCGGCACTTCGGATTGCTTCCTGCGTTTCCACAGAAACCTTTGCAGGGATTTGCAGCTCGCTGCCCTCATCTATGTATTTTGCTTCATAGTCATAAAATTCCTTGCAGGGCACAATGCCGCCCGCAACCGATGCCATCGGCGACACATTGCCGAGCACGGCGCATTCCGCCTCAAGCCCGTCAATAAATTCTTCCGCCACAAGCTTGCTGTCATTTGAAAAGGCAAGTTCTGCCGCCGCTTTTAATTCCTCGCGGTTTTTCGCTTTGGAAATCCCAACGGAAGAACCCGCGTTCGCCGGCTTGATAAATGCCGGGAAACCAAGTTCCTTTTCAACGCGGTCGTAAAACGCTTCGTTATCTGCTGCAAACTGGGCACGCGTCAGCGAAAACCATTTTGCCTGCGGCACACCGACGGTGTCCGCCATTAAGTTCGTCACCGCTTTATCCATACACATGGCGGACGCAAGCGTGTCGCACCCGACATAAGGAATACCCGCGACATCCAACAGCCCCTGCATGGTGCCGTCCTCGCCGTTTTTACCGTGCAGGACCGGGAACACCACATCGACCTTGATGCGTTCTATACCGGTTTCCCGAAACACGAGAATGCCGTGGTCGGCACGGTCCGGTGAGAGCACCGCACGCGTGCAGCAGCCGCTTTCGACCCACTTGTCGCCGGGAAGCAGCTCGGTGCCGCCCTCATACAAGTACCATTCCCCCGTTTTGGTAATGCCGAGCATAGAAACCGCATATTTGTCACGGGGAATATTATCCACAACCGACGCCGCCGAAACGCAGGAAACTTCGTGTTCGCTGGAGACGCCGCCGAAAATCACAAGTGCCTTTGTCATATATTTCACCCCAAAACATACATATACGGATAAATGATACCATATACCGGTTTATTTCGCAATCGAATTGTAAAAAATTTTAATGACAAACGGGGAAAACTATGCTACAATGAGCTTTGACACAAATATTATTGAAAGATAAGGCAGGTCATACGATGCTTACACGCGACGATGCACTTTCCATGATCCTCCACCAAACGGCGGACACCATGAAAGCCAACGGCTTTTCGGTGGTGACCCCCGAGGGCGCACACAAAGACGATTTGCCCGTGTTTGAGGACGGAGAGCACACCTATATGGATTTTACAGGAGACAAAGGCAGACTGCGCATTGAAATTTTCGGCGCGCAGGCGCTTCTGTTCGCGGGCGACGCCAAAGAGGGCGACGCGTCGGACGAAGACCTTACCAAAATCTCCACAAGCTATTTTGATTTGGAAAACTTTGACGAGCGTGACATCCGCTCGCTGTGCAACGAGTTCAACGACTCGATTTCGACACGGTTTTCGCCCAAAAAAGCGGCAAAAGCGAAAAACACAAAAATGCCGACGCCGGTTTCCCGCTCTGCGGCGAAGAACGGCACACAAAGCTATGACGCCAATACACTTGCCAACCGGCTGGCGGGGATGTATCCGCAGCTCAAAGAGCCGTACCGCGCAAACTTCGAAAAATACGGCGACTTTTTGGCAGAGGAATTCTTCATGGAATACGGCACCGCCTGTGTCATTGACACCATTCGCCGCGCGCAGAAACAGGAATGCACAAAGCTGTTCCGTATTCTCAATGACATTTACGAAAACGGCTCCAGCGACACACAAAGCTTAATTGCCGTCACGATTCTCGGCGAAATGCAAAACGACCAAGCCCTTTGTGAAACCGCCAAAGAATATATGTGCGACGACATGTGCGAACCGGTTTTGCTGGTCAACAAATATCTGGCTTCCTCCGCGGGTAAGAAGGCGATGAAAAAGCTGAAAAATCCGCCGCCCTTTAAGCCGAAAAAGGAGAAAAAGCCCGGCATGTTCGCCCAAATGATGGCGGGCGCCGGCGGGCAGGGCATGCCGCCGATGTAATGGGCGCACAGCTTCTATACAATTTTATAAGCAAAAAACAGCCGTCTTGTAAGACGGCTGTTTTCTTTGTGCTTCTATTCATTTTAAATGACCATGCCGCCGTTGACGGAAAGCACCTGCCCGGTGATATAGGCGGATTCTTCTTTCGCCAAAAACGCCACGGCGTTGGCAACATCGGCGGGCGTGCCGAGACGGCCCACGGGAATTTCTTCTTCGACCAATCGGCAGGTCTCTTCGCCGAGCGCGCGCATCATATCGGTTGCAATCGCACCCGGAGACACCGCGTTGACCGTAATGCCCGACGGGGCTAATTCTTTCGCAAGCGCACGGGTCATGCCGATAAGCCCCGCTTTCGCCGCGGAATAATGCACCTCGCACGAGCCGCCGGTTTCGCCCCACATGGAGACGATATTGACAATGCGCCCGTTTTTTTCGTGGAGCATAAAGGGCAGCACCGCGCGCGTCATGTAAAACGCGCCGGAAAGATGCACCGCAAGCATGTCATCCCAATCTTCGTCCGTTATGTCGGTAAAAAGCTTTTGCTCGGAAATTCCTGCATTATTCACCAGCAAATATGGTGTTCCAAAATCGGAGCATACCGCCGCCACGGTCTTTTTGACCTGTTCGCTTTTTCGCACATCGCAGGCATACGCGCGCGCTTTTGCGCCCGCTGCTTCCACAAGTTCCACCGTCTTTTGCGCTTTTGCTTCGCTTTTTCCGTAAAGAACGGCTACGCTGTATCCTTCGCGGCCGAGTCTTACGGCAATTTCCCGGCCGATGCCACCGGAGGCGCCGGTCACGATTGCGGTTTTTGGCATAAAGTATCTTCCTTTTTGTATCAGTTGAAAATATTGTAGCATACTTTCAGGGGGAATGCACCGAATTTCCACGCTTTTCTCTCAAAAAAATTACAATTCGGTAAAACACATTGCAACACTTTTTGGGGTATGATAGTCTATTCTTATGAAAGGGTTCTTCGAAAAAGCAAAGGGGTGATCTTGTGACTGCACCGGCAGAACTGCTTTTAAAGCAGGCAAAAACAGTTGACCCGCAGGCGTTTGGCGCGCTCTATGGGCAATATGCACCGGAACTGTACCGGTATGCGCTTTGCGTGCTCGGCACACCAGCGGATGCACAAGACGCCGTGCAGGATGCGGCTGTGCGGGTATATGAAAACCTGCAGAATATCCGCGACCCCCGCCGCTTCAAGGCCTATTTTTTCAAAACCCTTTCCAACACCTGCAAAACCATGCTGAAACGAAGATCCCTGACGCTCGTAGACGAGCAGCCCTTTGAAAACTTACAAAGTCCGCACAGCACCGAGTCAGACGCGATTTTGCGTGCCGATTTAAAAGCTGCACTGGAACGCCTTTCGGAAACAGAGCGCACCGTGGTTCTGCTTTCCGCAATCGGCGGACTTTCCTCGCGGGAAATTGCGGACGCCGTCGGTCTTACGGCCGGCAGCACCCGTTCCAAGCTTTCCCGCGCGCTCGCGAAAATGCGCAAATACATGCGTGAACATGGGGAGTGATTTATATGCGCAATCGAAAAGACAACTATTCCGATATATATGACGCCCTGCGCACGCCACAGGGTGAAAAGCTTCCGGACGCTTTACAGCCGGAAGCGATTGAAGGCCTTGTAAAAGATAAAACCATGCGGCCGAAACAAAAGCGCACCGGCAAGATGGTGGCTGCGGCGGCAGGTTTTATTGTGCTTTTGCTCACCGGCATTTTTGCCGCACGCTTTCTTTACAGCCCCTCCGTGGTAGAAACACCTTTGGATAGCGGCGCATCTGCCGCACAAAACAGCGGCGATGCATACCTGCAAAATATAGAGGATTATACGGAAATCGAAGATTATTTTTTAGAGCTGCAAAAAGGCACGCTCACCGACCGTCTGCAAGGCGCTGTGCAAAAGGTGTTTAACGGTCTTGGCGGGCTAAAAACCAATGAGGCGCTGGCCGAAGGCGCTGTCGGCTATGATATGGCCGGCTCCGCCACAGGCTCGCAGGACCTTGCCGCATACGGCACGACCAACACGCAGGTGCAAAATGTGGACGAGAGCGACATTTTGAAAAACGACGGCGAATACCTGTATATTGCACGCAACACCAACGATGATTCCGACGCTTATGTGGAGATTGTCGATATCCGCACGCCCACAGCTTTGAAACAGACTGCGCACATTTCCGTGCGGGACGACACGCATAAAAACCGGTGTGTGCAGGAATTGTATGTACGGGGAAACACCATGATCGTCCTTTGCGGCGATTACACCGACTATGCCTCAGCCAGCACAGATATGCTTATTGATGACGCTGTCGGTGGTTACGCAAATGTGGCAAAGACAGTTGCGCTTGTGTATGACATCACCGACCGAAGCGCCCCGGTGCTTCGATATTCTTACGGCGTGGACGGCGGTACCGTTTCCACCCGCATGACCGGCGACACGCTGCTTTTGGTTACACAATACGGCGTTCCGATGTATGAAAACAAAACAGATTTAAAAAACGCCTGTGTGCCCTGTTACTATAACGGTGAAAAAAAATATCGCTTCCCGGCGTCCGGCATTTACCGCGCGGCCGACAGCACCGACTCCACTTACATGACGGTTTCGCTTTTGGACACCGCGGCATCATCCCCCGCGCAGAAAATGGTTGCTGTGCTCGGCGGCGGAACAGAAATCTATTGCAGTGCAAACGCCCTGCTGATTGCGGGTATGGATTATTCAAAAGCTGTTTCCACCTCCCCCGACGGCGAGACCACAAGCTTTACCCCGGCGCTCGCCTGCACGCGCCTTTACGCCTTTCAAATCGAAGGAGAGTTTGCTTATCTCGGCTCCGCC
Organism: uncultured Eubacteriales bacterium; assembly: GCA_949292775.1. Taxonomy (GTDB): domain Bacteria; phylum Bacillota; class Clostridia; order Oscillospirales; family Acutalibacteraceae; genus Fimenecus. Next base: position 49,343 of record CASFBL010000012.1, read on the forward strand.
GGCATAGACGGCACACTTTTAAACCAGTTCTCCATGGATGAACAAAACGGCTATTATCGTATTGCAACCACCGCACAGGACGGCTGCATCGTGACGGTGCTCGACAAAGCGCTGAAAACGGTCGGGCAGCTGCGAAGCGTTGCGCCGGGTGAATCGATTTATGCCGCCCGGTTTATAGGCGACACGGCATATCTTGTCACTTTTTATCAAACAGACCCGCTATTTGTCATTGACCTAAGCGACCCGAAACAGCCGCAGATTGCAGGGGAGCTGGAAATCCCCGGATTTTCCAATTACTTGCACCCCTATTCCGACACGCTTTTAATCGGCATTGGTCAGGCCGGAACAGACAGCGGCGCCATTCCACAGCTGAAAATTTCTGTTTTCGATGTCAGTGACCCCAAAAATCCGAAAGAAGCGAGCAACCTCATATTCGGAAAATCCGGCTATTCTTACAGCGCTTCCCAATATGAGCACAAAGCCTATCTGGCTTTTTCGGACGGCTCTTTCGCCGTCCCGGTCACAGAGAATTCGCTGCACGGCAACAGCGTCACCTATCTTTGCCGCATGGCCGTGCAAAATGACGGCACCCTGCAAATCCTCAAACGCTATACCCTGCCAAGCACCCACGAAGAGCTTTTGCGCGCTACCTACGCAGGAGACACGGTATTTACACTTTCACAAAGTCAACTTGTCGCTTACAGTAAAACGGACGCATCGGTTTTGTCGATTCTTTCGCTAACTTAAAGGAACGGAGGGATTTCTTTGAAACGCACAATCATCAAAGCTTTGCTATTTCTTGTCACCGCCGGCGTAAGCTGGTTCTTGCTGAGTTTTTACTTTTTCCCGCTGGGCCCGGTGCCTGATTTTCCCGAAACCGCCCCGTTTGTTTTTGAGGCGCTTGGCAGCCGCGCACCGCTGAAGCTTATCATCAGCCTGCTGTTTTCCCTGTTTGCTTTGTTCGTTTATGAACAGCGAACAGAAAACATTTCCGATGACAGCGTGCAAAAAAAGGATTGACAAAACTGAAAATCCGTGCTTTAATTGGATAAACCGTTGAGGCGGAAGTAAAACTGCACAACCGGGTTCAAAGAGAGTGGGCGTTGGTGAGAGTCCCATAGCTTCGGCGCAGACAAATGGTCCGTTGAGGGTGCATTGAAAAGATGCAACGGCACTTTCCCGTTACAGAAAGAGGAATATGTTTGTATTCCGTTTAAGTGGGCAGAGTTTTCTGTCAATCAAGGTGGTACCGCAGGTATATTTTCGCCTGTCCTTGTTTTTACAAGGGCAGGCTTTTTTGTTTGTCTTACAAAGGAGTTAAGGGTCATGTTAAACACAAGAGCAAGCGGCGTTTTGATGCATCTTTCCTCTCTGCCGTCGCCTTACGGCATTGGCGTTATGGGGGAAGAAACCAAGCGATTTATCCGCAAAATCAAAGATATGGGGTTTTCTTACTGGCAGGTGCTGCCGTTAAACCCGCCGGATTTTTACGGCTCGCCCTATGCTTCGAACGCGGCGTTTGCCATTTCGTATTTGTTTATTGACCCGCGCGGGCTTGTGCGCGACGGGCTTGTAAAAGAAGACGAGCTTGCGCGCAGTCTCTATCACGGCTCGCCCTACACGGCGGATTTTGAATTTGCCGCGAACAGCCGATTGGAGCTTTTAAAACTTGCATTCTCCCGCATTTCCCCGGAAATGCACAAAAAGATAGAAGAATTTTGCAAAGCGCATCATTGGTGCGAGGCGTACACGCTTTATGAAGCCGCGAAAGAGCACTTCGGCGGCAAGCCGTGGTATGAATGGGACGAACCGTTCGCCCGTTATGAAACCGCGGTGCAACACGCGGACGAATTGAAAGCGGCGCAGGACTTTTTCAAGTTTGTGCAGTACACGGCGTTCACGCAGTGGCGTGAAATCAAACAGTACGCCAACGAAAGCGGCGTGAAAATCCTCGGCGATATGCCGATTTATGTTTCGTTTGACAGCGCCGATGTTTGGGAAAACCGGCATCTGTTTGAAATCGATGACCGCACCTTTATCCGCAAGCGCGTTTCCGGCGTGCCGCCCGATTATTTCTCGGAGGACGGCCAGCTTTGGGGAAACCCGCTGTATGACTGGGTCGCGATGAAAAAGGACAATTACCGATGGTGGTGCGAACGCATCCGCGCCGCGTTACAGCTTTACGACACGGTGCGCATTGACCACTTCCGTGCGTTTGCGTCCTACTGGGCAATCCCCGCTGACAGCGAAACCGCCAAAAACGGCGTTTGGGAAAAAGGCCCCGGCAAAGCGTTGTTTGACGCGGTGGAAAACGAGCTCGGCGAAGTGCCGATTGTCGCCGAAGACCTCGGCGTGTTCGGCGAAGATGTTGTAGAGCTTTTAGAGGACACGAAGTTTCCCGGCATGCGCGTCATTCAGTTTGGCTTTGAGCCGGACGCAGACAGCACCCACCTGCCGCACAACTACCCGCGCAACTGTTTAGCTTATGTCGGCACGCACGACAACAACACCTTGCTTGCATGGCTTTGGGAAGCGGACGAACAGCATCGCCGCTTTGCGCTCGACTACTGCGGGTTTACCGGCGACAACTGGGGCGAAGGCGGCTTTCACAGCCCCTCGTGCCGCAAAATTATTGAAACCGTCTGGCGCAGTCACGCCGCCGTCGCTATCATTTCTTATCAGGATTTGTGCGGCTTCGGCTCAGACGCACGCATGAATGTGCCAGGTCGGGCGTTCGGCAACTGGCAGTTCCGCACAACCGAAGACATGATTGCGCAGATTGACACGGAATATTACAAAAAAATCAACCGAATTTTCAAACGATAAAAAGGAGTGTTCCAAATGGCGAAAATCCCTTACAGACTGTATTTACCCGAAGATAAAATCCCGACACAATGGTATAACCTGCGCGCAGATATGAAAGCGCTGCCCGACCCGATGCTGAATCCGCAGACCTTTGAAAAAGCAACGGAAGAAGACCTTTACCCGGTGTTCTGCAAGGCGCTTGCGCACCAGGAAATGGATGACACGACACGCTATGTGGACATTCCCGACGAGATTCGCGAAATGTATAAGCTTTTCCGTCCGTCACCGCTCGTGCGCGCTTATAATTTGGAAAAAGAGCTCGGCACGCCGGCAAAAATCTATTACAAATTTGAGGGCAACAACACCTCCGGCAGCCACAAGCTTAATTCCGCCATTGCACAGGCTTACTATGCGAAAGAACAGGGGCTGACGAATCTGACAACGGAGACCGGCGCGGGACAGTGGGGCACAGCGCTCGCAGAAGCCTGCTCCTATTTCCATATTCCGCTCACCGTTTACATGGTCAAAGCCTCTTACCTGCAAAAACCGTTCCGGCAGGCAATCATCCGCACCTTCGGCGGCAAGGTCATTGCAAGCCCCTCTGACACGACCGAAGCCGGGCGCAAAATCCTCGCGGAAGACCCGGAAAACAGCGGCTCTTTGGGCACGGCCATTTCGGAAGCGGTCGAAACCGCCGTTACAACAGACGGCTGCCGTTATGTGTTGGGTTCTGTGCTCAACCAGGTACTGCTCCACCAGTCCGTCATCGGTTTGGAAAGCAAAACCGCCATGGAAATGCTCGACGAATACCCGGATGTTGTGGTTGGCTGCGCCGGCGGCGGCTCGAACCTTGGTGGCCTTATCGCTCCGTTCATGCAGGATAAGCTGTTGGGCAAAGCGAATCCCCGTTTTGTGGCGGTAGAGCCCGCCTCCTGCCCGTCGCTGACCCGCGGCAAATATGCCTATGACTATTGCGACACCGGCAGAATCACGCCTCTCGCCAAAATGTATACGCTCGGCTGTTCGTTTAAGCCCTCGCCGAACCACGCGGGCGGGCTTCGCTATCACGGCATGTCGCCGATTCTTTCCAAGCTCTATCACGACGGCTACATGGAAGCGATTTCTGTTGAACAGACCAAAGTGTTTGAAGCCGCAACGATGTTTGCGCGCGTTGAGACTATTTTGCCCGCACCCGAAAGTGCGCACGCGATTTACGGCGCGATTGAGGAAGCCAAGAAATGCAAGGAGACCGGCGAAGCCAAGACGATTTTGTTCGGCCTTACCGGCACCGGTTATTTCGACATGACTGCCTACACCTCGTTTATGGAAGGCACCATGCGCGACTATATTCCGACCGATGAAGATTTGCAGGTCGGATTCGACAAGCTGCCGAAAATCCCCGGTATTCAGGAATAAAGAAACAACACCCCCTTTCTCGCGAAATTGCGGAAAAAGGGGAGTGCGCGCCGGCGCACACCGAATCGCGGCTTTCACTTTGTTCTGAAAACAGCCTTGCCCTCCCGACATCGGCTTTGCAAAAGATTTAAATCCACTTTACAAAAAACACCCCCTCTTTCTCGAGAAATTGCGGAAAAGGGGGTGTTGTTTTCAGACGGAAATCGATGCAGCGAAACGGTTATGTTTCCGTCCTGTAAATGTCTATTTTTTCAAACTGATGCGCTTTGGCATACTGAAACGCATCTGAATTTCGGATATAAGCAAAAATCTCTTCGCCCGTTTCGTCCCAAAAGGTATCGGAAAAGTGCTTGTTCTCCGCATCGGGCTTGTAAAGAATATCTATATGTGTTTGGTAATACTCATCGTCCTCGTCATTCGGAATTTGCTTTACCAGAGAAAAATAAAAGAGCGGTTCGCCTGTAAAGGAAAATGTGCCGGTTTCAAATAAAAGCATATCCTCTTCTTCCATTGGCGGATACCACTGTTCAAATGCCGCAACAATTTCTTCAACGGTCATGTCGTCGGTAATTTTGCTTTTCAGCTCCTCCAAACTATTGCTCATAATTCACCTCTCAATTTTTTTCTTGTACGCAGTGTGCATGGCTTTCGGGTTTTACACCTCTTTAGATAGTATCATATTAAGAAATGTTTGTCCATTTAAAATATACAGATTCTACCCTGTCGATTCCGGGCGAAACAAGTAAAACTTTTGCACACGCTATCTACACGAATTTGCCGTGCGGCAGCCCGCACCGCGATTCGCCGCGCGTTGGCGCGTGCCGCACAAAAAAGAGACGGAAAAAATCCGTCTCTTTTTTCTTTTCTGATTTACTTTTTCCCTTTAATCGCGTCCCAATAGGCTTTTGCCGCCTGTTCGGTTTTGTTGTCGCCAAACTGATAATACTGCCGACCCAAAAGCGCGTCGGGCAAATACTGCTGTTCGACCCAGCGGTGGGGAAAGTCGTGCGGATATTTATAAAACTGGCCTTTGTTTTTCACATCGTCGCCGTCATAATGCTTGTTTTGCAGGCAGCGCGGAATCCGCCCGTAATTGCCCTTTTGCACATCCGCCAGCGCCGCGTCTATGCCCATTTCCCCGGTATTGGATTTCGGGGCGGTCGCAACAAGAATCACCGCGTCAGCAAGCGGAATCCGTGCTTCGGGAAGCCCCACCGAGAGCGCCATATCACATGCCGCTTTGACAATCGGAATAATCATCGGGTAGGCAAGCCCGACATCTTCCGCAGCGCACACCATAAGCCTGCGCACCGCCGACGGCAAATCGCCGCCCTCTAAAAGCCGCGCCAAATAATGGAGCGCCGCGTCCGGGTCGGAGCCGCGCATGGATTTTTGAAACGCGGAAACAACATCATAATGCTCGTCGCCTGCGCGGTCATAACGAAACACATTGCCGCCGGTGAGGGCGTTGACTTCTTCCACGGTAATCGTCTTATTGCCATTTTCGTCCGGCTTCGCCGCAAGCACGGAAAGCTCGGTAAAATTGAGCGCCTTGCGCACATCGCCGCCTGAAGCGGTCGCAATATCAGCGCACACCTCATCGGAAACACTGATTGTGCAGTTTTGCTCTTTTTCAAGAAATGCAAAACCCCGGCGCACTGCGGGCACGATTTCTTCGGGGGTAATCGATTTAAACTCGAACACCGTTGAACGGCTCAACACCGCGCTATAAACATAAAAATACGGATTTTCAGTTGTGGAAGCAATCAGCGTAATCTTGCCGCTTTCTATGTATTCAAGCAGGGATTGCTGCTGCTTTTTATTGAAATACTGAATCTCGTCGAGATATAAAAGAATGCCGTTCGGCGCGGCGAGCGTGCCAAGCTCCGCAACAATGTCTTTGATGTCTGCGGTGGAGGCGTTTGTGCCGTTGAGCTTGCGGAGCGTTCTGTCAGTCGTTTTGGCAATAATCCGCGCCAGCGTGGTTTTGCCTGTGCCCGACGGACCGTAAAAAATCATGTTCGGCAGCGAGCCGGAGGCAATAATGTTCCGCAGCGGCATGTTTTCGCCGAGCAGGTGCTTCTGCCCGACCATATCCTCTATGGTTTCAGGGCGGATTCTGTCCGCAAGCGGGGATGCCATACTTTTACTCCTTTACGAGAACCGGCAAAATATCTTCTGCCGTGTCCACAATATATTCTGCGCCGTAGTGCTCGAACTCTTCCCGGCTGCCGAAACCATACAGCACGGCAATGCACGGGATTTCGGCGCGGTGCGCGCCGTCAATATCATAAAGCCGGTCGCCGACCATAATGGTTTCTTCCGGCGAAACACCAAGCGCGCGCATTGCATCACGCATGATTTCCGCTTTGTCGGCGGATTTATTATCAAACTGCGTACCGCCGATATAGTGGAATAACGGCAAAAGCCCGTCTTCATCTAAAATCTGCCGGATAAAATCCACCGGCTTCGAGGAAGCGGTCGCCAATTTTACGCCGCAGTCCCGAAGCGTTTGCAAAAGCGCGGGGATTCCCGGATATACCGCCGCTTCGCGCCAGCCTTTTTCTCGGTAGCGCTCGCGGTATTTTGCAATCATAAAATCAATTTTATCATCCGGGTAGCCGAATAAAGTTTTAAAACTGTCGTAAATCGGCGGGCCGATAAATTTCCGAAGCGTTGCTTCTTCCGGTGCTTCCTTACCGTCCGCCCGGAACGCATAAATCAGACTTTTAAAGATCCCTTCGGAGGAATCCACCAGCGTGCCGTCAAAATCAAACAGCACAGCTGCAAATCGGGGTTGCATGCTTTCTAACCTCTTTTTTCTTATTTCACCTTAGACAAATCCAAAACAACATTTTCATAACCGTCCACATTCAGCACATAGTAGGCGACCGTGGTGTCGTTTATGAACCGCAGGTTATAGTGCGCGGCATAGTTGGTTTCATTGAACACCGCATATTTCTGCGTCTTGGTGTTATAGACATAAATGCGATAATCCAAGGCGTTTGCAACGGTGCCCGCCATGACGACATAGGTGCCGTCGGGGCTGACGCTAAACAGCAGGGGGTTCATTTTATAGCCCTTGGTCTCAATGGACGATGTGTCATAGGTCGTAAAGACACGGCCGTCCTCTTTGCTTAAAATGTAATCCCCGTCACGGATATAGGAAGTGCCGTAACCGGCGTAAAAGCTGGTAATCACGCTTTCCTGCCCGTTTTCATATTTCACCGTGGAAAATCCGCTGTCCGTCTCACGGATATAAGCAAACACGCCATTTCCCAGCAACTTAACATAACGGTCGCCGACATTTTCTGCGATCATGGTGTCGTCGCGGCCGTTTTTGCCGGTCTTCATATACAAATCCACCTGCGTCTCGCCGTTTTCGTCAGGTGTGCGCTCACGGCTGGAGAAGAAGGGCACACTCGCCGAAGTCTCTTTGAGAGCGCCTTCGGTAATCATATAATAATCCCGGCGGATACCGCCGTCTGCGCTGACCTTTTGGCTGCGGTCGTTTAAGAAATCCGACACGCTGCCGTCAGAGCGATTCAGAATAAACGCCTGTTCCCAAACGGGGTTCAGCGTATAAGCCTGGGTTTGGTCTGTGTGCATCAGCAGCAGGCAGCTGCCGGTCTTGGCATAGGCTTCCGGCAGGTTTTGCACCTTAAACATAACAAAGCTGTAAATGTAAACATTGCTGTCTGTATTTTCCGTGGAATACACACCGAACCCGGACAGCACGCCGTCACGCTCCACATAAGGAATCTTCACCGGGATTTGCTGGCCGCTGAGCGGAACGGTCAATTCCATTGTTCCGGTCGGAGCAAGTTCGACAAAATCGGTGCCGTTGAATTCGTAATAGGTAATATTCCCTGCAGCGTCTGCGGTATACACCACATTTTCAATGTCGGTTGGCATATAGGGAATGCTGGTAATCTTTCTCGAAAGCAGAACCGTGTCAAGACTTGGCGAAACCGACGCCGCATTTTTGTTTTCGGGCGAAACGAAAATATCCGGGTGGGTATAGAGCCAGCCGGCAGCCGCCAGCGCCGCTATTGCCAAAACAGCAATTACGATTGTAATGATATTCTTTTTTACGGAAGTTTTGTTTTTGGGAGTTGTATCGTTTGCAGACTGCAAAGCTGTCGCCGCCTTTCCTCTATTTCTAAGGGCACATTGCCGTAAAATCATGTCTTTTTATTATACTATGATACCCGGCAAAAAGCAAGTGGGCGCACGGCTTTGTTTCTATTTTGAAAATGCTTTGCATATATATAAAAGCGTAACCAAAAAGACAAAGCAAACGAGGGAAAAGCATGAACACTTTTGTGCCGGAGGGCGTCGGTTTTTCGTCGCCGGAAAATCAAAAATACATAGCCACAGAGCGCGCCTTGCAGGAGGCGTGCCGCACCGGGCGCATTTTGGAGGCGAAAGCCGTTCGCTGTGACCGGGACCATAATTTATATGTGCAGTTCCCAAAAATTCAGGGCATTATCCCGCGGGAGGAATGTGCACTGGGCATTCGGGAGGGAAGCGTGCGCGATATTGCCATACTCTCTCGGGTCAACAAGCCCGTCTGCTTTGTCGTGACGGGATTCACCCAAAAGGATGGGGCGTCTGTCGCACTGCTCAGCCGTCGCGCCGTGCAGGAAGCATGCATGGCGCAATATGTCTCCAAGCTGCAGCCGGGCGATGTAATTGACGCTGTGGTTACGCGCATGGAGCCGTTCGGCGCGTTTTGTGACATCGGCGCGGGCATTTCTGCGCTGCTGCCGATTGACGCGATTTCCGTGTCACGCATTCCGCACCCGAATGTGCGGTTTTACACCGGGCAGCAAATCAAAGCTGTGGTCCGCAGCACCGACGAGCTCGGGCGTATTACTCTTTCGCACAAGGAACTGCTCGGCACATGGGCGCAAAACGCCGCCAGATTTTCCGCAGGCGAGACTGTTCCCGGCATTGTGCGCTCGATTGAGAAATATGGTATTTTTATTGAGCTCACGCCGAATCTCGCCGGGCTTGCGGAGTATGTGCCGGGCGTTTTTCCCGGCGATGCGGCAAGCGTTTACATCAAAAGTATTCACCCGGACCGCATGAAAATCAAGCTGATTTTGGTCGATCATTTCGCGCCCGATGCACCCGATTATCATTATGATTATCTCCCGGTTACTCACATAGATAACTGGCTGTATTCCCCGGCGGAAAGTGAAAAAGTCATTGCATCTATATTTTCGGTATAAAAATACAATTCAGAATTGCGTTTTTTTGTGCGGTGTGTTAAAATAGTTATGTATAATTTTCCAATAGGGGGAGGAAGTTTTATGACAAAGTTCACCTGGAAAAAGGGAATCAGTCTTTTGCTTGTGCTTGCTTTGGCCGTTTCTTTGGCAGTTCCGGCGCTTGCAGCTGACGACAAAGATGAGAACCCTATTCTAATCGTTTCCGGCTTTGCGGAGTATACGCTTGTTGACCCTGCAACCGGGGAATCGGCTTTCGGCAACACCGACGCCATTATCAACACGGTAACGGGCGTTCTGCCCTCCTTGCTGACCCTGCTGGGTTCAGGCAAGACGCAGGCCGACTATGACGCGTTTTGCGATGCGGCTCTGCCCGCTGTCAACGCTTTGTTTGACAAGATTGCCTGCAACCCGGACGGCACCGTGAAATATCCGGAGGTCGCGATTAAAACGCAGACAAAGGGTTCGGTGGAAACACTGGGGCTCGACTATGTTATGCAGGCTGACGCCTTTGACAAAGACTTGGTGCGCGGTGCGGTTGACGCCGTCGGCGCAGACAAGGTTTATGTCTATGGCTTGGACTGGCGGCTTGACCCGCTGGTTGTCGCTGACGACATCAACGAATGGATACAGATGATTAAAGAAGAGACCGGCTGTGCAAAGGTTTCGCTGGCCGGCATCAGCATGGGCGGCGTTATGGTTTCTGCCTATGTTGCCAAATACGGCACTGCAGATATCAGCAACATCACCATGATTTCGGCGGCGTGGACGGGGCTTTCCTATATCGGCAAGCTGTTCACCGGCGGCGTTTCGGTGGATGAGCAGGGCCTTTACAACATGCTCACCCAGGCAATCGGCACCGATGTTTTAAGCAACATCCTTGGCTCGACCAACATTCTCGAACAGGCTATCGGCCTTGTGGACGCTCTTGTTGCCGCAGACGGTGACCGCATTTTCTCAGAATGCCTGATTCCGGCATTTGGCTATAACCCGGGAATTTGGTCTTTCGTTCCCGCCAAGGATTATGAAGCGGCAAAATCGTTTATGTTTGCCAGAATGACCTCTACTGAAGAGGAAAAATCCGCTTTGGAGGCGAAGCTGGACGCCTACCATGAAATTCAGGTGAATGCAAAATCCACTTTGGAAAAGGCACAAGAAGACGGCGTTTGTGTCGCAATCATCTCCAACTACAATTTCCAAATGCCGCCGGTTTCCACCACCTCCGCCATGACAGGCGACCAGGTCATTGAAACGGCGCACACGAGCGGCTTTGCCACCTGTGCAGAAATCGGCAAGACACTGCCGGATTCCTATAAAGACGGCAAATATGTTTCACCGGACCGCATGATTGATGCTTCCACCTGCTATTTCCCGCAGCAGACATGGTTCGTTAAAAATATGAAGCATGTGGAATTCTCCAACGAGAAAAACCAATGCAAATTCTATGCATGGCTCATGACTGCCGACAAACAGGTCACCGTAGACGATAACTCTGACTACCCGCAGTTCATGGTCTATAATGCAGAAACCAAAGTGCTTTCTCCCCTTGCCAACATTCGCGGCGATGTCAATTTTGACGGGCAGGTCAACTTGGTGGACGCACGGTTGGTGCTTCGCTACACCAAATCTTTAGAAACCCTTTCTGAAGTGGCAAAAGAAGCGGCAGACATGGACGAAAACAACAATGTAAACATCTTGGACGCCAAGGCCATTATGAATTTTTACGCTGGAATTGACACCGCTGACAACACACCGTCTCTGTTCACCACTGACAGCGTGACAAACGAAGACACCGGCGCCGAAATTTTAGACCAGGCACAGGAAAGCACAGCGGAAATTCGCGACGCTTTGGAGGGCGCTGTCGGACAAATCGGCGAGCTGCTCCCGTTTAACAGCGCCGCAGAGATGAAGAGCGTTTTGCCTGACACCGATGAGATTTTGAACGCACTGCCCGAAATCACTTTCCCGCAGGCAGAGACCGAAACACAGCCTGCAGCAGAAACAGAAACTGACGCACAGGACGCAGACGAACCAACGACTGCGGCGGCGACGGAAACAGTTACCGAAGTCCCTGCGGCGTAACACACAACCGGCAACAAAAAGCCTGCCAGAATTGGCAGGCTTTTTTATTATCAAAACAGGCGTTCCGATATATTCGATTTCCGGGTATGAACTCTCTAACGGCTTAATACTTCTGTAAAAAGAAAAAGCTCCTCATTCGAAAATGAGGAGCTTTTGGAGCTGCTAACCAGATTCGAACTGGTGACCTCGTCCTTACCAAGGACGTGCTCTACCACCTGAGCCATAGCAGCATAATTTGCAGCACCTTTTGTGGCGCAGAAGTTATTATACACAATCCCCCTGCCGGTTGTCAATCCTTTTTTTCTTTGTTTCAGAGACTTTTTGCGAAAAAGGGCGATGTTTGCATAATTTTTCCACTTATGGGCAATACTTTTGAAAGAGCCTGCGCCGTTTTTCGCAGGATTTTGTTGCGATTTTCGAAAAAAAGAGGGTCGTTTCCCCCAAAGGCACAGAAAAAATGGCTTGCAACGCTTGTCGAAAAAGAGTATAATAAGCATAGTATTTATGATATATTGAGGGATTTTGCGTTGATTTTTCCTCAGGTTTACAATTTATTCATGTTTTATATTCGTTTTTTTGTGTAGAAGATTAGGAGGATTTTTTCGTGCGCGGAGATTTACATTGCCACACCAAACTTTCAGACGGTTCTTTGGGGATTGAGGACTTGATTACGCTTGCCAAAAAACGCGGTATTGAAGCGATTGCCATTACAGACCACGACTGCCTTGCGGGCACGGTTCGCGGTAAAATCATCGGTGACCGTTTCGGTGTGCAGGTCATTCCCGGTGTGGAACTTTCCGCTACGGATACAAAAACCGGTAAAAAGGTGCATTTGCTTTGCTATTTGAGCGATTACCCGGATCGCCTTGAGGGTCTTTGCCACCGCAATTCGCTGGCGCGCAAAAAAGCCGCGCACTACATGATGCTGCAAGTGGCAAAACGCTACCCCGTTGCGGCGGAATTGATTGTAAAATGCGCCACCGGCTCGACCAACATTTACAAACAGCACATTATGCAGGCGCTTATGGAGTGCGGTTTTGCCCGCGAATTTTACGGGGATATGTATCACAAGCTGTTTGACAAAGATTCACCGGACAGTGTGCTGGTATCGCCGAAATATCCCGATATTGAAGAGGTACTGACCGCCATTCACGACGCAGGCGGCATTGCGGTGCTCGCGCACCCGTATTTCTTTGACAACCTTGACTCTCTGCCGCGGCTTGTTGAAAAAGGTCTTGACGGCATCGAAGTCTGGCACCCCTGTGCAACGGAAGAACAGCAGGCAGAGCTTAAAAAGATTGCCACCAAAAACAAGCTTTTAATGACCGGCGGCACAGATTTTCACGGGCTTTATAATTTAGACCCGGTTTCTATCGGCGATGTGCTGACGCCTGACGATGCCATGGCAAAGCTGCTCGGCTATAAGGCAAAGCAGAAGCGCCTGGCGCGCAAAGCGGCGAAAGCGGCTCAGCTTGCAAACGACGCCGGCTAACAACGGAGGAACAACCCAATGGAAGACAGCGATATTAAAATTTTTGGTAAAGAGCAAGCCGCAGGCGACTGTGACGAGCTGCGTTTTATTGCACTGATGGAGCGAGAGCGTTCCAACGGCAACATTGATGAAGCCGTGCGTTTGGGCGATTACCTTTCGGATATTTTCTTGGATGAAGAAGGACTTTTACAGCGGCTCGCGCCGTTTATCGGCAACACCGATTTCCCGTGTGATGTGCTGTTTCAAATTAAAATTTTGATGTTCTTCACCGCAGAATATACGATTAACCGCGTTTTGCCGAATACCATTCTGACAAGCACCGCGGTAAACGCTCTTTACGGCAACATTAAAAACGGCGACAGCGCGTTTTACACCGAATTTTCCGACGGCGCAGAATACAGCTTTTATTATCTCGCCATGCGCAAGGAAAGCCAAAGCGTGATTACCGAAATCGGCAAGGCGTTTGCCATGCTTTGCGGCAAAGAGGACGACCAAAGCTTTATTGACCTTGGCAAGCGGCTGTTTAATCTTGTTTCCGACGAAGTCACGGAAATCACCGATATGTTTAACTTTGTGGACGCATAAAACAAAATATAAAAAGCGCTCGAAAAACGGGCGCTTTTTTCATGTAAAAAAGAACCCTGCAAAATGATGAGGTTCCGTAACGAATGTTTTGAAAACAAGCGATAAAGACGATCGGTACGGTATATTGCAGAAAATCTAAAATTTAAAGTTGGAGGAAACTGCAATGAAATCATTATTTGAAGAAACAGGCGGGACTTATACACTGCAAGGCGACTATTACTTTCCAAACCTCACTCTGCCAGCCGAAGAAAATAGGCCCATAGGGATATGGGGACAGCGGCACGCAAGGTATCTTAAACAGCACTATAAAGTTCGGTATTACAACCTACTGACAAGCGGTAAGCTGAACGGTTATCTTGCGGATATCGACAAGCAGGCGGAAGCAATGTTTTCCCGACTGCTAGAACAGATGGCAGAGCATGAGGGCATAACCGAAGAACTGAAAGCCGAACATCCGATGGAAGGGATAGGCAGGATGAACGCACTGCGTGAATCGGCAGTGGAAATTGTAAACGCAGAAGTAATTTTCGCATAAACCGAAGCCGATAGGAAAGCGGTGTCATCAAACCTGTAACGCTTTGAAACACAAAAACGAGGGGTAAGGTAC
>CASFBL010000013.1 GCA_949292775.1 uncultured Eubacteriales bacterium
CAACGGTTTTTAGATGTTTTTGATGTCAACTATGCTGTGTCGGAAATTCGAATCAACAGTATGGAAGCGTTTGAAAAACAGCTGTATCTGCCGTTTGCGCAAAAAGAGAAAATCTATTACCGGGGCGAGCGTGTTTCGGACCCGTCGCGCAGGCTGATTCCGACCCTGCTGCGCGGCAGCGATATGCTTTCTTCCAATACGGACAAGCCGGTATTCCAAATCAACTGCCAAAGCATGCTGGACTTTTACTGCACAAAGCCGTCGTTTAAAACGGTTTATGAAACGCTTTACGGCAAAGCGGACACAAAAAACATGTACTCCATGCTTGCATTTGCACAGCACTATTTGGATTTGAGCCCGTTTATCGATTTTTCAAAAAGCCTGTATGTAGCGCTGTCGTTTGCCATGAAGGGCCGCACAAGCTTTGATGACGACATTGTGCTTTACACGGCGTTTGACATCGGAGACGACGACACGACAGAAAGCACAGATGAGGTCAACCACTGGCTCGAAACTTACAGCGTGAATATTGTAAAGATTGATGTTGCAAAGGAATTGCGTGAGCGCGGCGAAGCTTATCGCAAAGAGGGACTTCCCCACCCTGAAAAGATTTATCGTGATTTAAAGGCGTTTCAAGAGCTTGTTGAGCAGATGACGCCGACAGCAAAGCTCATTGATATTCCCACAAACGATTTGATGAAATACCAGCAAGGAGTTTTTCTGCTCTTAAACAATTTTAGTTTAATTGATTCCAAATATCTGACAAAATCCGTGCGGCAGAGCTTTGTTATCAATAAATATGTACTTTCAAAGGAAGTCTGCCCGCAATTGCAGGCGTTTGTTTCTCAAAAAGCACCGCAATACCGATACGATTGCCTTCTGGATATTTCCCACGCTGTGCGTGAAGATGGTTAAACTGCCGGAAAAGGCTTGCCACGCGGTTCGTTCTATGGTAAAATATCGCCAAATCTTGTAGAAAGAGGGGATCTTATGTTTTATGTATGCGGGGCACTTGCCGGGCTTTTGGTCGGCGTGCTCAACATCCTATTTTTTTGCCGCAAGAGACGGGTGGGAACTTGCATTCACCTGTTGGTGCGGGACACCGTATTTGTAAATTTGGTTTCGCTGGCACTGATGAAATATCTGCTGCGCATTCCGAATGTTTTTTCGCCGGAGCTGCACGGACCTTATTATCCGCTGAAGTTTTTTGCTCTGACACTTTTGGTCGGTCTTGCTTGCCTGTTTGTGGAAGGCGTTTTAGAAGGCTTTCTTATTTTTGAACGCACTGCGCCGCGGCACCGCGGCAGAGCTTGGGTCGTTCGAATCCTGTCTATTGTTCTATTCTTACTTGGCGCAGCGACCTTTACCGCAACGATTTGGGCAAAGTCCACCATGGGGGATCTTACACCGGACCAAATGCTTATCAACCTGATGTCGCCGGTCGGCGGCACGGGGGAAGATGTTGCCGCGACAATTTTAGAGGGACCGGTTTTTCAAACGGCACTGTTGACCGCCGTATTCTGCCTGTTTGCCCTCTCGCCGAGAAAAATTCTGTATCAAGGCAACAAGCAGCTGCGCACGGTTCTTTCCGAGTTTGCACGCCGCATTCTCTGCTTGATTTTAGGCATAGCCATGCTGGCAGGCAGCCTGACTTTCGGTATTTATAAATTCAACCTGACACAGCTGTATGACGCATACACCAACGATTCCGCTTATGTTGAGGAGCATTTTGCAGACCCGACAACGGTTCCCATGCGTTTCCCGGAAAAGAAGCGCAATTTGATTCATATTTATTTGGAATCTCTTGAAAATTCCTATCTTTCAAAAGACCTCGGCGGCTACATGGATACCAATCTGATGCCGGAGCTTACAGAGCTTGCAAAAGAGGGTGTCAGCTTTTCCAACCGTCCTGCCGGACAGTTTGGCGGTCCGCTCCCCTCGACCGGCGGCACTTGGTCGGTCGCCTCTATGGTCAACATGGGATTTGGTCTGCCGATGAAAGTGCCGATGGACGGCAACTCCTATGGCACACCCGGCAATTTTTTCCCCGGCGGCACGGGCATTGGCGATATTTTACAGCAGCAGGGCTATGAGCAAAGCGTCATGTTTGGCGCCGATGCTGATTTCGGCGGTCTGGCACACTACTTCACCCTGCACGGTAATTTTAATATTTTAGACTACAAAGCTGCAAAAGAAAAGGGTTGGATTCCTGAGGACTATTATGTTTGGTGGGGCTTTGAAGATGACAAACTTTATAGTTTTGCCAAAGACGAACTGACTCGTCTTTCCGAAACCGGCAAGCCGTTCCACTTTGTTATGGAAACCGCCGACACCCACTTCCCGGACGGCTACCTCGCGGAAGGGACCCCGACACCTTATGACAGCCAATACGCCAATGTCATTGCTTACAGCACCAAGCAAACGGTGGAATTTGTCCGCTGGATTCAGCAGCAGCCGTTTTATGAAAACACCACAATTGTGCTTATCGGCGACCATTTAAGCATGGACAAAAACTTCTTTAAAGATTTTGACCCGAGCTATCAGAGAACGACCTTCAATTTGATTTTGAATCCTGCGCCCACGGTGGCGGACACGCCTGCACAATATTACAACGACCGGACTTGGGCGGTATTTGATATGTTCCCCACCGTGCTCACAAGTATCGGTGTAGAAATTGAAGGCGAGCGTTTGGGTCTTGGCACCAATTTGTTTTCCGGCGAAAAAACGCTGTTTGAACAGGACGGTGTCGATTTTGTCAACAAGGAGTTAAACAACCGCAGCAATTTCTTCAACGAGCACATTTTGTTAAGTAAATACCAAAAATATGAAGGAAAAAATATAACGACCTATTGATGTATTTCTGCAATAAAAAGAGCAGCGCGCGGGCGCTGCTCTTTTACTGTTAGTTCGTATTTTTTGAAATTTTTTTGAGAATCCGAAAATTGTTATTGATTTTTTCATTCGAATCCGTTATAATAGACAAGCATTTCAAAACACTTGCCGGTGTGATGGAATTGGCAGACGTGCTGGACTCAAAATCCAGTGGTAGCGATACCGTACCGGTTCGACCCCGGTCACCGGCACCAGCGAAAGAAACCTTGATTCTGCTTGCTTTTTGTAGATGTCAGGGTTTCTTTTCTTTTTCTTGAAAAGTACCGCAACGCGTGATTTCTAACACTTTTTCTAACATGGTTAGAGTAAGTCTGACATGGAGGCTGCGATATTATTTTTCCGTCTGACATCCAAATGCGAATAGATATTTGCCGTTGTGCTGAAATCCGAATGACCGAGCCATTCTTGAATATCTTTCATGGAAAAGCCTTTCGCGACAAGCAAACTTGCACAAGTGTGCCTTAAATCGTGAAATCGAATAATAGGCAAGTCGTACTTTTGCAGTAGTTGCTTGAATTTATGCGTGATGTAGTTGGGGGCGTATGGTGTTCCGTTTTCCCACTTGAATATGTAATCATTACAAACATATTCGCTGCCAAACAATTCCGCATTTTTGCTTTCGGCTTCCTTGAGAGTAAGCAAGATTTGCCGCACTTCGTTTGTTATGGGATATGTGCGAAAGCTGGAAGCGTTTTTTGTGCTGTCTTTCTCTACAATCTCGCTAAACTGCACGACAGTGTGTTTAATGGACAGAGTATTGTTTTCAAAGCTTACGCTGTCCCATTTCAGCCCAAGAACTTCGCTTCGCCGCAAACCGTAAACGACTGTGAAATAAATGAGGGGATACAGGGATTCATCTTTTATACATTCCAACAAGTGGCTGATTTGACTTGCTGTGTAAAAATTTGCATTGAATTTCTGTATTTTCGGCAAGACAACAAATTCACTTGGGTTTGTTGTGATATATCCGCATTTTACAGCTTCTTTTAATACCTGTTTAATGATAACAATATGCGACTTGACGCTTTTTGCAGACAGACCGCCGTTTCCGTCGCTGCGTCCGTTTGCGCTTTTATCGTCAATATAGTCTTGTATATCCTTGCGGCTTAAATCACGCAATTTGACTGCTTTCGGCTTGAAATAAGGCTCGATGTGCGCACGAACAATCGTTTTATACCCTTGATAGGTTACTTCGTCTATGCTCGCTCTTTTCGCCTCCAGCCAGCGCTGCACAAACTCACTGAACAAAATATCGGATAATAGGATATTTCCTTTGACCTCATACGCTTTGATTTCATTGCGCAAAATTTGTTCAGCTTTTCGCTTGTTGCCTTTGGTTTCCAATCCCGTAGAAATCCACTTTTGTTTGCGTTTACCATTGGCGTCGATAAGATTTATGACGGCATAATATTTGCCGTTTTTAATTTGCAGGCTTCCTGTCATGGTAACTCCTTTCTTTTGAAACCTGTCATTGCTGCCTGTTTCATAGTTTATCTGTTTTGATTGATAAAATCAATTAGAAAAGATTTCGGAATGATATATTTCTTTCCAATTTTAATACATTGCAGTATGCCAGATTGAAGTAATTTGTAAACGGAATTTTTTCCGAGGTGTAAAGCGGTGCAAACTTCATTGACCGTTAAAACATCTTTGAAACTTTCAAACATAACGCACCGCCCTCATGGAAGCAAATAGCTGTCAACGATTTCTTCAATCTGTTCAACTTCGTTTGTTTCAAAAAAAGGTGCGTTGCGGGTAAACTGCGTTATTTTGTTAATACGCCGAACCAGCGCGTTCCATGATTCGGAATCTTCCACTTGAATATTCGGGTATTGTTTTGACAGCGGTATGTTACTTACAATGAATACCTTGTCATAGCAAGCGATTTTGTCTGCGTATCTTGCGGGCAGGCGACATGGATAAATATCAAGATATTGCAGCATGTCACCAAACGGTAGAGAACTACGAAATTCATCTAACAATAGTACAGGTTCGCCATTATACCTGTCAAATGGGTGCTCATAGTTTGTAACTTTATATACGTTTGCATATCCGAACGAGTCCATAACAAAACGGGTTTTTCCCGTTCCAGTTTCGCCATAAATATAGTAAACTTGTACGTTACGCCGTTCTGTGTTATATTTTTCTTCTAATAGGGTTTGTCGCGCTTTTTCAACATGCGATAGCTTCGTAAAACAACTTGGAAAACGGCGCATAATATCCGCATTCGAATAGCCGTCCTCTATCATTTGCAAGACTTGTTCCGAGACCTTTTTATTTTTTGCTGCTTTATCTAAGGGCATTTTACCGTACTCTTCAAAAGTTTCAATATGGTTTGTCTCTTTCTTGTCTGAATCCAAATACTTGCCCTCTTTGCGGATATAATCGCGGTTTTCCTGCGAACTGCCGCGAGCAGTTTCTATGTGTGCTTCTGCAAATCGTTTCTTCATTACAGAAAAGTGCACGGCATTTGCATAGCAAACATAAATATGCGTGTGGAATGTGCCGTTTTCGCCTGTTTCATCGCACAAACAATAATAAACAGGATTGCTGCCGTCAAGAATGGAACGTATCTTTTCATGCGAATATCCTTTTTCGGCAGGGTTGTTGATGGTCAACTGATATTTTCTTGACCGTGTGTCTTTTGCCTGTAGCAAAGGTTCACCACCTTCTTCTAAATTTTTTTGCATAAACTCTCCTTTCTGCTGTGACACAATTACACAAGTTATGCAAAAGGGTAATACTAACCTTTTGCAATAGAAGCGTGCGCGGCGCCCGCAAAGCGGGTGCCCCGCGCAACGCCCAACCGCCCAATCGCACAGCTTGAACAAATTTGTTGTGTATAACAACACAACTATAATACAGCAGAACAACATACTTGTCAACATAAAAATTGCGAATTGCAACTTTTTTGTACTAAAATTTTGAAAAAGCATTGATTCTTTATGAAAATTATTGTATCATTTTGTTTGGGTGATACTATGCGATATGACGCTCTCATTAAATACAAAGGCAACGAATTGAAAATTAAAGTGCAGCAAAAAGCCCTTGGCAGCACGTTTACTTTGCCTGATTTCATAAAGACGGTACGGCTTGAAAATAATAAGACCATTGAATATGTGCATTTTGTGCTTGACTGGCCTACTAAAGACATCTGCGATTATGAGGAAGGCGTGCAAGACATACCACAAAAGTTTTTAAGCCTTTTTGCCTACCATTTTCATCTGCCGCAAAAGCTAAAACATCTTGGAATCATTGAAGAACAAGAGAACAAAAAGAAACTCATTGCGCGACTAAAGCAACTGCGATTGGAAAATGAAACACCGCAGGTCTTTGTAGCCGCAGAGCTGGGAATTGCACGTTCGACATATGCTTGTTATGAAGCAGGAAAAAATGACCCAGATATTTATATTCTTTGGAAATTAGCAGATATATATGGTATTTCTTTGGACAGTTTAGTTGGTAGAGATTATAAAGAAAAAGAAAAGCAGTTAGATGAATAAATATTTTTCGCTCGCCGCTGGGCAGAGGGTGCGCCAAAATGGCGCACCCTCGCTTTTTAGCGTGGTCGAACCTAAGCGGTGACCGCAGCAAAAATCCTGTCAAGGGCAAGCGTTGTGCTTCGCACCCTTGACAGGATTTTTTACGCCCGCAGGCAGTGACAGCAATAACAGGTTTTCTAACACTTTTCTAACATTTTGGTTTGATTTGCGACAAATTGACGTGCAAGCAAATTCAAGCATTAACCGCGCCAACACGCTAAAAACGTAGATATATCAAGGGATATCAAGGGTTTGCGCAAAGCAAGATAACCTTGTATAAAACTTGCTCGAAAAAACTCAAAATCCAGTGGTAGCGATACCGTACCGGTTCGACCCCGGTCACCGGCACCAGACAGCGTCCGAACGCATTTCGTGTTCGGACGCTGTTCTTTTTTCGCCCGTTCCCCATATCTTACAAATTTGGCACCAATTTCCCGGACGCGCCATGTAATTGACATGGAGGAAGCATTCCGCTTTTTATATCGCCTTTTGGATGTGCAATAGCAAAAGCGTTTCACCGCTTACCAAAACTTTTTCTTTTTCATTACAACAAGGCTAACGATGACAATCACCACGCTGACGAGGATAACCACAGGGTACCCATACTGCCAGCGAAGCTCCGGCATGTTGTAGAAATTCATGCCGTACCAGCCTGCGACCAAAGAAAGCGGCAGGCAGAGCGTTGTGACCACGGTTAAAATCTGCATAATCCGGTTTTGGCGGATATCCACTTGAGTCTGAAACAGCTCGCGGATTTGCAGGCAATATTCCCGCAAAGACTGCGCGCCGTCCTGCAAACGAACCAAACGCTTTTCAAGCATGCGCAGCTGCTGGTGATCACCGTCAGAAAAGAAATCAAATTCGTCCTCTTCCAGCTCACAAACCATATCGTTGAGCTGGGCGTAGTAGTGAAACCACTTCATCGTTTCCTTGCGTTTTTCCGTAAGCTGCGGGCCGAATTTGTCCAAATCGCCCGCCAGCACCTGATCTTCCAGTTGACCGAGCTGCTCCTCAATTTCTTCAAGGTGGTGCGAATCTTTAAGAAGCAGCTGTTCTAAAAGTGCGCGAAGAAGCCAGCCCGCCCCGTTTTTCGGATGCTGTTTTTCTTGCGGCAGTCGTTTTAAAATCGTCCGGACAACACCGCTGTCGTCGCACAACACCAAATGTGCGCCGGTCAGCAGATAGCCGAAGGAAATGGGCTTGCCGTCTTTGGTTTTGCGAGGCGTAAATACGGTGCCGCAAAGGCAGTCGCGCCGTATTTCCGCCTTACAGCCACGCGCATCTCGTGCAAGGGGCATATGGTGCAGCTGTGCCTCGATACCCGGCAGCGGCTTTGCGTGCACCAGCTCGTCACTGGAAAGCAGGATAAGCGTCCACGCGTCGGATGAAAGCGGTTCTTCCAAAAGTTTCATGGTGTGCTCAAACAAATAGGCCTCCATTGCCGCACCTCCTGCACAATCTCATAAATTCTTTAAAAGCATTGTAGCACAAAGGCTATGAAAAGACAAGGCGGACACGGTGACCGCTTGGAGAGCACGAAAATCCAATTTTTATATAAAAAGACGCCACGCAAAAAGCATGGCGTCTTTTTTGTTGGAATGTTAAATCTCAGCGCTCGATTTTCAAGGTGACAATTTCAAACGGACGAACGGTCAGCGGAATATTTCTGCCGTCGGTCGGCAATTCTTCCACTTCGTTTTCCAAAAGGTCGCAAAGCGTGACACGCTTGAAATCGAAGCCGGTCGTAAGTGTGGTGCGCACGCGCTGGTTATAGGCTTCGTAAAGACGCACGACAACCGCGTTGCTGTCCTCCGCCTCTTTCACCGTTTCCGCAATGACATTGTCGCAGTCCAAAGACAAAAGTGAATAGCTTTCGGGAAGCGTGCCGCTTTGCTTTTGCAGTTTAAAAGCGGTCATCGGCTGGTTGAGGAGATACGCCTGCTGAATTGTGCCCGCTTCGCGGTAGTTGCCGGCGTGCGGATACAACGAATAGGTAAAGGTGTGGTGGCATTTGTCAGCGTCGGGGTTCGGATATGTGCCGCATTTGAGCATCGTCAGGCGAATGACGCCGTCGTGAATGTCATGACCGTATTTGCAGTCGTTGAGCAGGCTCACGCCGTAGCCGTATTCGGAAAGGTCGGCGAATTTGTGCGCGCAGACTTCAAACTTTGCAGCGTCCCAGCTTGTATTGCTGTGGGTCGGGCGTTCCACCGTGCCGAACTGGATTTCATAAGTCGCTTTGTCGGCGTTGATATCAACCGGGAACGCCGTTTTCAAAATCAGGTGTTCCTCTTTCCAGTCGATGTCCGTATCAAAATCGATGCGGGCAACATCATCATACAGCCAAACTTTTTGGGTGATAACGCTGTGCATGAACGGTTTCGTAATCTCTACACCTGCACGCGCACCGTCCGTAATCGGGCGGATTTCAGCTTTTTCGGAAAGTTCCCAGGATTTTTCTTTGTAGTAGCTGCTGATTTCCCAGTTGTCGTAATCGCGCGGGTAATCTTCATAAGCCGTTAAGACATTGCCGCGTGCGCCGGCTTTGAGCACTTCGCGGTCGTTGCGTTTGTCGTAAATTCTCGTAAACGCACCGGTCTCGTCAAGCTCTATACGGAAAAATGCATTTTCAAGCACATTTTCGGAGTTCTGCACTTCGCCGCGGGCTTCATAGTCTTTGACAATCTTATAGCCTTTCGCCGGAATATCGCGCACAAAAACGGTCTCGCCGTTTACCTGCACCGTACCGGAAGCCGTAAACGAATGGGGGTTGAACACCAAAACGCCGCCATTTGTGCCGATGTTTTCAATCACTTCGGCACCTGCATTTTTCACCATGCGGTTGCCGGCCTGCAAAAGCGCTTCATACTGTTCTTTTGAAACCTCGTAGACCTCTTTAATCGACGAACCGGGGATAATGTCGTGGAACTGATTTAATAAGATTGTCTCCCAGCCGTCGTGCAGCTCCGCTTTCGGGTAAGCGGCGCCGGTCAGGATATTCGCAAGCAAAGCGGTGGTTTCCGCCTTTTCATACAGGAACTCACTTTTACGGTTGTAACGCTTGTTTTGCGCCATAGAAGTGTAGGTGCCGCGGTGATATTCCAAATAGAGCTCACCCTGCCAGCGCGGGGTCTTTGGGTTTTGCAAGGCACGCGCACGCACACGCGAAAGCATGCTGCCCGCAAATTCCATTTTCGCTTTAGGCACAGCGGGAAGGCCCTTTTTCAAAAGGTTATAATATTCCAAATCTTTTCGGATAGGTCCGCCGCCGCCGTCACCGAAGCCGAATGTAATCATCACTTCATTGTTGATGTCTTTCTGCTGATAGCGGTCGTAAGCGCCTTGCAGCTGGTTGGGGTTTAATTTGGCGTTATATGTAACCGGGGTTTCCGGCTTTTGACCGCGGTGCTTATCCTGCGCGGTCATGAAAAACGCGAAAATATCGGTGCCGTCAATGCCCTCCCACCAGAAGGTGTCGTAAGGCATACGGTTGGTTTCGTTCCAGCCGATTTTGGAGGTGACGAAGCTTTCCACGCCGCTTTTCTTCAAGATTTGCGGGAGCGCCGCGGAATAACCGAACACATCCGGCAGCCACAGCACTTTGCAGTCTACGCCGAATTCGTCTTTGAAGAAGCGCTTGCCGTAAAGCACCTGGCGCACCAAACTTTCACCGGAGGAAAGGTTGCAGTCCGCTTCGACCCACATGGCGCCCTCGACCTCCCAGCGGCCGGCACGCACCATTTCTTTCACCTCGGCGTACAGTTCCGGAGATTCTTCTTTTAAGAACTTATAAAGCTGCGCTTGGCTCGACATGAATTTGTATTCGGGGTATTTTTTCATCAGCGTAAGCACCGTGGAGAACGAGCGCAGCACCTTTTCACGGGTTTGCGCCAGCGTCCAAAGCCACGCAACATCGATATGGGTATGCCCGATGCAAATGGCGTTCACGCCGCTTTCCTTACAATAGCCGTCATAAAACACGCCGTCGAGATAAGCCTGCGCCGCCTGCACAGAAGCGCGGCAAGCCTCGGAACGCGGGTCACGCAAGTCAATTTGATTGATTGCCGTTTCCAGATACCCTTTAATATCGACATAGGTTTTGTCGTTGGGGTCTAAATCCAGCGTGATTTCATAAGGCACGGCGAGGCTGTAATACAGCTTGCGCAAATCCTCATCAAACACGCGAAGAGAAACATTGAATTCAAGATAATTGCTGTTTTTGCCGCTGTACGCGTAAATATAGATGTCATACGCCTCTTTGGCATTGTCCAAAAACAACTCGCGGTGGTTGGTGTCAAGCCCCTGCACGAGTACGCCGTCAACATAGGCGATAAACTGCGGGTTGACGGCATCCCAGCCGTTTAACTGCGTTGAAACGCAAAGCTCCACATTGCGCCCACGCATTTCTTTTGGAATTTCGACATGCTTATAAAACCAAGCGTGCGCGTCTTCCTTGCCGCCCCAGCGTTCAAAGCGTCCGAACTCACGAAAAGTCTCGTCAATTTCGGGTAAATCATTCCCCACTTTATAGCCGCAGGGCTTATAAGAAAAGCCGTCCAAGGGAATATCTTTTACACATGCCGCGTTTTGCAGGGTCTCTAAATACACCCGCAGGCGGTCCTCATAAAAATCAAGCTGCATTTTGGTCACTCCGTTTCTTTTCGGCATTATAGCACATCGCGTTTTTCGTTACAATCTTTTTTTAATTTTCCATTTGCAATCCAAGGTCGGAAAGCAAATAAAACGACCCGCAGACAAGCACCAAGCCGTCGGGCGGTGTTTGGCGTTTGGCTTCTGCGAACGCCGCAGGGACATTCGGCTCTATGAAAATATCACCTGAAAAATTACCAATTTGCGCCTTTAAATCCTCCGGCGCGGCGGCACGGGGATTTTCAGGCTTTGTAAACCAAACGGTTTTTAAATACGGCGTGATGGCTTTTAAATAGTGCGCTGTGTCCTTGTCTTCCATCATGCCGATGACCGCCGTTACCTTTTCGGGGGCGAAGTCGTGAAGCACCCCTGCGAGCGCGGCACCGCACTCGGGGTTGTGCCCGCCGTCTAACAGCACAGGCGGGGGCCCTGGCAGATATTCCATTCTGCCGTGCATAACGGTTTTGCGAATACCGTTTGTTATGTTTTCTTCGGTAACGCCCGCAAGACAGCGCGCCGCTTCAATAGCGCCGACGGCGTTTTCCACCTGATGAAGCCCGGTAAGCGGCATGGTATATTCCCTGCCGTCATAAGAAAACACGGTTTCGCCGAGCGTTTGGCTTTGCACCTTGGCGCTGTTTGCATCGGCGACCACAAGGCGGTTGTGTTTTTCAGCAGCAGTTTTTTGAATCACCTGCAAAGCTTCCGGGTCTTGCCGGTTCGTGGTGACGGTGACGCCGCCCGCTTTGATAATTCCCGCCTTTTCAGAGGCGATTTGTGCAATCGTGTCACCCAACACTTTTGTGTGGTCGAGTGAAATCGAGGTAATCACACACACCTCGGGACAGGGAATAATGTTGGTCGAATCATATCGGCCGCCGAGCCCTACTTCCATAACGGCGATGTCACAGCCGGCGTTTTTAAAATACAACAGCGCCGCAGCGGTAATCGCCTCAAACTCCGTGGGGACAATCCCACGCTGATTCAAACGCTCGATCGCAGCACGCACGGTGGTGACGGTTTCTGCGAGTGCAGACTCGGAAATATTTTGGTGATTCACCTGTATGCGCTCGCAGAACGAAAACACATAAGGCGAAGTGAACAACCCGGTTTTATAACCTGCCTCTACCAAAATGCGGCTGAGCATATTGGAGGTTGTCCCCTTGCCGTTGGTTCCGGCAACATGGACGAATTTTAAATCGTTTTGCGGGTCGCCCAATTCCGAAAGCAGGGCGGAAATCCGCGACAGCCCCGGCTTCATTCCGAACACCAAAAGAGAATGGATATAAGCAACAGCTTCGCTGTAATTCATTTACAAAAACACCTCAGATATCAACAATCAGTTCCACCGGGCAATGGTCAGAACCGTAAATTTCATTGTGAATGGACGCGCTTATAAGCTTATCACAAAGGCGCTTTGAGACGACAAAATAGTCGATGCGCCACCCCGCGTTGTTGGCACGAGCATTGAAGCGGTAAGACCACCACGAATATGCCCCGGTAAGGTCCGGGTAAAACCAACGGAAACTGTCTACAAAGCCGCTTTCCAAAAGCGTTGTGAACTTTTCGCGCTCCTCGGGAGAAAACCCTGGGTTTTTCACATTGCTTTTCGGGTTTTTCAAATCGATTTCTTTATGCGCAACATTTAAGTCACCGCAATAAATGACCGGCTTCGTTTTATCGAGCGCGACAAGATAAGCGCGCAACTTATCCTCCCACGACATACGGTATTCGAGTCGCTTCAAGCCATCCTGTGCATTTGGCGTATAACAGTTGACCAAGTAAAATTCGGGATATTCGAGCGTAATCACGCGACCTTCGCTGTCATAATAGGCGTCGCCGAGACCGTAGGCAACCGACAAAGGCTCTTCTTTTGCGAAAATCGCCGTGCCGGAATAGCCTTTCTTTTCGGCATAATTCCAATAAGAAGAATACCCGTCAAAAGAAAGGTCAAGCTGCCCTTTTTGGAGCTTTGTCTCCTGCAGGCAGAAAAAATCTGCATCTAACGCCAAAAATTCTTCTTCAAAGTTTTTCCCTACGCACGCGCGCAGACCGTTTACATTCCACGAAATCAGTTTTTTCATTGGATTTACCTCCCTGTTTTTGCGGGAATATCGACGATATTGTAACACTCTGCGGCAGAAAAATCCATATTTTTTCATTGACTTTTTATGGTTTATGCAGTATCATACTTTTTGTTAAATTTTTAACGCTTTTGGAGGCGTTTCCATGCAAGACCCTCACAACAACAAAACCACAACGCAAAGCGGCTTTTGGCATGTTTTCTTTGACACTTTTGAAAAGGCCGGGCTTTTGCTTTTGTTTTTCGCGCTCATTTATGCAACGGTTTATTTGGTCTTTTCACAAAGCCGTGTGCAACTCAGCGGGAACCTTTTTTTGCTGCCCAACGCACAGGTTTCCGGCAGCATACAGACTTCTCTGCCGGCAAGCTCCAACACGGTCGAGGAAACCACGGTGCCCTCTGCCGGCTCTGTTACAGCAGACTTGACCGAAATGCCCCAAGGCAATGAAGAGATTGCCGCGTTTTTCTCCTCTGCAGTCAATCTTGCAAAAGCCGAAGCAAAGGCAGTCACGCTGGTGCAGAAAAAAGGCACCAATTATAACGGTGTGGTGGAAGCAGGCAATAACTTTTTCCTTTCTTCCATTGCAAAATCGTTGATGGGCTCGTTTTTGAAAGAAGAAAACCCAAACACTGTTTTTTCTACACGCAGTGAAATTATGAACAACTTCATACCCCGCGGCACGCAAAGCGCACTTACGGCAAGCGACATTGCCGAAGCCAGTTGTGTAGAGGAAAACGGCTATTATGTGCTTACCGTGAAGGTGAAATCCGACGAGAATCCGGCAGCGGGGCACGGCTCCGGCGCAGTCGGTTCAGTCATTACCACAGACGAAATTGAAGGCGCGGTCAACGGGCGGATAAAATTTGACAATCTGGTTTGCCAATATGACGGGGCATGGGCCAAAATCAAGGTGGAAAAGTCCACCGGTCATCTTGTAGAGATTTCCTCAAGCCTGCCGATGTATCTGCATTTGACAAGTTTAGGGCTTAATTGCCGTATCGGCTTGCAGTTTGACGAACTTTGGACGGTGGCGTGGTAAAACCAATTGGCTTTTGGTGCAATTCTTCGGAATTGCACCTTTTCTTTTTTTTACAGGTATGCTAAAATAAGTAAAAACTGCCGGCACAGCCGGCATTGCTTTTTAAGGAGTTTTTCATGCCGGATTACAGCTGTTTTTCCAAAACCAAATATTTTATCATTGATATGGACGGCACCTTTTATTTAGACGGCCAGCTTATTGACGGCGCGCTCGATTTTCTGAAAGAGGCAAAAGCGCTCGGCAAGGATTTTTGTTTTTTCACCAACAATTCTTCAAACAATGCAGCGTTTTGCCAGGAAAAGCTTCAGAAAATGGGATGTATTGTGCCGCAGGAGAAAATCATTCTTTCCACCGATGTAACAACGGACTACTTAAACCGAAACTGCAAAGGCAAACGCGTGTTTCTTTTGGGCAATGAGCGACTGACCGCTGATTTTAGAAAAGCGGGCATTCCCCTTACAGAAAAAGACCCGGATATTGTAGTCTTAGGTTTTGACACGACACTCACCTATCAGAAATTGTGGGACGCCTGCCGCCATATCGCAAACGGCGCCGGGTATATTGCCACACACCCCGACTTCAACTGCCCGACGGCAGACGGATTTATGCCCGACACCGGCTCGATGATGGCGCTGATTCATGCGTCTACCGGGCGTGACCCACTGGTCATGGGCAAGCCGAATTCATTTACGGTTGACTACCTGACCAGACGGCTCGGCTGTGCTCCTGATGAGCTTTGCTTCATTGGTGACCGGCTGGAAACAGACATTTTAATCGGGCAGGCTGCCAATATTCCGACTGTGCTTGTATTGACGGGCGTGACGACAAAAGAAGATTACGAAAAGAGCGACATTCACGCAAGCGTCGTGGAAGCATCGCTCAAAGCTTTTTCGGAACACTTGAAAGAACGGAGCATTTCATGGAACTGACAAAAGTTGAACTGTTTACAGACGGCGCGTGTTCAGGCAACCCCGGTGCTGGTGGCTGGGGCGCGATTTTACGCTGTCAAGGTATAGAAAAAGAACTTTCCGGCGGCAGTGCAATGACCACCAACAACAAAATGGAGCTGACGGCAGTCATTGAGGGGTTAAAAGCACTCAAACGCCCGTGTAAAGTTACGCTTTACACGGACTCGCGCTATGTGGCAGACGGCATTTCCAAAGGCTGGGCGGCTTCTTGGAAAGCGCGCGGCTGGCGCAAAAAAGACGGTAAGCCCGCATTAAACCCGGAACTTTGGGACGAGCTTTTGAGCCTTTGTGACCGGCACCAGGTGGAAATCATTTGGCTCAAAGGCCACGCCGGTCACCCGGAAAACGAACGCTGTGACGCGATGGCAGTAGAGCAATCAAAAAAATATACAAAAAGTGAATAAACATTTTGTTGCATTTTTTATCCCGTTTTTTTCGCTATTTTCCATTTTTTTATTGAACACCGGGACAGAATATGTTAATATTTAAAGTGATATTTTTCGGAGAAAAAAGGATGTGATTTTTTGGCGGAATCTACCGTTGCTGTTGAACAGGAAGAACAGCTGGCAGCCGAAGTAGACAAGGAAATTGAAAAAGCTTCCGCACAAAATCGGCGTTATTTGCGCCCGCGGGAAATTTTTGCGTTTCTGCTCACCTCTTTCGGTCAAAAGAATTTGAGCCAATTTGTTAATGCAACGCGGCAATTCTTTATGATCAGCTTCTTGGGCCTTTCCGGCTCGGCTTACGGCACCATCATTTTCATTGAAACGCTGTATGACGCGCTTGACGACTCGCTTTCCGGCTTAATTATTGACCGCACACGCACCCGTTGGGGTAAGCTGCGGCCGTACCTTTTGCTTTCCACCCCGGTTTGGGCAATTTCCATCATGATGCTTTTCACGACGCCCTCCTTTTTGGAAAGCAACACGCAAAAAATCATTTGGGCAGTCATCGCCATTTTTGCGCACAACCTTGGCATGTCCTATTTCGGCGTGTTCAACATTCTTTTGTATGATGTGACACCAAATATCAACGAGCGGAACAACTTGATTGCCTCACAGAAGTTTATGGAACTGTTCGGTGTGTGGATTCCCTCGCTGTTGCCGATCTTTGTTGACCTCATTCCGAAATGGAGCAAAAACTCTGTCGGCATGCAGGATGTTTACACCGGATTTGCCGCCATCATGGTTGTAATTTCCGCTTCGACGGCAATTTACGGTTTCTTTGTCATTCGTGAACGCGTGCCGCTCGCTTCTCGTGAGCAAATGAAAGAAGTCAGCATTTGGCAGTCGATTAAAATTGCATTCAAAAACCGCCCGATGCTTGTCTTACAGCTCAACTATTTCTTCAACGGCTTTAAGAGCGTCGGCTCTTCCAACGAAAGTTTCTTCTGGCTGCACAATGCCGGCAGTCTTTCCTACGGTACCATCGCCGGTCTCTTTACTGGTATTCCGAACTTCTTTACCGTTCCGCTCGCACCTAAGCTTATTCGCAAATTCGGCGCGAGAAACACCGGCATTATGGCAGGTATTTTCGGCGGTGTGGCTTATACGCTGCTGTACTTTATTGGTTATGACCGTTTCGGCGCGTGGGACGAAACACCCAACATTATCATGAATTTGATCTGCATTACCGTTATGCTTACTATTTGCGGTCTCCCCAACCAAATCATCAATGTCGTAGGCGCAGTTTTGCAGGGCGATGTTTACGACTACGGCGAGTGGAAATACGGTGTGCGTAACGAAGCACTTATCGCTACCGTTTCCGGCTATTTCCAAAAGCTTGCCAACGCCGTGACCGGTCTTCTTTCCGGCGTGGTTATTACCTGGGTCGGCTACACCGCACACAAGGATGTGTTCGGCAATGTGGTTCGTGAAACGGATAATGATGTTTTGCGCGGCTTTTGGATTCTCTTCTGCCTGCTTCCGGCGTTTGCCCGGTTTATGTATGGTGTTTCGCTGATTTTCTTCAATGTCCACGGCAAATTCAAAGCCCAGATGCTCGAAGACCTCGAACAGCGCCGCCGCGAAAAAATGGAAGATTTGAACGAAGAAAATGCGCGTCTCAAAGCGCAGCAGTCTGAAAATTCCGGCAACACGAACGAATAAAAATACACACAACATAAAAAAGAAGCAACCCACGACGGGTTGCTTCTTTTTTGTTTTTTTATTTCGGTATGTTAATGCCCGCTTTGCGCGCTTGTTCGTGCTGGCAATTACGCGGAATTTTATAAACTTTTCCGTTTTTACGGAAGTTTGCACCGGTTTGCTGGAAGTGAAACGGAATGCCTGCCCGCACGCACTGTTCGCGGATGTGAAGCACCCAGTCAAAGTCGCACACGCGCGCCCCTTCGCCGGACTCCCCGCCCACCGTGACGCACGCAATTTCAGGTGTGAGATATGGCGTTAGGGTAAGGTCTTCCAAAAGCGGCGAACAGACAATTTCTTTGTGTTTTGCCGGGATTTTTAAAAAATACGGCAGGCGGTAATCGGTGCGGTCCTGATTTTCCACCGTACAGCAAACAATCACATTTTCATAGCCGTCGCCCCAGTCGGGCGGTGCACATTCTAAAAAGCGGTCAATACGCTTGGTGATGAACAAAAAGGTGCAGTCGCTTCGTTCACGCATCATTGCCCACGCTTCGTCCCGCCAAGCGTCAGCGTCTTCCAAAAGAAAATCGGAGGTAAAGCAGGTATAAATCAGCGAGCCGCTTTCGACCTTATAATTCCCCTGTCTGTTTTTTTGCACAGGCAAGCGGAAATTCTGCGTTTTGCGCACTTCTGCGCTGTTACGCTCATATTTTGCATCGATGCGGTACACATAGCAGTGCTTGCACCCGGCGCTGATTTTACGGCAGCCGTGCCAGGGGTTCCATGTGACGGAGCGCATAAACAAGCCTCCCGAAACAAAGGTTACAGTTTTTCAACCTTCAGCATATTGGTCGTGCCGGAAATGCCAAGCGGAATACCCGCGGTGATAACCACCGTATCGCCTTTATGCACAAGGTCATTCTGCATGGCGACATCTACCGCATGGGAAAACAGTTCATCGGTGTTTTTCTTTTCATCGCACATCAGCGGCACAACGCCCCATGACATGCTCATCTGCCGACAAACAATTTCATTGGTGGTGCAGCCGACAATCATTGCCTGCGGGCGGTGCTTGGAAATCATGCGCGCGGTAGAACCGCTTTTTGTAACGGTGATAATCGCTTTCGCGCCGAGGTCGTGCGCCGTGGTCACGGTTGCGTGGGAAATGGCACTGGTAATGTTTTTATCGGTATCCTTGGCAAATACTTTAAACTGTGTAACATAATCGATTTGCTCTTCCGTGGTCTCGGCAATCAGCGCCATGGTGCGCACAACTTCCACAGGGTGCGCGCCCGCTGCCGTTTCGCCGGAAAGCATAATGGCAGAAGTGCCGTCGTAAATCGCGTTGGCGACATCGGTAATTTCCGCACGCGTCGGGCGCGGATTGGTAATCATAGACTCGAGCATTTGCGTCGCGGTAATCACCTGTTTGCCGGCACGATAGGCTTTGGTAATAATATTTTTCTGAATAGAGGGAATCTTTTCAAACGGAATCTCGACGCCCATATCCCCGCGGGCAACCATGACGCCGTCAGCTTCTTCGACAATCTCATCGATATTGTTGACGCCGTCCATGTTTTCGATTTTTGCAATGATGCGCACAGAACGCCAGCCGAGCGCGTTTGTAAATTTGCGCAGATATGCCACATCTGCCGCTGAGCGGACAAAAGACGCGGCGATAAAATCGAAGCCGAGCTTTGCACCGAATTCCAAATCGGACATATCCCGTTCGGAAAGATAGGGCATGGAAAGCTCCACCCCGGGCACATTGACCCCTTTGTTGTTGGAAAGCGTGCCGCCGTCGGTCACTTCACAGATGATGTCGGTGGGGGTCAATTTCTTAACCACCATGGCGACAAGCCCGTCGTTGATTAAAATTCTTGTGCCGACGGAAACATCGCCGGGCAAGCCTTTAAAGGAAATGGACGCGATTTGATTGTCGCATTCCACATCGCGGGTCGTTAAGGTATAAGTATCGCCTTCGTAAATTTCAACCGGTTTGTTGTCTTTAAACAGTCCCAGCCGAATTTCAGGCCCCTTCGTATCGAGCATGGTTGCCACGGGAAGCCCCAGTTTTTCACGCACGCGCACAACTTCGTTAAAGCGCTTTTCGTGAACCTCATAGGTTGCATGGGAAAAGTTGAAGCGCGCGACATTCATGCCCGCGAGCATCATATTCTCGAGAACACCGGCCTTATCGGTTGCCGGTCCTACTGTACAGATTATTTTTGTTTTTCGCACATCAATCACCTTCCGAAAAAAAGAGGATTTTGAGCAATTTCAAATCTTCCTCATATATAGGATATAGCAAAATTTGTCAATCGTCAATGCTAAAATCAGAATTTACTATCCCTTTTCCCATATTATCCCTAATGCACAGCAAATTAGCCGTTTGTCAGCGATTTTTGTGCGGTTTTGTTTCGCATTTTATAAAACTATTTATACATCATTCCCGGCAGGACGGCATGATCTGGCTTATAATCCGGCATGTTTTTCTCCAGCATCAGGCAGGCGTTAAAAATCCCGTTTTTTCCATATTTTTGCCGGATGCGCAAAACCGTCTCATCAATTTTCTGCTGTCGTTCATGGCGGGCAAAGTCTGAAAACAAGTCGGTCTGCACCGGCGCTGAATCCGGCACAAGATTTATGGCGCGCACGGTCACCGATCGCACCTTTCGTTCCCAGCGGTATGCGTTGCGAAACAGCGTGAACGCGCCGGAAGCGATTTCAAACGCGCTTTGCGTCGGCAAGGGCAAAGGCGCCTGAAACTGCCGCACAAACAAATCGCTGTTTTTAATGCCGATTTGCACCGCAGTCGCAGCCAGTTTTTCACCGTAAAGCCGCCGCCCGATTTCCTGTGTAAGAGAAAGCATGACCAGCCACACTTCGTACTCGTTTTCAAGGTCGCGCACACAGGTTGTGCCGTGGCCAATGCTTTTGGAGACCGGGGTAAAACCGTCGGGTTTCACGCGCGCGTCATCAAGGCCATTGGCATATTTCCAAAGCTCCAGCCCCATTTTGCCGAATACCGCCTGCAAAAAGCCACGGTCACACGCTGCAAGCTGGCCTATGGTATGCACGCCGAAGTTCGAAAGTTTGCGCACGGTGGCGCGCCCACACCCAAGCATGGCACCCGCCGGCAAATTCCAGATTTTTTCGCGGAAGTCCGCTTGCGGAATCACGGTGACCGCGTCCGGCTTTTTTAAATCCGAGCCGAGCTTTGCAAACACCTTATTAAACGAAACGCCAACCGAAACCGTGATGCCGAGTTCTTTGCGAACACGGTTTCGAATTTCCTCGGCTATCGTTTTGCCAGAACCGAACAGCTTTTCGGAGCCGGTCACATCCAGCCAACACTCATCCAGCCCGAACGGTTCAATGGCATCGGTATAGCGGCGGTAGATTTCCTGCACATAGCCCGAATACAAGACATAACTGTCAAAATGCGGCGGAACAATGATTAAGTCCCGGCACTTTTGCCGCGCCTGCCAAATGGCTTCGCCGGTTGTGACCCCACAGCGCTTTGCCTGCTCGGATTTTGCTAAAATAATACCGTGGCGCATCTCCACACTGCCGCCAACGGCGATGGGTTTCCCGCGTAAAGACGGGTCATAAAGGCACTCGATGGAAGCGTAGCAGTTGTTGATGTCGCTGTGCAGAATTGCCCGTTCCACAAAAATCCCTTCCTTGCTGAATTGTGTCTGTATCGTATAGAACATTTGTTCGTATTTAGTATATAGAACATTTGTTCGATTGTCAACAGGAAGTTTTCGGCAATCAAGTTTCGTGTCCGATTTTCGGGACTCAAAAAAACACGGGTACGCAAAATGCGTACCCGTGCAAAAATAAATTGGACTTACTGAGCCTTTACTCGATAAACCTTAACGCCGTGCGAAGGCACAGTAGCGGAAAGCTTGTCGCCGGTTTGTGTCACGGTATTCTCCCAAAGCTCTGTGCAGGTGTAGCTGCGCGCCACCGGCAGACCGGCAAAGGTCATGTCGGTAATTTTGGCAAGCGAAGCTTCCATCGTCATCGGCTTCGGGGCTTTGTTAAACAGGCACAGTGCGATTTCACCGTTTTCCAGGGGCTTTACAAGTACATCGCAAAGGCCGTTTGTTTTAACACGGCGGCAGGGCATGCACTTTCTATCCTGGTCAACGGCAATCAGCGCCTTATTCGTCAGAATCTGCAAGACGGGGTTGCTTGTGTCTGCAGAGCCGTCGGGTTTTAAGAAAGTCCGTAAATCGTTGCCCAAAATCAAGGGAGACGCCATCATGCACCAAAGGGTAAAATGCGCCTTGTTCTCCTCCAGTGTCAGATCGCCGTTCCCGACCTCCAGCATATCGGGGTCGTTATATGCCCCGACGCCGGCGTATTTATAAAGCCGCACATTTGCTTCATAAATCGCCAGTACAGAAGACCATTTTGCCATAATGTCGGGCGTGGTTCGCCAAAGATTTCCGGCCTCAGCGCCCCAGCGCCACGGTTTATTGCGGCCCCACTCGCAAATGGAGAACACAATGGGTTTTTCCGGCATGCCGGTGCGCTCCGCCTGCAGTTTGGTGGCGCGTTTTAATTCTTTGCCCATGTTGATATACTGCATAGCGGCACTGTCCATTGTAGAAGCGACAGGATTGCGGATTTCCAGCGTATTATCCCCAGCCTGCAAACGGATTTTAACCTGCAGTCTGCCGGAACGACTCCACGCGCGTGTGGCCGGGAACATGATAGGATATTTGTCCTTGCCGTTGACAGTCAGCTCGGCATATTTCTCGGTGCTGCCGTTTTTGCGCATAACGATTGTCAGCACATATTCTGCGGTTTCAGGCACGGAAACAAAGCTGAATTTGACTGCGCCGAGGTTGCTGTCGAGGCGGGTTATGTAGCTGCCGTATTTATCTTCCACGATTTTGGCATCACCGTAAAGTTCACCATTTTCAGCTTCTAAAACGATTTCCTCTTTCAAGCCTGCGCCGCCGATGCAAATCTTATCAATATTGGGCGCTTTGCTCGGAATGGGCACATTGTGGCAAAAATCATATTTGAAATACTCCACACCCCACTCGGCAAAGGTTTCCGCATCGATGCGCTCATGGCCGAGGGAGGCCGGCAAATCTTCACAGGTCAATGTGCCGTTGGAAGAATAAATACCCGCTTTAAAGCCCTTTTCATTCAGCTTGCGAACGAGTGCAGGAATCCCGTTGGGGAAAGTTGTCAAATCCCCTTGCAGGCGGCCGTTTTCATCACGCAGGGAGCTGTGCCAGCAGTCATCCAGATTGACATAGCCGTAACCCGCTTCCAAAAGTCCGCTTTTGCGCATGGCATCGGCAATTTCCAAAATCAGCTTTTCGTTGATATCGCCCCGGAACGCATTCCAGCTCGACCAGCCCATGGGCGGTGTCAGCGCAACGCCGTTATCATACATAGAGCCGGCGCGGATATGGACATCTGCCTTGGCAATCGCCTTTTTCACTTCACACACCGGGCAGATGTTCTTTTTCTTCATGGCTGCGACAGACGCAGCTACGGCACCGGCTGTTGCCACGAGTGCCATGGGAACGATTTTTTCCAGCATAAAAAACGCCTCCTGTCTTTCTAAAAAAGGGGACAAGCGTGAACCTGTCCCCTTTGGATTTGTATGTTGTTTTTAAGCGGCAGATTATTCTGCGGTTTCTTCTGCGGGAGCAGCTTCTTCCTGCGCCTGTGCGGCAAGCTCGTCAATGGAGACAGGCTCGCTGTCTTTGGTCTCAACAACCGGCGGGTCTAAGAGCGCTTTCATGGAAAGGCTGACACGCTTTTTCTCGAAGTCGATGTCCAAAATCTTGACTTTCACTTCGTCGCCGACTTTGAGCACTTCTGCCGGGTTGCCGATGTGGCTGTGAGAAATCTCAGAAATATGGATAAGACCGTCAATGCCCGGAATAACCGAAGCAAACGCACCGAAGGTGGTCAGGCCGACGATTTTTGCGGTAACCTCGGAACCTACCGGATAATCACGCTTGAGGATCTCCCACGGATTGTCCTCGATTTTCTTATAGCCGAGAGAAATTTTCTTGTTTTCACGGTCAAGCGCCTTTATGTAGACTTCTACCGTGTCACCAACAGAAACAACATCAGACGGATGCTTGATGCGGCTCCAGGAAAGCTCGGAAATGTGAATCATGCCGTCCACACCGCCGATATCGACGAATGCGCCGTAGCTTGTAAGCGAACGCACGGTGCCGGTGTAGGTCTGACCCTCTTCTGCCTGCGCCCAGAAAGCTTCTTCCGCAGCTGCACGGGCATCTTTATAAGCGGCGCGAACCGAGCCGACCACTCTTTTTCTTCTTCTGTCGACTTCAATGATTTTGAACTGGACGGTTTTGCCGACCATTTCCTCCAGCGAATCGCTGCGGCTGATTTTCGCAAGGGAAGCCGGAATGAACACGCGGATGCCGTTGTACTGGACAAACAGACCTTTGCCGTCGCCGACAACGCCGATGACTTTGCCTTCCACAGCGGCGTCATTTTCTTCGGAAAGCTCGTCCCAAGCTTTAATCGCATCATAGCGCTTTTTGGAAAGGGCAACAGTGCCTTCCATATCGTTGGTCTTCATAATGATGAGATTCAGCTCGTCGCCGATTTTTACTTCTTTGGTCATATCCACAGTCGGGTCGTTGCTGTACTCCGCAGCGGAGACATAGCCGGTGTGCTTTCTGCCGGTAATTTCGACCTGAATTTCGGTCGGCGTTACCGCAACAACATGGCCAACAACTTTTTGATCGGAACTTGTATCTATATATTCCTCAAGCATATCGGCAAAGCTGGTTGCTTCAGAAGATGCTGCAGTTTCCTCCTTTTCAACTAATTCTGCCTTTGTTTGTTCAAGATTTTCGGACATTGTTTTTAGTACCTCCTTAATTATACTGTCGGGCGTTGACGCACCCGCAGTAACACCGACTGCTGCGAACGGCGACAGGTCAATGTCATGTAACTCCTGAGCCGTTTCTATCAGAAAAGTCGGGCAATTCTCAGCGCAGACGGCTTTGAGCTTGGCGGTGTTGGAACTCTGCCTGCCGCCGATGATGACCATGGCGTCATTTGTCATGGAAAGCGCCTGTGCTTCAGACTGCCTTTCTTCAGTCGCACTACATATTGTATCAAAAATTACGGCATTTGTATATACCATTTTTATTTTTTTTACACATTTTTCAAAAGATTTTATGCTAAAAGTGGTCTGTGCGACCAAAATTATTCCGTTTTCATCTAAATCCGGGTGGGATTTTATGAGTTCCTCAAGCTCTTCGTATGTATTAAAGACGAAAGAACGACCGTTGCAATAGCTGCGAATTCCGATGACCTCGGGGTGCGCTTTATCCCCTGCGATGAGCGTAATATTTTCCGGTGTGGAATTTTCACGCACGATTTTGTGGATTTTCGTCACAAACGGGCAGGTTGCATTACAGGTGTGAACGGGCATGGCCTCAATTTCCTGCAAAACCTCCTTGGGAACGCCGTGGGTACGCACAACCAAGGTTTCGTCCTCCGCACATTGTGCCGGATGTTCAATCACGCGGACGCCGTGGCTTTCAAAGTGTGCAATCACCTGCGGATTATGAATGATTGGCCCTAAAGTGCAGGCTTTCTGTCCTTTTTCCACCATATCCTCTAAAAGATGCACAGCGCGGTTGACGCCAAAGCAAAATCCCGCAGTTTTGGCAAGCGTTATTTTTTGCAATGTCCTTCCTCCCAAAGGGCGGTGATATCGCCCATAATGCGGCGCGCGGCATTTTTCAGCTCGCCGGAATGCCCCTCTTCGGTAAAACCGAACTCCTCGTTTTTAATCAGCTTTCCGAAACGCACCGTAACCTTAGTGCCGCGTTTATATTGCGTATCTGTATAAATCGAAACCGGCAAAACATCCGCCCCGGTCTGTTTGGCAATTAACGCCACACCGGACTTTGCGCGGCCGGGTTTGTAGTCTTTTGCGCGCGTGCCCTCGGGGAAGATGCCCAGCACATAGCCTTTTTTA
The DNA here is from genome assembly GCA_949292775.1 of uncultured Eubacteriales bacterium. Taxonomy (GTDB): domain Bacteria; phylum Bacillota; class Clostridia; order Oscillospirales; family Acutalibacteraceae; genus Fimenecus. Next base: position 25,277 of record CASFBL010000013.1, read on the forward strand.
ATCAGCTCTTCGGCGAAACGGATGGACGCCATATCCCCTTTTCCGCGTTCTACCGGGAAAGCATTCAAGTGGGTCAAAAATTTGCCCAGCGCTTTGTTTTCAAACAATTCTTCTTTCGCCATGAAATGGATGACCCGAACGCCTGCGCCGCCGAGCGCAATAGGGTCAAATATGTTGACATGGTTGCAGGCAAGAATAAATCCGCCTTCTTTGGGGATGTTTTCCCGGCCTATATATTCGCAGCGCTGCACCGTTTTGCAAACTACCGCCGCAAGCGGACGAAACGCCGAATACAGCTTATATTCTTTTACTTTTGAAAAATCATAACCAGAGCCCATTCGTTACAGCTTCTCCTTAATCACTTCAATTACTTTTTCAACGGACTGCTCGAGCGTCAGCTCGGTTGTATCCACAAGCACGCTGTCCTGTGCAGGTTTTAACGGCGCTACCTCACGGTGAGAATCATTGTAATCACGCTGTTTCAAGTCAGCCAGCACCTGTTCAAAGGTATCTTTCGCGCCCTTTGCCTGCAATTCAACAAACCGCCGCTTCGCGCGCGCTTCGGCGGAGGCGGTCAGAAAAATTTTGACCTGCGCTTTCGGGAGCACGACCGTTCCGATGTCGCGGCCGTCCATAATACAGTTGTTTTTGGCGGCGATATCGCGCTGCAAGTCAAACAGAAACTGCCGCACGGCGGGCACCACCGAAACATGAGAGGCGGCCATGGAGGCTTTGGGGGTGCGAATCTCCTCAGAAACATCTTCGCCGTTCAAATACACATGCTGTACGCCGTCTTGGAATTTCAACTCGACGCGAATGTGCGGCAGCGTTTCGGCGACAGCATTGCCGTCGGTCGTATCCACACCGTTTCGCAGAGAATAGACGCCAACCGCTCGGTACAGCGCGCCTGTATCCACATAAATAAACCCAAGTTCTTTCGCCGCGGTTTTGGCTATGGTGCTTTTGCCCGCACCCGCGGGGCCGTCTATGGCAACATTGATCATTTTTCTGCTCCTTTATTTTTCTGCACACACCGGTTCGGTCGCGGCGTTAAGCCCCGCCAACCTGCCGGTGGAAAATGCAATTTGCAAGTTAAAGCCGCCAGTATAAGCGTCTACATCTAAAACTTCGCCGGCAAAATACAGCCCCTTTACAAGCTTGCTTTCCATGGTTTGCGGTTTGATTTCTTTTACTGAAATACCACCCGCAGTCACAATTGCCTGCCGGATATCATAAAAATCCAGAACGGTAAGCGGCAGACCTTTCACGGTTTCGATAAGGCGGGAGCGCATTTCCCGCGTCACCTGATTGATTTTTTCCGACGGTTTTATCCCGGAAAGCCGCAGAACCACGGGAATCAAGACATGCGGAAGCAAAAGCGGGAGCGTGTTAGAAATGGCCTTATTGTGGTTTTCATTAAAATCCCGCAGAATCCGCGCGTCTAACTGTTCCACGGACAGCGCAGGTTTCAAATCCACAGCAATCGTATAGCGGGCAGGCTCCATTTGGCGCATATGGGCGCTTGCGGAAAGAATCATCGGGCCGGAAACGCCGAAATGTGTGAACAGCATTTCCCCAAAATCATGGTAAATCTCTTTTTTGGCTTTGGTATCTTTGACGCTGATTGTGACATTGCGCAGGGAAAGCCCGGCGCAGTCGCTGCAAAAGCCCTCGCGGCAGCAAAGCGCCGAAAGAGACGGGCGCAGAGGCGTTACCGTGTGCCCCGCCGCCTTGGCAAACGCATAGCCGTCGCCGGTCGAGCCGGTCTGCGGATAAGAAAGCCCGCCGGTTGTGACAATCACACAGTCTGCTTTTAAAGTTTTGCCGCTTGCGGTTTTCACCCCGGCGGCACGGCCGTTTTCTATTAAAATCTCGGTGACCCGCTCGTGTGCACGCTGCACACCGGTATCATCTAAAAAGCGCACAAGTGCATCGGCAATATCTGCCGCGCGGTCGCTTTGCGGAAAAACACGATTGCCGCGTTCAACTTTTAGAGGAACGCCGTAATCGGTGAAAAAATCCATTGTGTCCTGCGGCAAGAAGGCAGAAAAAGCGCTGTAAAGGAAACGCCCGTTTCCCGGCACATGGGAAATGAGCGTTTGCACATCTTCCACAGCGTTGGTGACATTGCACCTGCCCTTGCCGGTGATCATCACCTTGCGGCAAAGCTTTTCGTTTTGCTCGAGCAGCAGCACTTCGGCGCAGTTTTCCGCAGCCGTGCCGGCCGCCATACAGCCTGCCGCACCGCCGCCGACCACAATGACACGATTACTCTGCATGTTCCGGGAAATCCTCCGTTTTTTCATAGACCTGGTATTCGTCCCAGATGTTTTCCAATTTGTTGAAGTTCTCATAAACTTCGTTGCGGCGGGAAAGCGTTACCCCGGCAATCAGTGCATTGATAAGGCTTAAAGGCGCCGTAAGCGAATCGACCACAGACGCCATATCGCTGCGCGCAACCAACAGGTGGTTCGCAAACGAGGCGATGGGCGATTTGTCCGTATCGGTTATTGCAATGATTTTGGCACCGCGGTCCGCAATGAAGCGAAGCGCGTTAACGGTCTGTTTCGAATACCGTGGGAAACTGATTGCAATGCAGACATCTTTTTCATCGATGCGGAACATTTGCTCAAACATTTCCGACGCACTGGAAGTGTCGACCAGCGTAACGGCGTCAAACACCAAATTAAAGTAAAATGCAAGAAAAGACGCCAGTGCCGCCGAAGACCGCACCCCGAGGATATAGATTTTTTTCGCACGGTTGATTTCAGCCACGGCATTTTTAAACGCCTCGCGCGAGGTCTTTTCCGCAGTGGCGCGGATAAGCTCAATGTCACCGTTTAAAACGCTTGTAATAATATCGCTGTCGCCGATGAGGTTTTCGGAAACCTCCATACGCTGCACGGCGGTCAGCTTGGATTTAATCAGCTGCTGCAATTCCTTTTGCAATTCCGGATAGCCTTTAAAGCCCAGTTCCGTCGCAAACCGCACAACCGTGGATTCGCTGACGCCGACCTTTTGACCGAGCGCCGCAGCGGTCATAAACGCGGCCTTATCATAATTTTCTTCGATATAGGCGGCGATTTTTTTATGCCCTTTGGAAAGGCGTTTTAAATTCTCATCAATGGTTGTAAGCAACGGGTCGCTCATATTCCTTCACTTTCCCTGCAATAAAATGGATTTTCTCTTTCTATTATAATGTTTTGCGCGGCAAAATCAAGAAATTTGCAGGATTTCCCGCAAAAAATTCATGGAAAACAAATGGGGTCTGTCATTTCCGTGCTGCACGGGCGCACCTTAGGCAAAGAAAGATTGTAAAGGTCTGTCGCTTTGCAGGTAAGGCTGAACACCGCCTGACCGGCTTTCGGAAGCGCGCGGGCATCGGATGCACGAAGCAGGAGAGGCTTTTTCGCAGTATGTTCGGCGCGCTTTAAAAGCGAGAGGCCTTGCTCGTTTGCGCCGAGCACACGCAAATAGGGAACACCGTTTTGCAGCATTTCCTTCGTCACGCCGAGAAAAGCCGAAAGCACAATGCGGCGAATGCGCGCATGGGTGTAGCGTTTGGTTTTGGCGTTGTCAAACACCGCCTGTAAGCTGTCGGCAGCGCGCACCGCATCTAAAATACGGTTTTCAATGCCTTCTGACACATCCGGCACATGAAGAAAATCCTCCGGCGACGCCTTACGCAAAAATGCGAGCACGGCAGTTTCAAGTTTTCTGAAATCAGCGGGGCACTCCCCTTTTTCCGCCGCCTCGCGCAAAAGTGCCACGGCAGACGCGGGCATATAGCGTTCGACGGAAAAGCCTTGCTCCGCTTGGCTTCGCAAAAAGCTCGCCGAAGCAAAATCGCCCTGCGGATTCTGCGCATCATGCGCCGCACCGACACGCGGCACGGTCGTAAAAGAAAACGGTGCGCCGAGCTTTTTTGCGGCGAGGATATATTCCACGCCGAGCACATTATTCGGTTCCTTCAGCACGTTGGCTATTTCATCAGAAAAACAGGTTCTTACAGCGCGCTCGCGTGCAGCCGGGAAAGAAAGCCCCTGCCGGATAAAATCCTGCGTTGCGCGGTCGGTTTCTTGTGATAACAGCGCGCCTGCCGTTTGCAAAAGCAAATCGGTGTCGCCGCATTCGCTGCCGAAAACAAGCATATCAACAAATCCCAAAGACGCGAGGGTTTCCACCCCGCCACGGGCAAAATACCCGGCGGAGGCAACCGCAAACGGCAGCGGCAGTTCCAGCACCAAATCCGCGCCCGCCGAAAGCGCCATTTTGGCGCGCCAGCGCGAAGAAAGCAGCGCCAAGCCGGCACGCTGCGTGAAGTTTCCGCTCATAACGACAACAACGCCGTCGCCTGCAAATTGCTTTGCCTGCGACAGCAAATAAGCGTGCCCGTTATGAAGCGGATTAAATTCAGCGATAATGCCGGCAACCGACATATCTTTTCTTCCTCCGACTCTTGAAATTTTTACAGAACCAGTATATAATGTTTTAGACAATCTTGCAACTACAAATTGAATATGGAGGAGTTTTTTTGAAGATTCTTGTTATCAACGCAGGCAGTTCTTCGCTGAAATACCAGCTGATTGACATGACGGACGAGTCCGTCATTGCCAAGGGCATTTGCGAGCGCGTAAAAGACCCTGAGAACAGCTGTATTTCCGGCAAACATTACATTGACGGTAAGGAAGTTCGCTTCGACGATGTGCTTGTGCCGATGAAAAATCACACGGACGCATTCAACGAAGTCAAAAAGGTTCTGACCACCGGTGAAACAAAGGTCATTAACGATATTTCCGAAATCAGTGCTGTCGGTCACCGCATCGTTCAAGGCGGTTATCTTTTCAATAAGAGCGTACTGATTGACCAAAGCGTTATTGACGGCATTGAAAGCCTTTGCGATTTGGCGCCTTTACACAACCCCGCACACATCGAGGGCATTAAGGCAAGTATTGCGCTGTTTGGGTCGAATGTGCCGCAGGTCGCGGTATTTGACAACGCGTTCCACTCCACCATGCCGCCGGAAGCGTATATGTTCGCGCTTCCCTATGAATACTATGAAAAATACAAGATTCGCAAATATGGTTTCCACGGCACTTCGCACCGCTTCGTAAGCAACCGCTGTGCAGAAATCATGGGGCGTCCGCTTGAAGAACTGAAAATCGTCACCTGCCACCTTGGCAACGGTTCTTCCATTACTGCTGTGAAAAACGGCAAGGTTTTAGACACCTCTATGGGTCTTACCCCGCTGGACGGCGAAATCATGGGCACGCGTACCGGCGCCATTGACCCGTCGGCTGTGCTTTACATCATGAAGAAAGAAAACAAAACGCCCGACGAGATGGACGAGCTGCTTAACAAAAAATCCGGTATTCTCGGCGTTTCCGGTCTTTCTTCGGACGACCGCGATGTAAAAGCTGCGGCAGCTAAAGGCAACGAGCGTGCGAAGCTTGCCAGAGGCATGCAGATTTACCGCATCATTCGTTATATCGGCGCTTACATGGCCGTTATGGGCGGTTTGGACGCAATCGTCTTTACCGGCGGTATCGGCGAAAACGCAGACGATATGCGCGCGACCATTTGTGACCGTCTTGCGTTTTTGGGTATTGAAATTGACAAACCCTATAATGCAACGCTGGTCAAGGGCAAAGAGGGCGAGATTTCTACAAAGAACTCCAAAATCCGCGTTTTCGTTCTGCCGACCAACGAAGAGCTTTTGATTGCAAGAGACACCCGCGATATTGTAAATTCGCTGAAAGCGTAACTTAAAAATGATTAAAACAGCACCGATTGAAAAATCGGTGCTGTTTTTTTATGAAGTGCTGATTACCAAGCATTCAGTTGATTTTTAGCGACTTCTGCTTTGATATTCGCGGGCATATCATCCGAACGGACATAAGCGCTTGAATACACCCCATCCGGACACGCGAAGATGACGATATAATCTTCCGGATTTACGGTATAGCGTGTTTTGGCTGCGCGGAAGACAGCTTCGATATCCGAAGCAGCGGTTGACTGGAAAATCACATTGCCATTGTTTGTATCCTGCGATGCCGGCCAGCGGCTCTCATAATCGCCGGTGAAGTCTGCAAAAGCCTCCGTCCGGCGCTCGCCGATATATTCGCAGGCAAACGCTTCGCCCCGGCGCACAGTATCTTCTAAATATGGTGCCTGATACAGCTGGGACACCTGAATGACACGGATTGCCTGAATCTTAGGCATGGCAACCAACGCATTGTAGTACCCGGCAGATTTCAAGAAGTCGACTGTATTGGTCATCGATTCAGTGATGAAGAATTGCGGCTGCGTGCCGTCGGTAGACAGCGTGGTCGGCATCTCCTCTTCTCCGGTTTTCGAAGAAGCATACTGCACTATTTCGTCGCCGAGTACGACTGTATCTGTTTTCGGTGTGGTCTCTCCGTTTTCACTTTCTTCGGGAAGAAGCATGAACGAAATAAGGCCAAGTGCATTTTCGGGCGTGTAATGGTCTTTTGCCGTTTGCGCGCTTAAATCTTTATAGAGTGCTTCGCGAAGCTGCTGGCGCTGGGCGTCGGTCAGCTCCATTTTTATCTCGTTGCCCAGCGTTTTGTCATAAAGCCGGATATCGGTGCTTTCCCGAATCGCAAGAAGGCTTCTGTAACGCGTATATTCTGCCATCTGCTGGCTGGTAATAACACTATTGGAATTTTCAGATTTGGGCAGTTCAACCTTTTCCACCGGGTCGTTGAAAATCTTATTCAGATTGGTTTGATAATAATCTGTCTTGTCAAGGTTTTGCAGCTCTGTAAGCAAATTGTCGCTGACTCCGTAATAGTTGCGCTGCACCTCTTTCCCGTTTTTCAGCACATAAACAATGCGGACAGACACCGGGCGAACACCGTTATAGGCTTCATTGAGAACAGACGGGTCGGTGCGGCCGGAGCGAATGAGCTTCTCGTGGAAATCGCGGATGAAGTTAATATCCTTTTCGGTCTCATATTTTCCATCCGGCACAACATCTGTAGTCTTTAAGCTGCCGATGGTGTAATAGCTTTGTGCATCCCCTGTTAAAAGGTCATTTTCATACAGCGCGCTGATTTTTGCATAGGCTACATCCGCCGTTTCGGGAATGCGGTTCGCCGCGCCGAAATAACCGGTAGCAAAAAGGGTGAAGATCAGAGCGGTCAGAACAAGCTGAATAGGCAGTGTATAAAGCGTTTTGGCAAACTGCCGGAAATTGCGAAGCAGCAACAGCGTAAGCCCGGCATAGATAACAGCGAACACCAGAAGGCCGACAAGAATTGCCAGAGCCATACCTTTGTATTCCATGGCGTTATAGACCTGCACAAAGCCGAAGAACGCAACTAAGAACACACCGAGGAAATTAAGCACGCGGTTTTTGCCGATAAAGCCGCCGATTTCAGCCTTTCTGCGTTTATAAACAAACATACCGCATACGAACAGCACGGCAGCAGCGGCAATCCACAGCGCCGGGGTCAGGAAATTGGGCATGCTCCACGCCACGGATTCCCCGGAATTATAATCTGCTATCTTTCCGGCGGCGGTTGCCTGCGAATAGGTAAACAAACCCTCAGAAGCATAGCGCAGCGGATTGAACGCCGCAAACTGTGTGGTCAGATGTGTTGTTGTACCGCTCCACATGTCGCCGGAGAAGGTGCTGCCGAGCGGCGTGCCGAGCACCAGCTTCTTAATAAGAATCTCCATGCTGGAAAACAGGATTTCCGGGAACAGAAGCACTATGCCGGAAAACAGAACGCCTTCAAACACGGTGCCGACTGCAGAGAAAACGAGCGCGGTCAGCGTGTAGGCAAAGGCGACCAGAGAGAACATGGTCAAGAGCAGATAGCAGAACGCCGGCAACATGAATTTGTTAAGCCCGAGCACGGCGATATTGGCAATCAGTGAAACGAGCATCGGCACAAGCACGGACGCCGCAATCAAAACAAGGCCGGACAGATATTTGGCGGCAAACAGTTTTTGGCGTTTAATGCCAAGGCTGTAATAGACATTAACAGTCTTTTTGCCGGTGATGAAACGGAATGCGGCAATGCCCATTAAAACGCCTACGCCCAAAAGCCCGGCAATGATGATATAGCGCATATACTGCATACCGTCGGAAAACAGAAATGCATATTCTTTCGTATAATCAACGATGCTGACTTTGCCGGTCTCATAGTCTGTTCTGGTTGTCGCTCGAAAGGTTTGAATCGGCGTCAGGCAGAAAAACAGCGAGAGAAAAGCCGCATTAAGAACGGCAAACAACGCATTTTCACGAAGTCCCGTAGAGAAAGCGTAGCCGAAATTATTTTTGAAAGATTTTTGCGAAGTCATAATCGGTTCCCTCCATTTCGTCTAAGAATACTTCCTCAAGACTCAGCGGCATAGCTTCGACCACAGCGGGTGAAAGTTCTTCTAATTTTCTTGCTGTCTCTTTCTCGTCGCCTTTTGTGGTGATTACAAGCATTTTGCCGTCGCGTTTAAAGGATTTTACATCGATGCCGTGGCGCTTCAAATCGTCTTCGGTCACCTCGTTTTGGAATACCAGCCGGAATTTGGCGCGATTTTTGGAAAGCTCGGAAATCGAGGAATCCATGACCAGCTTTTTGCCGTTGATAAGGCCGAAGTGGTCGCAAAGCCCCTCAATCTCATGCAGGTCGTGGGACGAAACGATGATAGACGCCTTTTTCTCCTGCATATATTCATTGATAAGATTTTTAATCAGCGCGCGTTTGGCGGGGTCAAGCCCGTCAAAGGTTTCATCAAACAGCATGAAATCAGGCTGGGTTGCGAAGCCTAAAACGATTTCCGCCTGACGCTGCATGCCTTTGGAAAATCCATTCAAACGCGCTTTCGTGTCCAGTGAAAACACCTCGGCAAGCTTATGAAAGGTTTCGAAGCTGAAATCCGGATAATAGCCGTTATAAAACTTCGCCATTTTTTCCATATTGGCATACGGCTGGAAATAGATGTCGTCCGGCACATAGAACATGTGCTGCTTCATTTTTTCGTTGTCAAAAGCATCCTCGCCGTCAAGCAGCACCTTGCCGCTTTCCGCTTTATAAACGCCTGTGATGGTTTTGAGAAGTGTCGTTTTACCGGCGCCGTTGTAACCGATCAATCCATAAAGCGAACCGTCGCCAACGGTGAAGCGAATGTCGCTTATGGCGGTGAAGTCACCGAATTTTTTGGTGACGCCCTGAACTTCAATCATTGGAAAACCTCCCCTTGTGTTTTTTTACAACCTCACTATAGCATCTGCGTTTTTTACCGTCAATAAAATGCGCCGCTTTGTTATTTTTACTTAACAAAGCGACGCTTTTTCCTTAATTTCCGTAATTCTTTTGTAACAATTACACGAGTTCACCGCACACAAAATCCCCGTCTGCGCCAAGCAGCCGCACACGCACCATTTGGCCGGATTTTGCAGTCGGCGCCTGCACGCAAACCGGGGTGTAATTTGCGGTGTAGCCGTGAAAACTGCCGTCGGGACGCGGACTTTCCAAAAGCACATCACAACATTTTCCAACCTGCGCCTGCAAAAAGCTTTGGCGCAGTTTTCCCGCAGTTTCTAACAGCACCGCCGCACGCCGTTCCTTTTCCCGGCGTTCGATTTGGTCGGGCATTTGGGCTGCGCGCGTACCGGAGCGCACAGAGTATGGGAAAACATGAATTTTCTGAAAGCCGATTTTTTCGGCAAAGGCGACCGTCTCTAAAAAATCTGCTTCACTCTCGCCAGGGAAGCCAACCATGATATCCGTTGTTAAGGAGCAATCTGCAAACCGCGCGCGCAGTTTTTCGCAAAGCTCTGCATACTCGGCAGCCGTGTAGTGGCGGTTCATGCGCCGCAGCACCCGGTCACAGCCGCTTTGCAGGGAAATGTGAAACTGCGGACAAAGCTTCGGTATGGCGGACAGCCCATCGAGCACTTCGTCGGTCAAATGGTCCGGTTCGAGCGAGCCAAGGCGCACGCGCAAGATGCCCTCCGGCTCCCCTGCCGCTGCAACGGCTTCGTAAAACCTTTCGCCGGTATCCTTGCCATAAGCCGAAAGGTTTATGCCGACGAGCACGACCTCCCGAAAGCCGGCTTGCGAAAGAGTCTGGGCCTCCGTGCGGATTTCCGCAAGCGGCTTGGAGCGCACTCTGCCGCGGGCGGTGGGGATGATGCAATAGGAGCAAAAACGGTCACAGCCGTCTTCAATTTTGATGTTGGCACGCGTGCGTTCGGTAAAGCCGGTAATCGGCGCACCGCAGAAGCACTCGCCGGTCACATGGGGCCGAATCAGGGTCTGCCGCTCGCCGGTCTCTAAAAAACGCTCTAAAAGCTCGGGCAGCCGCAAATTGGTGTTGTTGCCGAGCACGACATCCGCTTCTTGAAGCGATTCCCCGGCTTTGGGGAACGCCTGCGGCATGCAGCCGGTCAGCACCACCACGCTTTGCGGATAGCGGTGTTTGAGTTTTCGCACGAGCTGGCGCGTTTTACGGTCGCTTTCCGCGGTGACGGTGCAGGAATTCACGACAAATATATCAGCGGTTTCCTCAACCGGTGTCACCGTAAAACCGCGCGCGGTAAGCGCTTCGGTCAGTTCTTCGGTTTCATATTGATTGACTTTACAGCCAAGGGTATGAAAATGTACCTGCATAATACTCCTCTTGTTTTATAGGGACATTCTCCGCAAAGTCATAATATTCCAAGCATAGAAATTCGCTGTTTTTGGAATTCTAAAAAACGGGTGATACTATGAAACGAATCGGAGAATATTTTTGTGTGTTTTCTCTTGGCGGATTTTGCTACGGCTTAATCGAAATCCTTTGGCGCGGCTATACGCACTGGACCATGGGGCTTACCGGCGGTGCGGCGCTTTTGGGCATTTATTTTATCAACGAAAAATACAAACGATTGCCGCTGGCGCTGCGCTGCCTTTTCGGCTGCGGCATCATCACGGCGTTAGAGCTTTTTGTGGGACTTCTCGTGAATAAGGTTTTTCGCCTGCATGTCTGGGATTACAGCCGTCAGCCGCTCAATTTATTCGGGCAAATCTGCCCGTTATTTTCACTGGCGTGGTTTTTGCTGTCGTTTCCGGCCTGCCGTCTTTGCGGTCGCCTGAAGCAGCTTTTGTGCCGATAAAGGTTTTAAGCAAAAATGTTCTGCAAAAATGCTGCGGCCTTTTGGAACCAGCCCTCGGCATCTTTGCCCTCTGCAAGACCTATGCCGTGGCCGCCGGTTTCGTAAAGATGCTTTTCAAACGGGACGCCGTTTTTTTCGAGCGCTTCGCACAGCAGTTCGGTATTGCGGTAATCGACAGACTGGTCGTCTTTATTGTGCCAGACAAAAACCGGCGGATAATCCGCAGGAATATGCCGCTCGACCGAAGCCGCTTCGCGATCGGCTTTTCCGGTTAAAACGCCCAAAAGGCGCTTGCGTGAAACTTTATGGGTCAGTTCCCCCATGGTGATAACCGGATAACAAAGCACCAGCGCGGACGGTTTCAAGCTATACTCTGCACCGTTATAAGTCGTTTCAAAATGCTGATGCAGCACGGCAAAAAACGCAGCCAAATGACCGCCTGCGGAGCTACCGACCAGCGCGATTTTCTCTTCGCAAAGTTCGAACTTCTCTGCGCGGCTTTTGATAAATTGCAAGGCTCTTGCGACATCCTGCAAGGGCGCCGGATAGCGCGCGGCAAAACCGACACGGTAATGGAGCACAAACGCGTGGTACCCGAGCGCCTGAAAGCGTTCGGCAAAGGGTTTGCCTTCGTTAAAATCAGAAATCATAGAATAGGCGCCGCCGGGTAAAATCAGCACGGCGGGCGCGCCTTTTTCTCCGGGATAACAATCGAGCTTCACCTGTTTTCTCGCCGGTTCTACTTTGATTTCGCGTTCGGTATATAACGAAAATGTCTGCATCGTTTTTCTTCCTTTCGTGCCTTTCATCTTACCACAACGCGGCTTTGTGCGTCAAGGCGCTTACAGCTTTTTGAAAAACCGCCCCGGCAATAGTCACCGGGGCGGCCGTTTTTTGGTTATTTCCGGTTCTGCTCCTGCAGAGCGGCAATCGCATCCTGCACCTCTTTGGTCAGCGCAGAAACCTCTTTGCCATCGGGATAAATCGGCTTTCCGAAAGTCACATCGATTTGATATTTTTTCATGTGCTTCCAGTCAAAGACTTTCATCATTTTTCTGCCCTTCGGGAACACCTCATAAGCACCATTTACATAAGCAGGCACAATGGGAACACCGGCATTGATGGCAAGCACAGAAGCACCGCTTTTGATTTCACGGAAAATACCGTCTTCGCTGCGCGTTCCCTCCGGGTGAATCACTACGCCCCAATTTTGACGCAGCTTATCACACAGGCTGTTCATTGTCTGCATATTGATGCCGCTGCGGTCCACGGGTACCATTCCGGCGGATTTAATCAGCTTGCGGCTGAACGCATCGTTGCGGAACAGCTCTTTTTTCGCCATACAGCACAGCTTTTTAAAGCGTTCTTTCGGGAATGCAGAGGCAATATAAAGAAAATCGATTTTGGAAACATGGTTTGCGCAAATGATAAAGCCCTTGTCGGTCGGGATATTTTCTGCGTTATGCACATCGACATGATAGCAGAACTGCGCCAAGTTGCGGAAAAACGCATAGGTGTTGTAGTCGCCGTCGGTCTTTTCCAGCGGATAGGTAACATTCGCCTGACCGATTTTCTTTTTCTTTGTGCCTTTATTTTGCAAAGCAAGCACAATGTCGTTTACCGTCATGTCATCAAAATAATAATCTTCAATGTTGACATGGTAAATATCTTCCAGCTCCAGCGCCAAATTGATAGCGCTTAATGAGTCGATGGAAAGCTCTGCAAAAATGCGCGTCTGCGGCGTTACAGCACCCGCTTCGGCATTTGCAATTTTTGCCACCGCCGAAATGACGCGTGCTGTCATATCATCCTGCTCGGGCGCAGCGGACGCGTCTGCGGTCACACCCGCTTTGCGCTCTTTAAGCGCCTGCTGTTTTAACAGATAGCGTTTGGGCTTTTGCAGGGAAGTACGCGGAATCTCATTGACAAAGTGCGTGGTAGAAATACGCATATTCTGAATAAGCTGAGAACCTTTTTCTAAAATCTGCGCTTTAATCGCATCGCGGTCTGCCTGGGTGATCCCCTCCGGCACGACAAACGCGTGAATTTCATCATAGTCGGTATTTTCCTGCGGCACGCCGCAGATTACAAATTCCTTGACACCGCGCAGATCTGCGTATTTTTCTTCCAAATCGTCCGGCGTAATTTTTTTGCCGGAGGAAAGCACAATATTTTCTTTCGAACGCCCGGTCACCCGGATATATCCTCGCTCGTCGCGCTCGCCGATATCCCCGGTCATGAAATAGCCGTCTTCTGTAAATGCCGCCTTTGTCGCTTCTTCATCACGGAAGTAGCCTTTCATCATATAAGGCGACTTAATCAGAATCTCACCGTTTTCACTGAACCGCACCGAAACCGCCGGATACGGCTTGCCGCAGGAATCTGTCTGAATATTGTCGGGCACATTGCCGATTGTCGGAATATTGGTTTCGGACGCACCGTAGGTAATCAAAATATTAAAGCCTGTCCCGTAATAAAACTCCGCGACATCTTTATTCATCGGCGCACCGGCAGAGCAAAGGAAGTTGAGGCTGCCGCCGAAGCCTTCATGAATGCTTTTAAACACCTTTTTGCCAAGCAAACTGCCGGTTTTGCGGCGTTTTTCAAGGCAAATGGGGAACAGCACCTTAAACATGGCGGCTGTAATGGGGCTGCTTTTGATTTTGCGCATAATCTGCGTCATAAACAGCTCATACACCTTGGGTACGGCCGGCAGAACAGTCGGGTGATATTCGTTGAACGCACCCAGAACCGCGTCTGCACTCAAAGATTCAATATAATGTGCGTCCGCACCGCTGAGCGCAGGGCCGAGCACCAAACAGATAACACCGTAAATATGGCTGTTTGGAATGATTGCAAGGTAACGGTCATTTTCCGTAAGCTTCTGCACTTCGAGCGTCATGCGCGTAGTCGCAATCAGGTTATCATGCGTATGCATAATCCCGGCGGCACGGCGCGTTGTGCCGGAAGAGAAAATGATAGTAGCGACGGTTTCGTCCGGGTCGGGCGTAGCGGGCATATCTTTGGAAACTTCTGCGCGAAAGCCCTCAACGACGCTGCAGTCCAGCACATTGAACACCGGGAAGCCGTAATCGGGTACAGATTGGAATTTCTCGGCAGTCTTCGGGGAGAAGAATGCCGCACGCACATCGGACTGCCGGATGAATTCGTCGAGTTCCGCCGCTGTCAGAGAAGCGTCGATAAGCGCCGCGGTACAATGCAGCTTGCAGACCGCAAAAAAAGCAATCGTCCATTCGGGGCTTCCTTCCGAAACAAAAGCCACACGATCGCCCGCACGCACACCTGCGTTGGCCAGAATTTGCGCATATTTTTCGGTTCTTTCAAAGACTTCCCCATAGGTATACATGCGCTGGGAGCCATCATTCATGGTCACCGACAAAGCGCATTTACCGGGGTGTTTTGCATTCTGCTGATAAACTGATTCGTAAATATTCATAGCATCCTCCGCGGGAATAAACTGAAATGTACCAGTTTTAATATTAGCACAACCGCGCCGCCCATGTCAAACAATTTGCTTTTATTCAAAAATTATTTACATTCACGCGTCGTTTGCCGATTGCTTTTTGAAAAACTTTCCGCTACAATGGAAAGTACAAACATTAAAAGTGAGGTGCATTTTTATGGCAAACTGGTTTAAAGACGCGGTAATCTATCAGATTTATCCGCAAAGCTTTTATGACACAAACGCCGACGGCATCGGGGATTTAAACGGCATCCGTGAGAAGCTCGGCTACATTCAGTCGCTTGGCTGCAACACCGTTTGGCTTTCGCCGTGCTTCGTCTCTCCTTTTGAAGACGCGGGCTATGATGTTGCGGATTATTATAAAATCGCACCGCGCTACGGTACGAACGACGACATGAAGGCGCTTGTGGACGCCTGCCACCAAAAGGGCATGCATATTCTTTTGGATTTGGTTATCGGGCACACCTCGATTTCGCACCCGTGGTTCAAAGAAGCCGCCGAAAACCCCGAAAGCGAGCACGCCGACTTTTATATTTGGACCGATGAAGCGGCACACTGCGACACCAAGGAAGTTGCCGAAAAATTAGTCCCCTACCCCGCGGGAAAACGCAAAGGAAAATACATGTATAATTTCTTTGACATTCAGCCCGCAATCAACTTCGGCTTCGGCACGGTGACCGAACCCTGGCAGATGCCGACCGACCACCCGGCGGTCAAAAAGAATATTGAAGAAGTCAAAAACATCATGCGTTTCTGGCTTTCCATGGGCGTAGACGGTTTCCGCGTCGATATGGCGGCGTCACTTGTGAAAAACGACACGCCGGAAAAGACCTATACCCGCCGCATTTGGGCGGATATTCGACAAATGCTCGACCAAGAATTCCCCGAAGCGGTCATTGTTTCCGAATGGTTCAACGCGCCGCAGGCAATCAACGGCGGGCAAGGCTTTGACGCAGACTTTTATTTGCAGGGAAACCCAGGGTTTATGTCTTTGATGATGGTCGGGGAAAACAGCTTTTTCAATCCCCTTGGTGAGGGCAACTGCACCTATTTCGCTGAAGAATACAAAAGCTATATTGACGAGCTTCAAGGCACCGGCCGCTTTATGTGCACGCCGACAGGCAACCACGATGTTGTGCGCATGTCCAGCGGCAGAAGCGACGCCCAGCAGCGCCTCGCAGTAGCCTTTACCATGCTTTTGCCCGGTATTCCCGCTGTTTATTACGGTGACGAAATCGGTATGCGCTATCTTGACCTGCCGACCAAAGAGGGCGGCGGCTACCGCACCGGCTCGCGCACACCTATGCAATGGACTGCCGGAAAAAATTTCGGCTTTTCCGAGGCAGACAGCTCACTTTTGTATCTGCCCACTGACGGCGGTGAAAACGCACCGACTGTGGAGGCGGAAGAAGCGGACCAAAACTCACTTTTGCACTTCACCCGTGAAATGCTTGCATTCCGCAAAGCTCACCCTGCCCTTTGCGCCAACATGGATTTTGAAAACATCTATGCCAAGGAAAACCGCTATCCTTATATCTTCCTGCGCACCGACGGCAAAGAAAAATTCCTGTGCGCCTTTAACCCCGCCGCGCGCACGGAGCAAGCAACCATTGCCCGCCTTTCAGACGCTGCGGTCATAAAGGGCCTTGGTGACTGCACCCTCACTTGTGAAGGACACGCGACCACCGTAACGATGGCACCGGAAAGCTTTGCGGTTATTGCATTCACAAGTGCCGACGAAGCGTTTTGTGACAGCGAAGCAGATGCCGAGCCGACCGAAGCGGAAGCAACCCCCGTACAAGGTGCAGTCGGCGCACTGCCGCCGGACGAAGAACCGATTGGTCTTGGCAGCTGGGAAGGCCGCGTGAGCACCTTATTCTTCAAAGGCACAGTACAATGCAGTGTTGCTTATGAAAACGGCGCTTATCAGTTTTCTTTGAATATTCCGGATGTGCCGGTGCCCGCTTACACAATCACCCGAGTAGAAAAAGTTGCTGACGACACCCTGGAAGTACACGCGGAAATCAAAGACCTGCAGAACCGCGAGGCGGTGCTCACCGCAACATTCCACGGCGACAGCTTTGACTGCACAGTCAAAATCCCGTTCTTTGGCAAGGTGAAAATCAAAGACGGTCGCCGCGCCAAGTAATTCATTCTGAAACACAAAAGAACAGCCGCACAGCAAAACCTGTGCGGCTGTTTTCTTTTTGATTTATTGTTCGTTTTCAATGTCTGCGAGCATTTGCACACGCCTTGCGTGACGACCGCCTTCATAAACACCCGAAAGCCATGCGTCCACAATCATCAGCGCAAGGTCCTCGCCGACAACACGCGCGCCGAATGCCAGCACATTGGTATCGTTATGCTGACGGGACAACAGCGCCGAATACGGTTCGCTGCACACAACGGCACGAATGCCTTTTACTTTATTTGCGGCAAGGGAGATGCCGACGCCGGTGCCGCAGATGACGATGCCTTTTTCGCATTCGCCGCCGGCAACGGCTTTCGCCACTGCTTTTCCGTAAATCGGATAATCGGTGCGCTCGGTACTGTTGGTGCCGAAATCCTCCACCTCATAGCCTTTTTCAAGCAGATGTTCAATTACACGCCCTTTAAGCGCAAAGCCTACATGATCGCAGCCTATGGCAATTTTCATTGGAATTCACCTCGTTGTAATTTCTGGAAACGGCACCGGCAAGCGCCTGCTTGCCGGTGCCGCCCAGCGGCGGGTCCCCGACCGGACCGCGCCGCTTGAGGGAAGAAAAGTGGGATATAAAAGTGCAGTTACGCAGCTTTTTTCTCAACGATATAAGAGTCGACCGGGATGGTTTCCGGTGTTGCATTCGGGTCGATTGCAGCGCCTTCTTTGACCGCTTCGACCATCTGACGCAGGGAGACTGCGCCGATTTCAGCGGAGTCCTGTGCGACTGTTGCGGAAAGCTCGCCCGCTTCTACGCTCGTGAGTGCTTCTGCTGCACCGTCTGTACCAACAACCATGATTTCACCGAGTTTGCCAGCATTCTTGACTGCCTGCAAAGCGCCGAGCGCCATAGTATCGTTGCAGCAGTAGATAGCTTTCAGATTGGGGTTCTGCTGAATCATGCTTGCCGCGGTATCAAGGGCTTTCTGTCTGTCCCAATCCGCCGGCTGAGAACCGACAAGGTTAATGCCGGAAGCCGCTTTGAAAGCTTCGGTTGCACCCTGTTTGCGCGCTTCACCGGAAGCGTTGCCTGCTTTACCTTCAATGATTGCGACATCGCCGCCGGAGGTAAGTTTGCTGATGATATAGTTCGCGCCTTTTTCGCCGACCTTCACATTATCGGTCGTTGCAAATGCGATAACGCTGCCGCCTGCATTCTTCAAAGTTTCCATATCGACCTTTTCATCGATATTCATCACATAGATGCCTTTTTTGTTTGCTTCGACAATACCGTTAATCAGGTTGGTGGGTGAAAGCGGCGCAACGCCGATGGCTTTATAGCCTTTGGCTACGCAGTTTTCCAAAATACGAAGCTGACCTTCGGTATCTTCTTCGCTGTTGGCAGCGAAAATGTCAACCGTAACGCCCAGTTTCTTGGCTTCTTCTTCAATACCGGTCTTCATGGTTGCCCAGAAGTCGTTGGAAAGGGTTTTCAGAATGACGGCGTATTCTGCCTGGGTACCGTCACCGCCGCCGGTCTGACTGTCTGTGTCCGTATTGTTGCCGCAGCCCGCAAAAATGAGGGTCAGAAGCATAACGGATGCCAATAGAACGCTGAGGATCCTTTTTTTCGTAGTTTTCTTCATGGTGTTACCTCTCTTTTTTAAAAAAATTATGTGGGTGTTTATTTTGAAACGGCCTGAGCCGCTAAAAACTGCATACGGGCGAATTCGCCGCTGCCGTATACGCCGCTTTGCTGGTCATGCTCGGAAAAGCGAATTTCAAGATTGCTTTCCGGGTAAGGCTTACGCGCTTTTTCGTGAATGGCTTCTAAAAGCACTTCTTTGGGGAAGCCTTCCATATAAAGCACGCCGCCCGCCAGCACCGCGTAGTCCGGGTCTAAAATATTGATTTCTGTGGCAATGGGCACCGCAAGGTCTTTTACATACTTTAACAGTATTGGATGGTTTGGGTGCTCTTTAAACACATTTTTTATCAAAGTTCCCGGAAAATATTTTTCAGTTAACAATTCGAGGTATCTGCCGGAGCAACGAACCTCGCTGCAGCCGATGTTGCCGCAGGTGCATTTTTCTTCAATATCCATCAGCGGAATATGTCCGAGTTCTCCGGCGGCGCCGTTTTTACCGGCATAAAACTTGCCTTCAATATATAAGGCGTTGCCAAAGCCCGTGCCGACATAAAAGCCGAGAATTGTTTTGGTTTTATCCAGCTTCAAACGGCTGATGTCATTTTGCAAAAGGAAATTGACATCGCGGTCCAAATAAACCGGCAGAGAAAGCTTTTCTTCAAGCGCATCTGCAAAACGGATATTGTCAAAGCCTTTTAAATTGGGTGTAGAAATAATGGTGCGTTTGTCTTTGCTGACCAAAGACGGTATGCCCACACCGACGGCACATACTTTATCGGACACGCCGTAGCGCTCCATATAGCCTTTTACTGCGTGTGCCATGGTTTCCACGACATCGCCGTTATCAAAAATACGGCTGGAATTTTTTTCAAAATTCTGAATTTCGCCGTTTTCATCGACAGTGCCGATACGGAAATTGGTTCCGCCGATATCTATTCCGATGGTTAGAATGCCCAAACCCATCACCTCCAAATCGCTTTTTCGGTTTATTTACGCACCGGTCTGTTCGTGGAATTCACGCTGCATGATGTCCCAGGCTTTCGTTAAATCCGGGTCTTTGGAGAACAGCCCGGACGAGCCGACGATGAACACCTCTGTGCCTGCTTCGTACAAATCCTTAAAGGTGCGCACATTACAGGAACCGTCCACCTCAATTAAATATTTGTAGCCGTATTTCTCTTTGAGTTCTTTTGCCTCGCGGATTTTGTCAAGCATTTCGCGAATGAACGGCTGCCCTGCAAAGCCGGGGTCCACACTCATAATCGTCAGCTTGTCAATGCGATGGATATAGTGCTGAATGTAGGAAAGCGGCGTTGCCGGATTGAGCACCACGCCGGTCTTGCAGCCGAGCGATTCAATCTTGTTGAGGATGCGGAACGCGTCGCGGTTGATGGTCTCAGCATGCGGGCAGATATAGCCGGCGCCGGCTTTTGCGAGCGTTTCAATAAAATCGTCCGGGTCGGTCACCATCAAATGACAGTCGATCGGTTTTTTCGCAATGGTGGAAAATACCTTTACAAAATCCGGGGACAAGGTAATATTTTTGACATAGTGTCCGTCCATAATGTCCACATGGTACAAATCGCACCGCTCGTTGAGAATCTCTGTCTGGTTGCGGATATCCAAAAGGTCCATACACATTAAGGACGGGTTAAACATTGGTTTCATAATGCCGCTCCTTTCTTTTTTGATATAGGGCATTTGCTTTTTGAATTTGGTTTATTTTTTGCGGGCAACAAAGCGGTCAAGCGCAACGGAGCCAATGATCAGCGCGCCCATGACAACCTGCTGCAGAGTGCTCGACAGCGACAGGATATTCATGCCGAAGTTGATGACGCCGATGATAAGGCCGCCCATAACCACGCCGAAAATTTTACCTTTGCCGCCAAAGAAGCTTGTGCCGCCGATGATGGAAGCTGCAATCGCATAGGTCTCAAAGCCTGTTGCAGCAGCCGGTTCTGCGGAACCGACACGACCGAGCAGCACAACGCCCGCGATACCGGCGCAGATGCCGGAAATGATGAATACGATAAGGGTATGCAGATTGACATTGATGCCGGAATACCAAGCGGAATCCTTATTGCCGCCGAGTGCATAAATGTTGCGGCCGAGCTTGGTTTTGCGTGTTAAGAACGAAAGGAACAACGCCACGACAATGGCAATCAGCGCAACAATTGGGATAATGCCGAAAATGTTGGTGGAAATCGCTTTGGTAAACGAAGCCGGGAAGCCGAACACGGCGCTGGAATTGGAAATGATAAGCGTTACGCCGCGGAAAATCGCCTGTGTACCAAGGGTGATGATGAACGGATGCAGGCCGGTAACATTGATAAGCATACCGTTGATAAATCCTAAGAATGCACCGAGCAAAATACCGAGCAATACGGCTAAAATGGGGTTTACCCCGGCAACCATAAGCTGGGCGGTAATCATACCGGTGAGCGCCACGACCGAACCAACGGAAAGGTCGATACCGGCAATTAAGATGGCGAAGAACTCGCCCATAGCAATCAAAATATTAACCGAGCTCTGTGCTAAAATCTGTGTAACCGTGGAAGTGGAGAAGAAGTGCTGCGGGCGGGCTATTGCAAGCGCCGCAAGCAGGATAACCAGAATGCCGAATGTACCGTATTTTTGCCAAATGGTATTGAAAGTGGGTTTTTCTTTTTTCAGTTGTTTCGTTGCCATGTGAAAGCTCCTTTCTTATTGCACGATGTCGGCGGTCGACGCCATGATGATTTTTTCTTCGGTCGCATCGCGGTGCGCGAAGGTCTTTACTATCTCGCCCTCGCGGAACACGGCGATGGTATCGCAGACCGCCAGCAGTTCGGGAAGCTCTGAAGAAACAACCAGAACGCCCTTCCCCTCGTCGGCAAGCCGGCGCATCAGCGCATAAATCTCGCTTTTGCTGCCGATGTCGATGCCCTTGGTCGGTTCATCGAAAATAATGATTTGTGAATCCGCGGCGATCCATTTCGCCAAAATGACTTTCTGCTGGTTGCCGCCGGAAAGCTCTGTGATGTTTTGGTCCACAGAAGCACATTTGATGTTCAAATTTTTCTTTTGCTCTTCGGCACATTGTTTTTCGAACTTGCCGCTGACAAGACCGATTGTGCCGAACGCCTTGGAAGTTTTGATAAACGGCAGAATGGAAATATTCTGTTTGATGTCGAAGTTATGGAAGAAGCCGGTTTCTCGGCGGTTTTCCGTAACCATGGCAAGTCCGTTTTTAATGGCGCTGTAAGGATTGCGGATGCGCACTTCCTTACCCTTTATAAATATCTTTCCCTGTGATTTTGGTTCAGCGCCGAAAATGGAATTCATCATTTCACTTCTGCCCGAACCCACAAGGCCGGAAAAGCCAAGGATTTCGCCCTTGTGCAGTTTAAAGGAAACATCGCGCACCTTACCGTCTTTTCTTGACAGATTCTGCACCTCAAAGAGTACTTCTTCGTTTTCGTAGGAATCCGGTGCGTCCTCGTGCTGGTAGTTGTTCTGTACTTTACGGCCGACCATCATGGTGACCAGGTCATCAGCGGTCACTTCGCTGACCTGCCGGGTGCCGACATAGGCGCCGTCTTTCAGCACGGAAACGCGGTCGCCGATTTCCATAATCTCGCCGAGTTTATGGGAAATGAATACAATGCCTTTCCCCTCCGCTTTCAGCGCGCGGATAACGGCGAACAGGTGATTGACTTCTTCCGAGGTCAGGGAAGCGGTCGGTTCGTCCATGATGATGACCTGACTGTCTGCCGCCAAAGCTTTGGCAATTTCTACCTGCTGCTTTTCGGAAATGCTGATGTCCTCGACCAGCGTTTTCGGGTCGCGGCGCAATCCGACTTTTTCAAGCAGTTCTTTTGCGCGGCGATGCATCTCGCCGTAATCCACCACGGAAAGCGGACCGTATTTTTTCATTGGGAGCTTGCCGACAAACAGGTTTTCCTGAATGGAAAGCTCGTTGATAACGCTTAACTCCTGATAAATAACGCTGATGCCGTTTTCGGTGGAATCTTTCGGCGTAAGCTTGGAAAAGGATTTATCGCCGATGATAATCGTGCCTTCCGTGGGCTGATAAACGCCGCTTAAAATTTTCATCAGTGTGGATTTTCCGGCACCGTTTTCTCCCAGAAGCACATGTACCTCGCCGGCGCGGATGTCAAAGGAAATATCCTTGAGCGCCGTAACGCCGGGAAATTTCTTGACCACACCTTTCATTTCAACCAAAGTTCCCATATGTTCCTCCTTTTCTTCCGATTCTGTTCGTGATTTATTCTATAATAGAATGCATCTTAATCATCATTTTATGCTGTTTTATTGGGTAAAGGTTTACTCAACCGCCCAAAAGAATGGGGCGAAGCCCCAAACCCTATCTTTATGTGGTTTGCCGCCGAACCAATTCGACCGGGACGACGACAACCTCGTCGTGCACATTCGGCTCTTGCTTTTTGTGAATCCGCCGCAAGAGAATCTCAACCGATTTTTTTCCGAATTCATCGGTATTCTGCCGGATGGTCGTCATCGGCGGGTCACATATCTCTGTGAGCGAAACACCGTCGAACCCGACCAGCTTAATGTCGCGCGGGACTTTGCGTTTTGCCTCTCTTATCGCATGCAGCGCGCCGAGCGCCATCATATCATTGTTGCAAAACACCCCGTCTATTTCCGGGTGGGCAACCAGCGCTTCCTGCGTTGCCTGCCGAGCCGCCGCGTAAGAAACCTCGGTTTCTACGACCAGTTCCGGATCAAGCGGAAGCCCGTATTTTTCCAATGCGCCGGCATAGCCTTTGTAGCGGTGGCGAACCGTGGAATACGGTTTTGTGTCTTTCACCATCAAAATGTGACGGCAGCCTTTTTTTATAAGTTCCTGTGTGGCTAAAAAACCGCCCATTTCATTGTCAGAAATTACAAGCGTACCGGCATTTTTCGGCCGCCGGTCAATATAGACAACGGGAATCTTGTAATTCTCATAAATCTTTTTTACATCGCCGCGAGTACTGATATAAATAATACCGTCTACGCCTTTCGCTGCCAAAGAAGAAATGTGAATACCTTCTGTTTCTTCATCTTCATTGGAATCGCAAACAAAGACCGTGTACCCTTCAGGTACAACATAGCGTTCAATGGCACGCACAATTTGTGAGAAAAACTCGTTGGTGATGTCCGGCACAATTACGCCGATGGTCTGTGTGCGTTTGGTGCGTAAGCCCTTGGCGTTCACATTGACTTTGTAATCATGCTGGCGGATGACTTCCAAAACGCGCTCTTCGGTTTCCTTGGAATACCTGCCGTTTTTATTGAGCACCCGGGAAACCGTTGCAATAGACACGCCGGAAAGCTTCGCAATGTCGACCATAGATATCTTTTTTTCGTCCATTGCATCACCCCGCCGCAGGATTTTGAATGAGTAATCGTTTACTCACAATGCCAGTTTACAGCGATATTGCTAAAATGTCAATTAGATTTTTAAATTTTTTAAATGTTTGTTACAACGCATAAAAAGCTGCTCTTGTCTTTGTGAAGAACGCACAAACGCACTCTCGCATCAGTAGTTTTCTATAAAAAACGCACTTTTTCTTTGGAAATATGCGGAAAAATATCCAACTTTTTGGTTGACAGTAAATTTCTATAATACTATAATATGGGGGTGAGTTAGGTTGTTTTAATTTCTGTGCAATGGTGGACAAAAATGGAAACGGCTTAACTTCTTTTATTTTAAAGAACACGGGGGAAAGAGAGCAATGGAAAACATTGGCTACTACAACGGCAAAACAGATTTAATTGAAAACATGATGATTCCGATGGGTGACCGCAGCGTCTATTTCGGCGACGGTGTTTATGACGCTACCTATTCGGTCAATCACATCATTTTTGCATTAGATGACCATTTAGACCGCTTTTACAACAGCTGCCGGCTTTTGGAAATTCCTGCGCCGATGGAGCGCGAGAAACTGAAAGAAGCGCTTTACAGCTGTGTAAAGCAGGTAGACGACCCGAATCAGTTTGTCTACTGGCAGTGCACCCGCGGCACCGGCATTCGCAATCATGTATTTCCGGAAGGAAAGTCCAATCTGCTGATTTACTGCCTGCCCTGCCCGATGAAAGACCTTTCGCAGAAATACAAGCTGATTTCCATGGAAGATACACGATTCTATCACTGCAATGTGAAAACGCTTAACCTGATTCCGAGCGTTATGGCAAGCCAGCGCGCAGCAGAAAAAGGCTGTCAGGAAACGGTATTTCACCGCGGCGACTTGGTGACAGAATGTGCGCACTCCAATATTTCCATTATCAAAGACGGCAAATTTATCACACACCAGCTTGACAATTTGGTTTTGCCGGGCATCACAAGAAAGCACTTAATTCAGATTTGCAAAGAAAAAGGCATTCCCGTGGAGGAACGCGACTACACGATGGATGATCTGCGTGCAGCGGATGAGGTCATTGTCACTTCCTCCGGTGCGCTCTGCATGGCGGCGTGTGAGCTGGACGGTCAGCCCATAGGCGGCAAAGCTCCGGAAATCCTTAAGACCTTGCAGGACGCTTATCTTGAACGCCTGCACAAGGAAACCGACCGCTGAACTCGGAGGCACTACATATGACACAAAAAGAACTGACCGACCTGAACATCGGTCAAAATTTAGATAATCTCGCGAACTTGGCCCCGCGCGGCTACGGCGTCTGCCGGATTTTATATAAGGCGGCGCGCGAATTCACCGGCGAGCCGATGACCATGCACGCGGCAAAGCTGTTGTGCAACACGCTAAAGGAAGGCGATTTGGTCTATTTGATGACCGGATTTGTGCTGATCGACAACAAGTCCGCTGAGACCGACGGCATTGTCAGCACCATGCTTTTGGCGCGTTCTCTGGTTTTGGCGTTCGGCGTTAAGCCGGTTATCATTTGTCAGGAAGAAAACATGGAAGCGGTGAAAAATCTTTCACGCGTTGTAGGGCTTCACCTGTATTCTTCGTTTGACGAATTGTTCGAGAACCCCGTTTCCATAGCAGCGTTTGCATTTACCAAAGACAAGGCGCAGGCGGAAAGCCAAGCTGACGAGCTTTTGTCGCACGGCATGCCCAAGGCAGTTATTGCCAACGAATTTCCCGGCGAAAACTGCGTGGGTGAATTTCACAACGCCGTCGGCAGAAATACGACGCCGCTGGAAGCCAAAGGTGACATTTTATTTGAAAAAATCCAAGCTGCCGGCGTTCTCAATATTGCAATCGGCGACCTCGGCAACGAGCTTGGCATGGGCGCAATCGGCGCGCATTTGGACAAATACATTCCCTATGCGGCGAAAGGCGCATGCCAATGCGGCTGCGGCGGCGGAATTGCAACGCGTGTGGCGGCGGACAACATCATCACCGCCACGGTTTCAGACTGGGGCTGCTACGGCATGATAGCCGCTATTGCTTATCTGTTAGGCGATATGGACATTATGCACGACGCAGAACTCGAAAAGGAAGCGCTTTGCACGGCGGCAAAAAGCGGCATGGTAGACATGTACGGCTGGACCATTCCCGCGATTGACGGCTTCGATTTGCAAACCAACATGGCATTAGTCACCATGATGCGTGAATGCATTCGCTATGCACCGAAGCTTCAAACCAAGTGCAAAGCCTGGTTTGACAAAACACTCGAATTAAAATTTTTCGACGAAAACAAGTAAAACGGCGGGCGGCCACAGCCGCCCCTTCTGCTTTTGAGGTGGTATTATGAGCGAGCCCTTGATTTTACGCGGCGGCGACAGTGCGCTGGTTGTGGAATTCGGTCGGGAAATCGACGAGTCCATCAACCGGCAGGTACACGCGCTAAACCACGCCATTTCGAATAAGCACATCATCGGCGTGACGGAAACGGTTCCGACCTTCCGCTCGCTGACGGTATATTTTGACCCGTCCGTGATTTCCGGAGAGAAACTGACAAGAAAGATTCGCAAATGCTGCCACAACCTGACCGAAGGCACAACGGAAGTTGAAAAAACAACGATGATTCCGGTTTTGTACGGCGGGAAATACGGCGAGGACCTCGAAAATGTTGCCAAGCATACCGGACTTTCGCCGGAAGAAGTCATCCGGTTACACAGTTCCGTGGATTACCGCATTTATATGCTCGGCTTTTTGCCGGGGTTTGTTTACCTCGGCGGCATGGACAAACGGCTGTTTTGTCCGCGTCTTCCCACGCCGCGCACCAAAATCCATGCCGGTGCGGTCGGCATCGGCGGCGAGCAGACCGGCATTTACCCACTCCCCTCGCCCGGCGGCTGGCAGTTAATCGGAACAACGCCGGTGCGCCCGTATGATGCAGAGCGGGAAAAGCCCGTTTTATTTTCTGCTGGCGAGCACATTCGCTTTGTGCCGGTCACGGAAGAGGAATATTTGGAAATCGAAGAACAGGTTCGCCGCGGCGAATATGTTTGTAAAACCACAGGGGGTGCAAAATGAGCATCCGTGTTATAAAACCGGGCCTGTTAACAACGGTGCAGGACTGGGGGCGCATCGGCAGTCAGTCAATCGGCTTTAATGTTTCCGGCGTGATGGACCGCCGTTCTTACCGGCTTGCCAATTTCCTGGTCGGCAACTACACCGATGAGGCAGTTTTGGAAATGACCGCCATGGGCGGCAGCTTCGTCTTTTTAGAATCCAACTATATTGCCATTACCGGCGCGGACATGGGCGCGACGATTGAAGGCATAGAAGCGCCGATGTATAAAACGATTTTCGTGCGCGAGGGCGACACGCTTTCTTTTTCTGCGGCAAAAAGCGGAATGTATACTTATGTCGCGTTTGCGGGAGGCTTAGATGTGCCGCAGGTGCTCGGCAGCCGTTCCACCAATTTAAAATGTTCCATTGGCGGATTTGAGGGACGAAAGCTCAAAAGCGGCGACATTTTGCCGTTCCGAAACACATTAGACCACTTGGGCGGTTTGCACATTCATGCGCTGACACCGGAGGATTTCTCCCGAAAGGAAGCAACACTGCGTGTGGTGATGGGTCCGCAGGACGATTATTTTACGGACGAGGGCATCCACACCTTTTTAAACAAGCCCTATACAATTACGCAGAACGCCGACCGAATGGGATATAAACTGGACGGCGAGCCAATCGCATACAAAGACAGCGTAGATATTATTTCAGACGGCATTGTGTTCGGCAGCATCCAGGTGCCCCCTGCAGGGCAGCCGATTGTGATGCTTGCTGACCGCCAGACCACCGGCGGCTATGCCAAAATCGCAACCGTGGCAAGCGTCGATTTGCCGCTTCTTGTCCAGCGCAAACCGGGCGACACAGTGTGCTTTCAAAAAATTTCGGCAAAAGAAGCGGAAAAGCTTTATAAAAAAGAGCAAAAGCATTTTGAAGAACTGCTTTTACATTATGGGGAGGACTTAATATGCTAAACCCTTATGAGAACACCGCACCGCTTGCGGTGCGTCAGAAAATACGCGCCGGAGAAATCACCGGTCAAACCTCGGGAATGTGCTTAGGCTACGCGCAGGCAAATCTTGCTGTGCTGCCGAAAGACCTTGCCTATGACTTTTTGCTGTTTACCCAGCGCAACCCGAAGCCCTGCCCGATTTTAGAGGTTTCGGATGTCGGCGACCCGTGGCTTCATAAGATTGCAAAGGACTGCAATATTGCGACGGATATTCCGAAATACCGCGTCTATGAAAAAGGCGTTTTGGTTGGCGAATATACCGATGTCACGAAGTTTTGGCGCGATGATTTGGTCGCCTTTTTGATTGGCTGCTCTTTCTCGTTTGAAGCGGAGCTGCTCGAATCGGGCGTGACCGTTCGCCACATTGAAGAGGGCAAAAATGTGCCGATGTATTTGACCAACATTCCCTGCGAGCCTGCCGGGGTATTTTCCGGCAACATGGTGGTCAGCATGCGTCCCCTGCCCAACGACCAAATCGTGAAAGCGATTAACATCACCGCATCCATGCCGCGCGTACACGGCACGCCGGTGCATATCGGCGACCCGGAAGCAATTGGGATTCACGACCTTAGCCACCCCGACTTCGGCGAGGCGGTCACCATTCGTCCGGGTGAAACGCCTGTGTTTTGGGCTTGCGGCGTCACGCCGCAGTCTATTGTGATGAATTCCAAGCCGGATTTCTGCATCACGCACGCGCCCGGGCATATGCTGATTACCGATGTGAAAAACGCTGACCTGAAATTTTAAGGGAGGGCTTTCTTATGGCAAAAGTAGATTTAAACTGCGATATGGGCGAAAGCTTCGGCACTTACACGCTCGGACTTGACGCACAGGTCGCCCGCTATATTTCCTCCGCCAATGTCGCCTGCGGCTTTCACGCCTCAGACCCCGCGACCATGGCGAAAACCGTGAAAATTTTAAAAGAAAACGGCGTTGCCGCCGGCGCGCACCCGGGTTTTCCCGACCTTTTGGGGTTCGGGCGGCGCAACATGAACATAAGCCCGGCGGACGCGAAAGCCTATGTGCAATATCAAATCGGCGCACTTCAAGCATTTTGCAAGGCAAGTGGATTGCCTTTACAGCATGTGAAGCCGCATGGTGCGCTTTACAACATGGCGGGTAAAGATTATGCTTTGAGCCGCGCCATTTGTGAGGGCATTGCCGAGGTGGACGACCGCTTGATTTTATTAGGGCTTTCCGGCAGTGAAATGCTGAAAGCTGCCAAAGACATCGGCCTTCGCGCGGCAAAAGAAGTATTTGCCGACCGCGCTTATGAAGAGGACGGCTCTTTGGTTGCGCGCACAAAGCCGGGTGCTATGATTACCGATGAGGAAGAAGCGATTGAACGCGTCATCGGCATGGTGAAACATGGCAAGGTGAAAGCCTTGACAGGCAAAGAAATTGAAATAGAAGCGAATTCCATTTGCGTGCACGGCGACGGCGAAAAAGCGCTTGCTTTTGTTGAGAAGATTCGCACCGCGCTCGAAGGTGAAGCCATCACCATTGCACCGCTTCATGAAATTGTATAATTAAAGGAAGGACAATACATGCTGCCGCAAAGGGTTTATGCCGAGGTCAACCTCGACGCAATTTGTCAGAATATTCAAAACGCCATGGAAAAAGTCGGACCCGACACCAAAATTATGGCAATTATCAAAACCGATGCCTACGGTCACGGCGCTGTGCCGATTGCACGCGCGCTTTCTGAAATCGGCTGCTATGCGTTCGGCGTAGCAACGGTACCTGAAGCTGTTCAGCTTCGGAAAGCAGGAATCGGGAACCCGATTTTGATTTTGGGCTATGTTTTCCCCACAGATTACGACGCGCTGCTCTCGGAAAAACGGTGACCATTCACATTAAGCTTGACACCGGCATGGGACGCATTGGCATGCAGCCGACCGAAGAAAGTGTTCAGGAAATTCAGCGCATCGCGGCGCTGCCGAACCTTGAAATCAACGGTATTTTCACACACTTTGCCTGTGCGGACGAGAAAGACAAGACCTCGTGCAACCTGCAAAAGAAGAAATATTTGGACTTCATTCGTCGTTTGGACGAAACGGGTGTTAAAATTCCGATTAAACACATGTGCAACAGCGCGGGCATCATTGAATTTGACGATAACTTTTTGAACATGGCGCGCAGCGGCATTATGACCTACGGGTTGTATCCGTCAAACGAAGTAGACAAATCGAAGTTGGAGCTTCACCCTGCTTTGCAATTAAAAAGCCATGTTGCCTTTGTAAAGACCGTTGACGCAGGCTTTACAGTAAGCTATGGTTCTACCTATACGACCACCGGAAAGACCGTGATTGCGACCATACCCGTAGGCTACGGCGACGGGTATCCGCGTGCGCTTTCGAACAAGGGCAAAGTGCTCATTCACGGGCAATTCGCACCGATTGTGGGGCGCGTCTGCATGGACCAGTTCATGGTTGATGTCACCAATATTCCTAATGTGCAGCAAGGCGACGAGGTTACGATTATCGGGAAAGACGGCGACAACCGCATTACGGTCGAAGATGTGGCGGACAACGCTTACAGCTTCAATTATGAGTTCTGCTGCGGCATCAACAAGCGCGTGCCGCGTGTTTATATCCGTCACGGGGAAGTGTCCGAAATTGTGGACATGTTGGATTGACAAAGCCGCGGTTTTCCTCTAAAATTTATTTTAGGAACCAATTCAACACGGAGCGAAATTTATGGAATTTGATACTTTTGACGCCTTTGACGCCGGCATTGAGATGGGCGGGCTTCGCAACCGCAACGAGATAAGGCTTTTGGTGTGTTATCTTCTGAAAGCGATTGACAAACCTGTGCCGAAGTCCCTGCTGTTGGACGCGCTTGTCGGTGAAGGGCTTGCCAATTATTTTGAACTCAATGAGGCTGTTGCCGAGCTTTTAAAGAACGGCAATATTGACCGGGACATTGCAGAAGATGAAGAAGTTTTAACCGTTACACCGCGCGGGAAAGAGTCGGCAGAGCTGTTGGAAACCACGCTTCCGAAAACCGTGCGCGAAAAAGCGGTCAACTCCGGCATCAAGCTGATGACGCTTGCCAAAAATAAACGGGAAAATAAAATTTTGACCGAGAAGTTGGAAAACGGCGGCTACAATGTCACCTTTATTCTCGGCGACGAGGGCAACGAGCTTATGCGCCTGACGGTGTTTGTCGCCGACAGCATGCAATTAGAAGCGGTCAAAAACAACTTCCTGCAAGACCCGGTGAAGCTTTATTCGAGCATTATTACCGCGCTGACCATTTAATTAAAAATAAAAACAGCCGTTTGGAAAAATCCAAACGGCTGTTTTTTCTATAACCGGAACCTGCATGCAGGCTAAAAAGGACAAAAAAATAGCCCCCCTATTGGGGAACTACTTTTAAGATGTCGGCATCGACCTATTTTCCCGGGCCGCTTCCAGCCAAGTATTTTCGGCACGAATGAGCTTAACTACCGTGTTCGGAATGGGAACGGGTGGACCCTCAGCTGTTTTCAAAATGCAAGTCTTTTTTTCAAAAAAATTCAATTTTTTTAAACTTTTTTCAAAGAAAAAAATCCGGCGCGGCGGCAGGTGGTTTTTGACACGAAAAACATAACCTTTCACCGCGCTTTGGAAATATGAATATTTTGAAAATTATTCGGCAACCAGCACTTTTTCGATTGCCCCGACATACATTCTGTGGTAATCTTGAAGTGCGTAAGTGTCCATAATCGACGGGTCTAAAAAGCCTTTGGGGTCAATGTCCTGGAACGCCATTTTGCGGCAGACAAAAGCCGTTTGCGCCTGTTCGAAGGTCACGCCCTCCCCCGCTTTTATAGGCTGAAAGCCGGTGAGCGCCATTTTGTCGGTGTCACGGCCGGATTTTGCACCGCAAATACCGAGCTCTTTTTTATAGTCCCCGCCGAAAAAGCTTAAAGTGAAATAATCGTTTTCTTCCATAAAACCATAGGTATAGCGCTGGGGACGCACAAAGACGAACGCGACATCTTTCCCCCAAAGCTCGCCGACGCCGCCCCAGCTTATGGTCATGGTATTGAATTTGTCAAGGGTTCCTGCTGTCAGCAGCGCCCAGTCGTCGGAGATCATTTTGACCGGGGAAGTCGTTAAGGCTTTCAAAGTTGTTTCCTGAAACATAGTTTTCACGCTTTCTTTAAAGATTTTATCTTTATTATCATAATACGAAATGAGGTTAAAATCAATGACGGAATTAAAAGGCTATCTGCGCGATTTTCGCCTGCATGTGCCGGAAGTGATTTCCGAATGCCCCGGCATTGGTATTTTCGGAAGAACCATTCGCTCGGTATTGTTTTCGACCGATGTGAGCATCATTCGCAATTCCAATGCAGATGCAATTATCGCAGTCTATCCGTTTACCCCGCAGCCGGTCATTACACAAGCGGTCATGCTTGCGGCAGACGCGCCGGTATTTGTCGGCATCGGCGGAGGACTCACGAAAGGTGAACGGGTCATAGGCCTCGGCAAGCACGCGGAATATCAAGGTGCAAGCGGCGTTGTGGTAAATGCGCCCACAGCAGATGAAACCATTTCTGCTTTGAAAACACAGCTGGACATCCCGGTGATTGTAACGGTTGTTTCTGAACGCGATGATATTGCAAAACGCCTTGCCGCCGGCGCGGAAATTCTGAATATTTCCGCTGCGGCTAAAACGCCGGAGCTTGTGCGCAAAATCCGGACAGACTTCCCACAGGCACCCATTATCGCTACCGGCGGGTCGACGGAAGAAAGCATTCGCCGGACGATAGAAGCGGGCGCAGATGCCATAACATGGACACCGCCGTCAAACGGCGAGGTTTTCCGCGATGTGATGGAGGCCTACCGTCAAAACAAAGCGCACCCGTAAAGCCAAAATTACCTATAAAATTGACGAAGCATCGGCAAAACTTGCCGATGCTCCACTTTTTTATATAAACCGTGATGCAAGGAGAAAGGCCTTATCTCCGGGCACATGAAAACCTGTTAGTTCCCATAGCCGTATGCACCGAACGGATTGTAATAACCACTGCTGGTTGTTGGTTCCGCAGTTGCGGTCGTTGTACCTTTATCTTCAACGAGCGTAACTTTCACATCGAACTGATTTAAGGTGTAATTGTTTTGCATATCCACCCGTGCAATCGTCAGTGTCAGTTCATCGCCGACATTGGAATTCTCAATCAAATCCGGCAAGGTGTCGGCAGATTCCAAATCTTCTCCGTTTACTTTAATAATCATATCACCCTGCTGCACTTCTGTGTTGGCAAGCGGGCTGTCGCTGGAAATAGATTGAATGACAATGGTTCCGGCAGGCAGCTTGTTTACGCTTGCAATCATGCTGTACATCTGATTGGAGGATACGGAAAAGTAGGTTATGCCAAGCTTCGGGCGATTGGTCACATAGCCGTTGGCGACGATTTCGTCAAACACTTCTTTGACCGTCACACTCGGTACTGCAAAGCCCATGCCCTCATAATCGGTGCTTGCGATTTTCGAAGAGTTGATGCCAATGACCTGACCGTAAGCGTTGACCAATGCACCGCCGGAGTTACCGGGGTTAATCGCTGCGGTGTGCTGAAT
Source organism: uncultured Eubacteriales bacterium (assembly GCA_949292775.1). GTDB lineage: Bacteria > Bacillota > Clostridia > Oscillospirales > Acutalibacteraceae > Fimenecus. The sequence continues at coordinate 58,679 of CASFBL010000013.1, forward strand.
GCAAAGCATTTCATAGCCAATCTCACTGTCAACCGGGCGGGAAATTGCCGAAACAATACCGTTGGTAAAGGAGCCGGCAAACGCAACGCCGCCGGGGTTGCCGATAGCATAGACCGTTTCACCGACGGAAAGGCTGTCGGAGTCGCCGAGCTCGGCGGCTTTAAGCCCTGTTGCAGCAATACGAAGAACGCCGATGTCGGTTCTTGAATCATACCCAACCACAGTCGCGTCATACTGGGTTTCATCATACAACTGAACTTTAATTGTGCCGCCGTCACTAATCACATGCGCGCAAGTCACAATGTAGGTGTATTTTCCGGTGCTGTCTTCCCCGACAATCACGCCGGAACCTTCCCCTGCAAGAGAGGTGTTGCTGAAGCTGTTGCTGGCATAGACCAAAACACCTACGGAGCTTTCTTTTACCTTTTCATAAACACCTTTGGCGGTCAGTTCCCCGCCGGTGCCGGTGCTGGACGCTGTCGGCGATTCTGCAATATTTACAGAAGCAGAATCTCCGTCAGAAGTGGATTTCTGTGCGCTGTTGCCTTTGACAAGCGCCACGGAAAGGCCAACTACCGCAAGGACCAAACAAGCGGCAACTGCACCAAGGAAGATGCGAAGCCCGTTCTTTTTGTGTTTGGAATTCTTTTCAATTTGCTTTTTCGGCTTTTGCTGCGGTGCCGCTGTGCCGTAATAGACATAATTGGGATTACCGTTATAATAGCCGTTTTGCTGTGCATAAGGCGGCTGTTGGTTGGGCACGCCGGTCTGATTGCCGTTGCCGTAAGGATACCCATAATTCGGCTGCACAGGCTGCTGTTCATTTACAGCAGTTTCTGCCGCAGACGCTGTGTTTTCATTTTCCGCCTGCACGGGTGCGGTCTTTTCGTCCGTTTCGACCGTATCTTGTGCGGGGGTTGCATTATCCTGCAGCGGCTCTGCCGGCTGCTGTTCTCTATTATTCAAATCATCTTGCATAAAGATGCCTCCTTGTGTTTTGTTCTGCCCTAATCGTACCGGCCGGTTATTAACTGGATATTAACAGCCTTTAAAGTTTTTTGGGGAGATTGTGAACAACCCGTAAAGCCTGTCAGTGCGTTACAGGCGGGCGATTCGGAATGGTAAACGAAAACTCGGCAAACTCATTTTCTGCACTGCGCACCTGAATGGTGCCGCCGTGCATTTCAATAATGGTTTTGCAAATATAAAGCCCTAATCCTGCGCCTTTGACATCATAGCTTCTGGATTTGTCTACCTTATAGAACCGCTCAAACACACGGGAAAGCTCTTCTGAAGAGATGCCGGTCCCGGTATTGCGAATGGTTACAGTCGTGTCAAGAGCATTTTGGGTAACCGACACGCGAATGATTCCGTTTTCCGTAAACTTGACCGCGTTGTCAATCAGGTTATAAACCACCTGATGCAGCATATCTTTATCTGCCTGAATCGTGGTCGGCTGTAAAGCGTCTAAGCCTTGCACATCAATATGCTTCTTTTCAATAAGTTGCTCAAAATTGAGCATAGTATTAAATATTTCCTGGCAGATATCAAATTCCTTGGGCTGCAGCTGCAGCTCGCCCGCCTCAATTTTAGACATGTTGAGCATAGCGGTCACAAGTCTTGCAAGGCGCTTGGTTTCGGTAGAAACGATCTCCAAATAATGGTCCTGTTTTTCAGGCGGAATGGTGCCGTCCAAAATACCATCAATAAACCCGCCGATGGTCGTCATGGGCGTTTTCAACTCATGGGACACATTGGCAACAAAGCTGCGCCTTGAGGTCTCCTGTAATGCGAGAGACGCCGCCATTTTATTAAAGGCGCTCGTCAGTTCCGCAAGCTCGTCAGTACCGTTAACATGCACACGCGGGCTGAAATCTCCGGTTGCATAAGCTTTGGCGGCGCGTGACATTTCATTCAGCGGCCGAACCAAATTAACAGTAAACAAATAAATTACAACAAAGCCGACCGCAAGCGCCATAAGGGACGCGAAAACGAACATGCGCAGCACATTGAAAAAGTACTCTTTAAAACTCAGGTTCATGGGTTCCGTAGCGAAGACCACCCCTAACGCCTGCCCATTTACCACAACCGGCTGTGCCGCCACCAAATGTTTGGTGCTCAAAGTGCCGTCAAGCGTGCTTTTCGCAAAGTAGTTGCCTTTCATGGCTTCACTCAGCACGCTTTCCGGGATTTGATAGGTGTCATGCAGCGCGCAGCCGCCGTTGGATTTTACCTCCAAACCGGAAGAAATCAATTCTTTGCAGAGGATGACATGTCCGTTCATATCGCACATGAACACATCGGCATCGATGGCTTCGGAAACAGTAGTCAGGTTGTTGCAGATAAAAACGATGGAGCCCTGTGGTTCATTCTGCAGCCAGGAGGAAAGCACCTGTGAGGTGGAAGACGCCACGCTTTTTGCGTTTTCTTTCAGCAATGTGGCTTTTTGGTTGGACCAATAATTGGTTACAAACAACGCCAGCATCAGCCCGAGAATTAAAAAGCAGATAAACACGATGATAAAAAACACCGTGAAATACTTTACAAACATCGACTGATTGCGGAATTTGCGCATCAGCTTTTGGGAAAACTGTTTGATTTGACCCTTCAGCATAAATCAGGCGTCCTTTGTTTCAAATTTATAGCCGACGCCCCAAACGGTTTTGAGTTCCCATTTGTCGGAAACGCCTTCCAGCTTTTCACGAAGCCGCTTGACATGCACATCGACAGTTCTGGAATCGCCGTAATAATCAAAGCCCCAAACCTCATCAAGCAGCTGGTCACGGGTGAACACACGGTTCGGGTTGGACGCCAAGTGGTAAATCAGCTCCAGTTCTTTGGGCGGCGTGTCCACAGGCGTGCCGTTGACTTTCATTTCATAATTGGTCAGGTTAATAGAAAGGTTTTCAAAATTGACCTCCTTGGCGGTATCGGAGGTATTGGAGCTGCCGGTGCGGCGCAGAACCGCTTTGATACGCGCCACCATTTCTTTGGTGTCAAATGGCTTGGTCATGTAATCATCGGCGCCGAGTTCCAGCCCAAGTACCTTGTCAAAGGTTTCGCCTTTCGCCGTCAGCATGATGATGGGTTTGTCAGAAAATTTGCGGATTTCCCGGCAGACCTGCCAGCCGTCGAGCTTGGGCAGCATAATGTCAAGCAGCATCAAATCAGGATTTTCCTGTTTAAACGCATTGACCGCCGAAACACCGTCGTTCACAATTTTGACGGTATACCCCTCTTTTTCGAGATACAATCGAATCAATTCGCAGATATTAGAGTCATCGTCTACAACTAAAATTTTTTCATTTGGCATAAAATTTCACCCTTTCCGGACATTTTAACAATCGTTTTTATTATATTGGGTATTTGAAAATAAGATATGAACAAAAATGGAAGCATTTGTAAAAGTAAGTTGCCTTTTAGCAAAACACCACCCAAAGGGCGCTTTGGATGGTATTTTTTCGAGGTATTCAGTTTGCCCGCAGGCATAGCTTACTTCAAAGAAGCCAGCAGCCCGCCTTTTTGAATAATGTTCTGAATGAATGGCGGGAACGGTTCGGCCTTGTAGGTCTTGTTTTTGGTCAGATTGGTGATGATGCCGCTGTCAAAATCGACCGCGACCTCGTCACCGTTCTCGATGTCATCCCCCGCTTCGGGGCACTCTAAAATCGGCAGACCGATGTTCAGTGCGTTGCGGTAGAAGATACGGGCAAAGTTTTTGGCAATGACGCAGGAAACGCCGGACGCCTTAATGGCAATCGGCGCGTGCTCACGCGAAGAACCGCAGCCGAAGTTTACGCCTGCGACCATAATATCGCCGGGCTGCACCTTTTCTACAAAGTTTTTGTCAATATCCTCCATGCAGTGCGCCGCAAGCTCCTTGGGGTCGCCGGTATTTAAGTAGCGCGCAGGGATGATGACATCCGTGTCTACATGGTCGCCGTATTTATGTACTTTTCCTTGAATTTTCATAGTGTTCCGTCCTTTCCAGTCAGTCCAAATCCGACGGCGCAGCGATATAGCCTTTTACTGCGCTTGCCGCCGCAACATAAGGGCTTGCGAGATATACTTCACTCGTCGGGTGACCCATTCGGCCGACAAAGTTACGGTTCGTGGTGGAAACTGCGCGTTCACCCGCCGCGAGAATGCCCATATGCCCGCCGAGGCACGGCCCGCAGGTCGGGGTGGAAACAATCGCGCCCGCCTTGACAAAGGCTTCGGTGAGCCCCTCTTCGATGCACTGCAAATACACGGTTTGCGTAGCGGGAATGACAATCACACGCACGCCGTCCGCTACGGTTCTGCCGCGCAGGACTTCCGCCGCCGCGCGCATATCTTCAATTCTGCCGTTGGTGCAGGAACCGATAACGACCTGGTCAATCGGGATTTTTTCGATTTCATCCACAGTGTGGGTATTTTCCGGCAGGTGCGGGAAAGACACCGTGGGCTTGAGCGTATTCAGGTCGATTTCCACGACCTCATCGTACTGTGCGTCTGCATCCGCTTCAAAAATGACAGGCTTGCGGTCGGTTCTGCCTTTCATATAGGCAAGCGTTTTCTCATCGACCGGGAAAATCCCGTTTTTCGCGCCGCACTCAATCGCCATGTTGGCAATGCAGAAACGGTCGTCCATGGACAGGTTTTGAATACCGTCGCCGGTGAATTCCAGCGAGCGATAGCGCGCACCGTCCACGCCGATTTTGCCAATCAAGTGCAGAATCACATCTTTGCCGCTGACATATTTCTGGAAATTACCGGTGATTTTCACCTGGATTGCCGACGGCACTTTGAACCATGCTCTGCCGGAGATCATGCCTGCCGCCATATCGGTGGAACCGACGCCGGTAGAAAACGCACCGAGTGCGCCGTAGGTGCAGGTGTGGGAATCGGCGCCGATGACGGTGTCGCCGGAAATCACAAGCCCCTGTTCGGGAAGCAGTGCATGCTCGATGCCCATTTTGCCGACATCGAAAAAGTTTTTAATGCCGTATTCTTTCGCAAAGGTACGCACCTTTTTGCAGTTTTCGGCAGATTTGATATCTTTGTTCGGTGTAAAGTGGTCCATTACAAGGGCAATACGGTCTTTATCAAAGACTTTCTCGAAGCCCTTGTCCTCCATTTCGTGAATTGCCACAGGCGAAGTTACATCGTTGCCCATGACAAGGTCCAGATTGACCTCAATCAGCTGCCCTGCCGTTACGCTATCCAGCCCCGCGTGCGCGGCAAGGATCTTTTGTGTCATTGTCATACCCATAGATATTTGCTCCTTTTACTCGGTAATGCCGTTGATGTTGGTATCGCCCTTTTCAAGCGCCGTAAGACCGGAACGCGACAGCTCAATAATGCCGTGCTTGGTCATTTTGTCAATGAATTTGTCAATCAGAGACGGAAGACCCGTAAGCTCCGCCGTAATGGTGGTGTGACCGATATCTTTAACGCGCCCGCCAAAGCCGTTGATGGTTTTGAGCACCGCGGTGCGCCGGCTGTTGGTGGCATGCACCTTGATAAGCAGCAGTTCGCTGGAAATAAGCTTGCCTTCATTGAGCTTGACGACCTTAATAACATCTTCAAGCTTAGAAAGCTGCTGCTCTACCTGCATGAATTTATACGGCTCAACATCGGAAACAATGGTGATGCGCGAATACAGCGGATTTTCGGTTTCGGCAACGGTTAAGCTGATGACATTATAGCCGCGGCGCGCAAACAAGCTTGCCACGCGCAGCAAAACGCCGGTACGGTTGTAAACCAGTGCGGAAAGAAAAATCCTTTCTAAGTTTTCGTACTTGATTTCTTGCATACAAATTACCTCTTATTCTACGGAGAATTGATAAATGGTGGTGGAAACAAACGGCTTTTCCGGGGTGAACAGGCACTGCGGGAATTCCGGGTGATTGAGGCAGTCCGGATAATACTGCGTTTCCAAGCAAAAGCCCTGCCGATAGGTTAAGGGTTTTCCTGCTTTGCCAATCTGCGTACCGTTCATGTAATTGCCGATGTAAAACTGCACGCCGGGAAGGTCCGTGTAGGCGCGCATCACACGCCCCGACTTCGGTTCCCAAACGGCGGCAAACTGTTTTAATGTACCGTTATAATTTTCTATGCAGAAATTATGGTCATAGCCGATACCGATTTTCAGCTGTTCGTCGTCGTGGCGCACATCGCGGCCGATTTTTTTCGGCAGCCTAAAATCAAACGGCGTGCCCTCGACCGGACGGATTTCGCCCGTGGGAATGCAAATAGCATCGGTCGGCGTGTAGGCGTCACAGAACAGCTGCAGAACATGCTCGGTCACCTGCCCTTTGTCGAAGCCTTCCAAATTAAAATAGGAATGGTTGGTCACATTCAGCGCAGTTTTGCAGTCGGGAACGCATTCGTAATGAATCTTGACGGCGTTGTTGTCGTCAAACGAGAAAGTCACAGCATTTTTGACATTGCCGGGAAACCCCTCGGCGCCATCCGGGCTGTCATATGTAAATCGCACGGCGTTATCCCCAAGAATTTCAGACTGCCAAACGACAACTTCATATTCATGGTTCGAGTGCAGGGTAATCTGCCCGTTGACATTTTTGGTGATCGGATAGTTTTTTCCGTCAATCGTGATACCGCTGCCGGCAATACGGTTGGCGACTCTGCCCACCGTGCGGCCTTGAGAATCAGTACACTTTTCCTGCTGTTCCATTGTGTCAAAACCCACGAGCACATCATCAAGCTCGCCGTTTTTGTCCGGCACAACGATTTTGTTGAGCGTTGCGCCGTAAGAAATCAGCTCAATATAAGCGCCGTGCGCATTGGTGATGGTAAACGCCGGGACCTCGCGGCCGTCTTTGGTTTTCCCATATAAAAACTGTTCAACTTTCACCGTTTTCACCTCAAAAGAATCCATTTTCCATATTTAGATAAGTATAGTATTTTCAGGGCAGCTTGTCAAGAAATCCGGACGGAATTTGCACAAAGAAAAACCGGCGTATTTCAGCCGGTTTTCGAAAAGGTCAGAGCATATTAAATCGGTTTTCGGCAAGGCTGTCAGCTCTCGCCGGCCTGCCATGCTAAAAGCGTCTCGTAAAGCGCCTTTGTTTTCTCCTCGGTCTCATCATTGACAAACACATAAGCTGTGTCGCTGTCGCCGGATAAGGTCAGCACCACCGTGCAGGGCACATCGTTATAAGCATACAGCATGCAATCACCGTAGCCTTCAAAGTTAAAATGACCGAAGCTTTTTTCAAGGCCGCCGTAACCGTTGGTGCGCACGCCGGAGGGCAGGTCGTAAATCAGCTCGACTTTCTGCACCTCTTCGCGCGTTACGATTATGTCATACATAGATGAATCAAACACGACCGATTGAGGAGTGACATCTACCTCATACCCTTTTAATCCGCTGCCAAAGGCAAACAACAGGATTGCCGCGATAAACACCCAAATCCCGGCAAAAATTGCTTTGCCCGCCGGGCGTCCCAAGTTAATCGTCCACCCCATGCTTTCAACACGCTTCGGCACGAAAATGCGCGGGTCGGCAGGGTCATAATAACAGCCCCATTTCCACTTTTGGTCGCGGTCGGGCGTGGCTTGTGTCGCCGCATCTGCCACAGAATCTTCCAGCTTGTGCAGCGTTTTTTGCTGCCAGGCGGCACAGCCTAAAAGCATAGCGAGCAAAACCACAATACTTATCACGCACCCGGCAACACTTTTAAGCACACAGTTGGAAAAGAAAAACCCCAGCCAAAACAAAAGCCCTGCAAGCGCGATAACCGTTGCCGAAATAGATTGTATACGCTCGGTGCGGCGGGCGAGCATTTGCGCAAGCGCGGTGTCGTCGCTGGTCATCCGCACAGGCAGGCGCTTCATCTGATAATAAACACCCGTAAACAAAAGCTGGCACAAAGGTCCGATAAATGAAAAGCCAAACGGCATCGTTTCCTGAAGTTCCGGCTTTAAAAGCAGAACAACGACCGGGATGAAACTCAACAGGAAGAACAGCCAGACAAACACGGCAGAGACCGAGGATTTGCCTTTTTCACGGCTGACAGAAAGGTCGACCGTCATATTGGTTTTTACCGGCGGAATCCATCCTTTTTCTTCACGGAGGCGAAACAGCGATTTTTGCGAAAGGGAAAAGCAGAGCCAGCTCCCCACAAGATCTGCTATGGTCAAAAGGAGCAAAAACACCTCGCCGTAGGTACGCATGGCAGGGAAAAGCAACACACAGCTTACCGCCGTAAGCAAAACAAACACGACCGCCATGCCGACGATAAATCTGCGCACGACCGCTTTGATTTCCGGGGCGTGCCGATGCTCCGCCAAGAAACGCACACCAAGCACCTGTGTCCCCTGCCGTGTACTGATTACGCCAATAAGAAACATGGTGAAGAACAAAACCCACATGGTAATCAACAAAGTCCAGATCATTTTTTCTCCTCCTTACTTGCATATACACCGGAGACCAGCTCCAAAAGCCTTTCCTGTACACGCGCCTGCGGCACGCCGCCGGCTTTTGCTTCGGCAATTAAAAGCGCGGCGCGGCGGTCAAAGTCCGCCGTGGGTAAAAGATTTGCCTCGTCTTTTGCACACACCTGCGCGCCGTGACGGCGGTCTATCGCGATAACGCCCTCCGCTTTCAAAAGCGAATAGGCTTTATTCACCGTCATTGGGTTGACGCCGATGTCCGCAGCAAGCTGACGAACCGTGGGCAGCTGCTCGCCGGGTGCAAGCGCGCCGGTTGCAGCACCGTACACAATTTGGTCGCGAATCTGCTTATAAATCGGCACTTCGCTTGTCATATCAATTTGCAGCCGCACAAAATCACCGCCTTTTCTTTTTTGTATTAGTCATTATAATACAAATATGTCATAGTGTCAACCATATTATGTTTTATTCACGCATAATTCTCAAACCCTATTGCAAACCCCATTCGTACACGGTACAATAAATTTGAGGTGAGGTTATGAAAAAGACAATAAAATGGTTTTCTTTTGTTTTGGCGCTTCTGTTTACAGCACTTTGCTTTACAAGCTGCGGCGCAGGCAGCACAGAAGCAATTATGATGCCGCTTGCAGGCGACGCTTTGCAGTTTGACGACAGCCGCGGTGTTTCGGTGCATGACCCGTCGATTTACAAGGCGAAAGACGGGACTTATTACATAACCGGCTCCCACATTGCCAGTGCCGAAAGCACTGATTTAATCCACTGGCAGACAATAAGCGCCGGTGTATTTGACAGCAACCGTACACTGGTTGCAGAGGGCTCGACACTTCGCGAAAGCTTTCAAAAAGCATTTGCCTGGTGCGACGGTGCGCAAAGACTTTGGGAATACACAGACGACAAGTGGGAGACCAATGTTTGGGCGTCGGATGTTGTTTACAATGAAGCTATGGGCAAATACTGCTATTACGCCTGTTCGTCTGTTTTCGGAACGACCGGTTCGGTCATTTGGCTTGCCGTGTCAGACAGCCCGACAGGCACTTTCCAATTTGTAGACACCATGGTTTACAGCGGGTTCAGCAATCGCACGACACTCTTTGGCAACCCGAAAAACCAACTGCACTATTCTTTTACCAACATCGGCGATTTGGTTGAAGCCGGTGTATTTACCAAAGAAGAGGTCGAGGCGAAAGACTGGTTTGATAAGGACGGAAACTACGACTGCTCCTATGGAAAATACCCGAACGCCATAGACCCCGCGGTGTTTTACGACAAAGGCGGCAATTTGTGGATGGCTTATGGCTCTTACAGCGGCGGGATTTATATTATGCCGCTAATAGAAGAGACCGGCATGCCGGACTACCAAGCCATGCGGCAGACGGAGGGCTATGACATTTACTTCGGCAAACAGATTTCCTGCACCAACGAAGCAACACGCGGCACAGGCGAGGGTCCGTTTATCGTTTACGACAAGCAAAGTGGCTACTATTATATGTTCCTTTCCTACGGCGGACTCGGCGCGCTGGATGGCTACAACATTCGTGAATATCGCAGTGAAAATCCCGACGGCCCTTATTTGGACCTTGCGGGCAATGACGCAAAAGACATGATAAACACGGGCACAAAGCTCATCGGCAACTATCAGTTTTCCTTTAACGAACAGGCCGTGCTTTCCCCCGGGCACTCCTCCTGTCTTGCCGATGACGACGGCAAAATTTATCAGGTTTATCACCAGCGCTACAACGACGGCGAGGGCGCTTTTCACAATGTGCAGGTGCACCAGATGCTGCGCACCGAAAACGAGTGGCTGACGATGCTCCCGCTCCCCTATAACGGTGAGACGGCTTCCGCCGTGACAACTACAGACTTAAACGGCGAATATGAGTTTGTGCTATTCTCTGCCGAAACAAAAACCACTGACGACTGGGCTAAAATCGGCGACACGATTGAAAAAACCTTGACAGCGGAGATACAAGACGGCAAGCTGACGGTAAACGGCAAAGCCTATCCCCTTTCGCTTACAAACGGTGCTTACACATTTACGCTGGTTCTTGACGGCGAGACCTTTTACGGTGCGTGCTGTAAGGGCACAAAGGACGGCAAAACCGTGATGACCCTTTCGGCGGTATCCAACCAAAATCGGACGCTTTGGGCAGTTGAGAAATAGACAGCTCTGTAAAAACACAACTGCGATTTTTCAGAAAACCCGGCAATATGAAAAACAGGTAAAATAAACAGCCCTTTTCGGGGCTGTTTATTTTGTTTTGCGCCAATACATCTTTATTGACTTTTCGAGCATTTAAGGGTAGACTTGTATTGAATTATTTTGCAAAAGGAGGACCACCCGTGGATGCCTTTTTAACACAATTTGAATATCTTTCGCGTTATCTTCTGGCCGCTATCGCGGTCTGTTTCATTCTGCGGTGTGTCATTTCCCTTTTCCGCCTGCGCCCGCGCAAGGAGGTCATGGCGACGCTCACAAATCTCGCCGATGACAGCGAAATCGAAATTGAAAACTGGGAAACTTCTATTGGCCGCAGCCGGTCGTGTGATATTTCCTTAAAAAAATACGGCACAGTTTCGCGCTTTCATGCGGTTTTGGCGCTGCGCAAAGACGGCTGGTTCATATTTGACACAGATTCCAAAACCGGCGTTTATGTCAATGGCAAACAGATTCGCCGCGCCGCCCAAATCGAGGACGGCGACACCATTTCTTTCGGCAACGCGGTCATGAAGTTCTCCTCTAACGGCTATGGTGTGGACACGGCCGAAGAAGCGGGCGGCGAAGTCGCAGACTTCACTACTGCCACACGACTGGTCAACCTTGCCGACAACAGTGCATTTTACCTGCGCGGCAGCTGCCTTTTGGGGCGTGACCGCCACTGCAACATCTGCCTGCCGATGCGGGATATTTCTCCGGAACACGCCGAAATCTATCTCAGCCGCGACGGCTGGATGGTTGCGGACTTAAACTCCGAAAACGGAACTTTCTTAAACGGAGAAATGGTATTTGGTGCATATCCGCTGTATGACGGCGACATTGTTTCGCTCGGGGCATACAGCTTCCTGTTCAGAGAATAAGAGGTAGGCTGCTATGGGAAAGAATAAGACAAGCAAAAAAAGAAAACCTTTGAGAAAGCCTGTAAAATGGCCTTTTTGGCTGTTTTTGATGACGATTTTCCAGCTTGTGTGCATGCTGCAAATCTATATCAACGGCACGCAGGAAAGCAACACCACGCTGTTTACCGTCTATGGCGTTTACATCGCGGCGGAGTGGATTTATTTTGCCGTGTTCGGCGGCTTTTTACGGCGTAAAAGCTTTGAAGTGGAGCTGATTGCCTTTTTCTTAACCGGCATCGGCTTAACGCTCACCACCAGCGTCTACCCGGACAAAACATACACACAGCTGATTGCGGTGCTGATGGGTATTGGCGTATTCATTGTGATGCTTTGGATTTTAAGCGACACCAAGCGCGTAATAAAGCTGCGCATGCCTGTGGCGATTCTTGCGATTGCGGCGCTTGTGTTTACGCTGATTTTCGGTGACGAAATCAACGGTGCGAAAAACTGGATCGTCATCGGCGACGGGCTTTTGTCCGTTCAGCCGTCGGAAATTGTAAAAATCGCCTTTGTGTTTGTCGGGGCGGCAACGCTTGAGCATTTGCAGTCCACCAGAAGCCTGACCAAATACATCTTATTTGCAGTCGGGTGCGTGGGTCTTTTGTTCTTGATGAAAGATTTCGGTACTGCGCTGATTTTCTTCTTTACCTTTATTATTATGGCGTTCCTGCGTTCGGGCGACATCAAAACCATTTTCCTCGTCTGCGCGGGTGCGCTTTTAGGCGGCATCGGCATTCTTACCTTTAAGCCCTATGTCGCCAAACGCTTTGAGTCTTACCGCCACATTTGGGAATATGCTTCGTCAAGCGGTTACCAGCAGGTGCGGCTGTTGATTTATTCCGTCAGCGGCGGACTGTTTGGCCTCGGTATCGGCAACGGCAAGCTGCGCTCTGTCTACGCCGCGACTGAAGACTTGGCATTCGGCATGGTGTGTGAAGAATTCGGCATCATCATCGCCTTTACGGTATTGCTGACCTTCGTGGCACTGGTGGTTTACAGCATTCGCTATGCTTCGGCGGCGCGCTCCACCTTTTACTCAATTGCGGCGCTGGCCGCTTCGGGTCTTCTGCTGTTCCAGGCGGCGCTGCATGTATTCGGCGTTACTGACCTTTTGCCCTGGACCGGCGTTACCCTGCCGTTCATCAGCCGCGGCGGCAGCAGTATGATGTGCTGCTGGGGGCTTGTGGCATTCATTAAAGCGATTGATGTAAAAACCTATAAACGCTATGACAAAATTGCAAGAACCTAAGCCTCAGCGGCTGGAAAGGAGCGTCCCTGTATGAAAACGATGTCACGCAGAGCCTGGGTGCTTTATGCCCTTGTTTTGGCATTCCTCGGCGGACTTTGCTTTCTGTTTTATACCTTTTATACCAATGCTGACGACTGGGCAATGAAAAAAGCAAACCGTCACCTTTACACCTCCGGCACGTTGACCACCGCCGGCACCATTACCGACGAGACCGGCGCAATCCTCGCCCAGACCGTTGACGGCAAGCGAACCTACAACGAAGACAAAACCGTGCGCACCGCAACCCTGCATGTGGTCGGCGATTCTGAGGGCTATATTGCTACCGGTGTACAGACCTCTTACAAAGATGAAATTACCGGCTACAATTTTGTGGACGGCATTTATGACATTAAAAAATACGGCAAAGGCAATGATTTGCAGCTGACAATCAATGCCGAGCTGTGCGCAACAGCCTATAACGCGCTCGGCAAAAACAAAGGCACTGTCGGCGTATATAATTACAAAACCGGCGAGCTTGTGTGTGTAGTGTCCAAGCCTTCATATGACATTCAAAACAAACCGACGGAAAACATCAACAACGATAAAACCGGCGCGTATGAGGGTGTTTACTTAAACCGCTTTTTCTCAGGCGTATACACCCCCGGTTCAACTTTTAAGATTATTACTGCCGCGGCAGCGATTGACAACATTCCCGACATTTCCGAAAAAACCTATAAATGCACCGGCGAATACAAGGTAGACGGCAGTTCCGTAAAGTGCATGGGCAAACACGGCACTGTAAGTTTTGAACGGGCGCTGAATGTCTCATGCAACAGCGCTTTTGCACAAATCGCTTTGGATGTCGGCGCGGAAAACATGACAAAAGAAACGACCGCACTCGGCTTTAATCAGAGCTTTTCCATCGGCAAAATCAAGCTTGCGAAAAGCAAATATGACGTTACGAACGCCTCGAAATTAGACCTCGCGTGGTCCGGTGTAGGCCAGTATACAAATCTTGTAAACCCCTGCCACATGCTGATGATTATCGGCGCGATTGCAAACGGCGGCACAGCGGTACAGCCGTATCTTGTCGAAAAGATTACCACGCAAACCGGGCGTGTTTCTTACGCCGCCGAAACCACCTTGATGCCGCAGGCAATGTTCTCCGCCACAACTGCCAAGGAACTGCAGGAACTGCTGCGCTCCAATGTAAAGAACTATTACGGTGATTCTAAATTCCGGGGCCTTGAAATGTGCGGCAAAACCGGTACAGCGGAAGTCAGCTCTGAAGAGGGCGGCGACGACCCGCACGCATGGTTCGTCGGCTACTCGCAGCGCGAGGATTTCCCCTACGCCATTGTCGTGGTCGTAGAAAACGGCGGCGGCGGCAGCTCGGTCGCCATTCCCGTAGCAAACAAAACCATGCAGAAAGCGGCAGAGCTTTACGCAGATTAATTCAATATACAGGCAGGCAAGAATATGACAAATCAGCTTTTTTACCCCGAAACCTATGGTGCGGCCGGCGATGGCAAAACCAACGACTGCGCGGCAATTCAAAAGGCTTTAGACGCCGCTTTTGAAAACGGCGGCGGCACGGTCGTGCTGACAAGCGGCAAAACCTATTACAGCGACTCTTTGCAGCTTCGCAAAAATGTGGAACTGCATTTGATGAAAGGCGCGCGCTTAAAAGCTACCGCGGACATAGGCGGTTACATTCGCCCGTGTGAGCAAATCAATGACCCGAAAACAGCAAAAATCGGCAACCCCGTAACCGGCAAGCCCTCGTTTGTATTCCTTTACGGCTATGAAGCGGACGGCTGCTCGGTGACCGGCGAAGGAATTATCGACGCAAACGGGCACAGCTTTGTGAAACGCAAGGACCAATATTATGTGACCGGCGATTTTTATCCGCGCCCGACTGTCATTTATGTGGAAAAAAGCAACCACATCTCTTTTCGGGACATCACCATTACAGACGCGCCGTTTTGGACGCTTCACCCGGCGGGCTGTGACGATGTGCTGATTTCCAAAATCCGCATTCTGAACGATTTAGATGTTGCGAATTCGGACGGCATTGACCCCGACCACTGTTCAAATGTCCGCATCCTCGGCTGTCACATTGAGTGCGCCGACGACTGCATCTGCTTAAAAACCTCGCGCGGGAACGCCGAATACGGCCCGTGTGAAAACATTATTATTGCAGACTGCACGCTGATTTCCACCTCTGCTGCAATTAAAATTGGCACAGAAGGCGTCGGCGATTTCCGCAATGTTTTGGTGCACCACTGCATTATCTCCCGCAGCAACCGCGGGCTGTCCATTCAAATCCGTGACGGCGGCAATGTGAAAAATGTGCACTACTCCGACATTATTATCGAGACGCGCCGCTTCTGCCCGGACTGGTGGGGCACGGCGGAGCCTATTGTGCTGACGACTTTTGACCGCGATGCAGAAACCAAATCCGGCTCGATTCGCAATGTATCTTTCCGAAACATTACCTGCAAAGGCGAAAACGGCGTTCTCATTCACGGCAATGAAAAGAACCGCATTTCGGACATTTCCTTTGAAAATGTGCAGGTAGAGCTTACAAAGACCTCCAAGTGGGACTGCGGGCTTTATGATTTGCGCCCGTGCTTGGAACACGGCGTGGAAAGCTATAAAAACGCCGGATTTTTCCTGCGGTATGCGGACAACATCACCATTGAAAAGACTCGTGTACGCTTCGGCACGGTGTGTGAGGACTATGCCCACGCGCTTGATGCGGAAAACTGTGAAAACATTGAGCTTATCCGCTTCGACGGCGAAGCGGCGAAAGAGGATTGTGAAGCGGTCAGCATTCGCTGAGCTTCCTATAACTTTCCACAGTATCCAACAGAAAGGTTTTTATTAAATTATGCAGCGTGAAAAATTTTCGTCCCGCTTGGGGTTTCTTCTGATTTCTGCCGGCTGTGCCATTGGCCTTGGCAATGTGTGGCGGTTCCCGTTCATCACCGGGAAATACGGCGGGGCAGCGTTCGTTCTTCTGTATCTTGTATTTTTAGCGATTTTAGGGCTGCCCATCATGGTTATGGAGTTTGCCGTTGGGCGCGCCAGTCAAAAAAGCTCGGCGCTTTCGTTTGACACACTGGAGCCTAAAGGCTCAAAGTGGCATTTCCACAAATACACTTCGCTTGCCGGCAACTATCTTTTAATGATGTTCTATGCCCCCATAGCCGGGTGGATGCTTATTTATTGCTGGAAAATGATGTCCGGTGCATTTACGGGCCTTAACGCTGCCGGTGTGCAGGGCGTTTATTCCGATATGCTCGCTGATCCGGTTTCCATGACAATCGCCATGGCGGTGGTTGTTGTCGGCTGCTTTATAATTTGCTCATTCGGGCTTCAAAAAGGCGTTGAAAAAATCACAAAGGTCATGATGATTTGCCTGCTCGCGATTATGGCGGTGCTGGCAATCCATTCGCTGACGCTTTCCGGCGCGAAAGAGGGGCTGCGTTTTTATTTGTTCCCCGACTTTTCAAAGCTTACCGGCAGCGGATTTATGGACGCTGTATTTGACGCGATGGGACAAGCCTTTTTCACCTTAAGCATCGGCATGGGCTCTATTGCGATTTTCGGCAGCTATATTGACAAAAAGCGCTCACTTCCCGGTGAGGCACTTCGGATTACACTTTTAGACACAGGTGTAGCACTGATTGCAGGGCTTATCATCTTCCCCGCCTGCTTTACTTTCGGCGTCAACCCCGACAGCGGTCCGAACTTGATTTTTGTAACGCTGCCGAATGTATTTATCTCGATTCCCGGCGGCAGAATCTGGGGCACGCTGTTTTTTGTTTTCCTGCTGTTTGCTGCGCTTTCCACGGTTATTGCCGTATTTGAAAACATTCTCGCATGGTGGATGGATTTAAAAGGCTGGAGCCGCAAAAAAGCGGTTGCCGTTAACTGCGTTCTGCTGTTAGTTTTGGCCATGCCTTGTGTGTTGGGCTACAATGTATTAAGCGGTGTGCAGCCGCTCGGCGAAAACAGCACGATTATGGATTTAGAAGACTTCATCGTCAGCAACAACATTTTGCCGCTCGGCTCGCTTGTGTACCTGTTGTTCTGCACCTCGCGTTACGGCTGGGGCTGGAAGAATTTCCGCAAAGAGGCCAACACCGGCGATGGGCTGAAATTCCCGAACTGGGCGCGCATTTATGTGTCTTACATTTTGCCGATTATTGTTCTGGCCATATTCATTCAAGGGTATATTGCAAAGTTTTTCCCGCAGCTTGTCGGCGGCTGATTTCAAGAAATTTCATGCAGGGTACGCACTGTACCCTGCATTATTTTTGAGAAAATCTGTTTTTACACTTGACAAAAGCCCTTTGGACATATATAATAATCAAGCATTTGAATTTGCGCTGATAGCTCAGCTGGATAGAGCATCTGCCTTCTAAGCAGAGGGTCGGGGGTTCGAGTCCCTCTCAGCGCGCCACTTTTTGCGCTGATTGTGAGCTTTTTTACCGCAGACTTTGTTTTTGCTCCGATTTCAGGGGACTCGAACCCCGAGGGGGGTGAGCACCGTTCAGAAAACAATCCGGTGGATTGTTTTTAGGTGCGAAGTCCGAAGCGCTTTGCGCGAGGATGCCCGGTTTGCAAAGCGAAACGGTGTCCCTCTCAGCGCGCCACTTTTTTGCGCTGATTGTGAGCTTTTTCAAATGTCTGATTAATGAACAGCGCAAAGGCCTATATGGTGGGTATAGCTTAGTTGGTTAAAGCGCCAGTTTGTGGCACTGGAGACCGTCGGTTCGAATCCGACTATCCACCCCACTTTTTTTACTCCGCCGCGCGCCCGTAAGGCAAAGGGCGGGTTTTTTCTTTTCAAAATCGTATATTGGGGTGTCGTCAAGCGGTAAGACACAGCACTTTGACTGCTGCATTCGTAGGTTCAAATCCTGCCACCCCAGCCAAAAAGGAACAAGTGCCAACAGGTGCTTGTTCCTTTTTTATTGACGGGAAAGACGGGCTATGATAACATAAAGCTAACAAAAATCGTTTTACACCTTACAGAAAGGGTTTTCCTTATGAAGAAAAAGCAAAAATCCGGTTCTATAGGTTTTATTTCCTGCTTAACACTGCTTTTGATAGTATTAAAGCTCACCGGCAAAGTCACTTTTTCATGGGTTTGGGTGTTTAGCCCCTTATGGCTTTCCGCGTTGCTTCTCACGCTTGTTTTTCTTACAATTCTGATTGTGGGAAGAATCAAAAAGCGGTCTTGGTAACAAAATAGCGTTTTTATAAAGCACGAAATCTGATTTGTGTCTTAATGTCCTTATAATTTTGCGTAAAACATATATCTAAGAGAATAAAGGAGATACAGAACACAAACGAAAAACGATGATTTTGTTTTTGCCCTTTAAATGACAGAATATTGATATTGTGGACTGTATGGAAAACAGAGACACAAAGGAAGAAGTTATCCCGGCAGAATATAAAACCAAATCAAATTGGTAAACCATTTGTCAGAATTGTCTGAATCAAAAATATTAATCGTATAGACTTTTTTCTGCCAACAGAAGAAAATAAACGCAAACCGGCGCATACCGAAGTATGCGCCGGTTTGCTATTTTTACCCTCAATGTTTGAAGATCTGCCGTTATAAAACTCCCAGCGGCTTATCATTCAAGTGGATTGTAACGGTTTTTTCTCGTTTTGAAAAGGGCAAAAGTAAAACTGACGAAAAATTTAACAAAACTAATAATTTTGGTAAGGCTTTTCGCCTTTACAGCGTTTCACAGGACACCGGCGTATATCCCGCCTCCCGCACTGCTGCGAGCAACACTTCGTTGCTTACATCTTTTGAAAGCGTCACGGTCGCCTGTTTCTTTTCGAGGTCCACAGTTGCCGTTTCGACGCCGTCCACGCCTGCAAGCGCTTTTTCCACATGCATTTTGCAATGCGCGCACATCATTCCATCAACTTTTAAAACTTTTTGCATACTATAACTTCCTTTCTGAATTTCCGGTGTTTCACCGGGAAGCGTATTGACTGTTTTATTTTCCGAACTGTCAAGGTGTTTTCCTTGCGGTGCGGATTTCGGCTTGAAGAACCGCAAACGCAGCGCGTTTGTTACCACACACACAGAGCTTAAACTCATCGCCGCAGAACCAATCATCGGGCTTAACCGCAAGCCGAACGCCGGGTAAAACACGCCGGCGGCAACGGGGATGCCGAGAATGTTATAAAAGAACGCCCAAAACAGATTCATATGGATATTACGGACGACAGCGCGGCTCAGTTCGATTGCAGTGACAACATCGAAAAGAGAATCTTTCATCAGCACCACATCGGCGGAATCCACGGCAATATCTGTTCCAGCGCCGATGGCAATACCGATATCCGCACGCATGAGCGCGGGCGCATCATTGATTCCGTCGCCGACCATCGCTACCTTGTGCCCCTGTTCCTGCAAAGCGCGAATATGCGCTTCTTTTTCGGTCGGCAGGACATCAGATATAACCGTTTCAATTCCGACCTGTTTGCGGATTGCTTCGGCGGTCACGCGGTTGTCGCCCGTGAGCATAACAACGGAAATGCCCATTTCCCCAAGCTTACTGATTGCCGCACGGCTGTCGTCACGCACAGTGTCCGCCACGGCAATGATGCCGGCAAGTTTGCCGTCGCGCGCGAAAAGGAGCGGTGTTTTGCCGTCTTTTGAAAATGCCTGCATTTTATCGCGCGCCGGGCTGTTTTCGGGCAAAAGACCGTTTTCCTCTAAAAATGCGGCATTGCCCGCAAGATAAGCGTGGCCGTTTACGGTGGCACGAATCCCCCGCCCGCCGACGGCTTCAAAGCCGCTCGCTTCTAAAAGTGAAAGTCCGTCTGCTTTTGCCTGTTTCACCACGGCGAGCGCCAGCGGATGCTCGCTGCCCGCTTCGGCAGATGCTGCCTCGCGTAGGAATGTGGCTTCGTCGAGCGTTTCATCTAACACAATCACATCGGTCACGCGCGGCGTGCCGTTGGTTACAGTCCCGGTTTTATCAACCACGACGGTATCGACTTTATGCAAATTTTCAAGGCTTTCGGCGGATTTTATCAAGATACCGAGCTCCGCCGCCTTGCCTGTTCCGACCATGATTGCGACCGGGGTAGCAAGCCCCAAAGCACACGGGCAGGAAATCACGAGCACGGCAATCGCGTTGGAAAGGGCAAAGGAAAAGCTTTGCCCGGCGATAAGCCACACGACCGCCGTAACAAGGGCTATCGCCATAACGACCGGCACGAATACGCCGCTGACTTTATCTGCCAAGCGCGCAATCGGGGCTTTGGAATTGCCCGCTTCATCCACAAGCTTAATAATTTGGGCAAGGGTTGTTTCTTCGCCGACCTTGGACGCGCGAAAACGGAATGAGCCGTTTAAGTTGATGGTCGCGGAAATCACCTCGTCACCCACCGTTTTCTCAACCGGCACGCTTTCGCCGGTAATGGCGGACTGGTCGACATAACCTGTGCCGTCTAAAAGAACACCGTCGACCGGAATCCCCTCGCCCGGACGAATTACAACGATGTCGCCGGCGACAACCTGCTGCGCAGGGATAGTCTGTTCTTCGCCGCCGCGCACAACCACGGCGGTTTTCGGCGCAAGGTCTATGAGTTTATCGAGCGCGTCGGAGGTTTTTGCCTTGGACTTTGCTTCGAGATATTTCCCGACCGTTACCAAGGTTAAAATCATGGCGGCTGACTCAAAATACAGCCCGTGCTCGTATTCCTGCGCCGCGGCAAAATCCCCGTGGCCAAAGCTGTATGCGAGCTGAAACATTGTAAACACGCCATAAAGCATCGCGGCGCCGGAGCCGACCGCAACCAGGGAATCCATATTCGGTGCGCGGTGCCAAAGCGCTTTGAAACCTGTATCATAAAAATGGCGGTTGATAAGCAGTATCGGCAAGGTAATAAACAACTGTAACAGCGCGGAAATCAGCGCGTTTTGTGTGCCGAGCAAAAAGCCGGGTACAGGGAGATGTAACATATGCCCCATAGCGACATACATCAGCGGCACCAGCAAAACAACGGAAGCGATTAAACGGCGCTTCATGCTTTCACGCTCTTGTTCGGCGGCGTTTCGGCGCGCCTGCCAGGATTTACGGAAGCTGTCGCCGTCATCCTCTTTAACAGGTGCCTTCGGGACGCTTGCGCCGTAGCCGATTTTTTCAACTGCGTCACAAATCAACTTTTCCCCGACTTTGTTTTCGTCATAGGAAACCGTCATTTGATTGGCAAGGAGGCTGACCTCGACCGACTGCACGCCGTCGAGCTTACGCACACAGCGCTCGACATTCGCCTGACACGCGGCGCAGGTCATGCCCGTTACATTATATTTTTCGGTTTTCATGGTTTTTCCTTCTTACTTCAATTTCTTAATGAGGTCAACGGCCTCTTCGACAATTTCCATATTGCCTTTTTTAATTTCTTCCGCCACGCAGGTTTCGAGGTGGCTTTGCAGCAAAACATAGCTGAAATTCTGAAGCGCGCTTTCCACCGCGGCAACCTGGGTTAAAATATCGCCGCAATAGCGGTTGTCTTCGAGCATTTTCTCAATCCCGCCGAGCTGACCTTTCATCCGCTTCAGGCGGTTTTGCAAAGAGCGCAGTTCTTTCTCGCTTCGCGGGGTATGTTTATGGCGGCAAGCGCAATGTTCTTCGTTGCAGTTCATATTTTGCATATTTTTTTCGTTCATGTTAAAACCTCCAAATACCCCTTCGGGGTATCTTACGGCCGTATTATAATACCCCCTCGGGGTATTTGTCAAGGGAATTAAAAGAATTTTACAAAAAAACAGCAGACGGCGCCTGCTGTTTGTTTACTTATTTTGATTTTTTGCGTTTTTTAGCTTTGGTCGGCTTTTGGGCGTTTTCCGCAAGTCCTTGGGCGACCGTCGGAAAATCATGATTTGTGTCCGCAGTCGGCTGAATTTCATAAGTGCCGTATTTCCGAAGCATCTCATAGGAAGTTTCCGGCTCGCCCGCCACGGACTGCACCGAAAGTTCAATATTTGGTTCTTCTGTTTTTTTCTTCTTCAAAAAAATCCCTCCCCTGTTACGGTTTGCAGATTTTCAGCGTCTATGCATTTTTAAAAGACGGCGCGTGGATTTTTCTTAAAAACTATGCTACAATATTTTTATTGTTTAAAAGAGGAGAACCGCTTTGAAAAACACGGACAACACAAAAGAAATATATGCCCGCTTACCCGAAACGCTTTTGCCGTGGTACCGCGCCAACGCGCGCGACCTGCCTTGGCGGCGCGACCGCGAACCCTACCATGTTTGGGTGTCGGAAATCATGCTCCAGCAGACGCGTGTGGAGGCGGTGCGCGGCTATTACGAGCGCTTTTTGAAAGTGCTTCCCGATATAAAATCGCTCGCCGAAATTCCCGAAGAGGCGCTTCTGAAACTTTGGGAGGGGTTGGGCTATTATTCGCGCGCGCGGAATTTGCAAAAGGCGGCAAAGTGTATTTTAGAAAACCACGGCGGTGTTTTCCCGAAAAGTTTTGACGCGGTGCGCGCCCTGCCGGGCGTGGGCGATTACACCGCGGGGGCGGTTTGCTCGATTTGTTATGAAATGCCCACACCTGCGGTAGACGGCAATGTTTTGCGCATTACCGCGCGCATGAGCGGAAACACGGCGCCCATTGACCTGCCCGAAACCAAAAAGGCGGTCGCGGCGGCATTAAAAGACGTGTACCCGAAAGGGCATTGCGGCGATTTCACACAAAGCCTTATGGAACTCGGCGCGTGCGTTTGCACACCGAAAAGCCCGAAGTGCGACGAATGCCCCGCGAAGGATTTTTGCTTTGCGAAGGCGAACGGCTGCGCGGACAAATTACCTGTAAAACTTCCGAAGCGCGAAAAGCGCGTGGAACCGCGCACGGTTTTTCTTTTGGAATGTGACGGCGCGTTTGCCGTTTGCAAGCGGGAAAACAAAGGGTTGCTCGCCGGTCTTTGGCAGCTGCCGAACACAGACGGAGCGCTTTCGCCCGAAGCCGCACTCGAAACCGTGTCAGGCTTTGGCGCAGAGCCCATTGAACTTTTAAAAGAGACGCACAAGGTGCACATTTTCACGCATATTCGCTGGGAAATGGTCGGGTACCACATCCTTTGCAAGGAAAAATGCGACCGCTTTTTGTGGGTAACGCGTGAAGAACTCGAAAGTACCTATGCCCTTCCGACAGCGTTTCGGATTTTTTTAGACGAGGAGTAAACCATATATAATAAACGACCCCCGGGCGATCTGATTCGACCGCTCGGAGGTCGTTTAATTTTTTAGTTTGCAGATTGAAAGCGGGCAAGACAAGAGCTCAACTTTAAGAAGCGGTTGTATTTTCTCCGCTTGCCGGCGCGGCGTATTGCGCGCTGTATTGCGTGTTGTAAGCCTGCTCCAGCCAATATAAAGTATTTGCCGTTGCCGCGTCACAGCGGTACCACTTTTCACCGAGGATTAAGCAGTCATGCTGCACGCCGACATCTAAAGTACTGCCATCTGAAAAGTGCACGCAAAATTGATGCAGCCGACCGCCGGTAACGCCGTCAGGCGGATTGCGCATTTCGAGCGGAAAAACGCGTATATTTTGCAGTCCGTTTTTAAAAATTTCAGTATCAATTTCCGTCATCTCTATATACGGTTCGTTTGTCCACTTCGCGTAAAGCTCCACTGTGCAATCGTTAAAGTCATATGCTTCCAATGGTGACGGCAGGCTTTTCAAATAAACGCCCACGCCACCCGCGGCAAAAATCACCAACAAAAGGAACACAGGAACGGCAATCAAAACTTTCTTTTTGGTTTTCGCTTGCATTTTTTCACCCCCACAGAAAGTCCAACACAAAAGGGCAGCCGAAACCGACTGCCCGAAATCCATTTGCCAAAACACCTGCTGCAATCGGTGCTATGCACTATATTACAATAAAATTATAACATAATGGCTTTTATGATTCTATCGGAAAAAGCGCCGAAAAATAAAAGCGGCTGTTGTAATCTTTGCCTGTTGTCTGTTGGGCGTTCCCCCCTGCTTTTTTGAAAGGAAAAGAATGTAAATTATTACTTTTTTGTGAACTTTACAAAAAGGGGTTGATTTTTTCTAAATAATGGCTAAAATATATATTAGCACTCAAGGAGAACGAGTGCTAAAACATTGCAACTAATCTTTCAGGAGGAATTCATATGACAATCAAACCACTTGCAGACAGAGTTGTGCTCAAAGCTGTGGAGGTTGAAGAAACCACAAAGAGCGGCATCATTTTGGCGGCTTCCGCACAGGAAAAGCCCCAGGTTGCTGAAGTTGTGGCGGTTGGCCCCGGCGGCGTTGTAGACGGCAAAGAGGTCACCATGTATGTGAAACCCGGCGACAAAGTCATCACAAGCAAATATTCCGGCACAGAAGTCAAAATGGACGACACCGAATACACCATCGTCCGTCAGGCAGACATTCTTGCCGTTGTTGAATAATTTTCGGGAGGTAATTTGAAATGGCAAAACAGATTATTTACGGCGAAGAAGCACGCAAAGCGCTGCAGGCCGGTATTGACAAATTGAGCGACACCGTTAAAATCACGCTTGGCCCCAAAGGCAGAAATGTGGTTTTGGACAAAAAATACGGCGCACCGCTGATTACCAACGACGGTGTTACAATCGCAAAAGAAGTGGAACTTGAGGACGCTTTCGAAAACATGGGTGCACAGCTCGTGAAAGAAGTTGCCACCAAGACAAACGATGTTGCCGGCGACGGCACCACGACCGCTACCCTGCTTGCACAGGCGCTTGTGCGTGAAGGCATGAAGAATGTTGCGGCCGGTGCAAACCCGATGGTCGTGAAAAAAGGCATGCAGATGGCTGTTGACGCAGTTGTGGAAGCGCTCAAAGCAGAAGCAAAGCCGGTCAAGACCGCTGACGACATTGCAAGAATCGCCACCATTTCCGCAGCAGACGAATTCATCGGCAAGCTGATTGCAGACGCAATGGAAAAGGTCACGGCAGACGGCGTTATCACCATTGAAGAGTCCAAGACCTCTGAAACTTACAGCGATGTTGTGGAAGGCATGCAGTTTGACCGCGGCTACATTTCCCCGTACATGGTAACCGATACCGACAAAATGGAAGCCGTTATCGATGACGCTTACATTTTGATTACCGACAAGAAGATTTCCAACATTCAGGAAGTCCTGCCCCTGCTTGAAAAAATCGTTCAGGCCGGCCAGAAGCTTGTTATTATCGCTGAAGATGTGGAAGGCGAAGCTCTTTCCACCATTTTGGTCAACAAACTGCGCGGCACCTTCACCTGCGTTTGCGTGAAAGCACCGGGCTTCGGCGACAGAAGAAAAGAAATGCTGCAGGATATCGCCATTTTGACCGGCGGCGAAGTCATCACCTCCGACCTCGGTCTGGAGCTTAAGGACGCAGACATTCCGCAGCTTGGCCGTGCAAAGCAGGTCAAAGTCACCAAAGAGAACACCACCATTGTGGACGGTGCCGGTGACAGCGACGCGATTAAAGGCAGAGTTGCACAAATCAGAAGCCAGATTGAAACCACAACTTCCGAATTCGACCGTGAGAAGCTGCAGGAAAGACTTGCAAAGCTTGCAGGCGGCGTAGCGGTTATCCGCGTTGGTGCGGCTACCGAAACCGAAATGAAAGAAAAGAAGCTGCGCATTGAGGACGCTCTTGCAGCGACCAAGGCAGCTGTGGAAGAAGGCTCCGTTGCAGGCGGCGGCGTAGCACTCCTTCAGACCATTCCGGCAGTTCAGAAGCTTCTGGAATCCACTGAAGACGCTGACTTAAAGACCGGCATCCGCATTGTGCTCAAGGCCATTGAAGCGCCGGTTCGCCAGATTGCGAAGAACGCAGGTCTTGAAGGTTCTGTTATTGTCAACGAGATTCTCAACGCGAACAAATCCGGCTACGGCTTCGATTTCGCTTCTGAAAAATATGTCGACATGTTTGAAGCCGGCATTCTCGACCCCGCAAAGGTTACCCGTTCCGCTTTGCAGAACGCTTCCTCCGTTGCAGCTATGGTGCTGACCACGGAATCCTTGGTAACCGATATCCCCGACCCCAAGGCTGACGCGGCTGCGGCTGCGGCAATGGCACAGGCCGGTGGCGGTATGTATTAATCCCCTGAAAGCATAAATATAAACCCCTGAGAGTGTAATACTCTCGGGGGTTTCTTTTTGTTTTAGCCGAGCGCAATTTCAAACCGGCCGATCAGCTCTTTAAGCTTTAATTTATTTGCAAACTGCTGGTGATAAGTCACCGACTTGGTTTTGTCTTTTTCTTTAAGCGTTTGCAGCTGCGCTTCGGTTTTCTCGTATTCCGCAAGCAGTCGGTCATACATATCTTCAAGCTTTCCGAGCTTTTGCACGGCAGCATCGGCATCTGTATTTTCGGCAAGGACATAACCCGCATTTTCTTGTTTCGTCAGTCGCATTTTCTCACCTCAAAGTTCAAATGAAAACGGCAACAATTCGCCGAGCGTATGGATTTCGCAGTCACCGGTATCATCACCGAAAATCACACGCAGGTCGGGTGCGCAGAATTCGGACAGCGCCTGCCTGCAAACGCCGCACGGCGTGCAGAAATGCTTATAAACGCCGTCTTTATCTCTGCCGACAACGGCTAAAGCGTCAAAATCCGTTTCGCCCTCGCTGACCGCTTTAAACAACGCGACGCGCTCGGCGCACACCGTTGGAGAAAAGCTTTTGTTTTCAATGTTACAGCCAAGATACACCCTGCCCGCTTTGGTAAGCAGTGCCGCACCCACCGTAAAACCGGAATACGGCGCATACGCATGTTTTTGCGCGTCCAGCGCACAGACGACCAATTCCTGCGGCGTCATAATAAGCCTCCCTTATGTCTTTTTTATCATCATACAAAAAACGCTTTTAAAAATCAACACCCGCGCCGTTCTTTTCAGAGGAAAATTGCAATATGCATAGAACAAAACCATCTTTTCGGAGGCATGATTATGGAAACACTACGCTATGGAAGCCGCGGCGCCGAGGTGGAATATTTACAGCTTGCTTTACAGCGTGCGGGCTATAGGGATTTAGCAGTTGACGGTATTTTTGGGGCGCGCACCGGGGACGCTGTGCGCGATTTTCAACAAAAAAACGGACTGTACCCGGACGGCGTGGTCGGCCGCCTTACATGGAACCGGCTGATGCCGTATTTAAAAGGCTACACCACCTATACCGTGCGGCGCGGCGACACGCTTTATAAAATCGCGCAGAAATTCGGCACGGATTTACGCCGCATTTTAACGGCAAACCCCACAGTTGACCCACAAAACCTGCAAATAGGCTCGGTCATTTATGTGCCGTATGATTTCGCACTGGTGCCGACCAATGTGCGGTATTCTTATGTTTTGCTCACCCTGCTTACAGAAGGGCTTGCCATTCGGTATCCGTTTTTAAAAACCGGCAGTTTCGGACAGAGCGTCATGGGGAAAAATCTTGTGTATATCCGCATTGGCACAGGCACAAAAGAAGTATTTTACAACGCTGCGCACCACGCCAACGAATGGCTGACAACGCCCGTACTGCTCAAATTCACCGAAGAATATGCCGACGCGTTTTCAAAGGGCGGCAGCATCGGCGGTGCATCGGCAAATATGCTTTTTACAAATTACAGCCTATATCTTGCCCCCATGGTGGACCCGGACGGCGTGGACCTTGTGACGGGCGTACTCTCTTCGGGCGGATATTACAACCAGGCGGTGCGTATTGCAGAGCAATATCCGCAGGTTTCTTTCCCGAACGGTTGGAAAGCAAACATTGCCGGGATAGATTTGAATTTGCAATATCCGGCGAACTGGGAGGAGGCTAAGCGCATTAAATTTGAGCAAGGCTTCACCTCCCCTGCGCCGCGGGATTATGTCGGCAAAGCGCCGCTTGTCGCCCCCGAAAGCTATGCCGTTTATCGGTTCACAAAATCGCACGATTTTCTGTTAACACTTTCTTACCACAGCCAAGGCAAACTCATCTATTGGAAATATCTTGATTACGAACCGGCGCGCTCGCGGGAGATTGCCGACTATTTCGGAAAAGTTAGCGGCTATTCCGTTGAGGAAACGCCTTACGCTTCCGGATTTGCGGGCTATAAAGACTGGTTCATTGAAAATTACGACCGTCCCGGCTACACCATTGAGGTCGGCTCCGGGCAAAGCCCTCTGCCGGTCTCGCAGTTTCCGGAAATCTACCGCGCAAATCTCGGTATTCTTGTCGGCGGCATGACGCAGATATAAAACAAAAACGGCACAGTATCGAAAAGATACCGTGCCTTAAATTTTAAGAAAGACTTACAGGAGCTTCGCGGCTTCTTTGTCGAGATAAACGACCACATTCGGGTGGAACTGCAAAATGGACGCCGGGCAAACCGGGGTGACCTCGCCCTTGATCATCGCCGCCATGGCGTCTGCTTTTGCAGAGCCGGTTGCAATCATAACAATTTTTTTCGCTTTCATAATCGAACCGATGCCCATGGTCAGCGCATAGTGCGGCATGGGGTTCTCGTCGAAATATTTAGAGTTCGCGTCAATCGTGCTTTCTGTAAGCTTTACTTTGAACGCGCCTTTTGTGAAGCAAATAGACGGTTCGTTAAAACCGATGTGTCCGTTGCGGCCGATGCCTAAAAGCTGAATATCGATTTGCGCTTCGTCAATCTGCGCGTCGTAGTTTCTGCATTCTGCTTCCACATCTGTTGCGTTGCCGTCCAAGAAATGGACATTTTCTTCCTGAATATCTGTGTGGTCAAACAGCTGCTCGTGCATGAAGGTGTAATAGCTGTTTTTGTCGTTGCGCGGAAGACCGACATATTCGTCCAAGTTGTAAGTCCGCACATCCTTAAGGCTTACCTCGCCCTTTTGGCAAGCACCGTATATGTATTGATAAGTCGGAACCGGAGACGCGCCGGTTGCAAGCCCCAAAACAATGTCCGGCTTTTTCTGAATGGCGTCCACAAACAATTTACCCGCCGCTTCGCCGATTTGAGCGGCATTGTCCATAATAATGATTTCCATATATTTCACCCTTTTCTTGGTTTTACAAGGTTTATTTTACCATATTTGTCCCCGTTTGCAACCGGATTTTCTAATTTTGTTGGAAATGCTTACAAACCCCAAAAAATATGCTATACTTTTATTGGAAATCCGCGTGAAAGGATGGAAACTATGATACGAAACGGCATTGACCTTGTGGAAATTGAGCGTATTCGCCGCTCTTTAGAAAGCCCGGCATTTTTGCAGAAGGTGTTTGGCGAACACGAGCGCGCCGCATTTTCCGAGCACGGCCTGCGAGCAGAAAGCGCCGCCGGTGCTTTTGCTGCAAAAGAAGCGTTTTCGAAAGCGCTTGGCACGGGAATTCGCGGTTTTTCTTTACAGGAGGTCGAAGTTTTGCACGACCGGTATGGCGCGCCTTATTTCCAATTATCGGGAAAAGCAGCCGCGATTGCCGCAGAAATGAATCTTCAGTTTGCGCTGAGCATTACACACACACAAGACTACGCCGCCGCGGTTGTGACCGCTTTTGGAAAGGAGCTTTAAACTATGATTCCGATTTTATCGACACAAGAGATAAAAGCCCTGGAGACCGCTGCAGACGCACAGGGCATTTCCTATCTGCGGCTGATGGAAAACGCGGGTTCTGCCTGCGCAAAAGCCATTCGAACACGCTTTGACAACACGGACAAGCGCAAGGTCATTGTTTTGTGCGGCAAAGGGAAAAACGGCGGAGACGGCTTTGTCGCCGCAAGAAAACTGCAAGAAAACGGTTATGAGGTGCGCGTCCTTTTGACCAGCGGTTCCCCCACGGCAGAAAACGCACAGGAAATGTTCAGCCGCCTTACAGAGCTGGAAATCCCGGTTGAGCCTTATGACGAGGCTTCCGAGCGGCAGCGCGCGCGTTTGCAGGCGGCAGACATTATTATTGACGCTGTATTCGGCACAGGCTTTTCGGGCGTTTTGCCGGAAAATTTACAAAAGCTATTCGCCTTTCTCACGAGCTGCAAGGGGTTTGTGGTCTCTATTGATTTGCCGAGCGGATTGAGCGCAGACACAAATACCGTAGAAAGCGGTGCGGTATTCGCGGACCTCACCATTTCTGTCATGGCACTGAAAAAGGCTTTGGTCAGTGCTCCGGCAAGGGATTATGCGGGCGAAGTGCAAGTCGTTTCGATTGGGATCCCCAAAGAATTATATGCTTCTTGCGACAAGCTTGTCACCTTTACAAAGAGCGAAATCGCCGACTGGTTCCCGCAAAGGAAATCCGACGCCAACAAAGGCTCTTTCGGCAAGGCGCTTATCGTTGCGGGAAGCTATGAAATGCCCGGTGCAGCGCTGCTTTCCTCGTCTGCATGTGTCGAAACAGGCGCGGGGCTTGTGCGGCTTGCATTTCCGGAATGTGCTTATGCAGCCGTCACGGCCGCTGTGCCTGAGAAGGTACTTTTGCCGTTGAAAGCCAACCGCTTCGGCCGTATTTCTGCACAAGATGAAAAGCGGTTGCTTGACGCCCTGTCAAGTTCAACAGCTTGCCTGGTTGGCTGTGGGCTTGGGGTGGATTATGACACGCAAACGCTGGTGCGCTCGATGCTTCGAAACGCAAAAGTTCCATTGATTTTAGACGCAGACGGCATAAACGCCATGCAAGACGACATAGATATGATACGGGAAGCAGAAGCGCCGGTCATTTTGACCCCACACCCCGGCGAAGCCGCTCGCCTGCTCGGCTGCACAGCGCAGGATGTGCAGGCAGACCGTGAAGACGCCTGCCGTGCGCTTTGCGAGAAAACCAAAGCAACTGTCGTGCTGAAAGGCGCCGGGACGCTCATTTCAAATGACGGCGTGCATTTCTCAATGAATCAGACCGGCAATTCCGGTATGGCGACTGCCGGAAGCGGCGATGTGCTGGCGGGCATGATTTTAGGGCTTTTGTGCATTGGGCTTTCGCCTTTAGAAGCTTGTATAGCCGGTGCGCATATTCACGGGCTCGCCGGAGACACGGTAAGTGCCGCTTATTCTCAATGCGGCAATACACCGTCTAAAATGCTTCAGGTTCTGCCGAAGCTGCTCTCTCAATTTGAATAACGGAGGTGACGCCCTCCTTGCGGCGTGTGTTTTTTGCTCTTGCAGCGGGGCTATTCCTTTTCTGCTGCGGATGTCAAAAATCAACCGATGAAGCACCGGCACAGCCCATTGCTGCGGCATTTTCGGCAACGGTTTCCATTGCACAGGGGGAATTTTCCTGTACTGCCGCCGTGACCAAAAGTGCGGACGGCACCTTTGAAACCGTTTTAGAGACGCCGACAGCTTTAAAAGGACTTACCATTACGCAAACAGACGAAGCCTGTTCGTTTGCCTTTGCCGGGCTGACACTGGAGACGCCGCCCGCCCTTTTGCCGGACGCGGCTTTTTCAAGCTGCATGCTCGAAGCTGTGGAAACCTTGCAGGAAAGCACACGATTTGTTACCGCCGAGCACGGCGACAATATCGTTTACAGCGGCAGAACAAAAAACGGAGATCTCTTCACTTTCACGCAGGAAAAAGAAACCGGCAAGCCGCTTTCGCTGGAATTTTCCGACAGGCAGCTGACAATTACATTCACAGACTATCAAGAAAGCAAAACATAAAAAACCGCTTTGCACTTGCATGCAAAGCGGTTTTCTTTTTGGTCTTACATATCAGTCCATCAACATTTTAATGACAATTTTCCGCACCTTGGCAGGGAACTGCACACAGCAGCCGGGCTTGTGGCCGTCCTGCGGATAAAACACGACGAACTCATCGGCACGCACCTGAAAACGGCAGGAAACCGAGCCGGAATAAAACGCGGCGTCCGTCTCTTCGTTATATGGAATTTTCTCTTCCAAAGAGTTTGTCTGCTGCCAATACATTTCCTCGCAGCCCTCAACAATGTACTGCAAATCTATATAGCGGCGGTGGCTTTCAAAGTCTTTTTCTGACTCCGGCGCTGTTTCATATTCCTGCACAAGCGCGAAGCACCGATCTCCGTCGAGCTCATACCGCCCGACCGGCAGTTCTTTCTTTTTGTAGTTCATAATGAAATCATACGCCAAAAGCGAGCTCTCGCTGCTGCGCGCATATTTCAAAAAGTTGTTGATGTTATCCAGAATCATATATTATTCTCCTTTCTTGGCATCCTCAATCATATGCACATTCAAGTGGTTATAAGTCATTTCAATGCCGTGGCGGTCGAAATCCGCCTTGATTTGTTCAAGCAGCGCATAGCGCGCCGGCCAGTAATCGCCGGTTGCTACCCACGCACGGACGA
The DNA here is from genome assembly GCA_949292775.1 of uncultured Eubacteriales bacterium. Classification (GTDB taxonomy): domain Bacteria; phylum Bacillota; class Clostridia; order Oscillospirales; family Acutalibacteraceae; genus Fimenecus. The sequence goes on from CASFBL010000013.1 coordinate 90,746, forward strand.
TGTAACAAATACTGCTGTCGTCAAACGAAGATACCGCAGCAAACGGCGGGTCAGGCTCATCTAAAAACTTACCGACCGTTTTCACGGACTCCAAAAGCGAAGTACGAACCAACGCAATCGGCGCATCATAGGAAGCGGATATCTCCAAATCGACCCGGCGTTTCTCTTGCGTGGTATAATTGATAATCTTGGTCGAAATGATTTTGCTGTTTGGAACATAAATCATTTTGTTGTCTACAGTAGTAATGCGTGTGTGGATAAGCCCAATCATCTGCACTGTGCCGCCGACATCGTCGATATCCACATAGTCGCCCAGCTTAAAAGGTTTTGAAACCATAAGCATGATGCCGCTTGCGAGGTTGGAAAGGGAATCCTGCACGGCAAGCGACGCGGCAAGACCCACCACAGAAAACGCTGCCAGCAAAGATGTTACCGAAACGCCCAGCGCGTCAATAACAATCATCGTTGTGACAAAATATAAAATCAGTTTAATGAAAAAGCGCAGAATCTTTTTGAGCGTATCGTCAATGCTGACGCGCCGCATGACCCGTTCAAACAAGCGCATAATAATGCGCATAATCAAGTAACAGATTACAAACGCAATTACGGCGGCTAAAATTTTACCGACCGTAAAATTGCCGACCGAATAATCTAATATCTCATGAATTTTTTCCATTTGCTATCCTCGTTGCCCTGTGCCGCCTGTTATTTGGCAAACAGAATGGTCGCCGCCATGGTAAACTGCGCCGCATAATACAGCGTATGATTTAAAATGATATTGAACTTTGTGTTTTTGCCTTCTGCAAAATACATGCCTGAAAGCACCAAATCGGAGAGCAGGAACAAAAGCCCGCCGACGGACATAACCACCCACATGGTTTGGAAGCCCGTAATATAGGCGGTTACCATAGCCGTTGTCATTGTCAGCGCCAGCATGAAGGAATACAGGAAAACAATCCATTTGAATTTGCCATAGTGCATTTTCAAAGGTTTTTCAAGCAAAATTGCGATAACAGCAATCACGAGCGCCGCCGCCACAGAAACAATGGCAGTCCCCCATGTGTAAGGGCTTGCCGAATATTCTGCAGCAACAAAGCTGATGTGCCCGATTAAAAAGAAAATAAAGCCGGAATAAAGGTAAGAATCCTTATCCTGCAAATAAATCCACTTTAAGTCGAGCCAAACATCACCCAAAAGCCCGCAGATAAGGCCGAAGGTCATAAAAGAGCCGAAGCCCAAGAAACTGCGGTTTGTGTTGGTCGCCGCCACCGCCGTTGCAATAAAGCAAAGGCTGGCAACTGCTTTGGCATACAATGCGGCAATCCCGCCGCGCTTTACACGAAGGGTCAGGAAAACTGCCGTTGCAAGCAGTCCGATTACTAAAAGAATCCAATAATACAAAAAACCACTCCTAAGCGCTTTCTTTTATGCCACATAATATACAATATTTTTCAGAATTTTTCAATATATTTTGGGAAAAATCAGAAATTACACCTCATAATCCGCCGCGAGACGCGCCTGCACATAGGGCGCCGAGCGTTCTTTATGTGCCAAGTGCAGCGGATGGTTTTGAAATGCGCGAACGGCTTCTAAAGATTCCAGCTCTGCGTAAAACACAAAATCACAGTCGCTGCCCTTTACCGCTTCGCCGATTTCACACGAAAGAAGCCCCGGGATGTTCCCTTGAAGCCCTTTGACAGACGCACGAAGCATGGAAAGCACTTCATTGCGGTTGTCGTCATTTACCTGGTCTGAAAACTTCCAAAATAAAATATGACGAACCATTTTAATCACCTCCACAAAACACAAAAAAATAAAGTGTTGACAAAACCGGAAAACTGTGATTAAATTGGATAAACCGTTGAAACGGAAGTAAAACTGCACAACCGGGTTTAAAGAGAGTGGGCGGCGGTGAGAATCCCACAGCTTCGGCGCAGACAAATGGTCCGTTGAGGGTGCATTGAAAAGATGCAACGGCACTTTCCCGTTACAGAAAGAGGAATATGTCAGTATTCCGTTAAAGGTGGGCAGAGTTTTCTGTCAATCAAGGTGGTACCGCAGGTTTTTCGCCTGTCCTTGTTTTTTCACAAGGGCAGGCTTTTTGTTTTCGCGGGCAGCCGACTGACAACAAGATTAATTTTTTCGGAGGAAAAGAAAATGAAAAAGATCGTATCCCTTCTGCTTTCCGTCGTTTTGGTGCTCGGTCTGTTTACCGCCTGCGGCAACAACGCGGAAACCGACACAAGCCTCGACACCCCGCGTGACTCGGACGAAGTTTATAAAGTTGCTATTGTGCAGCTGATTGACAACAACGCATTCACGGAAATGCGCGAAGCTTTCATCAGCAGAATGCGCGCGCTCGGCTATGACGAAGCCAAAATGACCTTTGACATCAAAAACGCGCAGGGCGACTCTTCTGCACTCAACAGCATTTGCGAGGGCTTAAAGACCGCTGACTATGATTTGGTCGTGCCGATTGTAACCCCCGCGACGATTGCAGTCGTCAACCAGGAGCTTTCCTGCCCCACGGCGTTCATTTCGGTGACTGACCCGGTTTCTTCCGGCATTTTGACCACCATGGAAGCGCCCGACAAAAACGCAACCGGCACTTCCAACATTGTTCCGGTTGACCAGATTTTCACACTTGCAAAGACTTTGACCCCGTCGGTTAAAAATATTGGTATTCTCTATTGCTCCGGCGAACAGAACGCCGTGCAGACCGCCGAAAAGGCAAAGACATATTTGAGCGCAAACGGCTACACCTACAAGGAAGTTACCGTGGCAAGCTCCGCGGAAGTCCAGCAGGCCGCCCAGTCGCTTGCAGCCGATGTAGATGCGATTTACATTCCGATTGACTCTACTGTTCAGGCAGCCATGGCACAGGTCGTGGAAGCGGCAAACGCTAAGAAAATCCCGGTTTACGGCAGTGACCCGGTTATGGTGCAGTCCGGCGCGCTTGCTTGCGTCAGCGTCAGCAACACACAGCTTGGTGAAAAATCCGCCGAAATGGCAGACGAGATTCTCCGCGGCAAAAAGGTTTCGGAAGTTCCGGCAGTCGCTATGGAAGAATTCCAATATGTCATCGGCAAATCTGCGGCGAGCACACTCGGCGTCACCATTCCTGCCGGCGACAATTACACCGTGATCGGCTAAGCTTCGTTTTTCTCCGGGCGGCGATGCCGCCCGGTTTGTATCTTTTACATGCAGGTGATTTTTTCCTATGGCAATCGTAACAAGCGCAGTCCTTTTGGGACTGCAATACGCCCTTTTGGCGCTCGGTGTTTACATAACCTTCCGGGTGCTGAACATCCCCGACCTTACCGTAGACGGCAGTTTTACATTCGGCGCGGCGGTCTCGGCGCTTTTGAGCATTGCAGGCCACCCGTTTTTGGGCCTTCTTGCGGCGCTTGCAAGCGGTGCGGCTGCCGGTATTGTGACCGGCTTTTTACAGACGAAAGCGGGCATTCATCCGATTTTAGCCGGTATTCTCACTATGAGCGGGCTTTACACCGTTAACATTACGATTATGGGCGCGCCGAATCTTTCGCTCATCGGCAAACCCCGGTTTTATGAGTTTTTATATAAGCTTTTACCCGACGCAGACAAAGACTTATTGAAAATTCTTGCCGTCGGCGTGATTTGCACCGGTATCTGCGTATTGCTCATTCTCTTTTTCCGCACGGTATTCGGGCTTTGCATCCGTGCGACCGGCAACAATGAAGATATGGTGCGTGCGTCGTCTATCAACACCAACATGACAAAAATCACGGCGCTTGCCATTGCAAACGCACTTGTCGCCCTTTCCGGCGGCTTGATTGCACAGACCAGCGGCTATGCCGATGTCAACGGCGGCAGCGGCATGATTGTTGTTGGGCTTGCGTCTGTCATTATCGGTGAAGTGATTTTCGGCAAACGCTCTTTGTGGCTGGGGCTTGTTTCCGCAATTGTCGGCTCCACGGTCTATCGTCTGATTATTGCGCTGGCACTGGAAACCAGCATTTTCTCCGCCAACGCATTAAAACTCATCTCGGCGGTCATTGTTGCGATTACGCTGTCTGTACCGGCAATGCGTAAAGCGCTTTCCGACAGCCGCAGAAAAAAGGAGGCGCGCCGAAATGCTTGAAATTCGAGAAATCACCAAAACCTTTTTAAAAGGAACACCCAACGAGCACACCGCGCTGCGCGAGCTTTCACTTTCGCTTCAAAGCGGCGATTTTGTGACCGTGATTGGTTCCAACGGCGCGGGAAAATCCACACTGTTCAACGCGGTGGCCGGCAGTTTTCTTTGCGACAGCGGGCGGATTGTATTGGACGGCAAGGACATCACATACCAAAAAGAGCATAAGCGCGCTAAGCAAATCGGCCGGATTTTCCAAGACCCGATGAAAGGCACGGCGCCCGACCTTACGGTAGAAGAAAACATGGCGCTCGCCTATTCAAAAGCGACGCGCAATATTCTTTCTTCAGCACGGCGCAAAAAAGACCTTGCGTTTTTCCATGAGATGCTTAAGAAACTTGACATGGGGCTGGAAGACCGCATGCGCACCAAAATGGGGCAGCTTTCCGGCGGTCAGCGTCAGGCAGTAACGCTTTTGATGAGCACGATGGTCACGCCCAAGCTCCTGCTTTTGGACGAGCACACCGCGGCGCTCGACCCGGTAACCGCGCAAAAGGTGTTGGACATCACCAAGGAAATCGTTTCCGAAAACCACATCACAACGATGATGATTACCCACAACATCAACCAGGCGCTACACACCGGCAACCGCACGATCATGCTTTCCGCGGGGCAAATCGTTTTGGATTTAAAAGGCGAAGAACGCGCAAAAATCACCATTCCGGAACTTATGGAAATGTATCAGGAAAAAGCCGGAAAGGCGCTCGACAACGACCGTATGCTTTTGTCGGAAGTTTAAGCTATTAAAAACAGAAAAGAGTCGGAAAAAAAGACTTCCGGCTCTTTTTTTTGATTTTACCCGTCTTTTTCAAAAAGGCGTTTACCTTTCTATAAAAAAATGCTATACTGTTTTTTAGCAACAGGGAGGCGAAAAAGCCATGAATTTTAAGCAGATAAGCCCGAACGGACAGTTTGAGGGCTTTGCCATTATCACACAGTCAGAAAAGAAAGTCACCGCCAAAGGGAAAGATTATCTCGACTTGGTGCTTTCGGACAGCAGCGGGGAAATCTCGGCGAAATTTTGGGATTATAACCCGCAGGTGCACGGGGAATTCCCGGCGGAAACGCTCGTAAAAGTGCGCGGTACGATTTCGCAGTACAACGGCGCGGATCAATTCCGAGTTGAGCGCATCCGCAATGTTACGGAAAGTGACCATGTGGATATTTCGGATTTTGTGCGCAGCGCCGCTTACAAAAGCGAGGATATGTATGAAAAGCTCGTTGCCGCTGTCAGCGCATTCACGGACGAAGACCTCAAAGCGCTTGTGCTGCACCTTTTGGAAAAGAACCGCGAGGATTTGCTGAAATGGCCGGCGGCGTTTAAGCTGCACCACGCAATTCGCGGCGGGCTGCTGTTGCACACGCTTTCTATTGTGCGGCTGTGCGAGGGCGTTTGCAGGGTATATCCGTTTGTGGACGCCGACTTATTGATTGCCGGCGCGGTTCTGCACGACATTGCGAAGCTTCGCGAATATTCGGTCGGCAATTCCGGCATCGCCTCCGGCTACACGACCGAGGGCAACCTAATCGGCCATTTGGTCATGGGTGCGCGGGAGATTGATGAGGCGGCAAAACAGCTCGGCACACCTGCGGAAAAATCCATGCTGTTACAGCACATGGTGCTCTCTCACCACGGCGACCCGGAATTCGGCGCGGCAGTGCGCCCCGCGTTTTTAGAAGCGGAACTTTTGTCGGAGCTCGACTTGATGGACGCACGCGTTTATCAGATTGCGGAAGCACTCGCCCCCTTACAGCCGGGCGCGTTTACCAATCGCCTGTGGGCGCTGGATAACCGCAAAATGTATAACCACGCACGCGGCGATATGCAGAAAAAAGTCAATTTGGAATAAAATCATTTTCAATTCATATGGTGTTTCGAAGGGAGAAAGCAAAATGAGAAATCATGAGGTTACATCGGTACAAAAGCTTTTGCGCGTGGACGGGTCGTTAAAAGAGCCCGGCTGGTCAAGACAGCTTTATCAAATCTATGACCGTGATGACATCAAAGCGCCGAAATTCCGCATTAAGGAATGGGATTATTATTTGGTGCTTTGCAACGATTACGCGCTGGCGTTTACGATTTCCGACGACGGCTACATCGGTCTTCAGTCGGTTTCGTTGCTCGATTTTCGCGGCAAACCTTGGGAACACACCGAAACGATTTTGACCCCCTTCCCCATGGGCAAGCTTCACTTGCCCGCGACCAGCGAAAAAGGTAACACGGTTTATCGGGACAAACGGCTGAACCTGGAATTTTCCAAAACGGACGGCGCGCGGCGCATTGTCTGTCAGTTTAAAAACTTCCTCGACGGCAAAACGCTTTCCTGCGACATTACACTCGCACAGCCGCCGATGGACACCATGGTCATTGCCACGCCGTGGAAAGAAAATCCCAAGGCGTTTTACTACAATCAGAAAATCAACTGCATGCGCGCGAGCGGCTATGCAACGCTCGGCAGCGAAACTTACACCTTTTCGCCGGAAACCGACTTCGGCACGCTCGACTGGGGGCGCGGCGTCTGGACCTATGACAACACCTGGAACTGGGGTTCGGGCAACGCGGTTGTAGACGGCAAGCCCTTCGGCTTCAACATCGGCTACGGCTTCGGCGACACCTCCGCCGCAAGCGAAAACATGCTGTTTTATGACGGCCTAGGTCACAAGCTGGACGATGTAACTTTCCACATTCCGAAAACCGGCTACACCGACCCTTGGAAGATTTCTTCGAGCGACGGGCGGTTTGAAATGGATTTTGTACCGATTATTGACCGGGCGGCGAAAATTGATGTGAAAGCGATTGTAACCGACCAGCACCAGGTATTCGGCAAGATGAGCGGCAAAGCCGTGCTCGACGACGGGACGGTGCTGGAAATTCAAGACCTCGTTTGCTTCTGCGAACGGGTACACAACAAATATTAAAAACAGGCGGGAAAACATGGACTGGACAGAAGTAAAAGTCGAAGTGAATGCGGACGACATTGACCGCGCGGCGGATATTGCCAATATGGCGGTGCCTTACGGCATTTATATGGAGGATTACCGCAATTTGGAAGAGGAAACCTGGGAAATCGCCAACATTGATTTGATTGACGAAGAACTGCTCAAAAAAGACCGCTCTAAAGGGTATATTCATCTTTACATACCGCAGGAGGAAAACCCGCAGGAGGCGGTGGCATTCCTTTCGGAACGCTGCAACGCGGCTGGAATTCCCCACACCATTGACCTGAGCGCCTGCAAAAATGAAGACTGGGAAAACAACTGGAAAGCCTATTTCAAGCCCCTCCCCGTTGGGGAACGGCTGCTCATTCAGCCGCTTTGGATAGAAGAGGTAGACAATCCGCAGAACCGGGCGGTTTTGCGCATCGAACCGGGTCTTGCATTCGGCACAGGCGGCCACCACACAACAAGGCTCTGCCTCGAAATGCTGGAGCGTTACTTGAAGCCCGGCAGCAGTGTGCTCGACACGGGCTGCGGCAGCGGCATTCTGTCGATTGCCGCACTGCTCTTGGGCGCAGACAAGGCTGTCGGCGTGGATATTGACGAACTGGCAGTGAAAACCGCCGCAGAAAACGGTAAGCTAAACGGCTTTACAGAGCCGCAATATACCGTTTTGCAAGGCAACCTTGCTGACAAGGTCAGCGGCTTATATGATGTGGTCGTTGCAAACATCGTGGCGGATGTAATTATGCTGTTTGCAAAGGATGTCGGGCATTTTATGAAAGATGACGCGGTATTTATCACCTCCGGCATTATCGACACGCGCGAAGAAGAAGTTAAAGACGCGCTCCTTGCCAACGGATTCCGCATTGCGGAGCGTGTTGAGCAAAAAGGCTGGGTTTGTTTCGCCTGCCGCAAGGCTTCGGTGTAAGGCTTTTCCGGCTTCGCACAAAAAAGAAAAGCTCCCCTGCCGTTTTTTGTCTGATTTTACAAATGTTTTCATTTTGTTCATTGACTTTTCGGCGGGCTGTGGGTATAATAGGCTTAAACCGAAATCAAAAGGAGGATGTTCTTCATGAAAAAAGCTTTGAAAGTCATTGCAATTATTGCTGCTATTGCCGGTGCGGCATTCGGCATTTATGTTTTGGTTAAGAAATATGTAGACAGCAAGCGCGTTGTTATTGGCAACGATGCAGAAAACTATGTTTCCTGCTCCTGCTGCGACGATACTTTTGTTACAGAAACAACTGTCGCGTAAAAAACAGTCAACAGAAAAGCACAGCTCAACTGAGCTGTGCTTTTTTATTTGCTTTTCGGCTTTGCAAGAAAAGAAACCAGCAGACCGCAGAGAATGGCGGCGGTGATGCCCGCCGAACCGGCACTTAACGGACCTGTAAGCACCCCTAAAAGCCCGTCTTCCCGAATGGCGGCTTTTGTCCCCTGCACAAGCGTATTGCCAAAGCCGGTAAGCGGCACGGTGGCACCTGCGCCCGCCCAGTCCACCAGCGGCTGATAAAGCCCGAGTCCCCCGAGCACAACGCCAAGCACAACGAACATAACCAAAATCCTTGCCGGAGTCAGCTTGGTGCAGTCTACAAGCAGCTGCCCAATCAGGCAAATCGCGCCGCCGACCAAAAATGCTTTCAAAAAAATCATAGTAACCCTCCCCTAATACACTTTGCGAAAAAATTTGTTTTATACAGCAGAATGTGGTAAAATAATTTTGCTTGAATTTAATTTTGAGGTGATTCCCTTGAACAGCTTAACAGACTGCTATACCCTTTATAACGGCGTGCAAGTGCCCTGTGTGGCATTTGGTACATGGAAAATGCCGAACGAAGTCGTTGAAGACGCGGTGGCGTGCGCTATAAAAACAGGCTACCGCCACATTGACACGGCGGCAGCTTATCAGAACGAAGCCGGCGTCGGCGCGGGATTTCGCAAAAGCGGCGTTGCAAGACAGGATATTTTCTTGGTCAGCAAACTACCGAACGACGACCACGGCTATCAAAACGCGATTGCGTCGTGCGAACGCTCCTTACAGCGGCTGGGCGTAGATTATTTAGACGGGTATCTTATCCACTGGCCGGTGCTGGTGGAAAATCAGGACCATTTGGAAGAGGACCTTTGCGACACCTGGCGCGCCATGGAACAGCTTTATAAAGACGGCAAGGTTCGGGCTATCGGCACGAGCAACTTTTTAGAAGAGCACATCGACCTTTTGAAAGCCAATTTCTCGGATTACCCGATGATCAATCAAGTACAGATGCACCCGCAATGCCCGCAGGAAGAAATGATTGCCTACTGCAAAGAAAACAAAATCCTCCCCGAGGCGTGGAGCCCGCTGATTCAGGGGCAAGCGTTCAAACGCGAGCTGCTTATTGAAACCGCCAAGAAATACGGTGTGAGCGTTGCACAGCTTTGCATTCGCTGGATTTTCCAAAAAGGCGCAGTACCGGTGCCGAAATCGGCAACGCCGGAACGCATTCATAACAACGCGGATATTTTCGGCTTCACCATTTCCGATGCGGATATGGAAAATATTGCGACGCTTCGTAAATATGGCATGATTGGCAACCCGCCGTCGGTGCCGCGGACACATCAGGTCGTTGGATTTTAATTTTGACACACAAAAGCCCCGGCGTTTAAAAAACGCCGGGGCTTTTATTGCGCTAAATTTCGTTTAATAGACCGGAATATCGTTTAAATACAAATCCAGCAGTGCGGCGTCGAACGCATCGACAACGCCGTCGCCGTTCATATCCCCTGCCGCCTCATAGGCGGAGCCTGCGGCCAAATCCCGTGTGCCGGACAGTGTTTCCTTAACCATGGCGTAGTCTGTGCTGTTTGCGACATTGTCCGCGTTAATATCGCCGCGGCGCACCAGTGTGTAAGTGCCGGAACCTTGGCTTCCGGAATAAGAAAGCGTATCTCCGGTCGTCCAACCGGTTGCCGTAAGCGTCCAGTCCTGCGGCGTGGTAAAGGCAGTTTCCACTGTATCATTCTTTTGCAGGAACAGCATGCCTTTTTCACGGCTGAAGGCAGCGGCAGTGTTGGCATTCAGCAAAATTCCGCAGTAGGAAGTATTGCTGAGCGTCGGGTAAGAAAGCGTAAACAGGTCAGAAGTGAACCGCCGGCCGGTGTTGACATGCTCGCTTTCGAAAGAGCCGCCGCCAAAGTAAACATTCGGCGCGTCTGCGCCCACCAAAAAGTAATCGTACAGAACATCACCTTGGTCGTCCCAAGTCAAGTCCACGGCATACCAAACGCCGTCTTCCATTTGCACATAGTTCCAGGCGTGACCGCCGCCGTCCGCTGTACCCACAACGGTGATACAGGGAATGCCCTCGCGCTGGCACAACAGCTGGAAGGCTTCGGCATAGCCCTCACAAACGGTTGTAAACGGCTCTAAAAAAACGCTGGTCGGCTCGTGGTCGGTCGGGTTTTCACCTGCAGCGCCAAGATTGGGGTCATAAACCACTTGCCGAGCGATATTGTCATGAATAGATTTCAGTTTTTCATAACGCGTAAAGCCGCGCACCGGGAAAGCGTCAATTGCGGCAAGCATCGCATGATAGGTTGAAAAGACTTCATCCCAGCTTTGGTAAGCTGATGTATTCAATGCAATTTGTATGGACAGGGTTGTTATAAAAAGTTCCATTGTCCCGTCCTCTTTCGGCAGGTAACTGAATCGAATGCCGACTTCGAAGCCGCCTAACCAAAAAAGCTCGGGATGGTCATCCATTAAGGCGGTCAATCCGCCAATTGCAATTTCCATAATGGCATTGTTCATTTCCGGCGGCAGCTGAACTTGCCCGTCTGCCGGAATCGGAATGTTGCAGGTCAGCTGCTCGGCAAGCGTTACATCATATTTTTCTTTTAGCGGCTCTGCCAAAATGCTGTCATACAACGCTTTCTGATTATTATTCAGCTGCGCGTAAAAGGTAAACGGCTGCGCTGCGCCGTTTGTATAAAACGGAATAGCCGCAGCACTGTTCTGCGTTGCTTCGACATGGGTGGTCGGGTCGTAATCCAAAGCATCCACAGAACCGATAGTCGCATAGGCTAAATCCGGCTGTTTTTCACCCGACGCCAAAGCAGACGCGCCCAGCGACAAAACAGAAAACAGCAAACTGACCGAGAGCAGCAAGCAAAGAATTTTTTTCATATGTACCCCTTTCTCTAAAAAGCACAAACGGCTCCTTTGCCTTTTCCCGGTAAAGAAGCCGTATTTGGTAAATCAGCGATTCTGCAAAAGCGCAGAAAGCTCGTCCATAAAGGCATTGATATCGCGGAAATGCCGATAAACGGACGCAAAGCGAACATAAGCTACCTCGTCAATATCCTTGAGCTTATCCATAGCAAGCTCGCCGATATGCATCGAAGTGACTTCACGGTCCAAAGAATTCTGCAAGGTGGCTTCGATTTCATCCACCGCTTTTTCAAGCGTATCCATAGCGACCGGGCGTTTTTCACAAGCGCGCATCATGCCGTTGAGCAGCTTGTTGCGGTCAAACACCTCGCGCGACTTGTCTTTTTTAATAACCAAAATCGGAACGCTTTCGATGATTTCATAGGTCGTAAAGCGTTTGCCGCACTTTAAACACTCGCGACGGCGCCGAATGCGCTCGCCCTCATCTGTCGGGCGGGAGTCAATGACCTTGCTTTCTTCATAGCCGCAAAATGGACATTTCAAAACAATCACATCCGTTATATATTCTATATCTTGTATTATAGCAGTTCTCAGCCACAATGTAAAGCATTAAAGCCACTTTTTTAACAGATCTTTGGCGTGGCGGATCTGTTGGGCGTCCTGATAGCTGTTTTCGTAAAGCTCAATGATATAATCGCCCTTATATCCTTTCTGTTTCATTGTGTCAAAAAAGGTTTTAAAATCAAACTGCGCACCCTCGCAAAACGGCACAACGCAGTCTTTTTCTTTCGTGAAATCGCTGATATGCACATGCACAATCGAGTCGGCGAAGCGCTCCACAAACGCATAAGGGTCAACCCCTGTTCTGCGCGCCTGTTTAATATCGAGCACCATTTTAAAGTCGCCGCCCAACGCCTCGCGCATTCTTCCCAGAAAGTCAGGGCTTTCCGAGCGGTAATGTACCACATTTTCCTGACAAAGGGAAATGCCCTCGGCTTTGCCGATGCGATAAAGCTCGCCGAAGCGCTCAAACACCTGCTCGTCGGGAATGCTGCCCGGGATTTTCGCCCCGTGCATGACGAGCAGCTCTGCACCGAGCGCGTGCATACCGTCAAAATAGCGTTTGAAGCTTTCTATGCTTTCCGTATAGCGGCGCGTATAGGAGCTGAAATAATAGTAAGACTCCGTAAACGATGCATAGGTGTGAAAGCTTTTGACGCGCATGCCATATTGTTTTTGAATGGCGCAAAGCTTTTTTATAAAAGGCTTTTCAAGCTCGCTTGGCGCGTTCATAAAAATCTCGATACAGTCCGCACCGAGTTCGCCGGTTTTGCGCATGGATTCCTCCGTAGTCTCCGGATAAAAGCATGCTGTTGAAATTCCGATAGCCATAAATCTCCCTGCCAATATTTGTGCATTGTTTTAAAAAAATTCTCTATGTATTATTGTAATAGGGAGGTACATAAAAATGCAAGCGTTATTTAGAGAAATTCATGCTTTTTTCAAAGCGTTTCACCCGTTTTGCAAACGGATTTTAAAAATGGGCTGTCCTTTGGTTTTTTCGCTGTTTTTTACTGCCGGCTTTTGCCGCCTTGCCGCAGGACAAATCGGCGTCTATGACAAAATGCTGCGCCTCGCGTCTGAGTTTTTCCTGTGTGGTCGGGAAATGTTCGGCGCAGTTGTGGTTTTCTCGCTGCTTTTGCAGCTTTTGTGCATGGCTTATGCTTATGACCACGGGCACATGCCGATGCAATAAAAAACCGCCTGCGGTTTCCCGCAGACGGAGCAAAAGCTAAAGTGCAAACGCAGAAATTCTGAAAAGCTTTTGCTGTCGTTAGATTGCGCAGTTTCGCTCGAAAAATACACCGAAACAAAAAAATCTTAAAAAAAGTGAAAAAGGGCTTGCTTTTTTTATAGCACTGTGATAAAATACCAAGGCATTGAAAAATCAAGTAATACGGAACGGAGGTTTGAAAATGAGCGCTCTTGAAATTGTCCTTGGCGTTTTTCTGATTTTGGCGTCGGTTGCCATCATCGTCATTGTTTTGATGCAGAAAAGCCGTGAGGGCGGTCTTTCCGGTGCAATCGCCGGCGGCTCTGACACCTTCTTCGGTAAGAATAAAGGCAGAACCATCGAGGCTCGTCTTGCAAAAATGACAAGATATGCCGCTATTGTGTTTTTCGTCCTTGCTTTTGCATCGACTTTGTTGATTCTGTTCTTCTGATTTTGTTTTTAAGCGGTTTTTTAAAACCGCTTTATATGAGCCATTAGCTCAGTTGGCAGAGCACTTGACTTTTAATCAAGGTGTCCGGAGTTCGAATCTCCGATGGCTCACCAAAAGAATCCCCGAAATGCTAAACGCATTTCGGGGATTCTTTTTTTGCAATTTGATGTTGTTTATTCTATTGTCGAATTTCACAATGCGCAAAAAAAGAGTTCAGCGTTTCGCCCGTTCTGAAAGGGTTTTAGTCAAAACCTTAGACAGGCAAAGCGGATGATCGGCGGGCGTATCGGAATTCAGTGCCCACACCATGACGCCGCCAACACCGGCGTAAATGCAAAAAGCGGTTTTATCTTCAATCATTTGGCAGCAATTATAGAAACGGGGCTTAACAAGAATTTCTTTTTGTTTCCAATCCAAGTCACGATATTCATCTTGGGCCACATTGGTGAACCAGTCCAGTTTATCCACCTCCGTGCGGTAATCGCTCCAATACCCTGTGCCGTCCACCGGTCTTGCGTAATACGGTAAACCGAGATCAAGCTGTGCGAGGCTGAACCCAATTTGCACAAAATGATACATGGCGTTCGGTCCGTCGCTGAAAAATTCGGAATGATGCCCGTCAATATCACGCGGCATATTATCATAAGTCATAACTTCAGCAACATCGATGCAGGAAAGCGCCTTTTTGCTGAAACGGTAACGCATCCAGGACGGCAGCGCCAATGTAATCGACTTTTTGCCAATCACCTCTTTGAGCCGAACAATAAAGCGGTCAAACACCATCCACTCATACAGATTTTTGGGGAATTCCCAGTCGAAAGAAACACCGTTGAGCGCATAGGTATCTAAAAACTTTTTGATGTTTTCCGGTGTTTTTGGATTTTTAAGAACACTGACCATACTGCCTTCGCTCATAAGCGTCGCCACGATATCCGCATTTTCATCATGCGTGCGCAGCATTTGCAGCGCGCCGTTGAAATTTTCCGCATCAAAGGAAACCTCGCCGCAGTCGTTCATTTGAATGCCGCCAATCAAATTGAACTTATTATAGTCGAGCAGATTTTCAGTGTCGATCTTTTTGTATGCGTCCAAAACAATATAGGCCGTTGTGCGGAACCGCACCGGTTTCGGGGGCAGACAGTAAGAGGAAGCATAAATCTCTTTAAAAAAGCCCTTGCGCGTTTTTAAAACTTTGATGCGAATGGTTTTGGTGCAAACCTCGGGCAATGCGCAAAGCCGAAAATCGGCAATTCGGTTCTGTTTATAAATTCGCTCAAAGGCACCGTCTTTTTCATAATAGATTTCAAAATCCGTTACATTTTCGCCTTTTTCAAACAAAGTAATCATGTTAATGGTTGTCGGCGCGGGAAAGTACAGATCGAGATAATCCATATCTTTACCGCAAAAAACACCGCTTTGCTTCGGGAAATTGCCGTCGAAGCTCTTTTTGCTGATTTTGAAATTGCCCATTTTCAATAAAGACGGGATTAGATTCATGGTTTTCCTCCTCTTTTGTGGGTTTGTGACCACGCTTTTTATAAAATACATTTTCTGCCGGCTAAAGCGCACACCTGTGCTTGCCTGCCTTTTTGCCGGACAGCTCTTTTTCATTATAGCATGGTTTTTAGAAGTTGCAATTCTGTAAAATGTAAATTTTTAACCCCGCGTGCAAAGAAAATCGCCTGTGCATCTAACGATGCACAGGCGCAACAATTCAGAGAAATAGTAAGGTTAAGGCAAAGTGTCGCAGACAACATCCCAAAGATGTTCCGGTTCCAGCTGTTCGGCCGTACACTTCGCCGCTAACGCTTCAACAAGCGTCAGGTTTGGTGAAACATCTTCGACCTCGCAAACTAAAATCGCCGTTCCGCTGCTTACCGTGTAACAACGAAGCCCGAAGGTATCGCATACACCGCAGTCATTTGACGGACTCGGCGCTTTATAGACCCGATACTGAAAGCGCAACCGTTTGGTCCTCGTCTTTCAAGTCATCCAGCTGGACATCTAAAACAGTCGCCATTCGAACGGCTGTCGACAGTTTCGGATCTGTAATTCCTAACTCCAAATCCTGATAGTGCCGCAAAGAGATGCCGCATTTCTCCGCCGTCTGCCGCTGTGTCCAGTGTCGTGCAACCCTGCCGTTGTAAAGCATCTCTGCAAAACTGCTTTTCACTGACATGTTCAATTTCCCCTTCCTGCAAATTGATTGTACCCTTTTTTATGCTTTCTGCAAACGAGCCGAAGTTCCTATTGTGAAAACAAAATAAAAAAATTTTATATGTTATGAATTATAACATTATTTTCCACAAAAATGCGACGGTTGTTCTTGTTGAATTTTCAAGTTTTTTCAGGGATTTATAGACAAATAAGAAAAATTTGTCTAAAAGCTGAAAAAAGAAAAATTGGGCTTGACTTTTTTTCTATTCGGTGGTATTATATTTCGGCGGTGAGAGGCAGGAGCTTTAACCCGCACATGCGCTGCTAGCTCAGCTGGATAGAGTGTTTGGCTACGAACCAAAAGGTCAGGGGTTCGAATCCCTTGCAGCGCGCCAAAGAAAGAACTCGGATTTTTCCGGGTTCTTTCTTTTTTTATTTTTTCTGCAAGGGATTCGAAAGCCCGTCAAGAAAACAGTCC
>CASFBL010000014.1 GCA_949292775.1 uncultured Eubacteriales bacterium
AAAAATCTGTAGGCTTTTATCTATGCATAACTTGAATCACAGAGTTTATTCCATACGCTGAAACGACTTATTAATAAAGGATAATCAAGAATTATCTTATAACAATTACTAAATTTGTTAATAAATATTATATTATTTAAATAAACCTAAAACTGCTTTTTCGTAAACAGAATAAGCTATAGCTCGTCCTTTTGGATGTTTAAGAATGAACTGATCCATAGCAACTCCTGCGTTTATTTCAAGAATTGAAAGGTTTTTATCTTTACTGTTCTCTAAAAAATCAACAGTAACAAACTGAGCATTTAATACTTCTGCCGCTTGTTTAGTTAAAGAAAATAAAGTTTTTTTCAATTCGTTATCATCAACAATTTCTAAGGTACTACCACAACTTAAATTGAATTTCCAACCAATCTCGATTCTTTCACCACGGGCAGGTACATAATTAAAATTGATGTGTTTTATTGTGTCTTCTTTTTGTAAATTGCTTTTAGAAATCAAAATTTTTAGCGAGGACGAGCCATCTCCAATAACATATGGTCGGATTTTTCTATATGCCAAGAGACACTCCCCCTGCAGATAAAACACTCTATATTCATTATCCGAGTCTATGTATGGAGAAACAGCAATTATTTCTTTACTGTGAAAGATTTCAAATAAAGCATATTCTATTTCTTTTATAGAGAAACAAGCATATACGTTTTTTCCTTCACAAGAGTCATTAGGCTTAATTACTACTCCGCCAAAAGCATTTAAAATTTTCTCACAAACCTTTTGACTGCTTTCTTTCTGGTTAGCATATCCTTCGGTATCACTTCTATACAATTTATTATGTGCGACAACAGATAATCCCGCCGAATCCAAAATTAACGCACAGACACTTTTAGAATCAATAATACGAGAACAAGAAGCCGTATTATAAGGAAATCTTCGACTCCAGATGAACTGCTTTTGACCATTACGCGATAACATAATGCATCTATTATCAAACAGACGATAATCAATTTTATTGTTTTCGCAAATATCCCTAATTATATTGTGGTACTCTGGACCATACATAATAAAATACTCCTATTGATGGTGATTATTAATGAAATATATATCATATGCTGATAGAAAACCAGATGTTAATATGGCGATATCTTTGTTGATGTCGGAAATCGAAAAATTTATTTGCTACAGATCAGAACATGGATATGGGGTTACTGCATTTTTTCATAGGATATGTTATCTGATGCAATCAACTAAAAGCATCGTTTGTCTCTATAGTGAACTTTCAGACAATGTTAGGTCGCCTGTACATGAAGTGTGTAAAAAAGTGGTAATTAAAAATGGAGCTCTATATCAAAATTTGCAAATGTACGCAGACGATAACTATGGTGAATATTCACAAACTTTATTTGAGAGTGTGGCTCAAGATTTACCTAGCATTGGAAACACAGTAGCACATTTCTTGGAAGAGCCCAAGTCTTTACCTATATATTCTGGCTATTATCCTGATATACTCAAACAATTCTTTTTTGAGCTTATAAAAAAAGAGCTATCCGATAAAACAGTGATTTTGTTTATAGATAATGTACAAAATATAGATAACAGTTCTTTGTATGATGTTTTAGCTTTGGCAGATATAAATAATGTTAAAGTAGTAATGTCACAAACAGGGAACTCAAACCTTTTAGAAAAACTATTACTAGAATTACAGATAAAAAGTAATTTGCGATATATTGATTTTAGTAAACCATCTATTGAATGTATAGAAGAACTTTGGAAAAGTCAAAACAGAAAAATTTCTAAGACCAATGCGCAACTATTAATTCATCAAACAAATGGAAACATTAGAAAAATTGTGTATTCTGCAATTTATGGTAAGGAACCAATTGTAGATAGACATAATATGATTGCAAATGAAATATTAATGTTTTTCCGTATTTTGCAAGGACCTGCTAGCTTTAATGATATACTAACGATGATTCACGATTCACCTACTTGTAACTTTGTTGAATGTACTGTTATTAAGCAAACTATAGATGATTTAGTTCAAAATGGTTATTTATCTTGCGTGTTGAATTTGGAAGGAGGAGAAAGATATTCTTCTAGGGTAAGAAATGAAAATCAAATGAGATGGAATTCTTTGATTCTAAATGATGCCGATGCATTAATTTATCAGGATATAGTTTATCGCTATTTATATACCAAAAAATTTCATACAATAGATGACTTAGTAAAACTTTATGAATTATCGAGTATAGTTGCCCCAGATCAGAAAGCATTTTTTGGAAAAAAACTACTTATTGAGAGTCTTAAATTAGGATATACGATTTCTATTGAGTGGATTGATTCTGCAAAAACACTATTGGACTCAGAGACTCAGTTCTTGTGTGCACTTTGCTTGTATAAAAAACTGAAATATAAAGCTGCACTCAATGTATTAGAAAAAGTATGGAATAAGATACAAGATGATCGTGATGCCCAAATACTGTATGCTCTTTTACTTAATCGTTGTAGGCAACACAAAGAAGCTGATAAAATAATTTGGAGTTTAATATCCTCTAGTTCAAATATTAACGAAAAAGCAGTATTATTGTCTGTAGCAGTTAGTAATTGTATTCACGGTGGAAATGAAGATAAGGCTAGACATATTGTAGAAGAATATTATCAGAGTATTAGTAATTCTTCTCAATATGGATATTTTCTTCGCAATTCTGCTACTTTATATCAAGATGATATCGCAAAGGAAAAATGGAAAGATGCATTAAAAGTATTTGAGCAAACAAATGATGAATATGGCAAACTGACAACCTATGCAAATATGGCACGTGTTTATATTCGTAAAGGTGATATTCACTATGCTAAATCTTATTTAGAAGAGGCATATAATGGATTAATGCCATATGGAATAGAACAATTGCATATTGTGACGAATAATTTATCAGTAGCTTATCTTTATTGTGGTGATATTTCTAACGCTAAAAAGTTTATACGTATGGCAAAAGTAGTTGCTAAAAGTATTATGCCTTTAACATATGTATCAATAAATGAAAGTTTAATTATGTTAGAAGAAAAACATCCTGAAAAAGCATTAGATAATTTAATTAAACTACAAAAAGAGGTCGATGCAAGTAATCTTCATCGTTTAAAAGGGCGGTATTATTTAGCATTAGCTGGTTTATTTTGTTTACAAAAAGATTTTTCAAATGCTTTAAATGCTCTTGATTGTGCTGAGAACTTCACTTCTTCTTTTCTAGAACTCAAAGAATGTATTCGAAATTGTTGCGTAGAAGAAACAATACCATCAATTCATGATTATCGGCGCTATTATGCCCCTGCTTATTTAGAATATTGGATTGCAAATCCAATATCAATCATGTCAGGTAAGTCCCTGACGACGAAAACTCTCATTTAAAATCGATAATACCAATTGAGAATGAGAAATACCTTCGGATTGGGCCGATATTGCAAATGACGACTGAATTCCTAGATTACAACACACATTGAATTCCAAAAATATTAATTCACCATCATTCTTAACAATATAGTCAATTCGAGTATAGTCTATTGGTCGAATATAGTGTGCAATAATTTTAGATGCTTTAGCTATTTTTTCTGTTATTTCTAATGATGTTTCAACCGTGCGAGACAGTCCGTCAATTACTTTTCTTTTTTGAAAATAAGTTACTACATTTCCTTTGAGTATTGATTTTTCTTGTACAGGAGGTAAAATTATTGGATTTCCATTTTTGAAGACAACTGGACTAGAATAATATATACCATCTATAAATTCCTCTATTATTGCATCCTCATTGTTTTTTTGTAGATATGTAACTCTTTCTTTTACATCTTGCCAAGTTTGGCAAATAGAGTTTTCATCAATGTATTTAGAGGACGCACCATAACGAGGTTTTACAAAGTATGGTCCTTCAAAAGATTGTATGCCTTGTAATTCCTCATCCATATCAACAGTGATCCAACGCGGAGTAGATATACCACAAAATGATGCCATTATTTTTGCAAGATGCTTATCTTCTGCCAACGCTCTTATATTTGGACGCGCTCCTAAATATGGAAGCTTGTAATATTCAGCTAAAGATGATATAAATACTTCCGAATTTCTATAGGGGGCTCGGTTTAACAGTGTAAAAATATAGTCGATCTTATCATGATTTTTAATTATAAAATTAGCATCATTTCCAGTTACAACATTTGCAAAATTATTTTTTAATACTGAATAAATGTCATAATGATATTTGTTGTAAATACCATTTTCAGCAATTGCTAACACAGGGGTTTCACTACCTACTGGAGGTGCATATTGAGCAATGAATGCAATTGTAAGGTTATCTTTCATGAGTATCTCCTTTTAATGAATTTTAAGATAATTCTTGATTATCCTTCCTTTATTAATAAGTCGTTTCAGCGTATGGAATAAACTCTGTGA
The DNA here is from genome assembly GCA_949292775.1 of uncultured Eubacteriales bacterium. GTDB lineage: Bacteria > Bacillota > Clostridia > Oscillospirales > Acutalibacteraceae > Fimenecus. The sequence goes on from CASFBL010000014.1 coordinate 4,433, forward strand.
TTCAAGTTATGCATAGATAAAAGCCTACAGATTTTTTGTCTGTAGGCTTTTGTTATCCCTGTTTCAAGCCGTGTGCTTGTTTTTTCTCGTCAATGATTCTCTTGAGTTTTGTGTCAAATGAAAATTGCTTTCCTTTATATTCATCTTGTAAGCGGTTTTGTATGATACGGCTAATCTGTCCAAGCAGACGAAGAGACCCGAGTGCCGCTGACCAATTGCGATTGGCTTTGATACTGTAGAGAAGCTGTTTTGCATACTGATTGCCATGTTCGGCTGATGCAGTAAGGTATGCGATCGCTCTGTCATAGTCACACTCAACCTCTTTACCGTAGAGAAAAATTTTGCCGAGCATATACTCTGCATAATGATTTCCGTTCTCAGCGGCAATTTCAAAGTTGCGGATTGCTTTTCTGATATCTTTGACCGCATCTTCTTTAAGCAGTATTTTTCCGGCAAGGTAGGCAGCATATGGATTTTTCTGCTCTGCCGCTTTTTCAAGATATTCTATTGCGTTCTTCAAATCCGGAGATATCATTTCACCTTTGTATAACAGTTTGCCGAGTAAATACTGTGCCGGAGCAAAACCACTGTTTGCCGACTCGGCAATCAGTTTTATAGATTCCAGGATATTTTGCAGGAAAAGATTGCCGTCAAGCAAGCTTTTTCCAAGCGTATATTTTGCATATTTGTTACCCTGTGCGGAGGATTTTCGAAGCAAATCTTCTGCGCGAATTAAATCTTGCTCCACATCTTCGCCATTAAGATAAGTTTTACCGAGCAAGTATTCTGCAAATTCATTGCCCTCACTGACCGATTCTTCCAGCCATCGCAGGGCATAATCCACATTCTTCGGCACATCTTTACCTTGCAAAAACATCTTGCCAAGGCGATATTTTGCAACGCCGCATCCGAGTTTCGCAGATTCAATCAGAAACTCAACCGCCGTATTCGGATCATAGTCTTCATTATCACAGACAAGCAAAGTTTTCGCTTTCTTGTAATACTGCCACATTAAAGAAGTTTTTTCTTTATCCATAAGCGGAAGATCTATTTCTTCATTGCTCGGCTCAGAATCAAATTCAGCCTTTTCATCTGTATCTTCATCATTAGTAATGCGCATGTGGTCAGTAACAATATTCATTGCTTCCTGTATGACGGTGTTTTTAATAGATTTGAATTCTTTATTTTGCGACAGCGAAACTCGTTCCGGCAGCTCATCTGTATAGGTACGGATAACATTTTCACGCTGTTCATACCACAAATCATAGAGTACAGATATGCGTTCGTCATCTGCAATTTCATCCACAATAGAATCAATGATTGCCTTGACATCTGCTTTCAGATAACCGTAAATTTTTTTACCTGATGTCTTAGACAATCTGTCAGCAAGAGTTAAAAGCATTTCTTCAAGTTCAGGATTAACATAAATACCACTGTTAATTATTGAAATGATTTCGGCAATTACCTCACGGCTGTTTACTTTCAACTCGTCACGGTACTCTGTCTGTTTCTCATATACGCAGAGCAAATCTTGAGCAAAAATATCTTTTGCAAATGCAGAGCGCAGATTCATTACACCTTGTTTTGATAAATACGCCTGCTTTTCTTCAGCCGAATAGACCATCAGATGCACATGGGGATGATGGCTTTCGTTGTGAAACGCCGCATACCATTTCAAGTTCTGCATCGGGATATGAAAGTTTTCGGATATTAAACTTGTCTGTGAACGAAGCATATCCCGCCACCGTTCGCCTGTATTAAAGCCTAACCGTTCAGCATCTTCACGGCGAAGAGATACAATAACCGTCCAGACATTACCGCCATACTGATTTAAGTTTTCAGATACTTCGCTCAGTTTTACCTGCACTTCATCATCAGTAAAGAGTCCGTGCGTACCGAATCTCTGTGCTCTCGGACGGGTGGCAATGTAGTCTGCATAGGTCTTAGTATGCATAACCTCATAGGCGTTATCTTCTATTGTGCGTGTAATGAATTCAGAAGCGTTACCTATATTAGATTCTTCTAAATAATCCTCGTACTCCAAACTGTTTTTGCTGTCGGGAAAATCCGCAAGTATTTTTTTGATTAACTCCTTTTGTTTTGCCGTAGAAGGCGCAAGTTTAAAGGACTCATCTATTTTATCTACGCCCTCACGGGTGGCAATATATTTTGCATAACCTCCGATGCTATTTTGGTCATTAGGTTTCAGATATTTAAATTTTGTAATCAGCTTTGCCATAAATTATTCTTTTTGCCAATGATAAGCATCTTCAAAAGAAAATGAACCGTTAAGACGTTTAACTTCTTTCGCACATTCACCGCGCAGGCGTTCCAGCGATAACGGATCAATATTATTCGTTGCTGCAACAAGATTTTGCATAATTGCAATCTCAACGGACAGCTTAAATAACATTTTACTGTGTCGGTTATCACTCTCTGCAACAATGCTTTTCATATTGGAGAGGAATGCATTGGGAAGATATGATGTGTCATCATCTGCCGTGACACGACCTACATAATACCCAATTGCCCGTTCAATGAATTCCGACTGACTTTTGCAATTGTCTTTTCTGTAATTATTCTTTACAAGCTCCAGTGAGCTCGGATATGCCCATAACAAAAACTTTTTCTTATCTTTTGGTGCTGACATAACATCACCTCCGTTAAAATACTGCAGCCGCTGTAAAACCGCCGTAATTCCGGCAGTTATTCGTGTAGCAACCCATCCGTTTTTGCGGTACCGCTATCAGCAACCCACCTTGCAATAGCAGTGAGATAACTCGCCAAACCCCTTGTGCGGCCGGCGTTGCCGTCCGCTGTGATTGAGAGGCGGAAGCTTTAGCAACCCGCCTCTCTTTCTCCTGCTTAAAAATCAACCCTGTAACATCTCAGAGAAACCCTGCTGTTACATCTGTTTTTGTCTTGCCCGAAACCGCCGGAATTTTGCAGACTTGCTCTCAATCGACTACTTTCACAACCTTGCCACCAAAATCGTCACACGGGGCGACAGGTTGGCTCACAGACGGTGATTGTTGTATTCAAGTTGAATATCAGCCATTGCTTTTCATCTCCTTTTTAGAAGTCAGTGCATAGCCTTTGGATTTCATTGATGTGAAATCACGGACACCTGACGGGACAGTTTTGTTAAACAAAGTATCAAGCATTTTGATAACCTCATTATCAAAGCATGTACCTTTCTGTTCGAGATACAGTTTCATTGCACTCAGTTTTTCTTCATCGTAGGAAATATTGATTGTCGCTTTCTTCAAATCTACACCTCACATAGAAATATTCTCGCCGAACTGTTCTGCCGTCCATTCCTGCTCATCACAACTGCAGTTACGCATATCCACCGAACCAAAATTTATGTCACTGAACTCAGTTTTATCAATGCAGCAGTTTTGCAGACTTGAGTTTTTCATTGTGCAGTCATAAAATTTTGCACCTGTAAAATTGCTATGCGTAAATATTGCGCGGTCGAAAGCACAGGCAACATACTCAGAATATTTAAATTCGGATTCTTCTGCAATAACATCTGATAAATTGCAATTTTGGAATCTCGTGCTGTTAAAGAGAGCAAAGCAGAATTTCGCCTTGCTCAGATCCGTATTCACAAACTTAGTGCCGTTAAAAACAGCATTGATTAAATTTTTTCCTGAAAGATTCATATCCTTAATCAAGCAGTTAGAAAAATCCGCCTGTTCGCCGCCTGCGTCGTGAAGCCATAAAATATGCTTTGCACAAATAATTTCAACTTCTTCAGAATTCAATCTGCGAAGGTCTTCTTCATTTTCCTGACGCAAATACGGATCGGAAATTGTAACGGTACAGCCGTCATCTGAAAATTCAACATCGTCAATTTCATCTCTGTCGGAGAGCATATCCATAAATAATTCTTCGTTGAATTCGTTGCGACGACAGAGATTTCTCACCTCGTCAAAATTAATTCTGTACTGACAGTCAAGCTGACCGTTTAAAGCTTTCTGCACATACTTGTCTGCAAGCCAGCGCATTTCATCTGCGTGTGCAAACAACGATGGATATTGCTCCTGCTGTATAAGCTTTCGTGCACACGGAAGATAGGCGCTGTAACGGGCATAGGAACTACCTTCGGATTCTACGATAATGCCGTCATCCCTTTCTTCACAAAGCACCAATAGACAATGGTTCACGCCATTGTTGTCCTGATACATTTGGTCGATATTTTCAAGAATAAAATCATAATCGTTCAAAAGGTTCTCTGAAAAATGATCAAACTGCTCAGCAGGCAGCTCCATAGTTTTCTCTACTACACAGGGGCTTGTTTCTATTTCCGAATCTTTTCTGCGGAAAGGTATATTAATTTTCATGATGTTGATTTCTCGCTTTCTTCAATATATTTGATATACGGCACTTTCAACCAGTGTGTCCATCCGCTTTGACCGATAGAGGTGCGTATTACGCCCGCTGTTGTATTGGCGGCATGAATGACTTCGCCGTTGCCGATATAAATACCGATATGTCCTTCATGCCATACGCCAAGTCCGGGAATTTCGGGAAGAGTATCAATCGTGCCTTTTTCCTTTGCCGCTTGAAACATTCCGTTTGCAGAAACATCCTGCATACCGTTTGCACCGATGCTGATCTTTCCGCTTTCGGCATCGTACCAACCGTAGCCTTTGATTAACCCAACACAGTCTGCCGTTCGCTTACCGAGCCAGTTGTGACGGATAAAATTGTCGTAATCGGTAACATGAGTGCCGAATACGGATTCAAGCCGTTCCAGCTCGGTTTTGTTAAGAAGATTTCCGTGTGTTCCCCAGACATAGCCCCATCCGCTTTCCCGTGCGTGCTTTGCCCATTTTACAAGATCAAGATTGTTTTTCGTTTTCGAATCGGTATAGTCGGATGTGTCAATACGCATAGAGCGTATATTGCCCATGACATTGCTGAAATCTTCGGCCGTAAGCTGTGTGCCGAATGCAGAATTGATGTTGGAAATTAACTGCTCGTCTGTTTGATTGTCACTGAAACAGGATACAAGCTTATCTGCAAAATCGGGATTGTGAGAAGAATCAGAAAGCGCAAGTACATACAGTACCTGCGCTTCTTTAATTCTGCCGTTAAATCCGGCGGCTTTCATTTTTTCATCAATGCTGTTCATTGTATCTTCCACAAATTGCAATTTGGCTTTTTCCTCTGCAGATAAATTCTGAACGACCGTTGTTTGCAGACGGTTGGTGTCTATTTCAATGTTGCCGTTAAAGATGCTGACCACCGCAACAATCGGCATAATGATTATAATAATAACCCCAAGAATGATTCCGAGTACGGTTTTTAATGCTTTTTTGTCGGAGAAAATATATACAGCAAGTTTCTTCAGTGCCGCGCCTACAGCAGAAGACATAAAAAACACCTCTTTCATTTGTGAATTTTTAGAAAATTTTGTTGGAATGTGTAGATTTATGATATAATTAAGTGAGGTGATATAATGGGAAATCAAAACAATATGAATTATCAAAATAACAACAATATTGAAAATCAAATTAATAATTTCAATACGATCAACAACGAAATCAATTTTAACCAAGGCGATCACACACTTCCCGAGGTTAAAACAAAGACTTGTCCTTTATGGATTTCTTTTGTAATTACTGGCATATCAGTACTTGCCGATATTTTGTCGATTCGAGATATGATTTTACACAGCCCAATAAAATTGTTGTTTCGTTTTGAAAACCAAAATACAAAAGAAATATACATGCACATTTGTTTCCCGATTATAATAATTTCGATAAGCTTAATCATATTCTCTATTTTATATAATTTGTTATATAAGAAGCACTGTGGCAGAATAATTAGAAAGGGTAGTAAACTGTATTTTTTATTAAAGGTTAAATGCCCAAATTGTGGAAAAATAACTTTCACCAAACTATACCACAATATAGATAATGAACAATTTACTTTCACTTGTACTAATTGCCGTCATAGATTTACATATAACTTTAGCGATTTGTATAATATTCTAAAATAGCTATAATCACCGTCCACCTGCCTTTCCAAACAATGCAGATTTGTAGTCAGGGGCAATGACTTGTAGCAGATACCGTTCGTTTCCGCAACGATAGAGACATGTTCCTCTATCGGGATATTTTATCAACTCGAATTCGGACAGCTCGACTTGAAGTGCATCCATATATTCTTTAGGATTTATCTGTCCGGCATTGAACAGAAATTGATGGGTGGGAATACTGAAAAGGGGCTTTGTAAACTCACGGATAGACGGTATTAAAAAATCCTCTATATTCTGACTTGCCAGAATAATTGAGGAATCTTTTTTACGCACACGCTTCATAGCGTTTCGGATATATTCAATTGCTACCATGTTCGTAAGAAACAAGTACAGCTCATCGATGCTCGCCGCTGTGTTTCCTTTTCCGAGAAGCTGATTGCTCATAAAGGACAGGATATTGAAAAGCATAGCGTCTTTTAATCGCTTGTTGGTATCCATTAAGCCTTTCACACCAAATACAAGGAATGCATCATCTGTGATATTTGTGTGCCCGTTAAAGTATTTGCTTTCCGCACCAACACACATAGAATGAATGCCGAGGCATACTTGTTGTAAAGTTTCTCCTGTGTAGAGATATTTCCTCTGCTTATCGTAGGTCATAAATTCTTCTTCGCACAGCTTGTAGAAATCTTCCATAATGGGATAATCAGTGGGCTTCATCTTGCCATAGTCGGTGCTGTCGGAAATGCCAAAGCGAGCATACAGCTTAGAAAGCAGGATTTCAATGGTGTCGATTTGCGGGTCAGAAAAATCTTTATAACTGCGGAAGAAGTCCTTGAGAAAAGCGATATGCTGTGAAAGCCTTGTTACTTTTTTAAACGCCGCAGGACAGATGGTATCATCACCATCATCACCGCCCACACCGAAAGACTTAGGCTCTAAAGGATTTATGGTGTATTCACCTGATAGGATGTCGATATAACAACCGCCGAGCGCTGAACAAAGCTCTTCATACTCGCTTTCGGGATCAAGGCAGATTATGCTTTTACCTGATTCTCTGATATTTGTAAGAATCAGCTTTAACAAATAACTCTTGCCTTGACCGCTGTTGCCTAAGATGAGGATATTGCTTGTTGTTTTATCTTCAGCCCTGCGGTCAAAGTCTACAAGGATATTCGTGCCGAATTTATCTCTGCCGATATATATTCCCTGTGGGTCGGTCTTCCCCGAAAAGTTAAACGGATAGAGATTTGCAACTGAGCTTGCAGGCAGGACTCGCTCGTACTGTGTGCCGAACTGGTTCGTGCCCACAGGCAGAACAGACAAAAAGCCCTCTTTCTGACGGAGCGTCAGTCTGTCAACTGAGATTTTGGAACGAGTAAGCTCCATTGCAATCTCACTCTGCAATTCTTTAAGCGCGTCCATATTCTTTGCCTTTAATTCAATAAATACAGAGCAGTGGAGCAGAGGCTCACGGTTCTTTCTGAGATTGGCGAGCAACTCTACCACATCCTGCAAATTGCCCTCGGCTTCAATCGTTTCGTTGACATCATTTCCGCCGCTTTTCAGCTTGTTTCGGCGGGTGGCGCTCTGTATTATTTTACGCTGTTCCATACTTTCTACAAGTCTGTGATAAATGCGAAGCGTAACACCGCTTCTGTCGCCGAGCTGAGATAAAATTGCCTGTTCCTCGGTAGTAGGCGGATATTCTCTTACAGCCCATACACAGCGGTAACTGTCGCCGACAACATAATGGTCTGATAAGAATTTGACCGTACCAGGCAGTATCATATCAAAGAAATCTTTTGTGCGGATTTCTTCAATCTGTTCGGGCGTTAATTCTTTCGGTTTCTTCTTTAACATTCATTTTCACCGTCCTTGTCAAAATTAAAAAACTGTTCACCGTCCGCATCGGGCATTTGCTCACCGTTCATACTTGCTTCAAAATACAAAGCAAGGAAACGCTTGATTTCATTTTTCTTCATGCGGTGCGTTTCAAAGCCTTGCTCGGATATAACCTTCTCAATGCGGTTGGCTGTATCAAAGGTTTGTTTGTCTTTTGTATTTTTAAGCCTTGCGACAAACAAAAACTGCCTTGCCGTTGCCATTTCCATTTGAATATTATCAAGGAAATCTATATCTTTTTTAATAATTTTTCTAACTTTCGGATTTTGTTCTTCCAATAATCTTGCATGCAAATATGATTTGTTACAATCAAAGCATTCCGAAGAATCGGTACAGGTGATTTCGATATCGGGAAGTGAAGACAAAACCATCATCAGATGCCTTATTTTAATTTCAACATTCGTGTGAGACAGTACCGAGATGTTGGTCGGGGCTACGAGGTAAAACAAAAGCTCACCCCTATTCGTGGCAAGCCCGTACTTCGTGAATGCTTTGACGCCGATTAAATCCTGCACCGAGCGTCCTTTTTTCTTTTTCTGTTGTTTTTCTTTATTGATCATAAAATATATTACACCTCAATTTCAGAGAACTATATTCGCAGGCACACAATGCTGATTTGAGCGTATGCTTTGTGTGCAAATTGGGTGCAGGCCCAGCCTGCCTCCAGCGGAATTCTTGCTGTGTACCGATAAAATATCTCACTGCATATTTGATAAAGTCAAGCACAGTTGTTTCATCCATACGGATAGTTAAAAAACCGTAACACAAGGTTACGACAGCAGGAATTACAAATCTCGTCTGTACTAAAATCACTATGGACAGCAGTGCGGAAATTCCCAAAATACAAAAATCCTTTAAGCTCCAAAGCCACAGATTTGCTGTGGCTCTTAAGTTTTGGGGGTATAAATACTGTGTCATTTTTATATTACCTCCATCATTTTCCTGGCGCTCTCGCTACCGAGCGAGTAAGATTCACAGCTGTGGTCGTTGCATGAACAACGCTCATCATATTAACTTTAACGCTTGAATCAAGACCAAACTGCTGTGCGATTCTCGGTACTTCGTTGGCCGCAAGCATTATGCCGAGACCTAAAAGCATGTTGTTAGGGAATGTTAGAAGCCCTAAGAACAGCAGTGTTGTCTGCATAAAGGTCGTTAAGCACAGTGCGGCAATCTGCTTCATCCACTGATTAAATCCGTCTGTATATCCTCTCGGAATGGAGAACATATACAGACTGCCTACCGCCATTTGTATGAGCAGAATTCCGCCTCGCTTTACATTCGCAAAGAATATTTTGATTACGCAGTAAGCGAAGGCTATGAGCGCAAGAAGATTGAAAAGATTAAATGTTACCTGTGCGGACACCTCAAAACTTCCCTGCAGAACGCTCATGCTTTGGCCTGCAAGATCAAGCGACTGTGTTCCGCCGAATAAGCGGGATAAATCGTGCGAAAATGTGTTTTGCAGGCTGGTACAGAATTTATACAGCTCCACAGGTACAATGCCTATGAGCGAACAGGCAAAAAATCCTTTTAATATATTGATTGAAGTTGTCTTTATATTCGCTCTGCCGCATTGGTACTCAATCGCCACATCGAATACGGCGACTGCCACACCTGCGGCAAAAAGCGCCCAGCCGAACAGCGTAAACAAACGGATTGCTGCAGTTACCCAGTCAAGGTCAAAAATGTCTGCGCCCATATTGCCCATGAGTGTGAAAAAGTCCGCAACCGCACCGTAAATGGTTTCATAAAACCACCTGAGCATCGTGTTCCAGATTACATTGGATATCTGCTGTCCGAGCGTGTCGAACACACTGCCTATTGCATCTCCTAAACCGGAAATTATATCGCCTAACCAGTCAAACAAGTGTTTCACCTCCAGAGAGCCGCACTGATTTTCAGTACGGATTTATCAGATTGATTAGAGAATTGACCAGATATACAGCGGCGCTGTCAGCGTAAATATGAGGCAGGCAAACAGAATCGCAGGCGCGGCAAATTCAAACTGCCCGTGCTTGCGGTACTCAAAATACGAAGTGCCGACCTTTACGAAAAATAGGATTGCCAATATCATATCCACTACAGGAAAGACTACATTGTTGACCACCGTCTGTATCTGACTTTTGGCAGCGTTCCAAGTGCCTTCAACAGCGCCTGCCACATCGCCTGCGGCAAAGACGGGCACAGCAGAAACAGACACAATTAAAATAAGCATACACAAACACAGTATTTTTCTTACCGTTTTTCTTTTCATGGTGTTTTTCCTCCGATCTTTTTCGTTATTTCACTGTCCTTGATCCTGCGGATACGGACATTAAGATTTTTGCAAAACAGTATTTCCGTTTTCATACCCTCGGTTTCCTTGTCGCCGAAAATCCATATTTCATCACAGAACCATAAAAGAGAAAGACCGGCAGCCATACCGATTTTCCGTTCTTTGGACTTGCTGTCATCGAGACACTCCGCATAGAAATGCGGCACGACCGGAGCCGTGCCGCAAAGCAGCGCATATTTGGTATATCGGCGGACTCTACGCAGATTTTCTGCTACATCTCCGCCGAGGGGAGCGCAGATATATACCTTACGCATCCTCGTCATTCCTTTTACGCTTAATTGCTATGATTCCTGCTGATACGAAACCACCCACGGTAACAGCTCCGAGCCCGAACCGAAATCCGAGCTTTTTGTCATCGCCTGTTTGCGGAATATCGGGAATAGGGGGTGTAATTTCGGGGACACGGTCATTTGTTGCTGTGATTTCAGTAATTTGACCGTTATCCGAAACAGTAACAGGATATACATCTACACCCAACAGATAATTCTCGGCGGGCTGTAATTCTTTTACAATCCAATCCCCATACGGAATGTTTTCAAATGTGAAAATGCCGTTTTCATCTGATTCAGCTGTAAGGATTGCTTTTTCTGCCGTAAATTCAGTTTCATCTGCTTTGAACAAACCGAACAGAGCGCCTGCAATGGTTTCTTTGGTTTCACGGTCAAGCTTTAAGCCTTTTACAGTGCCATAGATGATGTCATTTGTGATAGGGTTTTCGTTATTGATCAAAATGTTGACTACAGCGGTTTCCTGTCCCGCATACTCAAATACTACGGGGTATTTCTTATCCGAGAGAAGATAGTGGCTGTCTGTGCTGATTTCCTTAACATACAGTTTTGCACCAACGGGAATATCGGTTGCAAAAACCGCATTGCCGTTTTCATCACAGTTTACAGCTTCAATAAGGCTGTCTTTCGGGATAACCGAACCATCGGCAGCTTTTAAATCCTCATCTGCAAAGAGTCCGAACTGCACGGAAAGGATTTCGTTGTTCATACCGATTTTGAACTTTTCATTCTGCTCCAAAGCTTTGGAGAGCGATATTTCTGCCTTTTGGCGTTCGTTATAGAAGCTTGTCGCTGTTTCTGTGATCTCGATTTCCTGTCCTGCATAGGTCAGTTCGACAGAATGCACTTCGTCACTGACGACCATGCCAAACGGCGCAATTTTTTCGCGCACCTCAAATTTTCCGAGATACAGTGGCTCTGAGGTGGCTGTTCCGTCTGCGCCTGTGGTAATCTCCGCAACCACATCACCTTTGGAATAACGGAGCGTACCGTCCAAGGTGCAGATATCCTCCGTGGCGGTGATTTCGTAGACCGCACCGGGCAAGCCCTGAACCGAGAAGACAGGCTGATACAATCCGCCCACCTCAGAAACGGAAGAGAACACCTCGCCGGTTTTGCTGATTCTAATGATGCCTTTCTGCGCTACATTGTGCTTTTCTACCGTTATGAGTGTCTGACTGCCGTCTACTGTGAAGGGAACAGGATTGCTGTCGAGGACATATCCGTAACAGGTGTTCTGCTCAATGATTTCATAATTGCCGTAAGGGAGCGCTTCGGGCAACATCAATTTACCTGTGCTGTCTGTGTAGTAAATGTCGATATCCACAGGCGTCGGGTAATTGATATGCTGAACAATATATTCGCCGGTATCTGTATTGCGCACCTTGAAACCGATGCCGGAAGCCGGGATTGTTTTGCCTGTTTCTGCATCCTTTTTTACGATTTCAATAAGTGATTCAAATGTTGCATTGTTGATGAGGTAACGGTATACTTTGCCGTCCTCATTCACGAACACATCAAAAGCAGGCATTAATTCCTTGCCGTCCCAGCCTTTTGTCTGTCTGACGGTATAAATGCCGTAGGGCAGGTCTTTGGTTTCGGCAAATCCGAATTCATCACAAACAAGGATATCCCGTTCGGATTCTTTGGCTTTCATAAATGAACCTGACTTTTTGAGATATATTTCAAATTCAGCGCCTTCTTCGGGTGTTTCAATCTGCGTTTCACCGTCATCACAGTGCTTGATTACAGCAATCTTGCCTTTTTGAACGGTTTCGAGAACATCCAGCGCCGTGCTGTTGTACTCTGCGGTATAGAGCTTCGGTTCAGCGCCGATTGGATGAACGGTATTATCTAAGAGATATCCCTTGCTCGGTTCGATTTCACGAACTGTCCAATCAGAATCACAAACGTAATATTTGGTAGTGAACTGACCGTTTTTATCTGTCGTATAAGTGTCAATCAGCTGTTCGCCTTTGTAAATGCCGTAAACAGCGCCTGCAAGAGAAGCGTCGCCCTGTGCATTTCCTGTTTCTTTATCGCTCTTGGTAACGGTAAGCTGCCATTTCTTGAGAATGTTATCAAAGGATTTCTCCGCAACTTTATTCCATTCGATTTCTGCAGTCTGATTTTCTGGAACAACATAGCGAATGGCTGTATCCACTTCTTCAAGAGTATAGCCCGTGCCAATGAGAACATCTTTGAAATACGCCTTGCCATCGCTGCCGACCACAGCATATTCATCTACCTCCAAGCCGGAGAACGAAGTGCCAAACAAGTGGAATTTTGCACCCTCGCTGAACCCGTCCTCGCTTGTTTTTGTAACGGTGAGACTGCCTCGTTTCAGCTTGTTGTTAAAATTAACTGTAGCGGTTTGCCCTGAAACCACTGTTACACGTCTTGTTTCCTGCGACACATATTTTTCTTCCGTCTGCTCCGTTACTGTATAAACACCCGCAACGAGATTATCGATCTGAATCTGACCGCCGTTTGCCGTTTTTACGGTTTTGTCAATGCCGTTACCCTGAACACGGAATGAAACGCCGTCTACCTTGCCGTCCTCGGAGGTTTTCACAATCTTAGCCGAGCCGTAAGAAGCCTTGATTTTTACATAGGCTTTTACGGGATCGCTGACGGACTGTGCATAGGTTACCGTATCCTGTGAGCCTTTGCCGGGCGTGTATATTCCGTCAGTCCAAGTGATTAAGCCTTTTCTCTGCGCACCGTTTTTTTCGGCTGTAACCGTAATTTCCTCTGTAGGTGCAGTTTTAGAGGCTACTGTCAATTCGTTCTCGTTTACAGTAAAGGACACAGACGGCACATTGGAATGAAATGAATAGTCGGACAAAACATTGTTTGAATCGGTGAGAACGGAAACATACTGTTTGCCGTCCCATTGCATTTCAATGGTTGTTGCTTTTCCTGTTGACCTTGCGCAGAAGGAGGGTACTTTTGTATGATTTTGAACGGCTTTTTCGATATCCGAATAGTGCTTTAAAATCTGACTGCGTATCGGATTGTTTCCTCTGACATATTCCAATACTCTGTCACAGCTTCCCACATCAACGAGGTTAAAATTTTCATCTCGTTCGCCGACAATAGTTTCCCAGATTAAAAGCTGGGTTGCTATTGCAAAGGCGAGTTTGTCCGCCCCTGCGGCGTCCTGCGTTCTCCACTCGGTTGAAAGATTTCCCGTATAGCCGTACTGCAAAATTCTGCCGATAAATATCTTTATTGTATCGCCGTCGATGGTTCGGTTGTATTCAGGCGGGAAATTGTTCCAAAAGCTTTCATCCTTTTGCGTAAGTGTATCGCCCGTATGCTGTCCCGTTCCCGGTTCAATGCAATAGCAAATTTGACCTGTGTATGAGCCAATTGCCCGAAGCATAAGCTTATCCGTTGCTCCGCCTGTATTCCAGCCGTTCATATATTGCAAAGCTTCGTGTCCCCAGCCCGCAAGATTCTTTTCGCCTGCGCGCGGGAATTCTACAATATATACATCGGCTTTTTCACCGGCGGCGGCATGTGCAGTAACTGCTCCGAGCGAGAAGAAATTTGAGAAGATAACCGCCAATGCCAAAGCTAATGACAAGTATTTCGTAAGACCTCTATTTATCATTTGTTTTCATCCTTTCCGAATAAAAAGCGCACCGCTTTTATGCGATGCGCCAAGTGTTAGTTTTTTTAAGCGTAGCCGATATATATTTCATAGGAATTGTCCGCGACTTTTTCCGCCCATATCCACACATCCGTTATATCCTCATCTTTTGCATAGCGGTTAAGCCTGCTTTTAATATCCCGTTCAAGGTATTTGCACTTTGCGTTTGCGGCTATCGGATTGTCCCAACAGTCTGCAGCTGACCGTTCCAACTGCAAGCCTACGCTTTTTGCATAACCCTTAGCAAACTCCAGCCAGCAGTTTATATCAAACTCTTTTTGAGGCTCGGTAGTCGGTGTAGATTTTATAGTCGTTTCCGGTGGTTTTGATTTTGTGGTGGTTTCTGTGGGGTTCAATATTTGAGCTGTTGTTTCTATCGCTTTCTCAGTCGAAGCAGAATTTATCGGCTTTGACTGTGCTTGTGATACAATATTTGCCTCTTCAGACCTTGAGTGCGTATAAGGAGCAGTTTCAGTTTTTCCTGTTTCTTTTTCCGCTGTAATTTCAGAATCAGAAGTTACGGCAGTTGTTCCGGCAGAATCGCTATCGCTTGTTTTTATGTCCGATATTACGCTTGCCGAAGAAATATCTGCTGTATTTGTTTCATCACACTGAACCGTTTGCGTATAACCGCAGCCTGCAAAAATCACCGGAATTGCCATTATCAGCATTGCGATTAAGATTTTATTTTCCATAACGAATCACCACCTCAAGCACAAGGATACCGACAATTTTTCAAAAGTCCAGACAATTCTTTAAGAAATATATATTTTCTACATAGACGGCTGAATATCGGCTGTTTCATCCTCGGATAAATCGTCCATATCCTGTTCTTCGCTGAGCTTCAGTTCATAAGCTTCAATGACCTTATCAATCAGCGCATTGCGAGCCTCTGCCGTAATCGGATGGCAGATATCGCTGTACTGCATTTTGCCGTCTTTTTTGTAACTGTTTGACGGCATGGATATGAAAATACCTTTAACCGAATCCATTACCCTAATGCCGTGAACGGCAAACGCACCGCCGATATTGACCGACGCATAGGCTTTAACACTTGAATCCTCCTGATTGACAAGACGGTCAATTTTAGCCGTGATGCTCGGAACTGACTGTTTTTGTTCTTTTTTCTTTGCCATAATGAATTTCTCCTATCTTTAATTACATTGAAATAAAGGTAATGCCCATATCGGCTTCTACCTCGTCCTGCAATATTTTCTCTACCTCTTTAAACCTTTCCATATATCTCACCACCTCGCTTTCGTTTAACGATCTGAAGTTTTCACCATCATCGCCGACTACAAAAAATGTGCCTGCAATAACGCTTGCACCTCCCCTGATTCTGCGGTTACCCTCTAAACCTTTGAGCTTGCCTTCTTCATTGCAGACGATGATGGTTTCATCTCCGTTATACACGGTTTCAATATATCCGCCTACAGCCTTTTGCAGTGCGGATAATTCATCATCAATTTTAGCTGCATATGGCGCTTTGTGCGGTTCGACCATTACGACTGTTAATTTTTCAGACATTCAGCTCACCGCCTTGCCGTTCAGCCCACTTGACTGATAAATGCACCAAAGCCGCTCTTTGCTGCTCAGGTGAGAGGTTATTCAGAAAATCGAGGAGCGTAACCTCATTTTCTTTTAACGAAGAATGATTTTGCCTGCAGTTATCGCATATTTTCTCTCTCCTTACAACAACCGACCTGCCGTCTGCTGTTTCTGTAAACGATAATACATCGTTGTATTTAAAACCTACGCGCTGTCTGATTTCAAAGGGGATAGTAATTCTTCCTCGTTTGCCGAGTATACGAAGTATCTTTATCATCTCAGAAAACCTCACTTTCATCACAACTTTTACAACAAGGACAGTTCTCGCAATCTTCATTGCAGTCGATTTCGCTCATAGGGCAGTTTTTACAGTCGCCGTCACAAACAAAATCTTCTTCGTTTTTTACTCTGTTGATAATAATCTTGCCGTTTCCGGCTCTCATCTGAATAACGCTTTCTTCGCCGATACCCGCTTCTTCAAGCATTTCCATAGGCACGGAAAAGAGGACGTATTCGCCCATGTTCATTTTTGTGTCTTGCATACAATGCACTCCTTTAAAATTCTTTCATAATCAAAATTTGTATTTTCACTCTCTGTTTCAAAAAGCGTTAACTGTTTCGGCTTTGCTTTTTCCCGTTCGTACAAATCATAGTTACCGATAAGCAGTTCTTTGAATTCTTTGCCCGCTTCATAACGCTGAGCCATTGAATGTGTACGGGAAAAGTCAAATACCGAAAAGCCGTTATACAGCTTGCGGATTTCCTCGCAGTCGTTGTAGGACAGCAAGAATTTGCCTTTTATGCTTTTCAACGTATCTCTGAGCCTTACATGGTCGTTCCAACCGAATCCAACCTCATACATATCCTCGGTAGAGAAGTATGGGGGATCAAGATAGAAAAAGGTGTCAGGCCGATCGTAATGTTTAATGATCGCTTCAAAGTCTTGATTTTCCACAACGACATTTGCCATACGCTCTTGCAGCTGCGAAATCAAGCCGAACAACCTACGCAAATCAAAAGGCTGTGAGGCATAGGATTTTCCGCTGCTTGAATAACTGAATCTAAGGAGTTTTAAGAACATAGCGGCACGGCGGACATCATAGTCCTGTGTAATCCGTGTCCGTATCTCGTTCAGCTCATTCGCTTCGGGAAAGGGAAAGAGAACTTCTGTAAGCCGTAATTCTTCAGACAGATATTTATCGTCAAACTGCTCATTATTAAAGAAACGGCGGACAGCAATAAAATCTTCACGGGAATTCATATGGCAAAAGCCAAGTTCACGAATCACCGCCATAGTTCTTTCTTTCATACATCGGAACAAATTGGCTAAATTTCTGTCAAAGTCGTTGTACACCTCAAACGGACAGAGTTCGGGGTGGCCGAGTAGTACGCTTCCTGAACCGCCGAACACATCAACAAATCTGCCGTAGTTCAAAGGAAATAGAGCGTACAAAATATGCAGAATTGCAGTCTTATTGCCTACTCTTGATACAGGGGTTTTTATGGTGAGCACCTCTCTTTCACGCAAGGCGGCACAACCGTTTCGGAGCAATAAAAAAGCGGTATCAATCGTCGCTCTGAAACGATTGATACCGCCGATGGTTCTTATTCTTTATTCTGTTTTTCTTTATGGCTTTGAATGGTCTGTCCGTAATAGTTGTCTCGGTTTATCTGAAAACAGCAAAGAAATACAGTTGCAATACAGCCTCCGAGCATCAGACCAATAATCAGCATTGCTATTGCCATTTTACATCTCTCCGAACTCCATAGAATAATCCATATCTTCGTCTGAGCTTTCATCGTCGCTCGTTATATTTACATACTCGCCGATAATGCAAAGAGCTTCGTCATAACTGCCCGAACCTCGAATGCGCTCACGCATTTTAACTGCTTCCTGCGCCATGCCGTTTTGTCGAAGCGTTCTTGAGGCAATTCCCATAATATTAAAAATATTACCATCTTCGCCGATCAGCTTGCAGTCGGGCTTTTGCTTTCCCTCGGATATAAAACCGCCGAGCTGGTTATCTACATAATCGGAAAGCCATTTGCCACCGAACTCGCTGTGCGTCTGCAATCTCCACATTGCGAGCTTTCCCATATTAAGTTTTACATCCTCAGAGAACGGAAACAAAAGATTGGTGCGTCCTTCGCTTTCAAATTTAAGGCAGTTTTCTGCTTTGAATTTTGTACCGTCAAGCAAAACATCCGACTTTGTAAGCATTTTGTTTATTCCGTCTACCCATTCATCAAGACTGCCGCCGCAGCCTTGCAAAATTAAGCCCTCACAGTCTTTCATTCTGCGAAGATCTTCCGCATTGATTTTCTTTACACTCATAACTGAATACCTCCGATTTGCTGAGATTCATTTTCGCTCTGGTCAAACTCTCCACGCATATATTCGCCGAAAGTCATATTTTCACTCATAAAATTCGGTTCTGTATCCTCGTTAAAGGCGATATATCCCTGTTCGCCGAAATCAATCGGTTCATCGGTGATAACACTGCCGCCGTGATTGACTTTGACTTTTGGCTCGATAGTTGCGAAACTGCATCCGTCATCGCTATGGCGCAAGTGATAGCAATACAGTCCTTTGGGAATATCCGCATCGGTCAGTCTTTCGTTTGTAAACAGAGCAGGTTTGCCGAAAAGCGAAATCAAGTCAAATTTATCATTTTCAATATTGATATATCCGTTTTCCGCTTTATTCAGCATTAAATCAAGCTCGGCAGGATCGTAGTCCCAGATACGGCAGGCAAATTCAATGGCTTCTTTTTGGTTTTCGGGATAATATTCCTCGGTGCATTCGCCGTTTCTGTAAATTTTCCGTCCGCAATTTGCACCGATATCTTCATCCGCCCACTCATGTTCAAAGGTAATATCGGGATACATTTTGAACAGCTTTTGCAATATGGGGTGCGGTGCTGACCATGCAGTCTGAAACCACAAATCTGTATTTTGGCTGTAATCTGCACTTTCGTCATAACCGTAAGCATTCCATTTTGTACCCCAATTGTTGATACTCCATTCGTACCAAGTAGGAGCTCCGTAATTTTGAATGTTATTCCAAGCGGTTTTGCCAAGCTCCCATTCGTCGATTTCAACATCGGTTCTTTGCTTTAAAAATGCATCTTCGCTTTCTTTGGATATATTTCGAATAGCGTTTAATGCATCTTCAGCATTTCTGCCGAAAACATAAACATCAATAAAATCGCTGTATGCTTTAAGTCCTCTGTCCGTTCTGCTGCCTGCTTCAATGTTGAGACTGTTAGGCATCGGGATAATTTTATTAAAATCCAATGTCCCTAAACCGAAGTCATCATTTTTGATTGCTTCAAGCATTTCACGGATTTTTCTTTCATTACCTTTTAAGGTAATGATATTTTCCACATGATTCGGCATTTATTTTTTCTCCTTCAAATTACTGTATTTTTGATTTATTTTTTTAATTCGGGATAATATATCCACTAAAATAGGCACCATAATGCTGTTGCCTGCCAATTTATACAACTTAGAATCGGCAAGTCCGAGTTCATTTTTCAATTTAAAGAACTGCTCATCGGTAAAACCCATCAGGCGAAAACATTCCTGCGGAACTAATCTTCTTATTCTGCCTTTATGCATAATCCCGTGTCTGTCAACAACTGTAATGCAAAATGCCGGAGCTCCGTTTTCTCTTACCCTCGGACCGTTCTGCCTGA
Source organism: uncultured Eubacteriales bacterium (assembly GCA_949292775.1). GTDB lineage: Bacteria > Bacillota > Clostridia > Oscillospirales > Acutalibacteraceae > Fimenecus. The sequence goes on from CASFBL010000014.1 coordinate 23,859, forward strand.
TTTTTTCTCTGTCAGGATTGATAACAGGGTATACGCCGTCATCTTCCACGAAAACGCCCGAATGTTCACCTTTACGATTGCTCAAACCTGCATTATGCCTTGCCGTGATACACCGTGCCGTATCCGTTATTTTTGAATTTTCATTCATATCCACAAAATACATTCCGGTTTTACCGCCAAATCCTCCGCAGGAAGCTGTTAGCGTTATGGCTGCGCCTTTTGCATCATAGACTCTGTTACCCTGTGAAGCTCTGTCGGTGAGTTCGGAAAGAGGCGTTGAGCTTTTTCTTTCGAGAGGTAATATTTCTCCGGCACATCGGGGATCAAGATATCCGATAATGAACACCCGCTTTCTGCTTTGGGGAAGGTAAGCCGAGCCGTCAATACACTGCCATTCGCACACATACCCCAGTCGAGATATTTCGCTGAGGATGGCCGTAAAAACCTGCCCCTTTTGAATAGTTCGGATAGGGGGAACGTTTTCAAAGACGAAAAATGCAGGACGTTTTGCTTCAAGTATTCGGGCAAGTTCAAAGAACAAAGTCCCTCTTTCATCCTTAAACGCCAATCTTCGTCCTGCGGCTGAAAAGGCGACGCACGGAAAGCCTCCGACAAGAAGATCAAAATCAGGGATTTCATCTGTGTTGACGGTTCTTGCGTTATCATAATAAATCTCTCCTTCGGTGTTATATAAAGTGCGATAGGCAGCTATGGCTGTAGGATCGTTATCGCAGTATCCCACAAACTCAAAGCCGCCTATTTTTTCTGCCGCGCTGCGAAACGCACTCATTCCGCAGAACATATCCAATACACGAATGGACATATGCATCAAACCAATATTTTTATTTTGCACCTCACATTCCGAGGACGGGAGCGTTATCCTCGTCCATATTTTCATTTTGTTCTTCCGCAAGTTCCTCATCAGTCAATTTTCTGAATGAATCTTCACCGGGAACAAGGGCAAGAGTTCTGCCGTTATCCCATTTCATATGGATTTGTCCGGCATCGTCTACATGGGCAACCGTGCCTCTTGTTCCAGAATCTATTGGTGCATAAGGATCATCCATGCTTAAGAGCAATAATCTCGTGCCCAGTGGATAACACCTTTTCATGCGCTCGGCAAATTTTCTTTCTGATTCAAATTTGTTCATGATTTTACATCTCCTTTGACTTTAAAATGAAAAAAGCCAACCGTCTGTATTTCAAACGATTGGCTATGTATATATGAAAAAAGGCAGATAGATTTTTCCTATTCTATCTGCCTGATTTTAGCAATATTCAATTGTACGAGAGTTCAAAGATCCAATAAAAATCAGCAAAGAAAAAAGACTGCGTTTTTATTCGCAGTCTTTGCTTTTGATGGTGGAGACGGTCGGGATCGAACCGATGACCTCCACACTGCCAGTGTGGCGCTCTCCCAGCTGAGCTACGCCCCCATATGTTCGCAAACCGTTAATACAACTCCGTTTCGGTATGCTTTTTATATTTAATTGTCAAATGCGTTTCGGGGTAGTTTACCTGTCAGCTTGCTCTCCCAGCTGAGCTATACCCCCGTATAACTGACGGTATGTATCATAGCACAGAAATTTTGTTTTCGCAAGGCTTTTTTCAAAAAAAATTCGCTTCTTTTTTCTTTTTTGATATTATGCAAATTGCATAAATATTCATTCGACATTTTAGGCTATGGTACAAACATTCCTTGTCGGCATTACAATTTCCCCGTGTTTATGCTATACTTATGCAATCAACATCTTTCAGGAGATGATTTTTCGTGGAGTTTTTAACAAACGAATTTACTTTTAAATCCGCTTCCGGACTTTGTGATATTTTCGCGCAAAGCGCGGCGCCCGCCGATTTCGGCGCTGTTCGCGGCATCGTGCAGATTGCCCACGGCATGGCGGAATATTCCAATCGTTATGCCCGGTTTGCCATGGAGCTTTGCAAACAGGGTTTTGCCGTTTATATCAACGACCACTTAGGGCACGGGTCTTCTGTTGCTAATGAAAACGAGCTCGGCTTTTTCGGTGACGACGGCGCCAACAGCCTTGTGGAAGATATGAAACAGCTAACGGATATTGCACGGCAGGAATATCCGAATGTGCCGGTTTTCCTGTTCGGGCACAGCATGGGTTCTTTTTTGGCGCGCAAATACACCGCAAAATACGGTCATTTACTCGACGGCGTCATCTATTGTGGGACAAGCGGTCCGAACCCGGCGGTAGACATTGGCATTTTACTTGCCAACTATATGACCAAAAGCGAGGGCATGCTGTACCGCTCCGCATTTCTCGATTCTATGGCGTTTGGTTCCTACAACAAAAAGACCGAAAAAAACACAAAATTCGACTGGCTTTCCCGTGATGAAAAGGAAGTCCAAAAATATATCGACGACAAGCACTGCGGCTTCGTGTTTACCGTAAACGGATTTAAAACGCTGTTTTCCCTGCTGAAGGAAATCTCCGGCAAAGTCTGGTACAACACAGTTCCTACCGACCTGCAGATTTTGATGGTTTCCGGCGACAAAGACCCGGTTGGTGAATACGGAAAAGGCGTGACGGAAGTTTACAAAACCTTGCGCAAAACCGGTCACACCAACACGGTGTTAAAGCTGTACCCCGAAGCACGGCACGAGTTGCTCAACGAGCTCAACCGGCAGGAGGTTACCGAAGACATTCTGCGGTGGCTTGACGCGCGCATGGAAGCCATGGAAACAAAAGCGCAATCCGCAGCTAAAGCGCCGGAAGAAGAAAACGACCCAACCGCGGCTGACGCCTCTGCCGAAGCGACTGAAAAAGCGCCCGCGAACGCATCCGAAAAAGCGCAGTAACGCCCTTGTCAAAATCCACAAAGGCGGCTTGCAAAACCACGGGAAGTTGTCAAACCCTCCAATCTTCTGATTTCACGGCGTTTCCTCTTGATTTTCTGTGTCAAAAAAAGTAAAATTATATTGTGAAATTTTGCTGTCGGAGGTATGCGCTGTGCTGGCTTTACATGAACTGTGCGGGCTTTTTTCAGGCCGTTTTCCGGTCACTCTGCGGCGCAGTCTGCGTTTTGGCGGCATGAACAATAAATCTGTCCTGTAACAACGGCGTAGTGCAACCTACGCCGTTTTGTGTTTTATTTTGAATTTTGTGTGAGGTGTCTTTTTATGAAAAAAGTTGCAATTATCATGGGTTCAGACAGCGATTTGCCGATTGCTGAAAAAGCCGCGGCGCAGTTAAAGGCGCTGGATATTCCTTTTGAAGTGCATGTTATGTCGGCCCACCGCACGCCCGATGAAGCGTGCGCTTTCGCAAAAGCTGCGAAAGACAACGGGTTCGGCATTCTCATTTCCATTGCCGGTATGGCGGCACACTTAGGCGGTGTTTTGGCTGCCAACACCACTCTGCCGATTATCGGCGTACCGGGCAAAGCCTCGTTTGAGGGACTTGACGCACTGCTCGCAACCGTACAGATGCCCTCCGGCATTCCCGTGGCGACCGTTGCGGTCAACGGTTCTAAAAATGCCGCTATTCTCGCGGCACAGATGCTCGCCCTTTCTGATGAGGAACTCGACAAAAAGCTTGTCGCCATGCGGCAGGAGATGGCGGACGAAGTGCGCCGTAAAGACGAAAAAATCAGCGCACAGTTTCGTGACTAAGTCAAAAGCAACTTAAAATATAAACAAGAAACAAAGGAGACGCAAAATCATGGAAAAACTGGAACAACTGTATGAAGGCAAAGCAAAGAAAGTCTTTAAGACCGATGACCCGGAACTGCTTATCGTAGACTACAAAGATGACGCAACCGCATTTAACGGTGAGAAAAAAGGCACCATCATGGGTAAAGGCGTTGTCAATAACCGTATGACCAACCATGTATTCGCAAAACTGGAAGAAGCAGGTGTACCCACACACCTTGTCAAAGAACTTTCCGACCGTGAAACTTTGGTTAAGAAAGTTACCATCGTTCCGCTGGAAGTCATTGTGCGCAATGTTGCCGCCGGCAGCTTCTCAAAGCGCATGGGCGTTGCGGAAGGCACGGAGCTTCTTTGCCCGATTTTGGAATTCAGCTACAAGAATGACGACCTCGGCGACCCGTTCATCAACGATGACTATGCGCTGGCGCTCGGCCTTGCAACACAGGAAGAAATCGACACCATCAAAAAATACACCCGCAAGGTCAACGAATTCTTGAAAGGCTATTTCCTGAACGCCGGGATGAAGCTTATCGACTTCAAAATCGAATTCGGCAAAACTTCAGACGGCACCATTATTTTGGCTGACGAAATTTCTCCCGACACCTGCCGTCTGTGGGATGTCAACACCAACGAAAAACTTGACAAAGACCGTTTCAGAAGAGACCTCGGCAATGTTGAAGAAGCTTATAATGAGGTATTTAAGCGTTTGGGTCTTGCTTAATCCACGCCTTTTATTCTAAAGCAAAGAGGCCATTTTATGTTCGACAGTATCCACGAAGAATGCGGCGTATTCGGCATTTACAGCGACAAAACCACCGATGTTGCCGCAAGCGCCTATTACGCGCTGTTTGCTTTGCAGCACCGCGGTCAGGAAAGCTGCGGCATTGCCGTCAACGATGACGGGGTAATCCGCTGCCATAAAAACCCGGGGCTTGTCAACGAGGTGTTTCAAAAAGAAACGCTGGAAGCCCTCGGAAACGGGCAGATGGCTGTCGGTCATGTCCGCTACGGCACGACCGGCGGCAACGCGCCGCAAAATGCACAGCCCATGGTTGTCAACCACATCAAAGGCAGCATGGCGCTTGCGCACAACGGCAATTTGACCAACGCTGCCGAGCTGCGCGAAGCTCTGGAAATGAACGGCTCTATTTTCCACTCGACCAGTGACACAGAAGTCATTTCCTACATCATCACCAAAGAGCGTATCTCCGCGCCCACCATTGAAGCGGCGGTCTTTTCCGCCATGTATCGTCTGAAAGGTGCATATTCGCTGATTATCATGTCCCCGACCAAGCTGATTGCGGCGCGCGACCCGCTGGGCTTTCGTCCGCTTTGCATCGGCAAAAAAGACGGACAAGTTCTGTTCGCGTCGGAGACCTGTGCGCTCAACACCTTGGGCGCGGCATATGTGCGTGATGTCAAGCCCGGTGAAATTGTGGTCGTAGACAAATACGGTATGCGCTCCATTGAGGGGCACTGCACCGACTGCAAAAAAGCACTTTGCGTGTTTGAGTATATCTATTTTGCCCGTCCCGATTCAGAAATAGAGGGCTGCTCGGTGCATTTGGCACGGCAAAAAGCCGGTGCGTTTTTAGCGCAGCAGCACCCGGTGGACGCAGATGTTGTCATCGGTGTGCCGGACTCCGGCATTGACGCGGCAATGGGCTACGCCACCGAATCCGGAATCCCCTATGGGCTGGGCTTTATCAAAAACAAATACATCGGGCGTTCGTTCATTCAGCCGACACAGGCGCAGCGTGAAAGCGATGTCCGCATCAAGCTGAATGCCATTCCCTCGACCGTGAAAGGCAAACGCGTAGTGATGATTGATGACTCCATTGTGCGCGGCACGACCAGCGCCAGGATTGTGAAGCAGCTTCGTGAAGCCGGAGCAACACAAGTGCATGTGCGCGTAACGGCTCCCCCGTTTCGGCACGCCTGCTACTTCGGCACCGATATAGATTCCCCCGAAAATTTGATTGCAAACAACCACTCGATTGACGAGATCTGCCAAATCATCGGCGCAGACTCGCTGGGCTACTTAAGCGAAGAAAGCGTTTTGCATCTGGCAGACGGCTGTCCGTTGGATTTCTGCGCGGCCTGTTTCGACGGTAAATACCCCGTTGAGCCGCCCAAAGCCAACGCGAAGTCTAAATTTGAAACCAAAATCAGCCAAAACAAGGCAGGAGGCAAGCAATAATGGAAAGCAGTTTTTCTGAAAGCTACAAGGCAGCCGGCGTAGACATCACCGCGGGCTATAAATCCGTTGAATTGATGAAACAGCATATCGCAAAGACGCTCACCGCCGGGTGCGTCTCAGACATCGGCGGGTTCGGCGGGCTTTTTGCGCCCGACCTTGCTAACATGAAAGCTCCGGTGCTCGTCAGCGGCACGGACGGCGTCGGCACAAAGCTTAAAATCGCCATGCTCCTCGACAAGCATGACACCATCGGCATTGACTGCGTTGCGATGTGCGTCAACGATGTCATCTGCTGCGGCGCAAAGCCCCTGTTCTTCTTGGACTACATCGCCTGCGGCAAGAATTATCCTGAAAAAATTGCCGCTATTGTTTCCGGCGTAGCCGAAGGCTGCGTGCAGGCGGGCGCTGCGCTCATCGGCGGTGAAACCGCCGAACACCCCGGCATGATGGCGGACGATGACTATGACCTTGCAGGCTTCACCGTCGGCATTGTGGACAAAGAAAAGATTTTTGACAACAAAACCGTCAAAAAAGGTGACGCCATTATCGCCCTGCCCTCCTCGGGCGTGCACTCCAACGGTTTTTCGCTGGTGCGCAAGGTGTTCGACATTGAAAACCGAGAATTAAATATCTATTGCGAAGATTTGGGCATGACGCTCGGCGAATGCCTGCTTACCCCCACACGCATTTATGTTAAGCCCGTTTTGGCGCTTGCCGAAAAAATGCCGGTTAAGGCGGTTTCCCACATCACCGGCGGCGGCTTTTATGAAAATATTCCGCGCAGCATTCCGAAAGGCTTTACGGCAAAAATCGATGCTGCGGCGTTGCGCATCCCGCCCATTTTCTCCGTTTTGCAGCGTACCGGCGACATTCCCGAACGCGACATGTTCAACACCTACAACATGGGCGTGGGCATGAGCATTGTTGTGGACAGCGCGCGTGCGGACGAAGCTGTGGAAGTGCTCAAGGCAAACGGCGAGGACGCTTATATCATCGGTGAAATCACCGAGGGCGACACAGGCGTTGTCATTGCCTGAACCCAAAAACTGATTTAGAAAAGGGCGAGTAATTTGAAAAGAATTGTTGTGCTGGTCTCCGGCGGCGGAACCAATTTGCAGGCGCTCATTGACGCCGAAAAGCGCGGGGAAATCCCGAACGGCAAAATCACCTGCGTCATTTCTTCAAAGCCGGACGCCTACGCCTTAACGCGCGCCAAGGAAAACAACATTCCCACCCGCGTGCTTGAGCGCAAAGCTTACCCGGACATTGCATCGTATTCGCACGCGATGGTTGAAGCCTTGCAGGAAGAAAAAGCCGACCTTGTCATTTACGCGGGCTTTATGACCATTTTAGACGAGCAGGTTGTGCGCGCATTCCCCTATAAAATGATGAATGTGCACCCGGCGCTGATCCCTTCCTTCTGCGGAAAAGGCTTTTACGGACTGCATGTGCACGAGGCGGTGCTTAAAAGCGGCGTAAAGCTTACAGGCGCAACCGTCCATTTTGTAACAGAAGTCTGTGACGGCGGTCCAATCATTCTGCAAAAGGCCGTTCCCGTTTACAACAACGACACGCCGGAAATTTTACAAAAGCGCGTCATGGAGCAGTGCGAATGGAAACTGCTGCCGAAAGCCGCCGCACTTTTCTGCGACGGGAAAATCACCGTCAAAGACGGTAAAACCTGGATTGAGGAAGTGTAAATCATGAAAACTTTAGACATTGAAACCTTACTTCGTGAAAACGCCTATCCCGGGCGCGGCATCGTTCTCGGCAAAACCCCCGACGGCAAAAACGCCGTGATTGCCTATTTCATCATGGGCAGAAGCGTAAATTCCCGCAACCGCGTGTTTGAAGCAACCGCGGACGGCATTCGCACCAAAGCCTTTGACGAATCCAAGCTTTCCGACCCGCACTTGATTATTTATTCCCCGGTGCGTGTGCTCGGCAACAAGACGATTGTCACAAATGGCGACCAGACTGACACGATTTATGAGCATATGGACCGTCAGGAAACTTTTGAGCAGGCGCTTCGCACACGCGAATATGAAGATGACGCGCCGAACTACACGCCGCGCATTTCCGGCATTGTGCATATGGAAAACGGTTCTTTCAACTATGCCATGTCGATTTTGAAATCCGCAGACGGCAACCCCGACAGCGTACACCGCTTCACTTTCAGCTATAACAATCCGCTTTGCGGCGAAGGGCATTTCATTCACACCTATATGGGCGACGGCAACCCCCTTCCCTCCTTTGAAGGCGAGCCGGAGAAAATTGCCACCGTGGACGACATCGACGCGTTCACCGAAATGCTTTGGAACAGCTTAAACGAAGACAACAAGGTATCGCTGTTTGTGCGCTATATCAATGTGGAGACCAAACAAGCAACCGACCGCATCGTCAATAAAAATCAATAATCGGAGGGTAACATATGCAGGAACTGGAACTGAAATACGGCTGTAACCCCAACCAAAAGCCGTCAAAAATCTTTATGCAGGACGGGCGCGACCTGCCCATTACCGTTTTAAACGGCAAGCCCGGCTATATTAACTTTTTGGACGCTTTCAACAGCTGGCAACTGGTGCGCGAGCTTAAAGCTGCGCTGCATTTGCCGGCGGCGGCTTCCTTTAAACATGTCAGCCCAGCGGGCGCGGCAGTGGGACTTCCGCTTTCCGACACACTGAAAAAGATTTACTGGGTCGACGACTTGGAGCTTTCTCCGCTTGCCTGCGCTTACGCAAGAGCGCGCGGCACCGACAGAATGTCCTCGTTCGGCGACTGGATTGCGCTTTCCGACATCTGCGATGTTCCCACCGCCAAGCTGATTGCGCGTGAAGTGTCTGACGGCATCATCGCGCCCGGCTACACCGACGAAGCGCTGGAAATTCTCAAGGGCAAACGCAAAGGCACTTACAACATTGTTGCCATCGATGAAAACTATGTGCCCGCCCCCGTGGAACACAAGGATGTTTTCGGCGTGACCTTTGAGCAAGGCCGCAACGAGCTGAAAATTGACGCAAGCTCGCTTGAAAATATTGTCACCGAAAACAAGGATTTGCCCGAAAGCGCAAAACGTGATTTGATTATTTCTCTGATTACCCTGAAATACACGCAGTCGAACTCCGTCTGCTATGCCAAAGACGGCCAGACCATCGGCGTGGGCGCAGGTCAGCAGTCGAGAATCCACTGCACCCGCCTTGCCGGCAACAAAGCGAATATCTGGCATCTCCGCCAGCATCCGAAGGTGCTCGGGCTTGACTTTATCGACAGCATCTCCCGCCCGAACCGTGACAACGCAATCGATGTTTACATTTCGGACGAATATGAAGATGTTATCGGCGACGATGTGTGGCAGAACACCTTTAAGACCCGTCCCGAAGTGCTGACCATAGAAGAAAAACAGGCGTGGCTCTCGCAGTTCCACGATGTTTCGCTCGGCTCGGACGCGTTCTTCCCGTTCGACGACAACATTGAGCGCGCAAGACGCAGCGGCGTTTCCTACATCGTTCAGCCCGGCGGCTCTATCCGCGACGACATTGTCATTGACTGCTGCAACAAGCACGGTCTTGTCATGGCATTCACCGGGATTCGCCTGTTCCATCATTAAGAAAACTTTGCAATACAGGTGTACCATTTTCGGCACACCTGTATTCCCGTTTTTGCATATCAACAAAGAAAGGTTTTAGAGCATGAAAATTCTGGTTGTCGGCGGTGGCGGCCGCGAACACGCCATTATTAAAAAGTTAAAGGAAAGCCCCAAGGTAACGGAGATTTTTGCCTGCCCCGGCAACGGCGGCATCGCAAAAGACGCCATCTGTGTGGACATCGGGGCGAAAGATATTCCGGCGATTACCGATTTCGCCGTGGAAAACAAAATCGATTTCTGCGTTGTCGCGCCGGACGACCCGCTGGTGCTCGGCTGTGTAGACGCGCTCGAAGCAAAAGGCATCCCCTGCTTCGGGCCCAATAAAGACGCCGCCATTATTGAAGGCAGCAAGGTGTTTTCGAAAAACCTGATGCAGAAATACAACATTCCCACGGCCGACTACGCTGTGTTTGCCGACCCTAAGGAAGTTATTGACTATATCCGCCAAAAGAACGAGTTCCCCACCGTCATTAAAGCTGACGGCTTGGCGCTCGGCAAGGGCGTTATAATTGCGCAAAATCTCGAAGAAGCCGAAGACGCCGTCAAATCTATTATGGAAGACAAAATGTTCGGCGAAAGCGGCAATCATGTTGTCGTCGAAGAATTTTTGACCGGCCCTGAGGTTTCGGTTTTGGCGTTCACCGACGGCAAAGCGATGGTGCCGATGGTTTCCTCCATGGACCACAAGCGCGCGCTTGACGGCGACCAAGGGCTTAACACCGGCGGCATGGGCACGGTGGCGCCGAACCCCTATTACACCAAGGAAGTTGCCGACACCTGCATGGAGACCATTTTCCTGCCGACGATGCGGGCAATGAACGCCGAGGGCAGAACCTTTAAAGGGTGCTTATATTTCGGCTTGATGCTCACGCCGAAAGGACCGAAGGTCATTGAATACAACTGCCGCTTCGGCGACCCGGAAACCCAGGTTGTGCTCCCGCTTCTCAAAACCGATTTGCTGACCGTCATGCAGGCAGTGCACGACGAAACGCTTTCTGATCTTTCCGTTGAATTTTCGGACGATGCCGCGGCGTGCGTGATTATCGCTTCGGGCGGCTATCCGAAAGCTTATCAAAAGGGCTGCGTCATGGAATTCGGCAAATCAGAAGAGCTTTCAGATGTTATCGTATATCACGCCGGAACGGCGCTGAAAGACGGCAAGCTTGTCACATCCGGCGGCCGTGTGCTCGGCGTAACAGCAACCGGCAAGGATTTAGAGACTGCGCTTCAAAAAGCCTATGCAGCGGTCGAAGAAATCCACTTTGACGGAGCTTTCCACCGCAAAGATATCGGACAGCGCGCACTTGCAGCGCTCAAATAAGGAGGTCAACATGGTTTACAGAATTTATGTGGAAAAGAAAAAGAAGTTTGCGGATGAGGCGGCCTCGCTGCTTTCCGACATTCGCTCACTTTTAATGATTGACACGGTCACTGACCTTCGCCTTTTCAACCGCTATGATGTGGAAAACATTGACGAGGCGCTGTTTAAGCAATGTGAAAAGACGGTGTTTTCCGAGCCACAGCTCGACAACACTTATGCACACCTGCCGCAGACCGACGCCATTGTGTTCGCAACGGAATATCTGCCCGGTCAGTTTGACCAGCGTGCAGATTCCTGCGCGCAGTGCATTCAGTTCGTTTCACAGGGCGACAAACCGCTGGTACGCACCGCGAAAGTCTATATGATTTTCGGCAAGGTCACGCCCGCGCAGCTGGACGCCATTAAAAAATATGTTATCAACCCCGTGGAAAGCCGCGAAGCTTCTCTTGACCGCGTTGAAACGCTGAATGTGCCTTATGACATTCCCACCGAAGTGGAAACGCTTGACGGCTTCACCTCGCTTTCCAAAGCGGAGCTTGCCGATTTCGTGCAGAAATATGCACTCGCCATGGACAACGCGGACATTGCTTTCTGTCAGGATTATTTCAAAAGCGAACACCGCGACCCCACCATTACGGAAATCCGCATGATTGACACCTACTGGTCTGACCACTGCCGTCACACCACCTTCTTAACAACAATTGACGGCGTGGAAATTCACGACCCGGCGGTGCAGAAAGCATACGACCGCTATGTGGCAATCCGCAAGGAATTAGGGCGCACAAAGCCGCAAAACCTCATGGATTTGGCTACAATCGGCGCACGGTATCTGAAATACACCGGCCAGCTGAAAAATTTGGATGAATCTGAAGAAATTAACGCCTGCACCGTAAAAATCAAAGTCGATGTTGACGGCAAAGACGAAGACTGGCTGTTCCTGTTTAAAAACGAAACGCACAACCACCCGACCGAAATCGAGCCGTTCGGCGGTGCGGCGACCTGCATCGGCGGCGCGATTCGTGACCCGCTGTCAGGCCGCGGCTATGTATATCAGGCAATGCGCGTGACCGGTGCGGCTGACCCGTTAAAGCCGGTCAAAGACACCATGCCCGGTAAACTGCCGCAAAGAAAGCTTGTCACCACCGCGGCGGCGGGCTACAGCTCCTACGGCAACCAAATCGGTCTTGCTACGGGGCAGGTCGATGAAATTTATCACCCCGGCTATGTCGCCAAGCGCATGGAAATCGGCGCGGTCGTGGGTGCGGCGCCGGCGGGAAATGTACGCCGCGAAGTGCCGGTTCCGGGCGACATCATTGTATTGCTCGGCGGCAGAACCGGCCGTGACGGCTGCGGTGGTGCAACCGGCTCGTCCAAATCCCACAAGCTTTCTTCTCTCGAGCAGTGCGGCGCAGAAGTTCAAAAAGGTAATGCGCCCGAAGAGCGCAAGCTCCAAAGACTGTTCCGCAACCCCGAAGCGACCCGTCTTATCAAGCGCTGCAATGACTTCGGCGCGGGCGGCGTTTCCGTTGCCATTGGCGAGCTTGCCGACGGGCTGCACATCGATTTGAACAAAGTCCCGAAGAAATATGAAGGCCTTGACGGCACAGAACTTGCCATTTCCGAATCGCAGGAACGCATGGCTGTCGTGCTGGCGGCTGATGATGTCGATGCGTTTATGGCGCTTGCAGCGGCGGAAAATCTCGAAGCGACTGTCGTTGCCGAGGTCACTGAAAACCCGCGGCTCACCATGGAATGGAACGGCAAGAAAATTGTCGATATTTCGCGCGATTTCCTGAACTCCAACGGTGCTGAAAAGCACACCCGCGTGCTTGTAGAGGCGGCACAGCCTTTTGAAAAGGCTGTTGAGGGCAAAACCAATGCCGAGAAATTCCGTGCACTCGCCGATGACCTCAATGTCTGCTCGAAACGCGGCCTTGCAGAACGCTTCGACTCGACCATCGGTGCAAACACCGTTTTAATGCCGTTCGGCGGCAAATATCAGCTCACCCCGGCGCAGGCAATGGCGGCAAAAATCCCGGTTCTTAACAAAGACACCAAGACCTGCTCGGTAATGGCTTGGGGCTACAATCCGTTTATCACCGAGAAAAACCAGTTCCTCGGCGCGTATTATGCGGTCGTGGAATCGGTTTCCAAGCTGATTGCAACCGGTGCGGACCTTGACACCTGCTATTTGACTTTCCAGGAATATTTTGAGCGCATGACTGCGGACGCTTCCCGCTGGGGCAAACCGTCGGCAGCGCTGCTCGGCGCACTGACCGCACAGCTGGAACTGGGCATTGCTTCCATAGGCGGCAAAGACTCGATGAGCGGTACATTTGAAGACATTGATGTGCCCCCGACGCTGGTTTCCTTTGCGGTTTCTGTCTGCAATTCAGACAACATTCTTTCCCCTGAATTCAAACTGCCTGCGTCTAAGCTTTACTATATCGCACCCGAAAAGAACGCAGACGGCACCTTGAACACCGAAAGCCTGCTTGCAGTTTACCGCAAGGTAGCAAAACTCATTGCCGACAAGAAAGTGCTCTCCTGCTTCACACCGACCTACGGCGGCATTGCCGAGGGTCTTATGAAAGCGGCGTTCGGCAACCACATCGGCTTTAAGCTGGACCGCAGCTTCCCGCAGGCTGCACTTTACAGCTATGATTACGGCGCGTTTGTTCTGGAAGCTTCCGAAGAACTCGACGGACTCACACTTCTCGGCGAAACCACCTATGACTATGCGCTGAAAATCGGTATTGAAACCATTGATTTAAGCGAGCTTTCCGACATTTACGAAAACAAGCTTGAAAGCGTGTTCGCCTGCAATAAGCCGACAAGCAGTAAGCCGGTTGAGCCCATTTCTTATGAAGCAAAAACACGCGTCGCACCGAAAATCGGCGTAGCAAAGCCCAAAGTGCTTATCCCCGTGTTCCCCGGCACCAACTGCGAGTATGACACGGCGCGGGCGCTTACCTGGGCGGGTGCAGAGCCGAAAATCATGGTCATTCGCAACCTGTCTGCACGCGACATTGCCGAAAGCGTGGAAGCCTTTGCGAAAGAACTGCGCGACAGCCAGATTGTCTTTGTGCCCGGCGGCTTCTCCGGCGGCGACGAGCCGGACGGCAGCGGTAAATTCATTACCGCGTTCTTCCGCAGCCCCGCGGTGACCGAAGAAGTCCACAAGCTGTTGAAAGAGCGCGACGGCTTGATGGCAGGTATCTGCAACGGCTTCCAGGCGCTTATCAAGCTCGGTCTTGTGCCTTACGGCGAAATCATCGAGCCGAACGCCGACACCCCGACCCTGACCTTCAACACCATTGGCCGCCACCAGTCAAGACTGGTCAACACTCGCGTGGCTTCCAACAAATCCCCGTGGCTTTCCGCGAGTTCTGTCGGCGACATCCACACCGTTCCGATTTCCCACGGTGAAGGTAGATTTGTCTGCCCGCCCGAGCTGCTGAAACAGCTTATCGACAACGGTCAGATTGCAACGCAGTATGTGGACGAAAACGGCAACCCCACCATGGAGATTCGTTACAACCCGAACGGCTCTGACCTCGCGATTGAGGGCATCACCTCCCCCGACGGCCGCGTCTTCGGCAAAATGGGTCACTCTGAGCGGTATTCGGACAATGTTTATAAAAATGTGGACGGCATCAAAAACAACGGCATGTTTAAAAACGCTGTCGATTACTTTAAAATCTGACGCTTACAGCACACAGAAAACCCCGCCTTTCCTTCTTCGGAAAGGCGGGGTTTTTGTTTCATGCGGATTTTATTTTAGGCACTCGGCAAAGCTTCGAGGGTGTTTTCTTTTTCCACCCACTCGGTTTTTACACTGTCGCCGTCAGCAAACACCCAAAGTTCCACGGTCTTTTCGCCTGCCGGCAGATATGCGCCGCCGCTTTCAGCCGTGGCGTTATGCATGAGCTCGGTGCGGATTTCCACCACCGACAAATGCGTGGTTTCGGACACAACGCGAATATGGTTGAAATGTAAAATATCCTGCTCATAATACGGCTCAAACTGCGCGAGATAGTCGGCGACTTCCCGGTTGAGTGCCGCTTTGCAATCTTCACCGCCGCGTACGCGCGCCGCTTCCAACGAGGACACACCAACCTCCCACTGCACCGCCTTGGATGCGGGCAGATGCGGCCAAAGCGCCAGCGCGCCGACCAGCAGCACCTGCACAACAAGAATTGCTGTAAAAATTTTTACCCCTTTCATTGCGCCGCCTCCTCACTGACATTTTTTACAAGTACCTGCGGCTCTTTTCCGGTCACGACCCAAACTTCCCAAACAGCACCATTTTGTGCGCCGGAAATGGAATAGCAGAAATCGTCGCCGGCAGAGGCAAGCTGCGTCAAAACAATTTCTGTGTCCGCGCCGTTTTCCCGAAGATACTGTGAAGAAACGGTCTGCAAGGTCTCCTGCAAATACTTGTCCGCTACCGCGCGCGTACCCTTTGCCAGGCCGTCGCGCGCCGTAAAGCGATAAAGCGCCGGTTCATAGGCGCGAATTGTCGCCGCCTGCATACCGCCGTCTGCCGTTTGAAATGTCGCCGCCGCGTTTTCCGAAACGCGCATACCGATTGGCAGCTGCGGCACGAGCAACGAAAGCAAAACGGCAAACAGTAAAATCTGTGCCAAAACAAGGCAGATTTTTACACTTCTTTTCATCCTCATAAACCCAACTCCTTCCTTTTTGCAGAAAGCCGCAGCGGGCTCCCTGAAAGAAAACTATACCATGGTTTACACGGCACTGTCAACATTTTCCCAGTTCTCCTGCGCCTGCCGGAAATTTCTGAAATAATCTGCACGCGCCCCTTGATTTTTGAAAAATGTTCCTTTATAATAAATAGTGTCACACTTCGGAGTTGTGGTGTCGCCACCGCCGGAAGTGTGTTTTTTATTTTGGATTTGGAAAATTTGGGAGAACGAGAAAGTGAAAATTGGGTTTGACAACGACAAATATTTGAAAACGCAGTCCGAGCATATCCGCTCACGCATCAACGCGTTCGGCGGCAAGCTGTATCTGGAATTCGGCGGCAAAATTTTTGACGATTATCATGCGTCGCGCGTGCTGCCCGGCTTTTTGCCCGACAGCAAAATGAAAATGCTTTTGGAGCTTCGGGACGAGGCGGAAATCATCATCGCAATCAACGCAAACGACATTGAAAAAAGCAAGGTGCGCGGCGACATCGGCATCACCTATGATCAGGATATTTTGCGTCTGCTTGACACTTACGCCGCATTTGGCCTTCCGGTATGCGGCGTGGTCATGACGCAATACGGCGCGCAGTCCTCGGCAGTTGCGTTTGAAGAAAAGCTCCACAAGCTTGGTGTGCGCGTTTGGCGGCATTACACGATTGAGGGCTACCCTGCAAACATCCCGCTGATTGTCAGCGATGAGGGTTTTGGCAAAAACGATTACATTGAGACGACGCGTTCTTTGGTTGTTGTGACCGCACCGGGACCGGGCAGCGGTAAAATGGCGGTCTGCCTTTCCCAGCTTTATCACGAGCACAAACGCGGCATTCAGGCGGGCTATGCCAAATTTGAAACTTTCCCCATTTGGAATCTGCCTCTAAAGCACCCGGTCAATCTTGCTTATGAAGCGGCGACAACTGATTTGAACGATGTAAATATGATTGACCCGTTCCATTTGGAGGCTTATGGTAAAACCACGGTCAACTATAACCGCGACATTGAAATTTTCCCGGTGCTCAACACCATTTTCGAGCAAATCTATGGTACCTCTCCCTATAAATCACCGACCGACATGGGCGTCAACATGGCGGGCAAT
Source organism: uncultured Eubacteriales bacterium (assembly GCA_949292775.1). Classification (GTDB taxonomy): domain Bacteria; phylum Bacillota; class Clostridia; order Oscillospirales; family Acutalibacteraceae; genus Fimenecus. The sequence continues at coordinate 40,510 of CASFBL010000014.1, forward strand.
TGCATTATTGATGACACTGTTGTCTGCGAAGCTTCCAAGCAGGAAGTTATCCGACGCTATTACAAAGCGCTGGTCGCTGCAAAAAACGGCGAAAATGTGGGGAACCAGATTTTGTCTTTGGACCTTTTGATGAAGCAGCTTGAAATTACACCCACCTACCGCAAATGTGTGCAAAAGGCGTTGGATGTTGCGGAACGCACCGGCGAACCGGCGGCAGCTATGGAGCTGGACGACGGCCGCATTGTCACCGGTAAAACGAGTGATCTTTTAGGCGCCTCCTCAGCGCTGATTCTGAACGCTTTAAAAGCGCTTGCCGGCATCAATGATGACATTGATTTGGTTTCGCCGGTCGTTATCGGCCCGATTCAGGATTTGAAAGTCAACCACCTTGGCAATAAAAACCCGCGCCTGCACACCGATGAAGTGCTTTTGGCGCTTTCCATTTCAGCGGCAACCAACCCGACAGCCGAAAAAGCCATGCAGGCGCTTGAACGCTTGCGCGGCTGTGAAATGCATTCCACAGTCATTTTGGCCGATGTGGACATGCACACCTTCTCAAAGCTCGGCGTGCATGTGACCTGTGAGCCAACGCGGCAGACAAAAGCGTTGTATCACAAATAACTTCGTATTCTCATTCCCAAAGGAGTCTTGTTTATGGCGGCAAAATACATCTTCGTTACCGGCGGCGTCGTGTCCGGCCTCGGCAAGGGCATTACGGCAGCTTCACTCGGCAGACTTTTGATTGACCGAGGGTTACAGGTCACAGTTATGAAGCTGGACCCGTATTTGAACATTGACCCCGGCACGATGAACCCCATTCAGCACGGCGAAGTGTTTGTAACGGACGACGGGGCGGAAACTGACCTTGACCTCGGCCATTATGAGCGCTTTATGGATGTTAACCTGACCAAAAACAGCTCCTGCACTTCAGGCAGCGTTTATTACAATGTGCTTTCCAATGAGCGCAAGGGCGTTTACGGCGGGCAGACGGTGCAAATCATTCCGCACATTACAAACGAAATCAAACGCCGCATTGCGCTCAATGAAACAGAGGGCATTGATGTTGTGCTTGTAGAAATCGGCGGCACTGTTGGCGACATTGAAAGTCAGCCTTTCTTAGAAGCAATCCGCCAATTTGCACAGGAACGCCCGGGCGACTGCATGTTTGTGCATGTCACGCTGGTGCCATTCCTCGGTGCATCCATGGAACTGAAAACCAAGCCGACACAGCACTCGGTAAAAGAACTGCTCGGCATCGGCATTCGCCCCGACATCATCGTTTTGCGCACGGAGCACGAAATCGGGCAGGAGGTTAAAGACAAAATCGCGCTGTTCTGCAATGTGCCTTCAGAAAATGTAATTGAAAACCGCGACATGCCCACGCTGTATGAAATCCCCGTTGAACTGGAAAAAGAGGGCATAGCCGACATTGCCGTGCGTAAGCTGAAGCTTGACTGCAAAGCACCGGACCACACCGATTGGCTGCGCATGATGGAGAAAAACGCATCGCTCAAAAAAGAAGTACACATTGCGCTCGTGGGCAAATATGTCGAGCTGCACGACTCTTATTTGAGCGTCAACGAAGCGCTCAAGCACGGCGGCCTTGCACACGATGCACGCGTGCACATTGACTGGATTGACTCTGAAACGCTGACTGACGACAATGCGGCGCAAATTCTCGGGAACGCTGACGGCATTTTGGTCCCGGGCGGCTTCGGTACGCGCGGCGTACCGGGCAAAATCTGCGCAGCGAAATATGCACGAGAAAACAAAGTCCCCTATCTTGGCATTTGCTTAGGGCTTCAGGTGGCTGTCATTGAATTTGCACGCAATGTATTGGGACTTGCCGACGCGAACACAACAGAAATTGACCCTGACACCCAAAACCCGGTTATTTATTTGATGCCCGACCAGCACGATGTCACCAATCTCGGCGGCACAATGCGTTTGGGGCAGTATCCGTGCGTTTTGGATGAGAATTCCAAAGCTTATGCGGCATATGGCAAGCAACTGATTCACGAACGCCACCGGCACCGCTATGAAGTCAATAATGACTATCGTGACGCATTAGAGCAAGCCGGCATGCATGTCTGCGGCGTCTCCCCGGACAAGCATATTGTGGAAATGGTTGAGCTCAAAGACCACCCGTGGTTTTTGGCGTCGCAGGCGCACCCCGAATTCAAATCGCGTCCGACAAGACCGCACCCGCTCTTCTCCGGCTTAATTGGTGCTGCGTTAGAATACAGAGAAAACCGAAAATAAATGAAGAAAAGCTCCGGCAGAATATCTGCCGGAGCTTTTTCTGTATGTACTTTTTTAAAATCCGCGCGAGCTTCCGCCGCCGCCGAAGGAACCGCCCCCGCCGGAGAAGCCACCGCCTCCGCCGCCTGAAAAACCGCCGCCGCGGAACGAGCCGCCTCCTCCATAGAAGCCACCGCCGTAATAACCGCCGCCGCGTCCGCCGTGTGTACCGGAGCCGGGTCCGCCGAATTTCTTATTGAACATAATGCCGGCAAATACAAACACCAGCATCATTACAAAAGCAATCACCATCGCTGCGCCCGTGTTCACAGCCTGCGAACTGTCGCTTGTTCCGACAGGCTCGACATATTCACCGGTCGTGGTCTCCATACCGTATTCCGCATAGACCTCGTTCACCAAAACGGCATAGGCCTGCCGAAGTCCGGTTGAAAAATCATTTTCTTTCAAAAAGGGAATGGCATAGTTATCTAAAATACGCCCGGTCTTACCGTCGGTAAGCCTGCCCTCAAGCCCGTAACCGACCTCTATGCGCACCTCACGGTCACCAGAAGACAGCAATAAAAGCACACCGGAATCTGTATCCTTGTCACCGATGCCCCATTCGCGGCCGAGACCAATGGCATAATCTTCAATCGATTCGCCGTCAAGAGAATCCACCGTAACCACAACCACCTGCGCTTTGGTGCTTTTGTAAAGCGCTTCGCCAAGGCTTTGCATGTAAGCGGCGTCTTCTGCTGTCAAACAGCCGGCAAAATCATTGACGAAAAAACCGTTTGTGGGCTGCGGGTAATCTTGTTTTGCCGCCGCAGGCAAACAGAGCGCCGCCAGCAAAACAACTGTGCCAAGCAGGGATAAAAGTTTTTTCATGCTTTACCTCCGCAAAAATCAATGCCGCTTATTGCTTAATCAAAATTCACGCTCGGAACGGTTTGGGATTCTTCCGTTGCCTCAAAATATTCCGCTTGCTCAAACCCGAAAAGGTTTGCCAAAATGACTGTGGGGAATTTCTGAATCTTCGTATTGTAGCTCTGCGCAATCTCATTGTAATCCTTGCGCGCCTGTGCAATGCGGTTTTCTGACCCAGCAAGCTCATCCTGCAAATTGGTAAATTGTGTATCCGCCTTCAGTTCCGGATAGTTTTCTACCACAACAAGCAATCGGGAAAGTGCAGAGTCGAGCGCGGCATTTGCTTCATTCATTTCCTCAACGGTGTTCGCGCCTGAAAGCGCCGCACGAGCGTCCGCCAACGCGGTGTAAACCTCTTCCTCGTGCGCGGCATAGCCTTTGACCGTATTCACAAGGTTCGGAATCAAATCAGCGCGCCGCTGCAAATAGGTTTCCACATTTGCCTGCGCCGCTGTGACCTGTTCGCGCGTGTCCACGAGGCCGTTATAAGACGAGACCACGCTGCCGATTAAAACCGCCAAAACAACAACTACAACGCCTAAAACAATCCAAACTGTTTTTTTCTTTTGCATTTTGCTTCTCCTTTCCATAAAAAGGGGATAAAGTTATTTTAATCCTCAAACCCGTTGGGATTCATGCTCTGCCAACGCCAGGAGTCTTCGCACATTTCCTGCAAGCCCCGTTTGGCTTCCCAGCCGAGCACCTCTTTTGCACGGGACGGGTCAGAATAGCAAGTTGCAATATCGCCGTCACGGCGGCCGACAATTTTATAGGGGATCTTCACGCCGCTCGCCTTTTCAAAGGCTTTGACGATATCCAGAACGCTGTATCCGGTGCCGGTTCCGAGATTGAAGATCTGCACGCCTTTTTTGCCTTCCAAAATGTTGTCCACGGCTTTGACATGGCCCTCTGCCAAATCGACAACATGGATATAATCGCGCACACCCGTGCCGTCGTGCGTATCGTAATCGTCACCGTAAACCGAAAGCTCGGGCAGTTTGCCGATGGCAACCTGGGTGATATATGGCATAAGATTGTTGGGAATCCCGTTGGGATTTTCCCCGATTCGGCCGCTTTTATGCGCGCCGATGGGATTGAAATAACGAAGCAGGGTAACATTCCAGTCGTTATCCGCTTTATAAAGGTCTTCCAAAATAATTTCAATCATATATTTGGTCGTGCCGTAAGGATTGGTTGTGCCGCCGGTTTGCATGGTTTCCTTGAGCGGCGAAACATTGTTCATGCCGTATACCGTTGCCGAGGAACTGAACACAATGTTTTTGCAGCCGTTGTCGCGCATGACTTCGCAAAGCATCAGTGTACCACCGATGTTGTTGTCATAGTATTCAAGCGGCTTATGGCAGGATTCGCCCACTGCTTTGAGCCCTGCAAAATGAATAACCGCGTCAATTTTGTTTTCATCAAACACGCGCTGCATACCCGCCTTGTCGCGGATGTCGCATTCATAGAACTTCAGTTCTTTGCCGCAAAGCTCGTTGATGCGCGCCAAAGACTTGGGGCTGGAGTTGTAATAGTTATCCACGATAACAATGTCATAACCCGCCTCTGTCAGAGAAACGCAGGTGTGCGAACCGATAAACCCGGTGCCGCCCGTTACAAGAATAGCCATACTAAAAATCCTCCTGAAAATATATTATGCTGTAAGTGTTGTACCGCTGTAATATTTGGAAAGAATCTGCACATAAGTCGAGCCGGTTGCCGCCATTTTGTCAGCACCCATTTGGCTTAACCCAACGCCGTGACCAATGCCGTAGACGGTGAAAGTAAACTCATCTGTCGGCGTGTTGTATTCAACCGCGAAGCACTCCGAAGTCAGATTTTTGCCCGCCATGACTTTATTGACAAAATCCATACCGGAAACTTCTTTGCCGCCGATGGAAACGGTCTGCACATAGCCGATACCGGTGTTGACCGCACCGCTGTGCGCCGTTACCTTAATCCACTCATTCGGATCTTCCCCGAGGGTCAATGTTTCATCATATGCGGTAAGCATCGCTTTGACATCGGATGCGGAAAAAATCAATTCGTTTTTATACCCTTCCTGCGTTCTGTCTGAAAGGCTGTCGACCGCACGCAGATACGGGAAGGATTTTCCAAAGACAGTTTCTGCCGCTACGGTCTTACCGGCCGAAAGTTTGAAAAACGGCGTGAAGGCAGGCGCGTCATTAAAGCTTAAATATTCGCCGAAAACAGAGCGAACTGCGTTATATACTTCATCGCTGTAATCTTCAGCCAGCGTCACGCCGGTGATTTTCCAGTTCGTGTTACGGTATTTCAGATAGGTGTAGACAACGACTGCCTGCGCTTTCAGCGCTTCTTCGTTATAGGTGCTGTCCATTTCCGCTTCCACGATGCGGGCAACGGCTTCTTTTGCGTCCAAAGACTCACCATTGACAATAATCGTATCCGGAATTTCCGATGTGTTCGTTCCGGCGGTTGCAGAGGTGTCGATTGCCGAGCCGTCTGCACTTTCTGTGGTCACTTCAGCGGGCGTTTCCTGAATGCCGTTGATTGCTTCGTTATAAATCAACTGGGACAGCGGAACGGTTTCGATTACCGGTTTTGCGATTTCCGTGGTCGGCGCCGTGGTGGTAGCCGCTGCAGCAGCCGCTCTGGAGGCTTCTTCTGCCGCCTGCGCCTCGCGCGCGCGTTTTTCTCGGACAAAGAAGATAGAGCCGGTCACGATTGCCGCGACCAAAACGATTGCAATAACGGAAACGGTGATTTTTCCGGATTTTTTAGAAAGGAAACCGCCTTTCTTTTCTGTGGTATCCACAGAGGCGACTTCAATACCAACGGCGCCTTTCCCGGCAGCCTTTTCACCGATAAGCTCCACGAGCTCTTCGGCGGCATCATGCAGGAAATCCTCTGTGGTTTCATCGTCCTCACGATAAAGCTTTCTTACCAGCGCGGTCTTATCATCGGCGACCGTAATATAAATGCTGTCGCCGCCATCGCTTGTGCTGACTTCTGAAATGCACGCACCGTAAGGCGTCCCCGCAAGTTCTTTTGCAGATTTGGCAAGCAGCGCAGCATAGTCGGTCAGATTGTAATCGCCCTTATCTTCCACATGGGGCGTAAAGATGAAGAACCGGTCAAAATCCACAGTGCGTTGTGTAGCAAGTGCCTTGATATAAGACGATGTCGGGGTGCTGCTGACTGCAACAGACTGACCGTTTTCCCGCAGAATATTGATTGTCCGCTGCAAAACGCTGTCTGCAAACATATCTTCCTCTTGATGCACCGGCACCTGCTTTTTTTCCTCCGGCTGCTGCGGCGCTTGCTTTGCGGTCTGCTGCAGCATAAACGGCACCACACCGCCTTTCAGCATACCGTCAAGCCGTTCCGGGTCAAGCGGCAAAAAGAAAATAATCTGTTTGCCTTTTTTTACGGCAAAGCCGGGATACATACCGTCGCCCGACGCGAAAATCGCCGCATCTTTCGGCACAACGGCATTTTTCTGCATTTCCTCCGGCGCTGCACCGGATTTTTTGGAAAGTACATCATACAGTCTTGCGTCCTGCGCTGTCTCCAGTGCCAGCGCCGCACACAGCTTTGTGCGCACAGCGTTGTATTTGCTTTTCTGAATCGCCAAAACGATTCCCTGGCTGGATTTCAGCGCCTCGGCAAACGGAGGCAACAGAGCTTTCAGCGTTTCATACACTGCAAATTCGGTATCTTCCGTAAAGCCGGAAAAAGCCCCGGAAATACGGGCAAGCATTTTAGATGCCGCCGCTTCACTCTGTGCTGACAGCGCAAGCATTTTAAAGTTCATAATCCTTCATCCATCCCTTGTATCCGTTTTCACTTACTTAAGCGTCCATTGTTCCGCATTTGCAAACGGATTGGTCGTTCCGTTTTTATCATACCACGCCTGCGGATAGCGCGGGTTTGCATTGGGCACGGCAAGCGTCGTATCGACTGCTTCATCCTCGCCGTCACGCACCATTCTGCCGATGATGACCAGCCGCGCATCAGAAAATTCGTAAGTGCAGGTCGACAGCGTCAGCAGCTGGTCGTCCGGCTGGATATCCACGCCGGTCGTATACAGCTTGCGCTCGTCTACTGCCGCAATATAGCTGGTAAAGTTCTCTTCAGAACCGAATTTCGGCACGGTGTAATTGAAAATATAGCCGTTGTCGTCTTCGGCCTTACTGTTGGTAATCATCACCGCATAGATTTTGAATTTATAGCTGCGGTACAGCGTATCAAATTCAATAATCGGCGATTCTTTAAACCCATCTACCGTTTTGTATTTTTTCAAATCGGCAAACACCAAGCCGTCACTCATGTGGTGCCCGTAAATAATGGTGTTTTGGTTCAAGTATTTCGGGTCGTTGCGGTAATCCATATACGGGCAGCCGTAACGGCTGTAATTGCCGTAGAAGTCTGTTTTTAAATAGGTTTGGTTGTTGTCTGCCTGCACCACCTGCATGTCGATGGTAGAGTTCGGGATTTTGACCCAGCCGACCAAATCCTGATTGATTGCATATAAGTAGGCGTATTTCGCCATGATACCCTCGGGAAGCTGGATGTTGGGGTATTTAGAAATAAAATCTGCCCAGACATCGCTTTCGTTGAGTACATCGGTGTCGTCGATGATTTGCCCTTTAATGTCCTCATGCTGTTTTTCTGCCTGCCAATTCTGCACAGCGAAAATACAGAAGTACACTGCACAGCCGACAAGCGCAATGATGGAAAGGTCCATAACGACCTTGCGCAGTCTTTCCCCGACGCTGTCAGTCTTGTTGGGGAAAATCTTGCGGAAACCGTCTTTGAAAATCTCATTGAAAGTACGATATTGCTTTTCCTTTAGCGGGGAATCGGGCTTTTCAGCAGCCGCTTCGCTTGAAGCCCCAAGCCCTTTTGCCTGCGTGGGTTCTGCTTTTTCCGAAATTTTTACAGGCGCTATCGGCGCAACAGGGGCAGCCGGTTTTTCCTCCGGATGCTCGCGCACATCGCCATAGCTCTTATATGCCTCGGTCACATCCACAAACTGCTCGCTGTCGGAAAGGAAGCGGCTTTTGCGGCTGGTCGTCTCTTCACCGGTTTTGCCCATGACCGACCGCATAACATCTTCATAAATGCTTTGATAATCCTCTTGCGGCGCTGCGGCGTCGGATTCCTGCTTTTCGCTTTCGACAGGCTCAGGCTCTTTTTTCGGTTCTTCCGGCGCAATGTCACGCAAGGTGGAAAGCAAAGATTCCACCTCGGGGTCGGTTTCGCCGGCGTCATCAGCGACTTTGTTTTTCAGCTCCTCAAAAGAGAGCAATTCCTCCGGCTCCTGTTCAGGGGATTGATTTTTCTTCTTTTTTGCCATGATTATTCAATTCCTTTCGGATACCACTTTTCATCATTGATGTAGGGATTCGGAATGTTATATTTGTCATACCAAAGCTGCGGATATTTCGGATTTTCATTGACTGTGGCAAGCGAAGTATCCACAGAAGCGTCTTCGCCGTCCCGCACCAGCCGCGCCATAACAACACAGCGCGCATCTTCCTGCTTATTGCGGCTTAAATCCATGTCGCGCGTGCAGGTGGAAAGCGTGAGAATCTTATCGGTCGGAAGCACCTCAACGCCGGTGTGGTACAGGCTGCGTTTTTCCACTTCCGCAATAAATTCCGCGAAGTTGTCATCGGTCATCGCCGGATAAATATAGTTGAAGACATAGTCGTTATCCAGTTCCGGCGACGCGGTGGTCAAAAACACAGCAAAGACCTTCCACTGATAATCCTTGTAAATCGTATTAAAGGTAATTACGGGCGCCGTTTTGTAAAACTCGATGTCCTTGTAATTTTCCAAATCGGAAAACATGGTGGAGTCCAAATAGTTGTGCCCATAAAGAATGGTGTTTTTGTCAAACGGGTCAATGGAATTGCGGTAATCCATAAAGACTGTGCCGCGGCGGTAATACTCTTTGTAGAAATTATGCCGCAGATAAAAGTTGTTGTCCACGCTCTGCATGACCGGGTGGTTAATCGCTGTGTTGGGCACTGTAATCCAACCGACAAAGTCGTTGTTTTCGTTATAGGCCTTGCGGTATTTCGGCTGCACTTCAGCGGGTTCCGCCGGATACCCTTCCGTAGGCTCGGTTACCAGCTCGGAAAGCTGTTCAGCCTGTTCCTTTGCGCCGTAAATATCAAAGAAATACCGCAAGCAGATTGTGCCGGAAATCAGCAAGACAAAAACCGCAATCACTGTAATAATTACATTGGCAGTCCGGCTGAATTTCGAAGGCTTCTTCTTTTTCTTTTTGAGTCTTGTTTCTGCCGGCGTTTTTTCGGGTTCGGTCAAATTCTCGGGCGTATTCGGATTTTCACGCATCGTCAAGCCACCTCCGAATCCAATCTAAGGCGAACTGCGCGGCGGCGTTTCGGTTTTGCTCGCGCACATTTTCCATAAACGAGTTGCAAATTTTCTGAACCTCGGTCGTTTTGCCGTCGCTCAAAGCGAAATACACAAGCCCCACCGGCTTGTCAGTTCCATCGGCATCCGGACCGGCAATTCCTGTGACAGAAACCGCAAGGTCAGCGCCGGAGACACGCAAAGCGCCCTCTGCCATTTCGCGCGCGGTCTGTTCGCTGACCGCACCGTAAGCTTTCAGCGTTTCCGGGCGCACGCCGAGCACTTCCGACTTGATACGGTTCGAATAGCTGACGATGCCGCATTCAAACACGGCCGAAGCGCCTGGCACATCTGTAATCCGCTTGGCAATCCAGCCTCCGGTGCAGGATTCCGCTGTGGCAAGCGTTTTGTGCTGCTTTAAAAGGCACCGGACAACAACTTCTTCGGGGGTCATAGGTCATTCATTCCTTATCAGTTCAAATCGCGCACCCTGCGCCGCGCGTTCTACCAATTCATCAACGGGCAAAGCAGCCTCGGCTTGTTCCAAAAGCTCCAGATTGGGGCGCGTGCGCGGATGACGCGGGGTAAATACCGTGCAGCAATCCTCATAAGGTCTAATAGAAATATCAAAGGTTTCGATTTTGCGGGCGCGTTCGATGATTTCGTCTTTATCCATGCCGATAAGCGGCCGGAACACCGGCATTTCGGCAACTGCATCGGTACAACCGAGCGACAAAATGGTTTGGCTCGCGACCTGCCCCACACTTTCGCCGGTTATCAGCGCCGCGCATTTTTCCCGTTTGGCAATCACATTGGAAATGCGCATCATAAACCGCCGCATCACCAGTGTAAACAGCTCCTCCGGGCAGTTGTCGCGAATCTGCTCCTGGATTTCGGTAAACGGCACGGTGTAAAGGGCAATGTCGCCGCTGTATTTTGCCACCTGCCGCAAAAGATCGTGGACTTTCCACTCTGCCTGCGGGGAAGTAAACGGCGGAGACGCAAAGTGAATCGCGTCTAAAACAATACCGCGTTTCGCCATCATCCAGCCGGCAACCGGGCTGTCAATCCCGCCGGAAACGAGCAGTGCGGCTTTGCCGCCGGTGCCGACAGGCATACCGCCCGCGCCTTTAATCTGATTGCCGTGGATATAGGCAAAATGCTCGCGCACCTCGACCATGACGATGATGTCAGGGTGGTGCACATCCACGCGAAGATGCGGAAAGGCTTCCAGCAGCTTGCCGCCCACTTCGGCGCTGATTTGCGGAGAGGTCAGCGGGAATGTTTTGTCGGAGCGCTTCGCTTCCACCTTGAAGGTGTGCAGCCCCGAGAGCACATCGCGCAGATATTCCGGCGCCGCCGGTAAAATTGCGTCCATGCTTTTTTCGACTGCCGCCGCGCGTTCAAATCCGGCAATGCCGAACACACGCGAAAGACGATCAACCGCTTCTTCCATATCAAAGGTATCGTCTTGTGGTTCTATTGTAAGGGTAGATTGTGAACGGTTTATTACGAACTTGCCCAAACCGTGCATTCTGCGCTTAATATTTTTTACCAATACGCTCTCAAAAGAGGAGCGGTTCAGTCCTTTGAGCGCAAGCTCGCCGTTTTTAATTAAAATAATTTCCTGCATACTTTATCCTTTTTTTCGAAGCTGCACAACCGCTTCATTGAGCATTTGTGCGCAATATTGTATTTCTTCTTTTGTGGTATTGTGCGAAAGGCTTATGCGAATCGCACTGTCAATCTGTTTCGGCGCAAGTGCCATTGCCTGTAAAACAGGACTTCTGTGTCCTTTTGAGCAGGCAGAGC
>CASFBL010000015.1 GCA_949292775.1 uncultured Eubacteriales bacterium
CCCGATGGGGTCGTGCTGCGGCAGAAGGCTTGATGCACAAAGAAAGGTTGACAAATTCAGTTTCCTGCGTTATTATAATAACACATTATCACTTTAACAGGATAAAACGGAGGAAATACTTATGAAAAAGCTCATTAGTCTTCTGCTCGCCGGTGTGCTGATCGGCTGCACGTTCGCCGCCTGCGGTAGCAAGAACACCGATTCCGAATCCGATTTGGCCTATATTAAAAACAAGGGCACGCTGGTCGTCGGCATCACCGAATACGCGCCGATGAACTATAAAGAAGAAGGTTCCACGGAGTGGACCGGCTTTGACACCGAATATGCGCAGAAAGTCGCTGAAAAGCTCGGCGTCACGGCGGAATTCGTCGTCATTGACTGGGATAACAAGTACACCGAGCTCGATGCAAAGTCCATTGACTGCATCTGGAACGGCATGACCATTACCGATGAGGGGAAACTCAACGCCAGCATCACCGACCCCTATGTTCACAATGCACAGGTGGTCGTTATGGCGAAAGATAAGCTTGCACAGTATCCGACTGCGGAAAGCATGAAGGATTTGAAATTCGCCGTTGAAAACGGTTCTGCGGGTGCCGAAGCTGCGACCGAAGCAGGCTTTGAAAATGTTACGGCGGTGCTCGACCAGTCCACCGCGCTTATGGAGGTTTCCTCCGGTTCTGCGGATGCCTGCATCATCGATATCACCATGGCAAACTCTATGACCGGTGAAGGCACCAGCTATGCAAATTACGGCTATCAGCTGGAGCTGACTTCTGAGGAATACGGCATCGCCTGCCGCAAGAATTCCGATTTGGTTGCTGAAATCAATAAAATCACGGACGAACTCATGGCGGACGGCACCATGGATCAGCTCGCCGAGAAATATCAGCTGACGCTTATAATATCAGCTGACGCTTATTAAATAAGCTTTTACAAAATTAAATCAAAAACAGGTGGCAGAAAGTTTTTCGACTTCCTGCCACTTTGACTGTGAAAGAAAAGGTTGTAGTTTATGTTTTGGACGGTTACCGTCAGCCTGCTGGAGGGCTTCGGCAAAACGCTTGAGCTGTTTGCGCTCACGCTGCTTTTCGCCCTGCCGCTGGGCTTGATTTTAAGTTTCGGCTCCATGAGCCGCTTTAAGCCACTGAAATGGCTTGTCAAAACGCTGATTTGGGTTATCCGCGGCACGCCGCTGATGCTGCAGCTCATTGTCATCTATTACGGCCCCGGCCTGCTCGCTTCCAATGCCGCCATGGTCGAAAATCCGAATGCTTTAATTTCCTGGGTGGCGAGTTGGTCGGTCATGGACCGTTTCGTCGCAGCGCTTGTGGCGTTTGTTATCAATTACGCCTGCTACTTCTCTGAAATTTACCGTGGCGGAATTGAAAGCATTTCCAAAGGCCAATACGAAGCCGGTCAGGTGCTCGGCATGACGCGCACACAGGTATTTTTCAAGGTTGTGCTCTTGCAGGTTGTCAAACGCATTGTGCCGCCGATGAGCAACGAAATCATCACACTTGTTAAAGATACTTCGTTGGCGCGCATCATTGCTGTCTACGAAATTATTTGGGCAGGGCAGGCGTTTATTAAGTCCGCGGGTATTTTGTGGCCGCTGTTCTACACCGGCGTGTTCTACCTTGTATTCAACGGGCTGCTGACCGTGCTGTTCGGCTATATTGAAAAGAAACTCAGTTATTTCAGAGGGTAACGCTATGGCATTATTGGAAGTGAAAGGCATTTACAAACGCTTCGGCAATACAGAGGTCTTGAAAGGCATTGATTTTTCGCTGGATGAGGGCAAAGTGATTTCCATTATCGGCTCGTCAGGCAGCGGTAAAACCACGCTTCTGCGTTGCATTACCGGTCTTGAAACTGCCGACAAAGGCAAAATCATTGTTGGCGACCGGGTCACCTTTGATTCCGAACGCAAAGAGAAACTCTCAAAAGCAGAAAAACGGGAAAACCAGCTTTGCACCGGGCTTGTGTTTCAGTCGTTCAACTTGTTTCCGCAATATACGGTGCTGCGCAATGTAACGCTTGCAAAAGAATTGCTTGCAAAAGAAGAATTAAAAGCGCAGAAAGCCCCGCGCAGTGCGATTAAAGCGCGTTATCAAGAGATTGAAAAAGAAGCCAAACAGGTGATTGACAGCGTGGGCCTTTTGGACAAACTCGGAAATTATCCCTGTGAGCTTTCCGGCGGTCAGCAGCAGCGTGTGGCGATTGCCCGCGCATTGATGCTCTCGCCGAAAGTCCTTTGCTTTGACGAACCGACCTCCGCGCTCGACCCGGAAATTACAGGTGAGGTGCTGAATGTGATTCAGAAACTCGCGGAAGAGGGGAGAACGATGCTTATCGTGACCCACGAAATGGGATTTGCTCGGCAGGTGTCCGACGAAGTGATTTTTATGCACGACGGTGTGATTGCAGAAGCCGGCGCGCCGGAAGAAATCTTCGACCACCCGCAGAACCAAAGACTCAAAGAATTTTTAAGTGCAACCCTGCACGCATAAACAAACACAAAATCAAACCGCTCCCTGTTTTTAAAAACAGGGAGCGGTTTTTTTGACTGCTTTTATTTTTGGGCTTGCAGCGCCTCACGCTTGTATTTCGGCAGTTTTTTGAGCACTGCGTCATATGCGTCATCAATAAGCATGCGCGTCAAGTCCTCCGGCACAGAGGCGCTGCCGTCATACTGCACGGTAATCCAGTAAGGCTGATAAGCTTCGGGGCAGTAGTAAGTTCTTGTAAAAAATTCAGGGAAAGCAGATTTGTAATACATGTGGCTTTCAGGCGTGCACTTGAGCGTAATCGTCCTGCGCGGTGCGGTGTCATAAAGCTGCACGAAGATTTTACCTGCAACTTTTATGCAAATCGGAAATTCGCCAAACGGCAAGTCTTGATAAGCACCGGGTTTTGTGAGCGCATAGGCGAGCGCACCTTTTGGGAAAAAGTCCATAGTTTTCCTCCCTAAGCAAAAAAACAGCCCTGCTTTTGCAGAACTGTTTTTCTTAAAATTTTATTCACCCTTCATTTCAAGGAGCTTAACTTTGCCGTTATAGGCGTCTTCACTGACCTTGATAGAGTCAAAGATAGCAGCGCGGATATCGTCGTCTGTTACGCCGAGCTCCAGGCAATCTTTCTGTTCCGCGAAAATGTTGATGTCCATGATGTAGGGCAGGAACAACGGGTCCATACCGCTGTCAATGCCGCGGGCAGCGTAATCTTTTACGACTTTGCCCATGCCCATTTTCATCATCCAGGGCGCTACGCCAAGAACTTTTCTGCCTTTCATGCCGCGGGCTTCATAAACGATGGCAAGGAATTCTTTCCAAGTCATGTTATACATACCGATGCGCCATGCTTTAAAGCCGCCGACATGCTTTTCAGCCGCACCGGCGATTGCCTGACCAACCTGATGTACGGTCAGCATGGTGGTGCCGCCCTTCGGATACATGGTGAACGGCCATTTGTCCATGAAAGCGATCTGCTCAATCAGGATAACCCAAACCGGGCGTCTGCCGGGCTGAGTGCCGAATATGTAAGGCAGCTCCAGAACGGAAACATCAAAGTTTTCATCCGCAAAGCTTTCGCAGAGCTTTTCCTGATCGATTCTGCTCTTGATGTAAGGGTTCTTTTCGCAAATCGGCATGTCTTTGCGGTCTTTTGCAAGCCAGCTGAAGTAAGAACCGAGCACAACTGCGCGTTTCAAGCCAGCTTCTTTGCAAAGCGGGAGGATTCTTTCCAGCGGCGCAATATTATATTTGTAATAAGCGTCGTAAACGGGGGCGGGGAATTCTACTCTCTCGTCAACACCGGCAGCGAAAATGAAGCAATCGCAGCCTTTAAGCATATCGCGGATTTCGTCATCGGACTTCTTGTTGATGTCGCCGAAGATGATCTCCATTTCTTTCGGGATAGGTGCGCCTTCGGGGAGCGGCGGCAAAGCAACGCTTTTTACCTCGTGACCTTTCTCGATGAGAACCTTTGCGGCTTCACAGCCCAACAGGCCGGTGCCGCCGATCATGAATACTTTCATCCATTTTACCTCCAAATCGTTCGTTCAAAGAGCAGAAAAGGCGATATGCGACAAACGCACACCGTTTTTTGCCGCTGATTGTTAATATAGTAACACAAATTGTTAAAAAATTCAATATATAATGAACGAAGATTCACATTTTCTACATAAACAGCATTTTTCATGGATATTTTTGACAAATTCTTGACATTTTGTCTTTGAAAAAGTACCATTATTAAGAAAAGCTTGTTATAAAGAGGAGAAAATATTGAAAGAAAACTTTCAGCGTCAAATGGAAGAAGAATTGAAGAGCCTGCCGGCAAACACCCGGCCGAAGCTTTTGCTGCAATGCTGCTGTGCGCCGTGCAGCAGTTATGTGCTGTCGGTGCTCGCGGCGCATTTTGATGTGCTGGTTTACTATTATAACCCCAACATTCATCCCGAGTCAGAATATAAAAAACGCGGCGAGCAGTTTCAAAAGCTCTTTCAAGGCGGCGGCTACGAAACCAAAGTGCAGTGGATTCCCGCCGACTATGACCCCGAGTGCTTTTTTGAAGCGGTCAAAGGGCTTGAAAATGAGCCGGAGGGCGGCGAACGCTGCACCGCGTGCTTTTGGCTGCGGCTTCGCGAAACCGCGAGAAAGGCGAAAGAACTCGGCGCGGACTATTTCACCACAACTTTGAGCGTCAGCCCCCACAAAAACGCCCAGCTGCTCAACGAAATCGGTATACAGCTCGAAAAAGAATACGGCGTGAAATTTTTGCGTGCAGATTTCAAAAAGAAAGAGGGCTATAAACAGTCGATTGCCCTCTCGCGCGAATATGACCTTTATCGTCAGGATTATTGCGGCTGCGTGTATTCCATGCGCCCGGAAGGAAAAGAAGAATAATACCAAAAAACCGTCTGCCCTTGTTAGAACAGACGGTTTTTCTTTGCAAATTTTTACCGGTTATACGGCTGGCTTATCCTTGTCCTCACCAAAAAGGCGCATATAGCTTTCCATGTCAAAATCATCCAACGGGCTGTCCTTTTTCAAATAGAGCGGGTGGTGCGGGTGTCCCTTTTTCGAGATTTTTCCGGCAGAAACCCAGTGCGCACCGTATTGGTTGCCGATTTCAATAATCTCCCGCATACAAAGGTTCAAATATTTCCGTTTTTCCACAATGTTGCCCCACGCCGCCCAAACGGTCGGTCGGTTGCCCGCACAAAGGGAAAGGGCATAGCGGAACGCCTTTTTGTTTTCCTCGTGAAGCAGGGGATTAAAATGCTTTTCCATGTCGTCCGGGTTGGTTGCGCGCTGGGCATAGACATTGAGCATAATAAAGCTGTCAAACCCGTTGAAAAGCGCGATGCGCTCGGCAGATTTCAGCGTGTTGTCTAAATCATCCGGCGCGGCGGTCGAGGGGTTGATGCCGTAGCAAATCAGCGGATTTTTGCCCCGCGTGCCGAGTATGTAACGGTATTCGTCATAATGGTTCGGCACAAACAGCCAGCGGTTTACATCATAATTTGGGTTTTGCAAAAGTGCGTTTTGAAGCGCTCTGTCAAATGTTTCAATTTGAAGCGCCCCGGTTTCACATTGCGGAATATGCATTCTGTTTCTCCCGTCTCAAAGACAGATAAAATCCGTCGAATTTTGTCTATTGTACCATAAAGAAAACATGGAACGCAACCTGAAAAGACACAAAAACGCCGCAGGGTGACAAAGACGCACCCTGCGGCACAATTTATTTTTACAAAGCGGCGTTTACGGCCAGATACCGCGGAACTGCATGGATTCTACCACACGCTTGAGGGCTATCAGATAAGCGCCTGTGCGAAGCGAAACCTGCTTTTCTTTTGCAATGTCATAAACGCTGTTGAATGCTTTGTCCATGTTGCGGCGCAGTTTCTCGTTGACTTCTTTTTCTTCCCACTCGAGTGCCTGCAAATTTTGCACCCACTCAAAATACGAAACAACGACGCCGCCGGAGTTCGCTAAAATATCGGGAACCAGCACAACGCCTTTTTTGTCTAAAATCTCGTCAGCTTCAATCGTGGTCGGTCCGTTTGCACCCTCCACAATGATTTTTGCGCGGATGCGGTCTGCATTTTCCTCGTTGATTTGGTTTTCCAGCGCTGCCGGAATCAAAACGGTTACATCACTTTCAAGAATTTCTGCGTTGGAAATGCGGGTGATGCCGTCTTCCGTGTAGCCGGAAAGCAAATTGCCGCGTGTAGACAGATATTGGCAAATTGCCGGAATATCCAACCCTTCCGCCTTATAGATACCGCCGGAAACATCGCTGACCGCGACAACTTTTGCACCTTCTTCATAGAGAAGACGCGCGGAAACGCTGCCGACATTGCCCATGCCCTGCACGGCGATGGTCGCGTTGTGAATGTCAACGCCCATCTTTTCACAAATGTATAAGGTGTTGAGCATGACGCCGCGCCCGGTCGCTTCGCCGCGCCCCTGGCTGCCGCCCAGCTGCAAAGGCTTGCCGGTGACAACTGCCGGGACAGAATGCCCGTTTAACATGCTGTATGTATCCATGATCCAACCCATAACATCTGCGTTGGTGCCGACATCCGGCGCAGGGATATCGCGGTCCGGTCCAATAATTGGCGCAATCATTGCCGTAAAGCGGCGGGTCAGGCGCTGCAATTCGGCAACAGACAGCTTGGTCGGGTCAACAACAACGCCGCCCTTGCCGCCGCCGTAAGGAATATCGGCTACGGCGCATTTGAAAGTCATCCAAGCGGCGAGGGCTTTGACCTCATCCTTGTTGACATTCTGATGATAGCGGATGCCGCCTTTCGCGGGGCCGCGGACAGTGGAATGCTGTACGCGGTAGCCCTGAAACACGCGTACACTGCCGTCGTCCATGCGAACGGGCACGGAAACGCTTAGCTCGCGTTCGGGATATTTTACGGCTTCATATTCTTCCGGGGTATAACCGAGAATTTTCGCCGCCTTTTCCACTGTTGCTAAAACATTGTCGTAAGGGTTGTATGCCATGGGTGCTCACTCCGTTTCTGTCAAATTGGTGAATTGTCATTCACCACTATCAGTATCGCTTATTTTTTCTCGTTTGTCAATACAGTTTCTTCCAATTTTTTTCAGAAAATTTGTGCTTTTTGCACATAAGTCGGATGCGAAATGCATATATCCTCGTTTTGCAATTACGATTGGCTTTGAAGAAAATTATCAAATTTCAGAAAACATTTATTGACAAACGATAAATTTTGTGGTAAAAATAGGGCGAAAGGCAGAGACCACGGCTTCTTTGTTCTCATTTGTGGGCTTTTGCCAAACCGAAACACGAGGTGCAAAAAAATATGCGAAAGAATTATGTGCTCTTTTTAAAAGCGGTTTTAATTTTATTCGGCGTGGGGCTTTTGGCGTTTGCTGTGTTCCTGCTTCCGAAATTCGCCGAAATGGCAGCCGATTATTACACCGAGCTTCGCTATTTGAAATTGCCGGGCCTGATTTTTGTGTATTGCAGTGCAGTTCCGTTTTATGTGGCGCTGTTTCAGGGGGTGCGCATTTGTGATTCCATTTTGCAAAGCGACCCGTTTTCCCGCAAAAACCGAAAGGCTTTTTCCATTGCCGGTATTTGCGCGCTTGTGGTCACTTTGATGTATTACGCCGGAACAGTCGCACTTGTATTTTTGCAGGTAGAGCATTTGATTATTTATATCGTCGGCGTGCTTATCGGCAGCTGTGCGCTGATTTTCACGCTGTTGTGTGCCGTGCTCGACCAGTTGCTTGCCAAAGCGATTGAGATTCGGGAAGAAAACGATTTGACCGTGTAAAAATTCAGAAGAAACAACAGGGGATTTCTATGGCAATTATCGTAAATTTAGATGTGATGATGGCAAAGCGAAAAATGAGCGCGACCGAACTCGCTAAAGAGGTTGGGATTACGCTGCCCAATCTTTCGATTTTGAAAACCAATAAGGCAAAAGCAATCCGGTTTTCCACGCTGGATGCCATTTGCCGCGCGCTGCAGTGCCAGCCGTCCGATATTTTGGAATATGTGGAAACAGATGAGGTGAACCAAGATGGAGAACTTTGAACCCAAAACCCAAACACCGAATACAACAGATAACCAACCGGCAGCGATGCCGGAAGCCAACACGGCAACGGAGAAAAGCATTCAACCGCCGGCTTCGGCTCCGACGGAGAACAACGGCAATGCGAAAGCAACCGCAGAGACTCACGAAGCCAATACGGGAAATGAGGCGCCGCCCGCCGCAGAAGCAAAAACAGAACCGTCTGCAACGACTGAAAAACAGACGGAAGCAACAAATAGCTCGGGCACGGCGCCGACACCTGCCGAAAGTTCAGCCGCAAATCCTTTGCTGACCGTTCCTGCAAACGGCGCACCGCCCTATTGGGGAACTGCGCCGAAAATCCAGACGCTTTCCATGCGTGTGCGTGAAGCCGTTTTGAAAGCCGACAACGGTCACAAGTCGGTCGGTCTGTTTGCCGGCGCGCTTGTCATTTGTTTGTTTTTGGCAAACACGCTTTTAAATACCGGCGGCGCGGGCTTTTTCTTCCCGTTTTGTGTGGTGCTTTTATACGGTTTGTTTTATGCGTTTACGGGCTTCGACAAGCTTTGGGAAAGCCGCGAAGCGCTCGCCATGCAGATATTCATTTTCCTGCTTTCTTTGGGCTTTTTGTATAATCAGGAACGCTTGACCAACACCGTTACTTTTCTGACTTTGCTTGCTGCAGTGCCCATTCACCTGATGTATTGCACCGGCAAAAGCGACCCCGTAGAAGACGGCGCGCGCGTCATTCGCAAAGCATTTTTAGCGGTGTTCCCTTATACATTCGGCAATTTCGATGTGCCGTATAAAAAGCTTTTCAAAGGTGTGCGCCGCGGGTCAAAAGGGCAGGGCGTTCTGTTTACCGTTATCGGGCTTCTCTGCACCATTCCGTTTCTTGTGATTTTGACCCTGCTTTTCAGCAATGCCGATTTTGCATTTGCCCAAAGCCTTTCCAATTTAACATCTTATTTTTATGACCTGCCTGTTGCCAAAATCATCGGCACAATATTACTCGGTGTTTTCATGACCGTTTACATTTTGCCACTGTTTTTTGCGCTGGATGCAGATTATCCCCAGCCCGAAGCGGGCGGCAAGCGTAAAGGCATTTTGCCGAACGCCGCGGTCACGGCATTTTTGGCGGTGCTCATCGCGCTCGAAGTCTATTTCTCCTATTTTCAGGTGCGTTATTTGTTCTTAAACCTCGGCACTTTGCCGGAAGGTACGAGTTATGCTGAATATGCGCGCAGCGGCTTTTTTGAAATTGCCGCGGCAACGCTTTTAACCATGGCACTGATCTTCGCGGTCGCGGTGCTCACCCGCCGCGATGAAGAAGAACAGTTGCCCTTGCCCGTTCGTCTGCTTCTGACGGTGTTTTCCGCCTGCGTCGCGCTGATGTTCGCGTCCTCTTATTACCGGATGCTTATGTATATGGACGCTTATTCCATGACCATCCGCCGCGTCGGCGTCTGCTGGTTGATGGCGTTGATGCTTGCCGTTTTAATCGGTGTTATCATCTATATTTGGAAGCCGGACTTCGCTTTAACGCGCTACACGATTTTTACCGTGCTCGTCTTTGTCCTCGCGCTGAACTTGATGCACCTCGGTGCCACGGTCTCAAAAAATAATGTGGACCGCTATTTTAAAGAGCAGGAAGCGGAAGTGAAAACCGGCTATCAGCTGGATACAGATTATCTCTATACGCTCCTGCCTGCGTCTGCGCCGGATCTCGCGCGTTTGCTGGAAACTTCGGATTACGCAAGCTATGACCTTCGCGTAACGCTCAATGATATTTCCGAACAAGAACAATCGTGGCGCGCGTGGAATTATGACTGGTATCATGCGCAAAAGGTCTGTGCCGCCGTTGAAGAACCCAAAAATCTGTGGGTAGTATTGCAGGTTGGCACACAGGTGCAAACACCGGTTTATGCTTTAAATTTTGAAATGAGGCAAGGCAACGAAATCTTAGCAAGCGGTCGAATCGAAAAACCGGACGGCAGCGCTTTTTTGCCGGGCGACCGCATAGAAATCAATTACGCGGACTTCTCGCCCATTTCGGCAGAGCAGGATTTGAACTTTTATAGTTTCCGCTTCGAAGCGGTGCTGGAAAATAATAAATGTGTGACGGCGGATGCCTTGGTGTATGACCCTTATACAGAAGACGGTCGATTGTGGCTGACCCTTATACCCAATGACGCAAACGACTATTTTACCGTAAGAGTCGGATAAAGAAAAGCGGCGCAAGAATTTCTTGCGCCGCTTAATTTTATTGTGTTTTCGTTTAGTTTTTCAGACTTTGAATCGGCGCCGGAATCCGCCCGCCGCGGTGAATGAATTTCGCAGGGGAGGCGGTGTTGAGCGCCATGACCGGGCCATAGCCCAAAAGTCCGCCGAAGTTTAAGGTGTCGCCGATTTTCTTGCCGATGGCGGGAATCACACGCACCGCGGTGGTTTTGGAGTTGACCATACCAATGGCGGCTTCGTCTGCAATAATACCGGAAATCACTTCTGCGCTCGTGTCGCCCGGAATGATAATCATATCAAGACCGACCGAGCAAACCGCAGTCATCGCTTCCAGCTTTTCAATCGAAAGCGTGCCGTTTTCTGCGGCGGCAATCATGCCCGCGTCTTCTGAAACCGGAATAAATGCACCCGAAAGTCCGCCGACATGCGACGACGCCATAACGCCGCCTTTTTTGACCGCGTCATTTAAGAGCGCCAAACAGGCCGTCGTGCCGTGTGCGCCGCATTGTTCAAGACCCATTTCTTCCAAAATGTGGGCAACCGAATCGCCGACCGCCGGTGTGGGTGCCAAAGACAAATCGACAATGCCGAAAGGCACGCCAAGGCGTTTTGCGGCTTCTTTGGCGACGAGCTGACCGACACGGGTGATTTTAAACGCGGTTTTCTTGACCGTGTCCGCAACATCGGTAATATTGCCGTCCGGAATTTTAGAAAGCGCCGCGCGCACAACGCCGGGGCCGGAAACGCCGACATTGATGACGCAGTCCGGCTCGCCAGCACCGTGGAATGCACCCGCCATAAACGGGTTGTCCTCCGGCGCGTTGCAGAAGACCACAAGCTTTGCAGGGCCGATACAGCCGTTGTCTGCGGTTACTTCTGCGGCTTCGCGGACAATTTTGCCCATGGTTGCGACCGCGTCCATGTTGATGCCCGCTTTTGTAGACCCAATGTTGACGCTCGAGCAAATGTGCTCGGTCACGGCGAGCGCTTCGGGAATGCTTCGAATCAGCGCTTCGTCGCCGGCTGCAAAGCCTTTTTGCACCAGCGCCGAATAGCCGCCGATGAAGTTCACGCCGACAGTCTGCGATGCTTTTTCAAGCGTTTTTGCATATAATACCGGGTCGCCGCCGCTTGCGGCTACAAGCATGGCAATCGGCGTCACGGCAATGCGCTTGTGGATAATCGGAATGCCGTATTCTTTTTCGATGTTTTCGCCGGTCTTTACCAAGTGCTCGGCCTGGCGGCAGATTTTTTCATACACCTTGTCACAGGAGGTATGAATGTCCGAATCCGCACAGCTTAACAGGGAAATGCCCATGGTGATGGTGCGGATGTCGAGATTTTCCTCCCGAATCATGTTGATGGTTTCGAGTATGTCGTGGGTGTTGATCATAACCGTAAATTCCTCTTTACTTTTGATTAGATTCTGTGCATGGAGTTAAAAATATCCTCGTGCATAGCGTTTACGGAAAGGTTCATTTCTTCCCCGAGTGCCTTGGCTTCGTCTGCAAGCGCAGTAAACGGAATGTTGCATTTGGACACATCCGCCAGCATGATCATGCAGAACATGTCCTGTAAAATGCTTTGCGTGACCTCGATAATGTTGACATTGTGCTCGGCGCACATGGCGGAAATTTTTGCAAGAATGCCGACGGTGTCACGACCGACGACGGTAATGATTGCGCGCATAAAAAAGTCCTCCCTGAAAATGTTGCCAATATCATAGCATACTTTTAAAAGAATTTACAGGGGAAAATAAAATTTTAAGAAAAAACAGTATTCTGCGGCTTGAAAATATGGTATGATATATAAGAATCCGAAAGCGAAGGGGCAAGACTATGTATCAAAGAAAACTGGATTTGCATGTGCACACCGACAATTCTCCCGACGGCAACCACACCGCCATGTTCATCTGCGAAAAAGCAGAGTTTGACGGTATGCGTGCCATTGCGTTTACAGACCATTGCGAAGTGGACAGCTTTAAAGAAGAATCTTACGACAAGCGCGTGCAGCAGGCGTATTTTGAGATGACCAAAGCCCAGCTTGCCTTTCGCGGCAAGGTGCTTGTTTTGCGCGGCATAGAGCTCGGTCAGCCGCATTATAACGCGCCGCTTGCCGAGCAGATTTTAAGTGCCAGAAAATATGATGAGGTCATCGGCTCTGTACATAACCTGCGCGACCGTCAGGATTTTTATTTTATGGAGAGCTTTGACGAATCCTCCGTGCATGCGCTGCTGACAGAGTATTTTGACGAAATTATAAACCTGCTCGAATGGGGCAACTTTGACATTTTGGCGCATCTTACCTATCCGCTTCGTTATTTTTACGCGAAATCCGGCATATCCGTAGATATGCGAGATTATAAAACGCAGGTTGACGAAATTCTGCGCCTGACCGCCCAAAAAGGCAAGGCGCTCGAAATCAATACCGCGGGGCTTCGCCAGCCCATTGGCAAGCTCTCGCCGGAAGCGGATGTTGTCCGGCGGTTTAAAGAGCTTGGCGGCGAATATGTGACCTACGGCTCTGATGCGCATTACGCCGAGGATATCGGCAAGGGCATGGATGTCGCCTTTGATGTCATGCGGCAGGCGGGCTTTGAGGAATTAACCTTCTTCCAACAGAGAATCCCGCTGAAAATGCCGATCGAGTGACTTTTGGGGTGTAAAAGAAAGGAAAGACTATGAAAGTTAAAGCGGCCGCAAAAATCAATTTGATGCTCGATGTGCTCGGCACGCTGCCCGACGGGTATCACAGCCTGTTTATGATTATGCAGTCGGTGGATTGCTGCGACACGGTGGAAGTGAACCTTGCAAAAACCAAAGATGCGGGCATTTCAATCCGCACGGCGGACGAACGCGTCCCGAAAGATGAGCGCAACATAGCTTTTAAGGCGGCGCAGGCGTTTTTTGAAGCGACAAAAGCAGAGAATCCCGGCATCGAAATCGCAATCGAAAAGAAAATTCCGATGGCGGCGGGGCTTGCCGGCGGCAGTGCGGACGCGGCGGGCGTGCTTTACTGCCTTAATACAATATTTAAAACCGATTTGCCGCTGTTAGAACTTGCGCGCATCGGGGAGCGTGTCGGGGCGGATGTACCGTTTTCGCTCATCGGCGGCACGGCGCTTTGCATGGATAAGGGCGGTGTTATTGCGCCGCTTCGGCCGCTTCAAAACTGTTCCGTGCTTTTGTGCAAGCCGGATATGGGCGTTTCCACAGTCAGCGCCTATAAACTGATTGATTCTGCGCCGCGCATTCGCCATACCGACAAAAACGCCATGCTGTATGCGATGCATAACAGCGATTATAAGCTGCTGTGCGAAAAGGCGGATAATGTTTTCGAACAGGTCGTCGAGGTACCGAAACGCCCGTATATTAAAGGCATTATGCGTGAATACGGCGCAGATTTGACGCTGATGAGCGGCAGCGGCCCGACGGTGTACGGCTTGTTTTCCGATGCACAGTCAGCAGAAGCGTGCGCCAATATGCTTCGTCGGGATTTTCGCGAAGTGTATGTTTGCGCGCCTGTTGAGCACGGGATTGAAGTGATAGAGCTATGAAAAACCGATATGCGGCTTTTTTGCTTGCGGCGGCGTTCCTGATTTTAGCGATTTTTATTTTATTTTGGTTGTTTTCAGATAACCGTGTGCAGATGCATACCTTGCCGCCGGAATACAGCGTGCAGGCGCGGTAATTTTGGGACTTGAGGTGATCGTATGAGACCATATGGGTTGATATTGGCTGGCGGCGGCGCAAAGGGCGCTTACCAAATCGGCGCGTGGCGCGCGCTGCGGGAACTTGGAATTACCTTTGAAGCGATTGCCGGTGTGTCTATCGGCGCGATTAACGGTGCACTGATTGCACAAGGCGACTATGACCGTGCTGTGGAGCTTTGGAGCAGCGTCGAGGTCAAAAGCGGCATCCAGATGGATACAGAACTGCGCGAACCGGAAAATCTGTTCAGCTTTTCCAACCTGCCGCAGATCTTCCGCGAGGTTGTCCGCAACGGCGGCGTCGATGTTACGCCGGCGCGCAATCTGATTGCCGAGTACGTGGACGAAGAAAAGGTGCGTGCATCCGGCATTCCGCTTGGGCTTGTCACCTTTCAGCTTTCTTCCATGAAACCGGTCGAAGTGTTTTTAGACGAAATGCAGGAGGGCCTTTTGGTCGATTACCTGATGCTTTCCGCGCGGTTTCCGGGCCTTCACAACCAAAGCCCGGACGGTGCAAAATATTTAGACGGCGGGGTTTATGATAATGCGCCCATCGGTATGCTGCGCGACCGCGGCATCAACCGGTTTATCGTTTTAGACATTTCCAGCATGAAAGGCGTCGGGCATAAAGCGGAGTTTTCCTGTGCGGAGTTTGTCTATATCCGTCCGAACGACCCCAAGGAACTCGGCGAAGCGTTTGAGTTTGACAAGTCCATGACTGAAATGCGTATGGAAATGGGCTATCTGGATACCAAAAAAGCGTTCGGTCTGCTTTCGGGCAATCGTTATTATTTCCGTCCGAAAGAATATAAGCTGATGCAGGCAAAATATGGCTACCGTGTTTGTGCAGAACTGGAAGAGTTTGCCGAGGAATGCGGGCTGGAACGCCTAACAGTCTATACAAGCCGGCAATTCATGCGCGCGCTGCTTGCGGCATATGATGCGCAGACCAAAGAGAAAGAGCCGGAAGGGGAACTCGAGGAGTTCACACGCTCGATTTTGAAAGCGGCGCAGCCGTTGCTAGAAAAGGCGCCGGAAGAGCTTGTCCGTAAGTTCCGCGGCAAGAAGCGTAAAAAACCTTACGCCGATGCGATTGCCGCAATAGAGAGTTTTCGCCAAAGCCGCACCTTTGGCTCATAATGTCGTGCAGAACAAAGAAAGATACTGCTCGCCGGAAAAGACGGCGTATTGCCGGTCCTCATATTCTCCGGCATAACCGAAATCTGTGAAATGCAAGTTTTCGGCGGCGATTCCCGCTGCCTGAACCCCCGTGAGCGCTTCCTCAGGATTTTGAGCTGCGGTGAGTACCGAGACGAGTTCGACATAGGTTTCAAACAGTGCTTGTTGTGCGGCTTCGTCAAACGCCGCATCTTCCGGAATTACTGTCAGCTGAAACCCGGTAACGGTTTCAGTTTCGTCCACGGTAACGGAAAGCAGCGCGGTGTGCCCTGTGCAAAACGCAAATTCCGTGTTGTATTCCTTGGCGGTTTCCTCGTCTTCTTGAAAGAGCGCCCCGGCATTTAACAGGTCTTCCTCTTGAAGCGCGTTGAAACGGTCGAAGAATGCAAAAATGTCTATGCTTTCCTGCCTTGTGCAGGCACAGAACAGGACAAGCGTCAGCAGCAGCGCGGTGCACTTCAAAACTCGCATACAGTTCCCTCCGTTGTTAATGTTTTATTAACATTTTCTTCATAAAAATATATGGCAAAAATTGTGAAAATATTATAAACTATGCTTTGTGAAATGAATCAATATTGAAGCAGATTTGCAACACTTGGAAAGCGGTGATGTTTTGTTTAAGAGAATCAAAAACTGGTCTCGAAAAAAACAGGCGTTTGTTTTTATCGGCGGCATTGTGCTGTTGGCGCTGATTATCACGGTGGTCTATGCCAATTTTAAGCCGGAAGACTTGCCGGAATATCAGGTGGAAACCGTTGCCCGCGGCGACATTCAGTCTACTTTTGATACGCAGGGCGTTGTGGAATCCGGCAGTACAGAAACTTTTACAGCAGCGAGCGGCGTCCGTGTGATGAGCGTTGATGTTAAGGTCGGCGATCATGTTACGGCAGGGCAGCAGCTTGCGGCTTTTGATGTTTCCACACTTGATGCGCAGCTTGCCGCTTACAAATCGGCTTATGATAAGGCAAAAGCGTCTTACGACAAATCTGCAAAAAGTGTTTCTGACGCGAAAACCAATTTAAGCTCTGTCAACAGCCAGATTACCACGGTGGAAAAAGAAATTGCCCAGCTTCAAAAAGAAGTGGAAGTGGCTGAAAACACGCAGGTCTCTTTGCCGGACGGCGCCGCGCTTACCGAAGAACAGCTTCAGGAATTGATGCAGCAACTTGCAAGCGGCGGCATGTCGCAGGCACAAATCGAAGAAATCGTTGCAGCAATTCGTGCACAGGCAGGGCAGGTTAACATTGCAGAAGCGATTCAGGATTCTGCGGCGGCCAAAAAACTGCAGTTGACGCAAAAGCAGGCGCAGCTGGCTTCGCTTCAAACCCAGCAGACCTTGTATGAAGCACAGCAGGATACAACGATTGCAGACCTGTATAAATCTGTTATGGAGCAAAAATCCAAGGAATATGAAGACTATAAAGCGATTGTGGATTCGCTGAAAAACGGCTGGAAAGCGGCTGCGGACGGTATCGTTACCGAAGTTAATCTTGTTGCCGGTGAGGTGTTTGCGCCTAAAACCGAAAGCAACAGCAATGTGGATTTGTCCTCTATCATGTCTATGGCGTCCGGCAACAGCGATGTCGCCGGGGTTCTGTCTGATATTTTCTCCACCACATCCGGCAGCGATACAGGCGTCGGTACCGGCATCGTAGTGGAAAATTACGGCGATTTTTATGCCAGTTTCACAGTCGGCAAATATGATTTGCAGGATTTGAAAGTCGGTCAGAAGGCAACAGTCATTTCGCTTGACAAGACTTATGATGCAGTGGTAACTTATGTCAGCGCAACGGCAAATTCGACCTCCGGCTTTGATATCAGTTCCATTACTTCTTCGCTTACCGGTGGTTCTTCCTCTTCAACTAACAGCGCGCCGGTGCAGGTGCAGATTATGAACCCCGATGAAAAAATCGTGCTCGGCTTTGATGTGGATGTTAAAATTGACACCGAAAAGCTCGAAGATGTCGTGCGCATCCCGGTGGAAGCGGTCACCTCGTCAGAAGGGGAAAATTGCGTTTTCGTTTACGACCCGGAAGAAAAAACCGTTTCTAAGCGCACGGTGGAACTCGGTATCGGTTCCGATACCTATTATGAAGTCACCAGCGGGGTTTCCCTCGGCGAACAGATTATTCTGAATCCGAAGACCGCTTTGCAGGACGGCGATAAAATCGCAGTGAAATCGTAAGGCGGTGAGGCGTTGAATATCCGAGAAAACATACGCATTGCCATATTCAGCATCCGAACCAATCTGTTGCGCTCGCTGCTTACCATGCTTGGTATTATTATCGGCGTAGCGTCCGTCATTGCGGTCATTACTGTCGGTAACGGCGGCAGAGACTATATTGTCGGTATGATTCGGGAAATGGGCAGCAATGCAATTAACATTACGGTGGATATGACGAAGGCACAGCCGTCTGATTATATAACGACTGAGGACATCGCTGCAATCAAGGAACTGGATACGGTGGAATATGTTTCCCCGGTCACTATGACCATGGGCTCCATTGCTACCGAAGAAAAGAATGCAATCGGCATGTTGGTCGGCGGCAACAGCGATTTGCGCTATGTAATGAGCGGCGACTGTATTTACGGCCGGTATTTCACACAAGCCGAATATGAAGCCGGCAGAGCCGTTTGCGTGCTGGATGTGACCAGTGCACGCCAGTTATTTGGCGAGTCTAATGTTGTTGGGGAATATGTCAATTTCAGCTATAATGATGTTGTGACCCGCATTAAAATCATCGGCGTGACCGATATTGCAAGCGCATTCGGTGCCGATTCCGAAAAAATGATGGAAAACATGGAGGCGTTTGGCGGCGGGCAGATGTCCAGCGGCATGCTGATGGTGCCGTCTACGCTGGCGTCGCAGATTATGGGGTCGCAGGATTCTTTCGACATGATCTATATCATGGCGGCGGATGAAAACGATTTGGACGGTGCGGGCAGCAGCGCCCTTAATCGCCTGTATGCACGCCATAATAACGCAGACCGCGAGTGCTATACGGTCACCAATATGGCGACTTATATTGATTTGCTGGATACGGTCATCAATGTATTCACCATATTTATTGCGGCGGTCAGCGCGATTTCGCTGGTTGTCGGCGGCATCGGTGTTATGAATATTATGCTGGTCTCCATTACCGAACGCACCAGAGAAATCGGTATCCGCAAAGCGCTCGGCGCAAAGACCTCGACCATTTTGTTCCAGTTCTTAACCGAGTCCATTATACTGTGCCTGATTGGCGGCTTGATTGGTCTGCTGCTTGGCGTTTTCGGTGCGGCAGTGGTCTCTTACATTATGAATGTTCCCTTGCAGGTCGAGCTTTCCACGGTTCTGCTTGCAATTGGCTTCTCCACGGCTATCGGGGTGATTTTCGGCGTTTATCCTGCGCGAAGAGCCGCGACAATGCCGCCGATTGAAGCCTTGCGCCGAGATTAAAAATAAATTTTTAGACGATTGCAAAACGCTCCGGCAAAAGCCGGAGTGTTTTCATATTTGCCCGAATGATTTTCGAATTGTGCCGCGTGCAACAATTTCAGCTTTTGCTCCCGAAATCTGGCGGGTCAAAATTAAATCCCTGCCAACAGCTTCAGCAATGCCGAAAGCCCCCAGCAAAATTGCACACCAGATCTTGCCTTGCGGGGTTGGTGTCAAAGAAAATTCCGGAAAAGCAAAAGGAGTTTTTGTGTTTTCCGGGGCGATGCCCGCAAAAATCGTGTCGCCCGGCGGAAAAACCGGCAGTCCACGCAGGGTTGCCACGGCTAAAATGCCCCGGTCTCCGGCCGGAAAAAATAATATGCGCCCGCCCGCCTGCGAAAAATTCGCAACACCTTTCATGTACGCAACGGCGTAAGGCCGCTGATGGGTAAACAATTTTGCAAAATCGGCATTTTCGTGCTGGAAAGTATACAAACAATCACCTCCGCACAATATTTATATGCTGTCCGCAGGCGAAATTTGTGCAAAGCTGTATTTACAGCGGCCGGTTTGCCGGTCCGTCTAAAATTTGGCCCGTTTTATCAAAGCGAGAACCGTGACAAGGGCAGTCCCAGCTGTGTTCCGTTTTGTTGTAGCGCAGCGCACACCCCAAATGCGAGCAGCGCCGCGGCAGGGGACAAAGCAAATTTCCGGCGGCGGTTAGCCCGTTCAAAAGAATTTGTGCTTTGAATTTCCGCCCGAGCGGGGAAAAAACTGCGGCGTTCGGGTTTTCTCTTCCAATCAGCCGGTCTGTTAAGATTTGTGCCGCTGCCATTGCAGAGGTCATGCCCCATTTGTTGAAGCCGGTGGCAACATAGAAATTCGGCAGCGTGCGTGCATAACGCCCGATATACGGAATCCCGTCCGGCGTGATGCAGTCTTGTGTCGCCCAGCTTTCCCGAATCCGACAGCCCGGATAATGCGAGGCGGCAAACGCCCAAAGCTCTGAAAAACCGCCGCTTTTCTTGCCGGTTTTATGCCCTCTGCCGCCCAAAATCAGTGTGTCGCCCCAGTTGCGCAGCGAAAGCCCATCGGGGGCGGTGGAAATATACATGCCGCCGACCTCCTGCGCGTGTTCTAAAGCTAAAACATAAGAACGGTATTGATATTGCTTCATAAAATAGAGACCGTGTGTGTTGATAAACGGAAAATGCGATGCAATAATTACCCGATTTGCAAAAATTTTGCCATGTTCTGTTACGGCAGTCGTTTTTTCAAATCGCTTTATGCGCGTGTGCTCCACAATCGGCAAATCTTTTGTAATCTCTTTAACGAATTTCAACGGGTGAAACTGTGCCTGCCGCGGCATGGCAAGCGCGTCTAATGTGTGAAAGGGGAGCGTTTCACAGGCACTGTGCTGTGCGGAAATGCCAAGGATTTTATAGGCGCGGGCTTCTGCGGCAAGCGTCTGTTTTTCATCTTCATGATAAGCATAAATGACCGCGTCTTTCTCCTCAAAATCACAGTCCATAGCCGCGCACAGCTGTCGGTAGGCAGCAAGCGCACTGCGGTTGGCGTTTAAATATTGCAAAGCGGCGGTTTTGCCGTAATCCGTCAGGATTTTTTGATAACAGCAGCCGTGCTGAACGGTGATTTTTGCTGTGGTATTGCCGGAGGTGTGCGCACAAATTGTGTTGCTTTCTGCGACCAGACAGTCGATCCCCGCGTTTTTCAAAAAATAGGCGCACAAAAGACCTGTGAGCCCGCCGCCCACGATAAGCACATCGGTTTTCATGTCGGTCTGCTGTATCGGAAAAACAGGCAGAGAGGCGGTATCGTGCCAAATGGATTGCATACAAATTCCTCCTTTTTAGCCTCTTTGGTGCCGAATTTTATTTTTTGCTTTTTCCATTGAAAAATCCGAAGTTTTACCGTGGAAGAAATTGACTTTTTTCTTTTGGCAAGGTATTATATAAAGGATTTTACATAAACTTTACATTTTGGGAGGAAAAATATGGATTTCAGCGTTTTTTCGAATTTTGACCATTCTGTTTTCCAGTGGATTCAGGAAAACATCTGGTGCGGTTTTCTTGACAAACTGATGCCGGTCATCACCATACTCGGTGAAGGCGGCTGGTTTTGGATTGTGCTGGCCATAATTCTTCTGCTTTCCAAAAAATACAGAAAAGCCGGCGTGACCATGGCGTTTGCACTGATTGTAATGCTGATTTGCAATGATGTGATTTTAAAGAATGTGTTTGCCCGTGTGCGTCCGTTTAATTTTGAGCCGTTCGCCGACCTTTACACAAGCTTCGGCGTCGCGGACGGCAAACCGGATTTGTTGGTTGGGCTTCCCTCCAGCTATTCGTTCCCGTCCGGTCACACTTCGTCCTCGTTTGCCGCGGCAATCGCTATACTGCTTAACAAAAAATGGAAAGTCGGCATCCCGGCATTTGTGCTCGCCATTTTGATTGGCTTCTCCAGAAACTATTTGATGGTGCATTATCCCACCGATGTTATTTTCGGCGCGCTGTTCGGTGCCATTTATGCGATGCTTGCTTATTTCCTCATTGCGAAATATGTTTATCCGAAATTTGACAAAGCAGTCGGGCAAAAGTTCGACGCGTGGAAACAGAAGAAATTCGGCAAAAAAGAAAAAGCAGAAGTAAAACAGGAAAACAGCTGATTAAAGAGGGATATAGAATGACAGCTCCTTTGGGAAAAACCGCAGATATGCGGTTCCATAACGGTAAATTCCGCATTATGCAAATCGCCGACACACAGGACACGCAGCAAATGTCTTCAGACACGCTTTTATTCCTGTCGGCGGCGCTTGATAAAGCAAAGCCGGATTTGGTCGTTTTTACCGGCGACCAGTTCAAAGGTTACGGTGTAACTTTCCTGCTCGGCGACCGTGAAAAGAATTATCAAAAAGCCATTGACCGGCTGGTTGCCCCGCTGGAAGAACGCGGAATTCCGTTCACCTTCGTGTTCGGCAACCATGACGACCAGGCGTTTGGTATTCCGAAAGAAAAACAGCTTGCCATGTACCAAAGCCATAAAAACTGTATCGCGGTTCCCGGTGACCCGTCGCTTTCGGGGCTTTGCAATCAGTATGTGCCGCTTAAAAGCGAAGACGGGCAAAAAACAGAATTTGTGCTCTATTTGCTTGATTCTCTTTCCACTTCGCTTGACGGCAGATGTGCGGCTGTGACCAAAGAGCAAATTGCGTGGTATCAAAGCGTGCGCGATGCGCTGAAAGCGGAAAACGGTGATTATGTTCCGGCAATTTTGTTTCAGCACATTCCCGTGCCGGAAATGTGGGAACTGTTGAAAGAGGTGCCGAAATCACAAAAACCCCATGCGCAGGGCTTCCGTGAGCATTACGGCAAGTTTTACGATATTGATGAGCGTTTCCTGCAAAAAGGTAACTGTGACTTTCTTTTGGAAACACCCGCAACCCCGGCGGAAAATACCGGCGAATTTGCCGCGTTTTCCGAAAAAGGCGACACGCTCGCCATGTTCTTCGGGCACGACCACAACAACAGCTTTGTCGGGAAATATCAGAATATGCTGCTCGGTTATACACAGGGCTGCGGTTTCCATGTATATGGTCCGCGCTTGAACCGCGGCGTGCGCATTATCGATATTGACGAGCAAAATCCGCGTGACTTTTCCACGCACACGATTTTGTACCGTGATTTGTTCTCTGTGCGCGATATTCGCAACAAGCCGAAATATCTGCTTTACTCTTACGCACCGCCGAGCGTAGAGTCTGTGATGCCCACACTGAAAAAAGCGGGTATTGCCGCCGGCGTTCTGGCTGTCGGTGCGGTTGCTATTGCATTGCTGACAAAATAAAATATTGTTTTAGTTAAAATAAAGCCGTCGGATATCTTGGTTAGATATCCGGCGGCTTTAAAATATTTCGTTATTTGTGCGCGCCATATAGAGAAGGTAAAATTTCTACAAGATTTCTATATTCCACACAACAGTGCTCTGCCATACCTTTTGCAGTATCGTCGGTTAATATCAGCTTTCGAAGCAATGGATTTTTCAAAGTTTCTCCCATCCAAAACCGGCTGATCAGCAAAAGACCGTTATCGGTTTTTTTGAAAATGTGCGCCATTTCCGTGTGTGGAATAAGTCCCCGGCAAGCGCTGACATGCCCGCAAATAATCAGAGAAATATCATTCCTTTGCATTAGCGCTTGAGAAAAGCCAAAATCCTCCGGCAAAACAAATTCAATTTGTAAGGGCAAACAGGCTTTCCCGATGCGCTCTGTCGGGTATTGGGTGTTTGCCTGAAATGCGGGGCAGACGGCCTGCCCAAAATAAGCTGTATCTTTTTTGGCGTAGCCGACAGAAAAATGTGCACCCGGAAACCAAACCTTATAGCGCACACTGCTTTGCGGGTGCCACCAAAACCACCATAAAATTTCGTCTGCGGTAATTTCCGGCATGGGGCAAGTCATCGAGACCAAATAGCTGCCGTTTTCCGTTTTGCCGTAACCAACTTCCCTTTGCAAATCGGGATTCTCTAAAATCTGATTTTTATCCTGAAAAGCGGTCAGCGAGATTCCGCCCGGTTTCGTGAGCTTTTCTGCAATGTCGTCCGGAATTTTCGGCAGTGGTTTTTGCATCAATGCGTCAATCGTCATAGAACCCTCCGCAGGTGTTTAGTGGCGTTCGTCTTCGTTTGCATACATTTCACAAAACCGCGCCGCAAAGGCAGGCGGTTCACCTTTGGCGTACAGATGAGAAATATCGCCGAACGAGCTGCAGCGGAACACCGCAATGCCTTTTTCGCGTTCTTCCGTATACAGCGTCGTAACAGAAGAGGGTGCCGCGCAAAAGCCTTGCCAAAGGCAGACAGGGGAGATGTGCAGCAGGTGCGAAAGCATGACGCATTCCACACCGAAATGGCAGAAAAACGCTACCGTATCCATATTGGGCGCTGTGACTTTGTAGTATTTGCCTTTGCGCTCGTAACCGTGTGCCGCAAGCACTTTATCAAGCCCCTTGCAAACGCGGTTATATTCCGACTTCACACGCAATCCTGAACGCATAAATTTGGTGTCGGCCCATTTGTTGATGTCGTAAAGGTCGTCCTGCGGCGTGTAAAAGGAGGGCATCAAATCCCACGGACCGTGCACTTTTTTTGTTGTTTTGTCGTAAACCGGCGCGTGAAATTCGCGAAGCCAGCCGAGCGTTTTTGCCTTTTGTCCGGTGCGTCGGAGCGTGACCTTGGCTGTGTCCTGTGCGCGGCCGAGCGGCGAAAGATAACAAGCGTCTATTTTTTCATGCTCCAATTTGTCGGCAAGAAATTCTGCTTCGCGCCAGCCTTTTTCGGTTAAAGAATCCTTGGAATAGTCCGGGTCTGCGTGCCGTATAATCAAAATGCGCAAATCAGTTCGCTTCCTTTTCCATATTTTCCTGCCGTGCATCCACAAAAGCATGTACCTTGTCGGCAAGCTCGCCATAAAGCTTATATTTTTTGGAGAATACAAGGAAAGAAATCAACACCAAAATCGGCGGAATCACAAAGGTCATAATGCTGATGGTATTTTGCGAAAGCGCAGTTTGCGCTTCAGCTTCCCCGTCGTAACCGGAAAGGCCGAGTCCGGAGAACAGAATAATGGTTTGCAGGGTATAAGCCATTTTCTGCAAAAAGCCTTTCATCGAAAAGGTTGTGCTTTCGTTGCGCTCGCCGGTTTTGTATTCGCCGTAGTCCACAATGTCGGCGAGCATGACTGTCTGGTTAACAAACATGGAGGCGATGCCAATGGAAGCGATGATATAAGCGATATTCAAAAGCATCATCTGATGAAGTACCGGCCCGCAGAGAATCATCAAGAGATAACCGACAATGACCATAATCAGGCAGAAGCGGTAAATGGTGCGGCGTGTGTATTTTTTGCTCATCAGCGGAATGACAAACAGTCCTAAGAACGAGCCGATCGCGCCGAACATTGCAAAGTTGCTTTGTTTGGTAATGTCGCCTTCAACATTTTCAAAATAGTAAGCACCCACGCCGCTGGTCAAATACCAGCCTGCGTTTGAAAGCATCGCAAAAATCATAAAGACGACCAACTGGTCGTTGCTTCTGACGACATCAAACATTTTGCGAAAACTGAATTTTTCCTTGTTGTAAACTACATGGCGTTCTTTGGTAACAGAGACGCAAATCACAGCAAAAACGACCAGCAAAACGGCGCAGATAATCGCCCAGCGAGAAAATCCTTGCGCGCTGATTTTCTTTTCAGCCTCACTTGCACCCGTGCCGAGAAGCACCAAAGCGTAAGGCGTGCAAATGGTGATGATGCCTTGACCAATACCGCTGAATGTGCGGGCGATGGTCGAAACGGTGTTGCGTTCACCCGGGTCGTTGGTGAAGCTCGGCACCATGCTCCAATAGGGAATGTCCGCCATGGTGTTGGTCATGCCCCAAAGCACATACATCACCGCAACATAAACAAACATACCGACAGAGCCAAGACGAATGCCGGGGTTTGTAAACATCAGGGCAAGCACGACCGCGTTGCAGAAGGTACCTATTAAAATCCACGGGCGATATTTACCCATGCGCGTTTTGGTGTTGTCTACAATGACGCCCATCATCGGGTCGTTGATGCCGTCCCAAATACGGGCGATGGGTGTCAGAATCAGCAAAAACGCCGCCGGCATCAGCAGAACATCCGTTAGATACTTGGAAAGATAAGAATAAAACAGACCGTAGCTTAAGTCGAGACCTACCGCACCGATGCCGTAACCGACATAGCGGGCAAGTGAATTACCGTTGCTCTTTTTCAAAGTATAGTCCTCCGTTTGTCAGAATACTACAATGATACCTTGTTTTTACACTTTCGTCAATAAAACACAGTAAGAAAAAACAGAGTGGCCGAGGTGCGACCACTCTGTAAAACGAAGTGCAAATTTATTTAGCCGCTTTTTGGGCTTTTCTTTCTTCGATTTCTTTGACCAGTTCTCTCTGGCGTTTTTCTGTAAGGGTGTAGAACAGCATCGGGATGATTGTGCCGACCATGCTCAATGCGCCGGACAGAACCAAAAGGTTCCAAAGCGTCTGTTCACCTTGTGCGGTGATGTAAACACCATCCGCAGCAGTCGGGTTGATGCCTGCCCAGTTGTAAGAGAACACGCCGATGAAAGCGCCGACAGCCATACCGATTTTGTTGATGAAAGTCTGCATCGCGAAGCAGATACCCTCTGCACGCTCGCCGGTCTTCCATTCAAGATATTCAACGGTATCACCGATCATCGCATAAGTGACAATGTTGTTAACGCCCTGCGGAATGCCGAGAAGCACAAGGCCGATTGCGCAAACCACAAGTTTCCATTTTGCGTCATAACCGACAAAATACATCGCGAACATAACGACCGCGCCGAGCACATGCACGCCGATGTAAGCCCATTTCTTGGTGAATTTCTTGGTCATCCACGGCACGAGAATCGAAGCGACTGCGCCGCCGGGGACAACAAGAAGGGTAATCAGGCTGTAAAGACCTTCTTCTTTCAAAACATACTTGGCGAAATACAGACCGCCGGTGTATGTATAAACCATTCTTGCGCCGCCGAGAATACCGGAAAGCACAACTAAAAGCAGCTCACGGTTTTTGAAGAGCAACTTTAAATTGTGACCGAGTGAAGGCGGAGTTTCGGCCGAAGTGAAGCGTTCCTTAGTGTTTTTGAAACCATAATAGAACATCGGAATGGCAATCACTGTAAAGACGACTGCACAAATGAAATAGGTCCATTTCAGTGTGGTGGCGTTTTCGTTGATGAACTGCGGAAGAACAGCACCGTCTGCGCCTTTGAATTTATTGGTTACAGCAGAAGTGATAATCGGAACACCGACCGTAACGATACCGGCGCCGAGCGTGCTCAAAAGACGCGCAACCGTCAGCACATTGCCACGGATGGTCGTGTTGTTGGTCATACAAGTTGAAAGACCCCAATAGGGAACATCGACCACCGTGTAGACCATCGACCAAATGACATATACCACGGAAATGATTGCGAAGGTAGAGGTGGCTTTCGGCTCTAAGAACGGGCAGAAGCACAAAATTGTTGCAATCGCAATCGGAATGGGCATCCATTTCAGATACGGGCGGCATTTGCCCCATTTTGTACGGGTCCGGTCAACAATAGAGCCCATAATCGGGTCGTTGCACGCGTCGTAAATACGAGTGCTGAGCATCAAAAATGCAACAGCCATCGCACCGGAAACGCTGCCAATCATGACATCGGCGGAACCGAACAGCAAGGCGTCTGTCATGAAGACGGTCAGGTACGAACCGATAATGGTGCAGATGAAGTTCTGACCAAAGCCGGCAATGCTGTACGCGATCGCCTCTTTCGGCTGCAAGTTTCCGTCGCCGGGCGTTGTGCCGAAGATCTTGTGCAAAAATGCAATGTCGTTAAGTTTTGCCATTTTTCTTCTCCTCTTTTTTTATTTTAACATTCCTATTATAGAGCATAAAATTGGATTCGTCAATTTATATATTTCTAAATTGACAATTTTTTTAAATCTGTTCATAAGGAACAATCTGAAAATAAAACCCGCCGGCAGAATCCTGCCGACGGGTTTGTATTAAAAAGGGAGAAACAAGCTTATGCGAAATATCTTTTCAAAAGGCCTTCAAAAGCTTTGCCGTGACGGGCTTCGTCGCGTGCCATTTCGTGTACGGTGTCGTGAATGGCGTCGAGGTTTTCCTCTTTCGCGCGCTTCGCAAGCTCAAACTTGCCCATAGTTGCGCCGTTTTCAGCCTCAACACGCATTTCAAGGTTTTTCTTGGTGCTGTCGGTTACAACTTCACCAAGAAGCTCTGCAAATTTTGCAGCATGCTCAGCTTCTTCATAGGCAGCCTTTTCCCAGTAAAGACCGATTTCCGGATAGCCTTCTCTGTGGGCGACTCTCGCCATTGCAAGGTACATACCGACTTCGGTGCACTCGCCGTTGAAGTTAGCGCGAAGGCCTTCCAAAATGTCTTCCG
The DNA here is from genome assembly GCA_949292775.1 of uncultured Eubacteriales bacterium. GTDB lineage: Bacteria > Bacillota > Clostridia > Oscillospirales > Acutalibacteraceae > Fimenecus. Next base: position 27,617 of record CASFBL010000015.1, read on the forward strand.
GAACACCCTTTGCCACGCCGACAACATGCTCGGCAGCCCAGGTCTTTTCGTTCTCTTCTACCAGGGTGAATTTGGAACCGGGAACGCCGCACTGGGGGCATTTTTCGGGGGGCGTATCGCCTTCATGGACATAACCGCAAACGGGGCAAACATATTTTTTCATAATCAATTCCTCCAAAAATAAATTTTTCTTTCCTTATATTATTTTGTTCGGTTCTGCGCCGCGCAATTCGGGCAGACGCCGAAAAAAATCAAACTGTAACCGTGAATCTCACCGGTAAACTCCGGCAGGGCAGGTGCATCAAGCTCTAAAAGCGGCGTGAAAGGCAGGTCATAAAACCGGCCGCAGCAATCGCATTTTAAATGGTAATGCTGTTTTGCGTTGGCGTCATAATGTTCTTCGCCGCCGACCGACAAACACGAAATCGTGCCGTCTTGGCAAAGCCCTTTTAAATTCCGGTAAAGTGTGCCGAGACTTAAGTTCGGCATTCCCTGCCGCACAGAGAGGTAAAGCTCCATTGCGGTCGGGTGGTCATAGCGCGATTGTAAGTTTGCAAGGATTGCATCGCGCTGTTTGCTTTTTCGGACTTGCTGCATAAACACCACCTGTCGTCGGATTCGATTATCGATAACGATAATCGTTACTGTTATTATATCAAGAAAAGAGAAATTGTCAATAGCTTTTTTAAAATTTTTTGAAAATCTTTGTTTGTCATAATGCGGACAGGATTTGAATATGTATTTTTAGAAACACATATAGCGAGGAGAGGTTGAAATGGAATTCAATAAAAAGACGACCGCCATGCATGAGCGCCGCACATTATTTGAAGGTACGGCGGAGCAGGCCGTGGATTGCGACATCACCCTGCCCGACTATTTCCCGGATATTGTGCGAGTACTCAAGAGCACGCTCACCCCGCGCATCACGGCCGTGCAGGGGGGCACAGACCGTATTACCGCCGATGGCTCCGGACTTTTACGGGTGCTCTACATAAGCGAGGGCAGCGCTGTGCGCTGTTTTGAACAGAATATTCCTTTTTCTAAATCGGTGGAAACCACACTTCCACAAAATGCCTGCGTCCATGCGTGCGCTTCGACCGAATATGTCAACTGCCGCGTGGTGTCCCCGCGCAAAATGGATGTTCACGGCAGTATTTCCGTAAGCTTTAAGGCTTATTGTAAAGAACCCGGCGAAATCATTTGCGACTGCGACGGTGCAGGCGTGCAGACCCGCAAAAAGAAATTGACCGTCAGCAGCCTTGCAGGCTGCGCCGAAAAACTGTTTACCTTAAATGAAACGCTCGAAATCGGCAACGCCAAGCCCTCAATTGCCCAGCTTGTGCGCAGTGAAGCCTCAGCGCAGCTGGAAAGCGTCAAGCTGGTTTCCGGCAAAGCACTCTTAAAAGGGGAGCTTACACTGCATACCTTATATATTCCCGATGGGGACGACGGCAGTCTGCAAACCATGGAGCATACCATGCCCATAAGCCAAATCATGGAAATTGAGGGCGCAGAGGAAGACTGCACGGCGGATGTCGAACTTACGGTGTCGGCGCTTGAAATTGCCGCAAAGACCGATGCAAGCGGCGCACTGCGGCTTTTAGATGCCACGGTAACCGTCTGTGCAAGTGTGGAATTGTACCAGGATTTTGATACAAATGTGATCTTAGACGCCTATTCCACGCAGTATGAAATGCAGGTTCAACAAAATCCGGTGGAACTGCGGCGCATCTGCGACAGATTCACCGATACCTACCTTTGCCGCGGCACGCTTGACCTTTCCGGCAGCAATATGGCTGAAATCGCCGATGTCCGCTGCGTGGGCGTGCAGTATACCGCTGCGGCGGCAGAAAATGAGCTCCGCATTACAGGCGAAGTCGCAGTCGCTGTGCTTTACCGTGACCGCGAGGGCGAGTGGGGATTTGCACAGCGCAGCTTTGAGTTTACCTATTCACGGGCAACGGCGAATACCGGAGGCACGCTTTTATGTACGCCGCACATTACCGCGACCGGCATCAATTTCTTGATGAACGCTGAAGATAAGCTTGATGTCCGTGTGGAGCTGGATGTGCACGCGCTGGTGTTTACCCGCGCAACCGAGCAAATTGTGACGAGCCTCGGCATTGACGAGGAAAACCGAAAAACAAAAAAGACCGCGGCACTGACGATTTATTTTTCGCAGGCGGGTGAAAGCGTTTGGGACATTGCCCGGCGCTACAACACAACAGCCGCAGCCATCATGACGGAAAACGGGCTTGAGGGCGATGTGGTTTCGGAAAAATGCAAACTGCTGATTCCGCGAGTCTGAGGAGGGAATAAAAATGGAAAACAGCATTTATAAAGATATTGCCGAGCGCACGCAGGGCGACATTTATGTCGGCGTGGTCGGCCCGGTGCGCACGGGAAAATCCACCTTCATCAAACGGTTTATGGATACGCTGGTACTTCCCAACATTGAAAACGACGCTATGCATGACCGCGCCGTCGATGAACTGCCGCAGTCCTCTGCCGGGCGGACGATTATGACGACCGAGCCGAAGTTTATCCCGGAAAACGCCGTCGAAGTCCAGCTGCCGGACAACGCCAGCTTTTCGGTGCGCATGATTGACTGCGTCGGTTATATCGTGCCGAGTTCTTTGGGCTATGTCGAAGGCGACAAGCCGCGCATGGTGCGCACACCATGGTTTGACCACGAAATCCCGTTTAATCAGGCGGCAGAAATCGGCACGCGCAAGGTCATTACCGAACATTCCACCATAGGGCTTGTTATTACAACCGACGGCAGTATTTCCGACATCCCGCGCGAGGAGTATGAAGAAGCCGAGGAACGCGTCATTGCAGAACTCAAAGAGATGCAAAAACCGTTCATCGTCCTTTTAAACTGCACCTATCCCCAGTCAGACAGCGCCAGACGGCTTGCGGACGAATTAAGCGAGAAATACACCGTTCCGGTGCTGCCGGTCAACTGTCTGGAACTGAACGAAACCGACATCAAGGAAATTCTCACGCAGGTGCTGTTTGAATTCCCCATTCGTGAAATTGCAGTGGATTTCCCGTCGTGGCTGGTGTCGCTTCCGGCAGATCACTGGCTGCGCAGCACCGCCTATGCGGCGGTCAACACAGCGGCGCGGGAAATGAATCTTGTGCGAGATGTCGCCATTTTAACCGAAGAACTCAAAAACTGCGAATACATCACAGATGCGCGCGTAACCGGCATGAAGCTCGGGCAGGGTACGGCGTGGATTTCCGTCACGATGAACGGCGACCTGTTCTATAAGGTACTTTCCGAAAAAACAGGGCTTGAAATTGACGGCGAGCAGGGGCTCATTTCCCGTATGTGCGAGCTTGCGGAGATCCGTCGCCAGTATGAAAAGCTGAAATGCGCGCTTGACGAGGTCGAGGCGACCGGCTACGGAATTGTTATGCCCACTATTGACGAATTAACGCTCGACGAGCCGGAAATCGTTAAACAGGGCGGTCGTTACGGCGTGAAGCTGTCTGCGTCCGCACCGTCGATTCATATGCTCAAAGCCAACATTCAAACCGAAGTCGCACCTATAGTCGGCAGCGAGAGCCAGTCCGAAGAGCTTGTGAAATACCTGCTCAAAGAATTTGAGGAGGACCCGAAAAAGATTTGGGATTCCAACATTTTCGGCAAGTCGCTTAACGAACTGGTCAACGAGGGGTTGCGCAACAAGCTGTTCCATATGCCCGCCGATGCGCGCATGAAGCTGCAGGAAACGCTCGAACGCGTTATCAACGAGGGCTGCAACGGATTGATTTGTATTATATTGTAATATAAACTATAAAAGTCTGAACGCTTTTGGTGTTTTGCAAATTGCGAATGCCGAAAGCGTTTGCTTTTACGCATGAGCGTATACGCGGGCGCGCAGAAATGGGTAAACTGGTATCGGGTGAGAAGTATGTATGTAAAAGATGCAGTTGTTCAAAGAATTGAATCCCTTTGCAAAGAGCGCGGCATCGCTTATAATGCGCTTGCGGTCAGTGCGGGGGTGACGCCATCAACGGTTTACAGCCTGCTTTCCGAAACGCGCCGTGACATTTCCCTTGTAACATTGAAAAAACTTTGCGACGGGTTCGGTATCACGCTCGGCGAGTTCTTTTCGACGCCTGAGTTTGACGCGCTCGAACAGGAAATCCGATAAAATTTCAGGGGAAAAAGAAAGTGTGGAGGGGAGAAAAAGTGGACACTGTCACAGCCATTCGCAACCGAATTTTAGAACTGTGCGGCGAACGGAATATTACGCTCAATAAAATTGCAAACATTGCCGGTCTGCCGCCGTCATCTGTTAAAAATATTTTATACGGCAAAAGCAAAAATCCGAAGATTATTACCATAAAAGCGCTTTGCGACGGGTTCGGTATCACGCTCGGCGAGTTTTTCTCAACACCTGAGTTTGACGCGCTCGAACAGGAAATCCGATGAGCGCGCCGGAAAGACTTGACCGCCTGCTTTGCATTGTTTTTCCGCGGCGGTGCGCCTATTGCGGCGAGGTGATTTTGCCAGAAGCGCATGTGTGCGACGCGTGCCTTAAAAACCTGCCGCGCATTTTACCGCCTGTTTGCCCTTTGTGTGCTCATCAAAAAGAGGATTGCCGCTGTAAACAGAAAAAGCAGGAATACGACGGGGCTTGCGCGCCGTTTTATTATGAAGACGCAGTTGTCAAAGCCGTGCACCGCCTGAAATTTGAAAACAAGGATTTTACGGCAAACACCTTCGCGCTCGATATGGCAGCAGTGGTGCGCCGCGAATACGCAGAAAAAAACATTGATGCAGTGACTTTTGTGCCGTTTACCAAAAAACAAATGCGCCGGCGTGCCTTTAATCCCGCCGAGGTGCTCGCCGAAGCGCTGGCGCGTGCGCTTTCTTTGCCGAAGCAAAATTTGCTCGTGAAACTTTATGAAACGCGAACCCAGCATTTGCTGAAAAGCAACGAGCGCGCCGGCAATGTTTTGGGGGCATTTTCTGCGGCGGAAAATGCAAATTTAGAGGGGAAAACGCTCTTGCTGGTGGATGATATCAAAACCACCGGTGCCACACTTTCCGAGTGTGCAAAAATGCTTAAACTTGCAGGGGCAAAAGAGGTCGTTTGCTGCACCTTTGCGGCAACGCGGCTGCAAAAAGAGAAAACTTGACAAATGTGCATTTTACTGTTATCCTTTAAAAAAGAATTTGAATAGAAAAACACATGGAAAAAGAGGAAGACCGTGTCCGCCCTTTCAGAGAACTGCCGGGTGGTGCAAGGCAGAGGAAGGCTCGGTTGGCGTCGCTTTGGAGTGGTTTTGCTGAAAATATTAGGCAAAAACGGCAAGCCCCCGTTACGGGTTTTGAGCGGTCCGCAATTTTGCGGGCAATTTGAGTGGTACCACGGAGATTTCTTCGCCTCATACTTTCCGGTATGAGGCGTTTTTTATTGTATAACCTAATCCTTAGAAAAGGAGTAAATATATGCCCAAGGAACTTGAAAAACAGTACAACCCGAAAAATGTAGAAGACAGAATCTATAAGTCCTGGCTCGACGCGAAATACTTTCACGCCAAACGCGAGCCGGGTAAAAAGACTTATACAATCGTCATCCCGCCACCCAATATTACAGGGCAGCTGCACATGGGCCACGCGCTTGACAACACTTTGCAGGATATTTTGATTCGCTATCACAGAATGGCGGGTTATGATACGCTTTGGGTGCCCGGCACCGACCACGCCTCCATCGCGACAGAGGCAAAAATCGTGGAAGCTATGAAAAAAGAGGGCTTAACCAAAGAGGACATCGGCCGTGAAAAATTCCTGGAGCGCGCCTGGGCGTGGAAAGCGCAGTACGGCGGCAGAATTATCGAACAGCTTAAGAAAATGGGCTCGTCCTGCGACTGGGACCGTGAGCGCTTCACGCTCGATGAGGGCTGCAGCAAGGCAGTTAACGAGGTGTTCTGCAACCTTTATGAAAAAGGGCTTATCTACCGCGGTGAGCGCATTATCAACTGGTGCCCGCACTGCTTAACTTCCATTTCCGACGCAGAAGTGGAATATGAGGAACAGGCAGGGCATTTCTGGCATCTGCGCTACCCGTTCAAAGACGGCAGCGGTTATTTAGAGCTTGCGACCACGCGCCCGGAGACCCTTTTGGGCGATACAGCAGTCGCGGTCAATCCGAAAGACGAACGCTACAAAGATGTGGTGGGAAAAACACTCATTCTGCCGATTGTTCACCGTGAAATCCCGGTTGTTGCCGACGATTATGTGGAAATGGATTTCGGAACAGGCGTCGTGAAAATCACGCCCGCCCACGACCCCAACGACTTTGAGGTCGGGCTTCGCCATAATCTGGAAGTCATTAATGTGTTGACGCCGGATGCGAAAATTACCGAGGATTACCCGCAATATGCCGGCATGGACCGCTACGAAGCGAGAAAAGCCATTGTTGAAGATTTGAAAGCCGAGGGTGCGCTTGTCGAAATCGAAGACTATTCGCACAATGTCGGCACCTGCTACCGCTGCGGCACGACCGTCGAGCCGCGCGTGTCGAAGCAGTGGTTTGTCAAGATGAAACCGCTGGCAGGCCCCGCCATAGACGCCGTGAAAAAAGGCGACACCCGCTTTATTCCGCAGCGTTTTGAAAAAGTTTATTTCCATTGGCTTGAAAATATCCGTGACTGGTGCATTTCCCGCCAGCTTTGGTGGGGTCACCGTATTCCGGCGTGGTACTGCGCCGACTGCGGCGAAATCACCGTTTCGCGCACAGAACCCACGGCGTGCACCCATTGCGGCAGCAAAAATATTGAACAAGACCCCGACACGCTCGATACCTGGTTCTCTTCAGCCTTGTGGCCGTTCTCCACGCTCGGCTGGCCGGATGAGACCGAGGATTTGAAGCATTATTACCCGACCAATACACTCGTTACAGGCTACGACATTATTCCGTTCTGGGTCATGCGCATGATGTTCTCAGGCCTTGAGCAAACCGGGCAGGTCCCGTTTGACACCGTGCTCATTCACGGGCTTGTGCGCGATGCGCAGGGGCGCAAGATGTCGAAGTCCTTGGGCAACGGCATTGACCCCTTGGAAATCATTGACAAATACGGTGCGGACGCACTGCGCTTTACGCTTGCAACGGGCAACAGCCCCGGAAACGATATGCGTTTCTCTGACGAGCGCGTGGAAGCCAGCCGCAACTTCGCCAATAAGATTTGGAATGCCGCCCGGTTCATTTTGATGAACCTGCCGGAAAACGAGCCTGCGCCTTATATCCCGCAGGCGCTTGAAATTGAAGACAAGTGGATTTTAAGCCAGTACAACACCTTGGTTGCCGGTGTAACAGATTCTCTTGAAAAATTCGAACTCGGCATGGCGGTTCAGAAACTCTACGACTTCATTTGGGATGTTTTCTGCGACTGGTATATCGAGATTGCCAAAATCCGCTTGAACGGTGATGACGCTGACCGAAAAGCAACTGCATGTGCGGTGCTTGTGTATGTTATGTCCAACACCCTCAAACTTTTGCACCCGTTCATGCCGTTTATTACCGAGGAAATTTGGCAGACCCTCCCGCACGAAGGCGAAAGCATCATGGTTTCCGACTGGCCGAAAGCCGACAGCGCGCTGAATTTTGTCGCTGAAGAGGATGAAATGAGCCGAATCATGACCGCGATTAAAGCGGTGCGTAACCGCCGCGCGGAAATGAATGTCGCCCCCTCGAAAAAGGCGAAAATTTTCATTGAGACCGCTTACACAGATACCTTCCAAAAGGGCACGGTGTTCTTTACGCGGTTGGCTTCGGCGAGCGAAGTCGAAGTTGCAACGGCTTTTGACGGTATGGATTCCGCAGTTTCCATTATCACAGAAAGTGCGCGGCTGTATATCCCGATGGATGAGCTCGTAGACTTTAAAGCTGAGCTTGCACGCCTGAATAAAGAAAAAGCCGGGGTGCAGAAAGAGCTGGATTTCGTTAATAACAAGCTCAATAACGAAAACTTTGTCAGCAAGGCACCGGCAGCGGTCGTGGAAGGCCAGCGTCAGGCGAAAGCACAGCTTGAGGAAAAAATGGCGCTGATTTTGGAAAGCATCGCCAAAATCGAAAACCGCTGAATAAAGCTGTAAGCCGCAGTTTTGAGCTTCGGCTTCTAAAGAAGCAGGGGGTTGCTTTTTCGCTTTTCCGAATTTCTGCTTTTTAACAAAGTTGAAACATTTTTGTTACGGCTTTGTAACCCGGCAGAATTAGAATGGGGAAAGAAAAAAGGAGATTACTTTATGAATATATTGGTTACCTTGGATGCAAATTATTTAGAGCCTCTGTGCCACCTGCTTCGCTCTTTTGACAGAACGCATCCGCAGAGAGAACTGCATATTTATGTTGCCCATTCTTCTCTGACGGCAGAGCATTTTGAAAAAATCAGCGAAGCGGCAGGCGCGCGCAACAAGGTGTATAATATCTGCGTGTCGGAAGATATGCTCAAAGACGCTCCGGTGCTTAAGCGTATCACAAAATCGACCTATTACCGCCTGTTTGCGGCGGCATATTTGCCAAAAGATGTAGACAGGGTTTTGTATATCGACCCCGATACGCTGGTGCTGCGCGATTTGTCATCGCTTTATGATCTGGATTTCGGCAGCAACCTTTACGCCGGGTGCAGTCATGTCGGCTGGTTCCGGAATTTCCTCAACACAACGCGGCTGAAAATGACGCGGAAAACCCCTTATGTCAATGCCGGTATTTTGATGATCAACCTTGCCGAGCTGCGAAAAGAGTTTTCTGCAGAGGAAATCTTCCGCTATATTGAGAAAAATGCGTCTAAGCTGCTGCTGGCCGACCAGGATGTGCTCAACGCGCTTTATTATGACCGTATGCTCGTTTTGGACGAGTTCCTCTATAATTGCGACGAAAGCAGCTTCAAACGGCTTTGCGACCGCTTTGGGGAGACGCATGCGTTTGATTTTGTTCGGCAAAAGACCTGTATTTTGCATTACAACGGAAAATACAAGCCGTGGCGCCCGGCTTATAAAGGCGTGCTGAACCGGTTTTATCCGGATGGATTGGATGCAGAGCAAGCATAACAGTGAACGGGAAAAGATATGGTAAAAAAGTACTTTGAGAAATTGCGTCAAATGAATAAGAAAAATCTGATGATGATGCTGACCCCGCTTCTGATTCTGATTTTGATTGGTGCCGTTTTGTATTTCTGGTTTGGCCGCCGCCTGCTTGTGGTGGTCGAGCAGCCCGAGGTATTTAAAAACTGGATCGACGGGCTCGGCGCGTGGGGGGAAGTTGCCTTTGTTTCCATTCGCGCTGCCCAAACGATTTTTAAGTTTATCCCCGCCGAACCGCTTGAGGTTGCGTCCGGCTATGCATTCGGCATTTGGGGCGGGCTTTTGTGGTGTATGGTCGGCACAGAGCTTGGCAGTGCGGTCATCATTTTGCTGACCAAGCGCTTTGGCCTGCGCTTTGTTTCCAAGTTTACAGACCCGGACAAGCTGAAATCCTTTTCTTTTTTGCAGGATAATCGAAAGCTTCGCCCGCTTTTGTTTGTCATCTATTTTATTCCCGGTGCGCCGAAAGATTTGCTGACTTACTTTTTGGCGTTCACTGATTTGAAAATCTCCGAGTATCTTATCATTACCTCGATTGCCCGAATTCCGTCTATTATCACATCGACCATGTGCGGGGCGTATTTCGGTGAAAAGAATTACCTTGCCGCTATTTTGATTTATGCGGTTACGCTTCTTATCAGCTTTGCCGGTATTTTGGTGTATCGCAAAATTGAAAAGCATGAAAACAAGACGGATTGACAAAGATTTATAAAAATCTTGACAAATGCGTTTGATTTTAGTATGTTTTTTATGTACCTTCTGTGGTTTACGGCCCGCAGAAAGAGAATAGTTTACAGGGCCTGCCCATTTGGGCAGGCTTTTTTGTTAGGAGGATGCTTATGGAAAAAGGAACAAAACGCGCGGTGTGGGTTTTGCTGTGGCTTATACAGGCGGCTTTGCTCATCGGCGCACTGTTGTTCGTGCTGAAAAGCCCAAATCTCGGCTGGGAAAGCCAAACGGTGTCTGTGATGAGCGAAACACCAAATGACGGCGCTCGCGCGGTGACGCTTGAAAGCTATATGCCGAAATGTGGTCCGCTTTGCGACCAAAACACTTTGACCAATGCGCAGGGACTTCGTGCGAAATCTGCGGCAATCAATTCGGATTATGCCCACCGCTATGCGTTCGGCGCAGGGACAACCAACGACGGCGTGCAGCAAAGTATAGTGGAACAAAGCGATGAAAAGCTCCGTTACACGCTGTCCAATTCCTATAACGATACCGTTTGGACAGTTTGGCTGTATTTTGACGGCGGCGAGCCGTGTGCGCTGGTGCGCAGCAATACGGAGGTGCAGGCATGAAGAAAATTATCTTTTTTTGTGCGGCGCTTTTGGCGGAAACCGTTGTTTTGCTGACGTTTTTACTTTCGGGCGGTATTCCGACAAAGCCGCTTGTGGAGTGGTCTTATGATGAAACCGGGAATTTCGTTGCCGCAGAAAGCCGTCTCGGTGAAGAAACAGTGAAACTAGTCAACGATGCATTTTCTGCTTTTCTTGCAAAAGACGAAAATACCAATAAGACTTTTCTGCCGGAGGTAACCGCCAGCGGCGAAGATGTGTTTGTTTTGACCCTGCAATTTGTTTCCAAAGACGAAAACAGCGTTTTGCATAAGGGAGACACCGTAGAAATGTGGGTGACTGCCGACGAGAACGACGCCGTTACGGTTTCGTTTCAGCCGGTAACTGCAAACTAAAGCTTGACGCATCTTTTAAAAACGGGTAAAATTTCCTTTGAATTTGAAAGTCGGAGGGATTTTTATGCCGCAAACCGTGCGTGCTTATACTTTAAGAGACTTAAATAAAATGACCGAAATTTGGAACGAAGTCGTGCGCGCAGGCAATGCGTTCCCGCAAACAGACCCGCTGACTTTAAAAGAAGCGGAAGCTTTTTCGGCGTCTGCGCTCCGACCCATCGGCTGGCGGGGCGGACAGTTTCTTTGGAAGAACTAGCCGGTGAACGGCTCATTCTGCGCGAACCCGGTTCCGGCACAAGGGCGATTTTTGAAGCCGGGTTACATAGCCGAAATTATACACTCAATCATTTTCACGGCGTTGTGACAATCAGTGATTTTTCCACTATTAAATCTTTAACCGCCGACGGTCTCGGCGTATCTTTTCTGTATGCGCCGGTTGTTAGAAAGGAGCTTAAAGCCGGCACGCTTGCACGGTTTGATTTGGCGGACCTCCCTATGTGCGGCGCGTTTTATTTTGTGTGCCTGAAAGATAATCTTTTTGCCGAGAATTGGCTTTCGTGGCTGTCTTAACATTTTATAAGGAAAAAAGCAAATCAACAAAAAGAACATAACCCCGGCAGGACCGTAAAGCGCGGTCACGCCGGGGTTATTCATGTTTTTTCAGTTGTATAAGGGTATCAGTTTCCTCAGAAGAAAAGCTCCATGTCCCGGTGGGGGATTCGTCCGTCCAAATACTCGTCGCCGTATTCCTGAAAACCCAATTTGTTATAAAAGGGAACGGCATAGCTTTGCGCGCTGACATACGCCCGCACAGCGCCCGTTTCTTTGGCGCGTTCTAACAGCATGGAAACGATTTTTGCGCCGAGATGCTGCCCACGGTAGGCTTTTTCAACCGCAATTCTGCCGATTTTTGCAGTGCCGTCCGGCAGCAGGAATAAACGCCCGGTTGCGACCGGTGTTTCGCCGTCAAACAATACCAAATGCGGGCAGGTTTCGTCATGTTCGTCAAATTCCTCTTCTTCGGTGTAGCCCTGCTCGGTTATAAACACATGCCGCCGCACCAGCGCCGAAGGGGCAAAATCCTCGCCGGGTTCATACCAGACCGCGTGCGTCATTTCTTTTCACCGCCCAAAACCGGCTGCATGACAAACTCGAATTTCAGCGTATTCTGAACAGAGAACCGGTATTTTTCCAGTGTATCCGGACCGCAGGAGCCGGAACCGGCGCCGCGCACAAACCCGTCTAAAGAAACGAATGTCGTGTTCTGTGCATATAAATCTTCTTGGTGTTTGGCTTTGCACAGCAGCTCTTGCGTATAGTTGTGTGCGCTGAAGCTGAATTTCGGCGCCCCGGAAAAGATAACGCCGTTGCCGTCAGCATCCGTCAGACGCAAATATTTTGTGTCGCCGTGGTTGCCGTTATCCTGAGGCTTTATGTAAGCTTCATGCATGTCTGCAACTGTGCTTTCATAAATGCCGATTGGCGCCTGCACATGAATATCCGGCAGATTTTCGGAAGCACCTCTGCCGTAATAGAGAATATGAGAAAATGACCGCGGCAATTCAATGGTTACGCCGAAACGCGGCAAATCCTTTTTGCCGAAGAAAGCGCGTTCAAGCGTGGCTTCCACCTTCATGGTGCCGTCCGGATATACTGCGTATTCCATTTTGCAGACATACCACGGTAAAAATCCGGGCGCAAGCGCATACCGAACGCTGACAGCAATGTGGTCGTTGACCTCTTTGGCTGTGATGCCGGTAAATCGTGGTTTGATTTTCGCTGTCTTTTTCCGAATTTTAGCAACACTGCCGCAATACGCTTCATTGTCAATGGGTGCACGGTGCACATTCGGCAAAAAGCCGTAGTTTTCCGAGACCGGCATAATATTGAGCAGTTCCTGCCCGTTTATCTTGTAGCTTTCCAGTGCGCCGGTTTCGCGGCTGAACGCGACAGAGCAAGTGGGCGAGGTGATTACATAGCAGTCGTTCTGTTCGGTGAGCAATGCTTTTTTGCTCTTATCGATTTGCACGGTAAACGGTACATCATTTAAAAGGAACTGTTCGTGTGCAATTGTTTCTCCGCTGTCTTTATCTATATAAGTGAAATTCAGCAAATAGTCGTGCTCGCGGTTTTTCATTTCCGTCGGGATTTTTACCAGAGCTTCGCCCATGGGCGGTACATCCGTGCTCAATGAACCGCTGCTGACCGGCTTGCCGTTTTCACAAAGCACCCAGTTTACTTGAATATAGTCAGAACTGCGGAATCGGTTTGTGTTAATGAATTTATATGTATCCGTATCCATTTTCAAAGCGCGCAGCGGGCGGTATACCTCTTTCATTTCCAAGGCACCCGTGTGCGGTGTTCTGTCCGGATAGAAAAGGCCGTCTACACAGAAGTTGCTGTCGTGCATTTCTTCTTTGTGGTCGCCGCCATAGGTGTATTCATAGGGGTACGGGTCGTCTTGGTCGTGGTGCACGGCGTGGTCGCACCATTCCCAAATGCAGCCGCCCATCAGCTTGTCACTGGAATAGAATACCTGCCAGTAGTCTTCCAGTGCGCCGGGGCCAACGCCCATAGCGTGTGCATATTCACAAAGGTAAAACGGCTTGCCTTTATATTTGTCGCCCCGCAGTCCGTCACGCGTTTTGATTACATCGGGAATGCCGGTATACATTTCGGATACGACATCGTATGCCACGCGGGAGGTGCGGACAACGCCTTCATAGTGCACCGGGATTTCCGGGCAGACTTCTTTGAGATATGCATAGCATTTGTCCTGGTTGCTGTAACCGCCCGACTCATTGCCAAGCGACCACATGGTGATAGAGGGGTGGTTGCGGTCGCGCAGATACATCCGGCTGACGCGGTCCACATAGCGCGGCTCCCATTTCGGATTGTGGCTGAGCAGGTTGGGCTTGTAAAGCTTGTGCGGTCCGACAGAGCCGGTGCCGTGCGTTTCAATATCTGCTTCATCCACAATGTAAAGACCCAGCACATCGGCAAGCGAGAGCAGCATGGGGTCGGGCGGGTAATGCGAGGTGCGCACCGTGTTTACATTAAACTGCTTCATCAGCGTCAAATCTTTTCGAATGTCTTCTGCTGTCATGACATAGCCTGTCAGCGCATGGCTGTCGTGGTGATTGACGCCTTTCATTTTAATGGGTGTGTCGTTGAATTTAAAAACTTCCCCGTCGATACGAATGGTTTTAAATCCCGTGATATTGCGAACGACGCTTAAAACTTGGTCCCCTTTGCGCAGGGTGAGAAACAGGTCATAGACCTTTGGTTCTTCTGCATTCCATTCGGTTACATCCAGTTGCTCAAATGAGAAAACGGTGTTTTTCTGCGCGTCTGTTTTGGTTTGTGCAAGCACAGCGTCGCCGTCATACAACGCAGCTTCCAGTGTGTGCCCTTCTGTTTCTCCGAGCACATCGGCAGTCACCGTCAAATCGTAGCGGCCGTTTTTGTCCCGTTGTGTTTTCAGCTGAAAATCGTTTAAATAGCATTGATCCAGGCTATACAGCAGTACATCGCGGAAAATGCCTGTCTCCCGGAACATATCCTGACACTCTAAATATGTGCCGGTGCTGTATCTGTGTACTACACAAACAATTTCGTTTTCACCGGCGGTAAGGCAGCTTGTAACATCAAATTCCGCCGTGTTGTGCGAGCCTTCACTGTACCCGACAAATTTGCCGTTGACATATAGGTCAAGACACGGTGCTACGCCGAGAAAACTGAGAATATATTTTTTTGCCGGTGTGTCCAGTGTGAATACCTTGCGGTAGACGCCGACCGGCATTTCGTCCGGCAGCTGCGGCGGCATCAGATGAAATTCATAACGGCTGTTTAAATAAATCGGTGCACAATACCCGGTTCTCTGCCAGGTGGAGGGCACCTGAATCTTGTCAAATTGTATTTCTTCCGTTTTGAACTGTGTCGGAAGAAGCGAGAGCTTTTCGTAATATTTGAACTCCCATTCCCCGGAAAGAACCTGCACAAGGTCGCTGTGGTAACGCTCCGTCAGGCAGTCGTTTTCTTGCAGAGCGGCCTTATTTGTGTAGGGAATAAAATAAGCCCTGCCCTGAAGCTTTCCGATTTGGAATACATCGAAATTGCGGTAATTTTCACGGTTTAACATGTACTGCATGCAAAAATCCCCCTTGCGTAATCATATCAAAGTCATGTTATCATATTTTGCCTTTGTTGACAATTGCTTTTTGCCATTTTTCCCTTTATAATTACAACAGAAACATAACGGAGGCAATAAAAGATGGATTACACCGGCACGACATGGAATGCAGCAACCTATGCGGCACTGCTGTGTAAACTGAAAACGCTTGCGGAACCGGCATATAAAGCGTTTCACGAGCGGCTTTGCACAACCTCCAAAGCGGAGATTCTCGGGGTGCGCAGCCCTTATGTCAAGCAAATCGCCAAAGCGGTGGCAAAAGGGGATGCCGAGGGCTTTTTGCGGGTGTGCGGAAAAACATATTATGAAGAAGTTTTGCTCAAAGCCTTTGTCATTGCGTTCTGGCGGCGTCCGCTTTTGGAAAAATGGACGGAGGTGGAAGCCTTTGTTCCGGAAATGGATAACTGGGCGGTCTGCGACAGCTTTTGCGCCGCGCTCAAGGTCAAGGAAAGCGAACAGGCGTTTCTTTTAGAGCAATGCAAAGCATACAGCAGAAAAGCAGGGGAATATGAACGCCGATTTGCCCTTGTGATGCTGATGACACATCTTTTAAATGAAACCTATCTGGACGATGCGTTTGCTATTTTGGCAAATGTGGACTGCACGCCGTACTATGTGTCTATGGCGGCGGCGTGGTGTGTTTCCGTCTGCTTTGTCCGAAATCAGAAAAAAACGCTTGTCTTTTTAAAGACAAGCGCTTTGGATGACGCCACACATAAAAGAGCGATTCAAAAGATTATAGAGTCAAACCGTGGCGTTAAATCATTCTGCATTCAATTAGACCGCGCGGGTAACCTTACCGGAGCGCAGGCAGCGTGTGCAAGCGTAAACTCTTTTAGGAGAGCCGTTCACGATCGCCTTAACTCTTTTAACATTGGGTTTCCAGGTTCTGTTGGAGCGTCTGTGTGAGTGCGAAACCTTAATGCCGAATTTTACATCTTTACCACAGAATTCACATTTGGCCATTACGAGGCACCTCCCTTTCATCAATAACAGACAATATATTAGCAGAAAGTTTCAAAGATTGCAAGCGTTTTTTTGAAAAATCCGCATTTTCTTTGCCTTGCGTGGAATTTTCACAAAAAACTATTGCTTTTTTTAAGGAAGTAGTATATAATTCGGAAAGAACGAACATTTGTGCGATTTGGAGGAAGGTTCCATGGCAGAGAAAAATAAGGCGCTGGAAACTGCGCTTTTACAAATTGAAAAGAAATACGGCGCAGGCGCCATTATGCGTTTGGGCGAGAGCCGCGCCTTGAATGTGGAGGCAATTTCCACAGGCTCTCTGGCGCTGGATATGGCGACAGGCATCGGCGGGCTGCCGAAGGGCAGAATCGTGGAGATTTACGGGCCGGAATCTTCCGGTAAGACCACGCTTGCGCTGCATGTGGTTGCCGAGGCGCAGAAAGCGGGCGGCGATGCGGCTTTTGTCGATGCAGAGCATGCGCTTGACCCCGTTTATGCGGCTAAACTTGGCGTAGATGTTGATTCCCTTTTGGTCTCTCAGCCGGACAACGGCGAGCAGGCGCTTGAAATTGTCGAAGCGTTGGCGCGTTCCGGCGCACTTGATGTCATCGTGGTGGACTCGGTTGCCGCGCTGGTGCCGCGCGCCGAAATCGACGGCGAAATGGGCGACAGCCATGTCGGTCTGCAGGCAAGACTGATGTCGCAGGCGCTGCGCAAGCTCACCGGCGTTATTTCCAAATCGAATACAGTTATTATCTTTATTAACCAGCTGCGTGAAAAGGTCGGCGTTGTTTACGGAAACCCCGAAGTAACGACCGGCGGCCGCGCGCTGAAGTTCTATTCCACCATTCGTATGGATGTTCGCCGCGTCGAGTCTTTAAAAGGCAGCGGCGGGGAAATGGTCGGTTCACGCACCAAAGTTAAAATCGTGAAAAACAAAGTTGCGCCGCCCTTTAAAGTTGCGGAATTCGATATTATGTACGGCGAGGGTATCTCCCATGCCGGCGAAGTGCTGGATATGGCAGTGAACTTGGGCATCGTCAAAAAGAGCGGTGCGTGGTTCTCCTACAACGGCGAACGGCTCGGGCAGGGGCGCGACAATGTTAAGACCCTGTTCCGCACCAATACCGCGCTGTGCGAAGAAATTGCCGCGCAGGTCAAAGAGCAGATGAAAGCGCAGGCGGAGAAAACCGAAGAAAAAGCGGAAAAACCGGTTGACCCGGCAGACGCCCCTATCGCATATAAACCGGTCGCAACAACCAAGGCGGCTGCGCGTGCAAAAATCGATGTTGCGGTCGATGATGACGAATGAAACTGTCTGTAAAACCCGGAAAGCTTGACAAAGTACATATTTTTCTTGACGAAGAATATACCATGACGGTAGATAGCACTTTCTGGTTTTCTTCCCCATGGTACAATCAAACAGAAATCGACAGCGAGGAGCTGGCTGCCCTGCAAACGGCGGTCAGCTCCCGCCGTGCGTTTAACGCGGCGGTGGATTTGCTTGCCCGCCGCGCGCACGCAAGCGAAGAGCTTTATAAAAAACTGCGCCAAAAATTCGGCGACGAGCCGGCAAGGGCTGCCGTTGAAAAAGCGCAGGCACTTTATCTTTTGGATGACGAAGCGTTTTCAGAGCAGCTTGCCGAAGAACTTTACGAGCGCAAACATTACGCACCGCGCCGGATTTTCAGCGAACTTCTGCGCCGCGGCGTGGACCGTGAAATTGCTCAAAATGCAGTTGAAAGCCTTGACAAAGACGATAAAAATCGTATTATATTACTGTTGCAGGGGAAATACAGTTCTTGCCTGCACGACGAAAAAGGAAAACGGCGCGCCGTCAATGCCTTGATGCGTATGGGTTACAGCTACGGCGATATCAAATCGGCGCTCGCAGAAGTGAATTCAGAAACAGAGGAGTTTTTCGATGCCTGAAAAAATCGGAATGATCTCGCTCGGCTGTCCTAAAAATCAGGTCGATGCGGAAATCATGCTTGCAAAGCTCGCTGAGGGCGGCTTTGAAATTACCAATGATGTGGACGGCGCCGATGCGGTGATCGTCAACACCTGCGGTTTTATTGAGGATGCAAAAAAGGAAGCCATTGAGAATATATTAGATATGGCGGAACTGAAAAAAGAGGGCGTGATTGGTAAAATCATCGTCACCGGCTGCCTTGCCGAGCGTTACAAAGAAGAAATTTTAAGTGAGATTCCTGAGATTGATGCGGTTGTCGGTATTGGCTCCAATGCGGACATCTGCGAGGTGTGCCGCCGCGCACTTTCCGGCGAAACGGTCGAAACATTCGGTGAAAAAACCTGCTTGCCGCTTTCCGGTGAGCGCCTTTTGACAACGCCGCCGTGGTTTGCTTATTTGAAAATCGCGGAAGGCTGTTCCAACCACTGCACCTATTGTGCCATTCCGTCCATCCGCGGCGAATTCCGCAGCCGCCCGGCGGAAGAAATTTTGGAAGAGGCGAAAGACCTTGCAAAAAGCGGCGTGAAAGAGCTGATTGTCGTTGCGCAGGATACAACCCGCTACGGCGAGGATTTGTACGGCAAATCTGCCCTGCCTGCTTTGCTGAAAGCTTTGTCGCAGATAGAGCAGCTTCAGTGGATTCGCGTGCTTTACTGCTATCCGGAGCGCATTTCGGATGAATTGCTTGAAGTTATGGCGTCCAGCGACAAACTCCTCAATTATTTGGATATCCCGATTCAGCATGCCGACGCAGGCGTTTTAAAGGCGATGAACCGCAAGGGCGACAAGGAAAGTCTTTTAGCTCTGCTTCAGAAGATTCGGGAAAAACTGCCCGACGCTGTGCTGCGTACAACGCTGATTACCGGCTTCCCGGGCGAAACCGAAGAAGCGTTTGAAACGCTTTGTGAATTTGTAAAAGAAGCGCAGTTTGACCGGCTCGGCTGTTTTGCCTATTCAACCGAAGAGGGCACACCGGCGGCGCTGCTGCCCGACCAAATTGACGAGGAAGTCCGCAAAGAACGCGGCGAGGTCGTCATGGAACAGCAGTACCGGATTTTTGAAGCGAAAAACGAAGCACTTGTCGGTCAGATTCTGCCCACCGTTGTGGAAGGGTATGACGCATACACCGACAGCTATTTCGGAAGAACCTGGCGCGACGCGCCCGACATTGACGGGCAGGTGCATTTCACCTGCGGCTATGAGCTGCATGAGGGAGATTTTGTGGAAGTCGAGATCTTCGAAGTGCAGGATTATGATTTGATCGGAGAAGTTGTATGAAACTGAACACACCCAACAAACTGACCATAGCGCGTATGATTATTACGCCGGTCTTTCTGGCAGTCCTTTTGTGGGAATCTCTGCCGCACCACTTTTTGATTGCCACGCTGATTTATTCTATTGCGGCAATCACCGATGCGATTGATGGCAAGCTTGCAAGAAAAAATAACCAAATCACCAATTTCGGCAAGCTTTTAGACCCCATTGCCGATAAGGTGCTGACCACCTCAGCACTGCTCGCGTTTATGGTTATGGACCTTTGCAACATTTGGATTGTCATGATTGTCTTAACGCGTGAATTTGCCATTGCTTCCATTCGCATGATTGCCGCCGCAAACGGTGTGGTCATTCCGGCGAATTTCTGGGGCAAACTCAAAACCGTCAGCCAAATGACTTTCACAATCATCATTATGCTGCTCGGCGAAGTGCAGCTTCTGCTTCAAACTTATGCCCCTGACTTTGCAGCAACGCTGCCCGACAATCTGCTGTCTTGGATTTCCAACGGCCTTTTGTGGATTACGGCGATTTTAACTGTGATTTCCGGCGTCATTTATATTAAAGATAGTAAAAATGTCATTGACTACACAAAATAACAGGTGCAAAAACGCAAAACCTGTGCTATACTATTAGTGAACTGCTGTGACAGAGAGAAGTAACACGATGTTTTTCTTTACAGAGAGAGGCCGCCGCCGGCTGTAAGCGGCCTTAAAGAATGCCGTGTGAAATGCACTCTTAAGCTGGCGGGGGGAATTTTAGTATCTCCGTCCGTTTTGCCGCGTTAAGGCACAAGAGCTACAAATGCGAAGTGGAACCGCGGACAATACCGCCTTCGCTGCCCAAAAGGCAGCGAGGGCGTTTCTTTATTTTGGAGGCAAATTATGTTTGACAGATTAAGGGAGGATATTGCGGCCGTCAAGGAACGCGACCCGGCGGCAACCTCCACCCTGCAAATTTTACTTTTATATCCGGGGCTTAAAGCCATTCGGATGCACCGCCGGGCAAATTGGCTCTGGCGGCACAACCACAAATTTTGGGCGCGTTATGTTTCGCAGCGCGCTGTGCGCAAAACCGGCATTGAAATCCACCCGGCCGCGAAAATCGGCCGCCGCTTCTTTATCGACCACGGCACCGGCGTTGTTATCGGTGAGACGACGGAAATCGGCGACGATGTTACGCTTTATCAGGGCGTAACCTTGGGCGGTACGGGCAAAGACACCGGCAAACGCCACCCGACCATCGGCAACGGCGTTATGATTGGCGCGGGCGCGAAGGTGCTCGGTCCTTTCAAAGTGGGCGATAACAGCAACATTGCCGCCGGCGCGGTCGTGCTTGAGGAAATTCCGCCGGATTCCACGGCGGTCGGCGTGCCGGCGCGGGTCGTGAAACGCCGCGGCAAACGCGTGGATGATCTCGACCAGGTGCACATTCCCGACCCGGTTTCACAGGAACTTTGCAAAATGTCCGTGCACATCGAGCGTTTGGAAAAAGAGCTTGCGAAATGGAAAGCCGACGAAGAAAAATAAAAATCTCGTTTACAAAGGAGAATGTATATGCGAGTTTACAACACCTTGACCCGAAAAAAAGAAGAATTGAAAACCATTACGCCGGGCGAAGTGAAAATCTATGCCTGCGGCCCGACGGTCTATAACTATATCCACATCGGAAACGCGCGTCCTCTGTGCGTTTTCGACACCTTACGCCGCTATCTTGAATTCCGCGGCTATAAGGTGAATTTTGTGCAGAATTTCACCGACATCGACGACAAAATCATTAAAAAAGCGATTGAAGAAGGAACCGATTACAAAACCGTTTCTGAAAAATACATTGAAGAATTCTGGAAAGATGCAAAAGGTCTTAATTTCCGCGAAGCGACTATGCACCCCAAGGCAACTGAAAACATCGATGAAATTATTGATATTATCAAAACCTTGGTCGATAACGGCTACGCATACCCCGTGGAAAACGGCGATGTCTATTTCAGCCCCAAAAAATTTGCACAATACGGCAAGCTTTCCCACCAGCCGCTTGAGGATTTGGAGGCGGGCGCGCGCATCAACATCGGCGAGCTGAAAAAAGACCCGATGGATTTTGCCCTTTGGAAAGGCGCAAAACCCGGCGAACCCTACTGGCCGTCTCCGTGGGGCAACGGCAGACCCGGCTGGCACATTGAGTGCTCGGCAATGGTGCGCCGCTATCTCGGCAAAACGATTGACATTCACTGCGGTGGGCAGGATTTGATTTTCCCGCACCATGAAAACGAAATTGCGCAAAGCGAGTGCTGCAACGGCGCGGCATTTGCCAATTACTGGATGCACAACGGTTATATCAATGTGGACAATGTCAAAATGTCCAAGTCGCTCGGTAATTTCTTCACCGTGCGCGATGTGGCGGAAAAATACGGCTATGAGCCGATTCGCTATTTGATGATTTCTTCTCATTACAGAAGCCCCATCAATTACAGCGTCGATATTATCGAGCAGTGCAAGGCTTCGCTGACGCGCCTGCATACCTGCCGCGACAGTTTGGATTTTGCTTTGAAAAACGCAGGGGATGAAGAGCCTGAAAACGCACAGGAAATCCGTGCACAAATGGAAGCGCGCAAACAGCAGTTCATTGAAGCCATGGACGATGACCTCAACACGGCCGACGGCCTTGCTGCAGTGTTTGAGTTGGTGCGCGACATCAATGTGTCGGTTCTTCAGTCCGGCTCCAAAGCGCTGGTTGCAGAAGCTATGCAGCTGTTTGACGAGCTTACCGGCGTGCTTGGAATTGTGTACACGCGCGAAGCGGACAACAGCTTGGATGCAGAAGTGGAAAAGCTGATTGAAGCGCGTCAGGCGGCGAGAAAAGCCAAAAATTGGGCGGAAGCCGACCGCATCCGTGATGAACTGAAAGCACAGGGGATTGTTTTGGAAGACACCCCCCAGGGCGTCAAGTGGCACCGTGCGTAAGTGCGCGTAAAAGGAGAACGGGTGATTTTATGAAAGAATTAGACAGAAGCGCAATAAAAAAAGAAGCACGCGCATTCATTGGGCAGGATAACCGCTGGTGGTCCATGTTCGTTGCCTATTTGCCGGTTTGGGCTATTGTCGTCGTTTTTTCTTTTGGATTTTCAGCATATGAAATCTTTTCGGACGGCCGATTTTCTATACAATTCAGCAATGCAGGCAGCAATGTGCTTTCTGTTTTGCTGATTCCGATGGAAATCGGGCTTTGCGGCTATTACCTCAATCACTTGCGCGGCTTTTCGCCCGATTTGAAAAGTCTTTACAAAGAAGGCTTTGACCGCTACGGCGAATATCTGGCAGTGGGTTTTGTGACCGGATTTATCATCGGTGTTTGGACTCTGCTGTTCATTATTCCCGGCATTATCGCTGCGCTTACCTATTCACAGGTTAGCTATATTGTGCACGACAACCCGAATGTCGGCTGCAAGCGCGCGCGTCAAATCAGTTCTGCGCTTACAGACGCCTGTAAATGGGATTTGTTTGTGCTGGAACTCAGCTTTATCGGTTGGTGGCTTCTTGTCGGTCTGACCTGCGGGATCGCCATCATTTATGTGTTCCCGTATTATCAGACGACAAAAGCAATGTACTATGAAAATTTAAAGCAGATTTCTCTGGCTGCAGGAACTGTTCAGCCGGAAGATTTCGGACTTCTGCCGTATAACCCATATGCACAGCAAAACCCATACACACAACAGAATCCCTATACACAGCAAAATCCTTATGCACAGCAGAATCCATACGCGCAGCAAAACCCCTATACGCAGCAGACCCCTTATGGACAACAAAATCCCTATGCGCAGGCGCCGTTTACGCCGCCGCAGCCGGAAGATACATTCCGGCCGGGAACCGACAGTACACCGCAAAGTCCCAATAACGATGAAAATACATTTAACCCGGAGGCATAAAAAATGAAATATGTTGTTGTTTTGTGCGACGGCATGGCGGATTATCCCGTCCCGGCGCTCGGCGGAAAAACACCGATGATGTGTGCGGACAAGCCGCATATCGATTCTCTTGCCAAAAAAGCGGAAGTCGGTCTTGTGCGCACCGTGGCGCCCGGTATGAAGCCCGGCAGCGATGTT
This sequence comes from uncultured Eubacteriales bacterium, assembly GCA_949292775.1. Taxonomy (GTDB): domain Bacteria; phylum Bacillota; class Clostridia; order Oscillospirales; family Acutalibacteraceae; genus Fimenecus. The sequence continues at coordinate 50,911 of CASFBL010000015.1, forward strand.
GCAAATATGAGCGTTTTGGGCTTTGACCCGCAAAAATATTACACCGGCCGTTCACCGTTGGAAGCGGCAAGCATCGGCGTCGATTTGAAAGATACCGATGTTACCCTGCGCACCAACTTAGTTACGCTTTCCGACGAAGCGGATTATGCCGACAAAACCATGGTAGACTATTGCGCGGGCGATATTTCCACCGAGGAAGCCGCCGAAATCATGCGCGATGTGCAAGCGCATTTCGGAAACAGTGAATTTACATTTTATCCCGGCGTGAGCTACCGCCATTGCCTGGTTTGGGCAAACGGTACGACGGACCTTGGCGATATGACTCCGCCGCATGATATTTCCGGCAGAGTGGTCGGTGAATACCTTTCTAAATCTGAAAATGCACAAAAGCTTGTGCAGATGATGAAAGACAGCTACGCGTTTTTGAAAGGCCACCCGGTCAACAAAAAGCGCGTTTCTGAGGGTAAGCGTCCCGCCAATTCCATTTGGCTTTGGGGCGAGGGCAAAAAACCGATGCTGCCGCCGTTTTATGATACTTTCGGCTTAAAAGGCGCGATTGTTTCTGCGGTCGATTTATTGAAAGGCATCGGTAAATGCGCCAAAATGGAAACCCCGCAGGTTGAGGGCGCAACCGGCTATATCGACACCAATTTTGAGGGCAAGGCCGAAGCGGCTGTAAAAGCGCTTAAAAACGGCTGCGATTTTGCCTATATCCATTTAGAAGCGCCCGACGAATGCGGCCACAGAAACGAGCCGGAAAACAAGGTGAAAGCTATTGAAATGATCGACAG
>CASFBL010000016.1 GCA_949292775.1 uncultured Eubacteriales bacterium
ATGGTATCGGGCAGGCTGTCGGCGGAACGGTTTGACAAGCTTTCTTCCGAGTATGAAACAGAGCAGAAGGATGTCAAAGCGGCGATTCTTGATTTGCAGGATCTGATTGACAGTGGCGAACAGGAACAGCACGACCTTCAGCAGTTTCTGAAGAATGTTCGCAAATACACCGATCCCCAAGAACTCACGGCGGAAATCCTGAATGATTTGGTTGACAAAATCGTAGTACACGCTCCGGACAAGAGCAGCGGTCACAGAAAGCAGAAGATTGAGATTTACTACAAGGCTGCGGGTATTATCAATATTGCCGATGAGGACTGCTTTGCCCTCGACGGCAGACTCGGTATGCAAAACCGAAAGAAGAAAACAGCCTGACAACGCAAAGCGGCGGCACAGCCCTCCGGCTGCACCGCCATCTTACATATTTCCTTCGTTATCGCACCTCGGCTAAAGCCGGGCCGCTTTTCGTGTAAAGCGAGTGCGCCTTGCGAAGCAAAAAGGAAAAGCTCCGAAAGGTTCCGGAGCTTTTCAGTCACAAGATTTTTTAAGATTTACAGCACATAGATAACAACATCGCGTGCGCCCCACTGGTTGCACTCAGAAGTTGTACGCATAAATAAATCCACTGTAAATTTACCTTTGTTTACAAACCCACCGGTATCTGCTGCAATCGCATACCCATAAACGATTCCGTCAGTAGATACAATCCACAGTTCTGTTCCGTAAGGAATTTGTTTCGGATTCACTGCGATGTAGCCGGGTTTTACAGTACGGCCGCTGGCAGTTTTTGAACCCGCAGAAGCGGTATAAGCGGCTGCCTTACCGGTAATGATCTTTGAATACTGGGTCGGTACGCCGTTTACAATTTCTAAATCTTTCGGTGCAGTTAATTCAGAAATCGGTGTACCGCCATTCTGCAATCTGGCAATGGTGATACGCTGCTTTGTACCAACTGTAGTAATCTGCGGCGTAGCTTCTTTCAAAACAGTTTCAGAAATTGCATCGGAAGATGCGACCTGTCCATCCACAATCTTGTCACGGTAGGTAACGGTTTTAGAGCCATCCGCGCCCTTCTGGGTCACCTTGCTCTCCCCGGAGAACAAGGAAGACGATTTCACCGTCTTCTTGGTAAACTTAATCGTTTCTGTAACAGTTCTTTCGGCGTATTCTACACGGTAAACCGTGATCGCCAAATTGTCGCTCAACGCTGTGTCCGCGGTGGGACTAACCTCGTCATCTGCATCCATCGTGATGCCGGCTTGCGTAAGCGCGTCTGCTACTGAGCCTTCCCCAATCAAAATATTCTGCGTGGAGCCGTCTGCAGTAACAGAAACATGATAAGCATTGGTAAGTTTGACGGTCAAACCGTCAGAAAGAACGGTATCCACCGGAACGCTAACGAGTTGTTCTTCACCAACAACCACGCCAAGCTCCGTAAGCAAATCAGAAACGGTTCCTGCACAAACGGTATATACGCTCTCGCCGTTCAGATTTACAAAAGTGACAGTTGCTGCACGATAAATCGTGATTACACTGTCCTCGCCGACAGTAAAAGCTTCCAAAGAAAGCTTATCTTTGTCAGACAGTTCAATCTCTGCCTGGCCCACAATGTCGTAAGCATCGGTTTTCGTGGTTACGACTCTTGTGATTTCCGATCCGTCATAGATGTCGACAGCATAGGCGGACGGTGCGGTAGCAAAAGCAGTCCCAGCGCAAAGAATAGCAAAAACTGCAATCAGCGCAGTAACCTTGGAAAAGGTCGTTCGGGTTGCCTTCACATACCCTTTTAATTCTTTAATCATCATTCTGCTCCTTTAACTCATACCTCTTCGAGGGGATGCGCGTGAAGAGGCTGTTGGGCACCCGGCTCGCTCTGCATTTATTGAAGATTCTCTTCTGCAAAACGCACCGTATTTTTGGTGCCACGGTTATTATCGCTTGTGACAACGGACATTATATTTCCAAGTTTTCTAATTGTCAAATTTCCAAAACAGAACTTTTTATGAATTTTGCACAACCCAAAATGTCAAAATTTGGAAATTTACTGGTTTTTTTTTCGAGTTTTTGAACATTTGCCTTGAAACTCGGGTGAATATTTGTGAAAAAGTTAAAAATCTTACAACTGGTTACAAAGGGGTTACAAATGGGGAAAAAACACAATTTTTTGCGCAAAAAAAGCCTGCTTTTCCATATATAGTATATGTTTTTTACCAATATTTATACACTATTTCAAGATAGGCCGCTTGTGTAAAATAAAAAAATTCAATTTGTGGGGCAAAACAAACTCTCATCCCCCACTTTGCATAAAAAAGGCAGTTAACATACATAAACGCCCTACTTTTTCTGCATATTTCAAAGAGTAGAAAAATGAATAGATTTATGCTATACTATATAAAAATAAACGGCGAAAAAGGCACCCGTTTTGCGTGCGCTTTTATCGGAAACATCACATATATATAATAGTATAGGAAAATGCCATGAAAACCTTTATAATTTCTGAAAATGATGCAGGACAGAGACTGGACAAATTTCTTAGAAAAACGGCTCCAAACCTTCCGCAGTCGCTTTTATATAAGGCAATTCGAAAAAAGGATATCAAAATCAACCGTAAGCGTGCTGAAATCTCCTCTCGTTTGCAGGTTGGTGACGAAGTTTCTGTGTATTTAGCAGATGAATTCTTTGTAAAGCCGGAAACCGTTTATGACTTTACACGGGCAGGTAAACAGCTTTCCATTGTCTATGAAGACGAAAATATCCTGCTTTTAGACAAAAAAGCAGGCGTGCTTTGCCATCCGGACGATAGGGAATACATAGATACTCTGATAGGGCGTGTAAAACGATATCTGTATGAAAAAGGCGAATATAACCCGGACGCTGAAAACAGCTTTGTCCCCTCCTTGGTTAACCGTATCGACAGAAACACAGGCGGAATCGTTATTGCCGCAAAAAATGCAGAAAGCCTACGCATTTTAAACCAAAAAGTAAAAGACCGCGAGTTGCACAAATATTACCTTTGTGTCGTACACGGAACGCTTTCACAGAAAAAGGGCATATTAAAAGGCTTTCTTGTTAAGGATGAAAAGAAAAACAAGGTTCAGGTGCTCACCTCCCCTGCGCCAAACGCAAAAACCATCCAAACCGCCTATACCGTTCTCGGTGAAAAAAACGAACTATCCCTTTTGGAAATCGATTTGCTGACTGGGCGCACCCACCAAATCCGCGCACATTTCGCTTCGATTGGGCATCCGCTGCTGGGAGACGGAAAATACGGCACGAACGCCCAAAACAAGCGCTTTGGCTATAAAAAGCAGTTTTTATATTCCTATAAGCTTGTTTTTGATTTTAAAACCGATGCAGGTATGCTTTCCTATTTAGACGGCCAATGCTTTTCTGTGCCGGATGTTTGGTTTAAGCAGGCGTTCTTTGACGGCACATTATAAAATTAAAGTAAAAAAACGCCCGACACAAGCTGTGTCGGGCGTTTGAATTTGTAGGAAATGAAAGTTATCTCTTGGAGAACTGCGGTGCACGGCGAGCGCCTTTGAGACCGTATTTCTTTCTTTCTTTCATTCTCGGGTCGCGTGTTAAGAAGCCTGCTTTTTTCAGAACCGGGCGAAGGCTTTCATCATACTGCAGAAGCGCACGGGAAAGACCGTGACGAATCGCGCCAGCCTGACCGGTAACGCCGCCGCCGGCAACTTTGCAGACGATGTCAAACTTACCCTCGGTGCCAGTCAGAGTGAGAGGCTGACGAACGATAAGCTTCAAGGTTTCAAGGCCGAAATATTCATCAAAATCGCGGTCGTTGATGGTGATTTTGCCGGTACCGGCATAAACGCGGACACGCGCGACAGATTTCTTTCTTCTGCCTGTTCCGTAAAAATAAGGATTGGTTTCGTACATGTTCTTTTGCCTCCCTTTCTTAGAATTCTCTTACTTGCGGCTTCTGCGCTTCATGCGGATGTGCAGCGCCTTTGTAAACATGCAGTCTGGTGAGCGCCTTTCTGCCGATGGTGTTGGCGGGAAGCATACCTTTTACTGCTTTCTGCATAACGAACTCCGGTTTTTCGGCCATGAGAGTTTTGTATTTAACTTCTTTCATGTTGCCGATGTAACCGGTGTGATGATAATACATTTTCTGCTCGAGCTTGTTTCCTGTCAGAACAACCTTTTCAGCATTGATTACGATGACATTGTCGCCGCAATCCGCATGCGGTGCGAAGGTGGGCTTGTGTTTACCACGAAGCAGAGTTGCAGCTTCTGCAGCAACTTCACCGAGTGTTCTGCCATCAGCATCAAGAACATACCATGCGCGGCTGATGTCGCCGGCCTTAGGCATATAAGTTGACATAAGACATAACCTCCAAAATCTAAAAATCTTTTTTCTGAATGCTCGAATATATTACCACTTAAAACGGATTTCGTCAACAAGTTTTTTCGATTTTTTAACGGGTTACATATTTTTCTTTCAATTTCTCTTGTTTTCTATTGTTTTTGTTATATTTACTCAAAGATTATTTTTGAAAATTCAGTTTACATTACAGCTTGTTTGCAGTAAAATGCAAATGGTAACAAGCCGTACAGGAGGTTCAATACATATGAAAAAGCTTTTAAGCCTGACACGCGCTGCAGTAGATAAGTATAATATGATAGACGAAGGCGACAAAATCGCTGTCGGCGTTTCCGGCGGAAAAGATTCTGTCGCGCTATTGTATGCGCTTGCAAAATTGCGGGACTTTTACCCGAAACCGTTTTCCCTGCTCGCTGTTACGCTTGACTACCAGTTTAACGGCATTGCCGAGGATTATTCTGAAATTGAAGCGCTTTGCAAAGAATTGCAAGTTGAATACATAGTGAAAAGAACCAATCTTTGGGAAGTCATTTTTGAAACACGAAAAGAAAAGAATCCGTGCAGCCTGTGCGCCAAAATGCGCCGGGGGCTTCTGCACGACACAGCGGTTACAAACGGCTGCAACAAAGTCGCACTCGGGCACCATTTAGATGATGCAGCAGAGACCTTTCTGTTAAATCTGCTCAACGGCGGCAACATTGGGTGCTTTTCCCCTGTTTCTTATCTCTCTAATAAAAAACTATATTTGATTCGTCCTTTGATTTTCGCCTATGAAAAAGATGTTGCATCGGCTGCGCGCAGAGCCGAGTTACCGGTCGTGAAAAGCCGTTGCCCGATGGACAAGGTCTCAAATCGGCAGAACATGAAAAAATTGCTGGGCGCGCTTGAGAAGGATTATCCGGCCGTTCGCAAAAAAATCGTTGGTGCATTGGAGCGAAGCCACATTGACAGCTGGTGATTTGCCCTGAAAGATTTGAACTGAAAAAATTCAAAATTCCTCCTCAGTATGCAGGTGCCAAAAAGCAAAATATGCACGATTTCCAATTATTGCCAGTTTATTTTTCAACGAAGATAATGTTCAAAACTCTGTTCATAATGTTAAAAACTTCGATTTTTGAACATTTTTAAGCAAAACGCCTTGTAAAGCTTTCGACTTTACAAGGCGTTTTTTCGAATGCAAGCTTTCCGCTTTACACTGTATATTTTTTGCAGGTAATGCTGCAAATTAAGATAAATCTTGAGTATTGTCCGTCGGGGTGTCAAGCTCTTCCCTTTTATAGGCGCAAGCCCGAAGAAGTGTGACCTTTCCCCTGTGCTGGTTAAAAACAATTCGTATTTTTCTTGCAGTAAAAGTCTTTTTAAAATAGCAAATTTTCTTATACCCGATTACTGTATATTTTCCGATGCGTTTCCACCGATTTTTCCGGTCGATATAAACCGAAAATGCCTCGATTTGCTGGCCTGTCGCAATGTTTTCCTGCAAAATCAGGCTGTCAAATCGTGTTTCTTTTCCGAAATCTAAAATCAGCTCCGGCTCTGCATCATCCTTTGAAGCCTGCCAATATGCTGTTTCATCTTCCTGCAACACATTTTTGGCGGTATGTGCTTCATCCAGTTCACTTGTTGCGTCTGCGCGCGCATGCTCCCCTAACAGATTTTCAGGGAATTCCCGGCGCAGAAGCCGACCGAACGAATCCAGCGTGAGCTCATCCATTTTGTTGATGTGCCCTGTCTTATCCGGCGGAATATTTAAAAGCAGCGATGCATTGCCGCCTACAGAATTCAAATAAATCTGAAACAATTTGTCAATTGATTTGACTTTGTAATCCTGTTCCTGATGATAAAACCAGCCCGGACGAATCGAGGTGTCGACCTCAGCGGGATACCAAATCAGTTCACTTTCTTTGCGGATAGCCTTGCGTGAACCAAGGTCAAGAAGCATGGCGTTATGGGATTTTGCAAACTTTTTATCGTCGGATTTTTGGGACCTTTCCGCCGTAAACTCATTGATAGCAAGCCATGACGGAACAACGCTCCATTCAGATTTGCGGCACACACCGGCTTCATTGCCGATCCAGCGCACATCCGGACCGCAAATATTGATGACGGCGTTCGGTTGTAATTCGCGCACAACAGCATAATACCCCTGCCAGTCATATTTCTGCACCTTGCCGTTTTTCCCCTCGCCGCAGGCGCCGTCAAGCCAAACGCTGAAAATCTCGCCATAATTGGTTAAAAGCTCACGCAGCTGTTTTTTATAAAAGGTGTTGTAAGGCTCCCCTTGCCCATAGGACTCTTCGTGGCGATCCCAAGGGGAAAGATAAACGCCGAATTTAATATTGTATTTATGGCAGGCATCAGCAACCTCGCGCACGACATCGCCCTTTCCGTCGCGAAACGGACTATTTTTTACGGAATACTCTGTGTAAGCACTCGGCCACAGGCAGAAGCCGTCGTGATGCTTGCAAGTCAAAATAAGCCCGCGCATGCCCGCGGCCATAATCGCACGGACCCACTGCTCGGCGTCAAGGTCGGTCGGGTTAAATACTTCCGGCGGGGTCTGTCCGTCCCCCCATTCCTTACCGGTAAAAGTATTCATGCCGAAATGGCAAAAAGCATAAAACTCAATTTTCTGCCATGCAAGCTGCCTTGCTGACGGTACAATCTCAGCGGCTCTTTGATAACTTTCCATACGATTTCTCCTTCATTGATTCTTTCGGTATTTTAGCACAGATTTCACAAATCCGCAAGAAATAGCCATATATAGCAAAAAGCACGCTCAAAAGAGCGTGCTTTCTTTATTGGGTTTTACACTTCGTTGGTGGCCACAATGTCTGCGCCGGTGTCGAGAATATTCGGAAGTACGACATCACCGATATGCACAGGGGCTTTTACGGTGACCTTGTTGATTTCTTTCATACAGTCAAACAGCATTTCTTTCGGTACCGGCACACTGGATTTGACCGGCACAACCGGCAGTCTTCCGCCCTCTACTTTTACCGTAGAAGTAAGCATACGCTCCGGATGAGTACATTCCTGCCGGGCATAACTGTCACCGCGCTTGCAGGTGTTCCCGGTAACGGAAACAATCTCTCCGTTATCATCAAACTTCACCGTAATGGCGCAGCCAATGGGGCAGGACACGCAAATCAATTCTCTTTTTTCCATGTCTTACGCCTCCTTTGTCTCCACGACAATCGTGCTGTTTTCAGGCAGGTCGTGAATGATATCTGCTTTTATTGTGACATATTCCATTTCACCGGGCGTCATTTTCCGCTTTTTCTTGGAAAGCAGTACCTGATCGCCACAAGTAACGGTCAGCATTACATTTTCAAGCACTTTGCCAACACGGAAATACAATTTTACATCTTTATCGGTCGCACGGTTGATACGCTGGGGAACGATATAACGAACACCGTTTTGCCCTTTGGTTTCAACTACGCCGTTATCTTTCTTTTCGCCTTTAATAAATTTGGCTGCACCGGCACCAGCAAGCTTGCTTTCTTCGGTAACAAAGTCCACCAAATCATGCACCTGCAAAACATTACCGCAGGCAAACACACCTTTGTGCATCGTTTCACGGTACTCGTCTACAACGGGGCCGTTGGTTACACGGTCCAGCTCGATGCCAGCATTTTTGGAAAGCTCGTTTTCCGGAATCAAACCAACGGAAAGCATCAAGGTGTCACAGGGTATGTATTCTTCCGTTCCGGGAATCGGTTGTAAATGCTCGTCCACATTCGCGACGGTTACGCCCTCCAAACGGTCTTTGCCGTGTGTGGCGACGACGGTGCAGGAAAGACGAAGCGGAATACCGAAATCCTCGAGGCACTGCACGATATTCCGTGTAAGGCCGCCAGAATACGGCATTAACTCGCAAACCGCTTTGACTTTAGCACCCTCTAAAGTCATGCGACGCGCCATAATCAGCCCGATATCGCCGGAGCCCAAAATCACAACGGTTTTACCCGGCATGTAGCCGTCCAAATTAACATATTTCTGCGCCGTTCCGGCAGTCATAATACCGGAAGCACGGCACCCGGCAATCGAAAGCGCTCCGCGCGGGCGCTCACGGCAGCCCATTGCCAAAACAACGGCTTTCGCCTGAATGGTTAAAAGGCCGTCAAAATTGTTTACTGCGGTAACCACATTTTCCGGGGAAATATCCAACACCATAGTATCGACTTTTATATCGATATCCGTAGCGTAAACCTGCTCAATAAATCTGCCCGCATATTCAGGGCCTGAAAGCTCCTCACCGAAATAGTGAAGCCCGAAGCCGGTGTGAATACACTGCTCTAAAATACCGCCGAGCGTATCGGCACGCTCTAAGATAAGAATTTTTTCAATTCCGTCTTCGTGCGCCTGCAGCGCTGCTGCCATACCGGCAGGTCCGCCGCCGACCACGACCAAATCATAGTTAAGCATCCTTCACACCTCACTTTGTTTTATCAAACAAGATTTTAGATTCGCCGCCAAACTTTGTAATTTCATTCATTGGTACATGCAACTCACGAGAAAGAATCTCAACGACCTTAGAGCCGCAGAAACCGCTTTGGCATCTGCCCATTCCGGCGCGGGTACGGCGCTTGACACCGTCTACATCGCGCGCACCTGCCGGCGCATGGATTGCATCTAAAATCTCGCCCTCTGTAATCGTCTCACAACGGCAGATAACGCGGCCATATGCTTTATTCTTCGCGATAAGCGCTTCTCGCTCTGATTTTGTCATATGACGGAAACGAACCGGCGGCGTGCGTTTGGAAACATACTGCGCTTTTGCTTGCAAACCGGCTTTTTCCGTTAACATCTCCGAAACCATTTCCGCAATAGCAGGAGCGGCGGAAAGACCGGGCGACTCAATACCGGCAACATTTAAGAAGCGGTCATTTTTCTCTGAAAAACCAATGATAAAATCATCTGTAACCGGGTGCGCACGCATACCCGCAAACGAAGTGATTGCCCCGCGTGTATTCAGTTCCGGCACTGTCTTTTTTGCTTTTTCCAAAATAAAAGCCAAACCCTCGGCAGTTGTATCGACATCGTCTTTATCTTCGACATCCAAAGCAGACGGACCGATTAAAAGGTTGCCGTCGACCGTAGGCGTAACCAAAACACCCTTACCCATTTTGCTCGGGCACTGAAACAGTGTGTGGTCGGCGATATACCCATAAGACTTGTCCAAAAGATAATATTCGCCTTTTCGGGCGACCAGCGAAATGCTGTCATCGCCTATCATCCGCGCAATGTCATCGGAATGAATACCGGCAGCGTTGATGACATAGGACGCCTGGATTTCACCAAGTGTGGTCACAAGTGTAAAACCGTCAGCGTCAGCGGCAATGCTTTCCACTGCGCAGTTACGCAGAAATTCAACACCGTTGGTCACAGCTACTTCCGCAGCGGCAATCGTCAGCTCATAGGGGCAGACAATTCCTGCGGATTCTGATAAAAGCGCTCCGACAACTTCATCGCTGACATGTGGCTCCATAGCCTTGACGGCTGCCTTATCCACAATGGAAAGGCGCGGCACACCATTTTTCTGCCCTCTTTCATACAAAGTATGCACATGCTCCATTTCCTCCTTGGAAAAAGCGAGCACCAAAGAGCCGTTGTTTCTAAAAGGTACGGCCAAGTCTGCGCAAAGGCCGGGCATAAGCTCTGTGCCGCGCACATTCAGCTTTGCCTTCAGCGTACCGTTGGCAGCGTCAAAACCGCCGTGCACAATGGCACTGTTTGCTTTCGTGGTACCCATGGCAACATCGTTGCACTTGTCGAGCATGGCGACGCGGACCTCCTTTTTGGAAAGCTCCAAGGAAATCAGCGCACCGACCACACCGGCACCGATTACTACGACATCATACTGCATAAGTTTCACCCCATCTGCATTTTTTTACTCGTCATATGTAATATCCTGGCCGGCGAAATCGTCTTTCTCTTGCTTTTCCACCAAGACGACATCGTCCTTGCTGCGCGTGCCGGTGAAAAAGGCAGAGAGCTTTCGATTAACTGCCAGGAAGGTATCGCGGAAAGGAAAAGTATCGGTATAGTACGACTCAAAATCCGTCATAAAACTACCGTCAAAAATAGAAGTGACCGTTGCTTTCGGCCGTGTTGCCAAAGTACGGTTTTCACTTTCAGAAATGGTTTTGTCTGTGTCGAAAATACTGTATAAAAAGAAAGTAAAGAGCGTTGCACAAAACGCCAGAACAATTAAAAAAGCAAAAAATTTATAAAGCGAATAGCCCGACAGCTTGCGCCCTGCCTGCTCGCGGTTTTTACGATTGATTTGAAAAGCTGTTAAAATCTGCATAAAAAAGACCTTTTAAAAACGGAAATACAAAAACGGATTATAGCTTGAGCCGACAAGCGCCGCTGTGGAAATGCCAAAAGACACAACGGTAAGTACGCAGGCACACACATTGACGAGCAATTTGCCTGCTCTTTTTTCACAAAGCGCACCGGCAATTCGTTTGCAAAACGGAATGACGGGCAAACACAAAGCCGCACCAATTAAAAGCGTAACGATATAATTGACAATCACGGTTTTCTCGGTAATCTGTAAAAAGCCGTTTGCGCCGAAAGCCGCTGCAAAGAAAGCTTTGATTTCTGAAAGCGAGCCAAAATAGAAAAAGACCCAGCCTATCAAAATGACAACAACAGCATAGAGGTGCTGCAAAACTGCAGGCGCTTTATTTAGATATTTTGCGAGGTACATTTTTTCAAGCATCAGGAAGAAGAAATAGTAAAGCCCCCACAAAACAAAGTTCCACTCCGCACCGTGCCAAAGACCGGTAAGAAGCCAAACTAAAAGCATATTCAATGCCCAACGCTTGCGGTTACCGCCAAGCGGTATGTAGACATAGTCCCTAAAAAAGGAGCTTAAAGTCATGTGCCAGCGGCTCCAAAAATCCTGAATGGATTTTGCGATATACGGATAACGGAAATTTTCCGGAAAGTCAAAGCCGAAAATCCACCCAAGGCCGATTGCCATGTCGGAATAGCCTGAGAAATCAAAATAGATTTGCAGCGCATAGGCAAAAATTCCGACCCAAGCGCCGACAAAAGAGAGCGCAGAAAGATCTTCGCCGAGAAGCTTTTCGGTCAATTCACCTGCAAAGTTTGCAAGAACCGCTTTTTTGAAAAGCCCAACACAAAACCGCATTGTTCCGCGTGCTGCTTTTTGCACAGAACAGGTTCTTTCATCGATCTGCTTACACACATCACTATACCGCACAATCGGCCCGGCAATGAGCTGCGGGAACATAGACACATACAAAAGCATTTTGTAAAACTGCGTTTGCACCTGCACCTTGCCGCGGTACACATCCACCACATAAGTAAGCGCTTGAAAAGTATAAAACGAAATCCCAATTGGCAACGATAATTCCAAAAGCGGAATCGTAATATGGAGCAGGCTGTTTGCATTGGAAGCAAAAAAGTCAAAGTATTTAAAAAGCCCCAATAATGAAAGCGTTAGCACAACGGCAAGCGTTAAAAACAACTTGGACTTGCGTGCACCTCGGTATTTCTCAATAAAGAGTCCGGCAAAAAAATCAACCGCCGTGGTCAATATCATCAAAAGAATGTATTTGGGTTCCCCCCAAGCATAAAAAACAAGGGAAAAAACCAAAAGCACGATATTTCGAACCCGTATATTTTTAGTAATAAAATAAGCCGCTAAACACAGCGGTAGGAAAATGTATAGAAAAACAAGACTGGAAAAGACCAAAAAAATCACTCACATGAAAGAAAACTTAACTTTTGACATTTTACCACATTTTTTTGAAAATTGATAGTCTTTTTGTTAAATAAAACACAATTTTTTCAACACTTGTCAACCTGCTGCTTCCATCGACTTTTTTAACTGCCCTAAAATTCTTTTTTCGAGTCGTGAAATATAGCTTTGCGATATGCCAAGCAAATCTGCAACCTCTTTTTGGGTGTGCTCACTTTCCCCATTGAGGCCAAAACGCATATTCATAATCATCTGCTCACGCACCGGAAGTGTTTTCACACACTTTAAAAGCAGTTTTTTTTCGTCATCATATTCTAAATTTTCGTGGATGGAATCCGGTTCGCTGCCTAAAATGTCTGAAAGCAGTAACTCATTTCCGTCCCAGTCCACATTGAGCGGCTCATCAATAGAAACATCCGCCTTATGAGAACTGGTTTTGCGAAGATACATTAAAATTTCGTTTTCAATACATCGTGAAGCATAGGTTGCAAGCTTTATATTTTTTTCAGGGCGAAAGGTATTGACAGATTTAATTAAGCCTATGGTGCCGATTGAAATCAAATCTTCGACAAAAACGCCGGAGGATTCAAATTTTTTGGCGATATACACCACCAGCCGCAAATTATGCACAATCAAAGCTTCTCGCACGGTATTATCCCCCGCCTGCAAACGCGCAAGCAGTGCCTCTTCTTCTTCTTTTGGAAGCGGCTCCGGCAGCGTCTGCGAGCCATTGATATAGTGGATATGCCGTCGAAAAAGAAAAAATTTAATTTTTTGCAGCAAGCGTTGAAGCCTTTTGCTTATCATGTTCATAGGTACCTCTTTCCAAAAAATCACTGCTTAATAAAACGGAATATTCGTCAGAGACTGTCGCCCCTTTACACTGTGCCAGCAAAACATGATGCACCACATAGCCAGTTTTCGGCATGCTAACTTTATCTATAAGCACAGCTTTTAAAAGGCCACTCGAACCAACTGTAGAAAACGGAATCAGACGGATGTGCTCCGAAGATTCCGTTTCAAAATCCGCTTTAATAGCAAATAAACTTTCTAAATCTGTACCAAGCAGTTCTTTAACCACTCTCGGTTCTGCAACCAGGACTGCTGTGTCGGAGAATCCGTCTGAAAGTGCATTCCCGGTGTCTAACAGTGCTTTTGCTTCAACCGTTTTCCCCTTATGACACAACTCAATATCATAAAGCTTATTTTCCGGTGCACGGCGTTTTAAAAGAAAAGCTGCTGCACTTAAAATGCCATAGCACCCAAGTGTTGAAAGCACAAGCACTTTAAAGTCAATATCAAAATACACAGCGCCGTTATTATACACCATACCGTTTGGGCGGAGCGTCAGCCAAAGCGCCAGCATAAGACCGGCAAAGGCGAAATTAACAACCAAAAATGCACCGAATGATTTTAAAAACTCACGAAAATGATGTATCGGAAATGCAGCCAGCACAATCAGACAGCAAGCAATCACATTTAAAAGAATAGAGACGAAGTTCGGAAGATTTGGCAAAAAAATTATCAACGCATATATCCCGCCAATCCCGGCGCCCAAAGCAAGCCGCCTGCGCTTTACTGTTTTGCGAAGCAGACCTCTTGTGCACAACAATAAAAAATAGGTGACAAAAATATTAAGCGCAACCAAAACATCCACATACACAATCATAAAAACACCCCCAAGCAAAAAAAGAGCCGATACCGTTATTATATCGGTATCGGTTCTTAAATTTTGTCGTATTGTGGGCAATAAAAATTATTTCGTGCGGCGAAGATAATCTTCCAAAATGATGACGGCGGAAACCGCATCTACAACCGCTTTTCGCTTCTTGCCGCGCGTGTTTGTGAGGTTTAATGCGTTATGCGCGCTGACCGTTGTTAAGCGCTCATCCTGAAAATCGACAGGCAGCCCGGATTTTTCAGAAAGCAGCGCTGCAAACTCCCGGCAGGCTTGCGCGCGAAACCCCTCAGAGCCATCCATATTTTTCGGCAGCCCTAAAACCAGCTTTTGCGCTTTTTTCTCGCTCGCTATGCGGCAAATCTCATCTGCCAACGGCTCTTGTTCGGTTTGGTGGATAACCGTAACAGGTGACGCGAGCATCTGCAAGGCATCGCAAGCGGCAATCCCCGTCCGCGCATCGCCGTAATCCACAGATAAAATCACCATGGCTGCACCTTGCCGATGATGTCGGTGACAGATTTTTCGCCGTTTGCGTCTAAATAGTCGTTCAAGCCCTGAATGACCTTTAAGGGTGTATAAGCGTCGGTAAAGTTAGCCGTTCCGATTTGAATAGCGGTAGCACCAGCCAACAGCATCTCCACAGCGTCCTCCCACTTAGCGATGCCGCCCATGCCGACCACGGGGATTTTGACACGATTTGCAACTTGCCAAACCATGCGCAGCGCAACGGGGAAAACAGCGGGCCCGGACATACCGCCGGTGTTATTTTTAAGAAGCGGACGGCGGGTGCGGATGTCAATCTTCATACCGGTAAGCGTGTTAATCAGCGAAACAGCATCTGCGCCGCCTGCTTCCGCTGCGGCCGCCATTTCCGTAATGTCGGTAACATTTGGTGTAAGTTTTACCATCAGCGGTTGTCCGGCAACAGCTTTCACCTGTTTTGTGATGTTTTCCACGCTCTTTGCAGATGTGCCAAAGGAAACGCCGCCCTCTTTCACATTCGGGCAGGAAATATTCAGCTCAATCATATCAACCGCACTGCCCTGAAGACGGCGGACGGTTTCCACATAGTCCTCGACCTGACTGCCGGCAATATTCGCAATAACCACCAAATTCTGCTTTGCAAGAAACGGCAGATCTTCTTTTAAAAAGGTATCAACGCCGGGGTTTTGAAGCCCGACACTGTTTAAAATACCACTGGGGGTCTCCGCGATGCGCGGCGGCAAATTACCCGGGCGCTCATGCAGCGTTGTACCTTTGCAGGAAATACCGCCAAGACGCGAAATATCGTAAATACGGGCATATTCCTGCCCAAAGCCAAAAGTGCCGCTTGCGGTTATAACCGGATTTTTAAATTGCACACCGGCAATATTTACTTGCAGATCAGCCATTGAAATCGACCTCCCTTGCATCAAAAACAGGTCCGTTTTTGCAAACATGACGCATATGCTCGCCGTCTTTTTCGTGTGTTTTGCAGGCACACACCAAGCACGCGCCAATACCGCAGCCCATACGCTGTTCCAAAGAAACATAGCATAAAACATTATTTTCTTTGCAAAGCTCTGCAACGCCTTTTAACATTGGCATAGGACCACAGGCATAAACCACACAATCGGTATCGTCTGAAAGCTTTTCACGCAGCACATCGGTCACGAAGCCTTTTGTGCCAAACGAGCCGTCGTTTGTCGTTACGCTGACACTTTGACAGCACGCTTCAAATTTGTCAAGCAAAATCACTTGTTCTTTGGAACGGAAGCCCAAAATCGCCTCGGCTTTTTCGCCATAATCCTGCGCCGCGCCAAGCATGGGCGGGCAGCCAATGCCGCCGCCGATGAAAATTGCGCGTTTGGACTTTTCCGGGAAAAAGCCGTTGCCTAAAGGTCCTAAAATGTTGATTTCATCGCCTGCTTTGCGTTGCGCAAGCCAGGCTGTTCCCTCGCCGCGCACCTCAAAAACCAGTGTAATTGTACCGTTTTCCTGGTCGATTTCGCTAATGGAAATGGGGCGCCGCAAGGTTTTTTCCCCACACTGAATGTTGACAAATCTGCCGCACCAGCTCTCGTTTGCCAAATCTTTGCAAGCAATTACAAAGCTGTAAGTTGTTGCGTTCAGCTGGCGGACAGACTGGATTTTATAAAATGACTGAAGCATGATATCTCCTTTAAATCAAAGCGGTTGTACGCGGATTTCTTCCACAACCTCGTTTTTCGCAAGACAATTTGCAAATGCAGTCGCCATTTCCACAGACGGCAGAACCGGGATTCTTCTAAGCAGAGCAGTACGGCGAATTCGCACATCGTCAGAGTTTTGCTTGGGACCGGACTCTGCGGTCGAAACAAGGTAGGAAAGCTTGTTTTTGAGAATCAAAGTCAGCGTATTGGGCGCGCCCTCGTGAATCTTGCGCACGGCATTTGCCGCCACATGGTTTGCATTGAGCAGTTTTGCTGTATTGGAGGTCGCATAAATCTTGAAGTCTTGCTTTAAGAAAGCATCTGCCAAATCGACGCTTGCCTGTTTGTCGGAATCGGCAACCGAAACCAGCACACCGCCGGTGCGTTTGATGCGCATGCCGGAAGCTACAAATCCTTTCAACAGTGCTTCTTCAAATGTGTCGGCAACACCCATGACTTCACCGGTCGATTTCATTTCACCGCCAAGCTGAACATCGGTGCCCTCAAGCTGTTCAAAGCTGAAAACCGGCACACGCACATAAGACCGCTGCGGCTCTTTGTAAAGACCTGTACCGATACCAATATCACGCAAAGACTCCCCGAGCATTAGGCGGGTAGCAAATTCGATAATCGGCAGTGCGGTCGCTTTCGTTAGGAACGGGATGTTGCGTGTCGCAACCGCGCTCGCTTCGGTAACATAGACCTCGTTGTCATACACCACAAACTGCAAATTCAAAAGCCCTTTGATTTTAAGGCGGCGCACCAAGCGGCCGGTAAACTCGACAATTTCTTCTTTCACCGCCGTTGTAAGCGTTACAGACGGATACACGCTAACGGAGTCGCCGGAATGAACCTGCGCTTTTTCTATATGCTCACAAATACCTGGAATTAAGAAATCTTCCCCGTCAGTCAGCACATCGACCTGTGCGCCCTTGCCGACTAAAACTCTTCGGTTATTGGTATGACGGATATTTAAGCTGTCAAGGATATCGAAAAACTCAATTTTATTTTTAAGCATTCTGTGTGCTTCTGCATCAGCGCCATAAACTTGCACGCCCATTTTTCGAAGTGCTTCTGATTTACGAAGCGCATTGCCGCCGCCGAAAATCAAAATTGCACCGTCGGGCTTTTCCGTCTCTGCCACATGGCAAATGTCCTCTTCGGTTATGGGGTCGGCGTAAAGCTTATCTGCCGCGGCAAAATCGGTGGTGTTGGCAGCAGGGTTATTATTAAGCATTACGGTTTCATAACCGAAATCGGAAAGCGTGCGCAAAGCCTGAAACGCAGCGTAGTCGCGGTCGGTGCCGAGTCCTATGGAAGTAGGACCGGAGCCAACAACTAAAATTTTCTTTTTCTTTTGTGGGTGGGCTTTTAAATACATCGCCGCCTCGTTGTCTTCATCCCACGCAGAATAGAAATAAGGCTTCTGCACATCAAATTCCGCTGCACAGGTATCCACAGTATTATAGGAAGCATTTGCAGAAAACGGTAATTCTTCGAGGTCGGCAAGCTTCATGATTACGCTGTCTAAAAAGCCGAGCGCTTTTGCGCGGTAATAGACTTCTTCGGTAAAGTCTGATGCGATAAGCGCTTCCATATCGGCAATATTTTTAAACTTAGAAAGGAAGAAATTGTCTATGTCTGTAAGCGCGTGGATTTCTTCCAGCGGCATGTTGCGGCGCACCGCTTCATACACAGTGAAAATACGCTCGTCATCGCGCACACAAAGCTGTTCCTTAATTTCCTCATCGGATTTCAACCGCAACTTTGGCAAAGCCAAATGCTCGGTTTTTGGATTTATAGAGCGAATGGCCTTTAGCAAAGCCAGTTCAAAGCCTGTACCGATAGCAAACGCTTCGCCGGTGGACTTCATTGTGTCGTCAAGTACACGATAAGCGTTATCGAAATTTTCAAAAGACCATTTCGGCACGCGAACAGCACAATAGTCGATTGCCGGTTCATTTGCCGCCGTTGTCACGCCGGTAATATCATTCCGAATTTCAAACAGCTTATATCCCAGCGCAATTTTGGCGCAAACCGCCGCAATCGGGTAGCCGGTAACTTTAGAAATAAGCGCCGTCGTGCGATTGAGCTGTGGCTCAACATCCAAAACAATATAATCCCCGGTCTGCGGATGCAGCGCAAATCGAACTAGACAGCTGCCTGCAATTTGCAAATACCGGGCAATTTTGCGCGCTGCTCGGCGCAGGCGAGACATTTCATTATCCGTCAAGGTCTGGGCGGGCAGAACAACCACACTGTCGCCGGAATGGATGCCGACTGTATCTAAGTTTTCCGTACTGCAAACGCTGATGCAATTATCGTAGGCATCACGAATGCAGGCAAATTCAATTTCTTTATAGCCGCCGATGAATTTTTGAATCAGCACCTGCCCGACAAGGGATTTTTCTGCACAGGACGAGAATGCCGTTTTCAAAGCAGCCTTATCCGAACAACAGATAAACGCCCCTGCATCGGCAGAGAATGCAGCTTTGATGCAAACCGGGTATCCGGCCTTTTCAGCGAATCCCGCAGCTTCCTCGGCGGAGTTGACAATGCCGGAGGGCAAAAACGGTTCCCCGGCGTCGCGCAGCATGGTTTGCAAAGCCTGCGCGTTGCGCACACTCTTAATCACTTCCGGCTGCGCGCCCAAAAGCACTGCGTGATGCTCATCTAAATAGCCGTTTTGCGCAAGCTCCAAGCAAATTTCAAGACCGGTTTTGCCGCCCGCAGTCGCAAGCACGCCGTCCGGCTGTTCTAACTCAATAATTTTTTTGACTGTCTCCCCGTTTAACGGCTCGACATAAACTTTATCGACAAGCTGTTTGTCCGTCATGACCGTCGCGGGATTGGAATTCACGACAACAACCTCGATACCCTCGTTTTTCAGAGTGCGGCACATTTGCGTACCGGCATAGTCGAATTCACTGGACTGCCCAATGACAACCGGCCCTGCACCGATGACCAGAATTTTCCGAAATGTCTGTTTCATGCGCGCACCTCCTTCATTGTTTCCAAAAAGCTGTCAAAAATCCAAGATGTACTGCTGTCGCGGTCGCCGGACGGTGTAAACTGCACGCCTACGCCCGGAAACGCTTTAAACCGAAGTCCCTCGACCGAATTATCATTGATATTGCTGAAAATAATGTCCGCCGTTTCAGGAAGAACGCTATCGCGCTCTACGCAGTACCCGTGGTTTTGGTCGGTTACCATCAAACGGTCGGTTTTCTCAATCAGAACCGGCTGATTGGAGCCTCTGTGCCCCTGCGGCATTTTGACAATTTTCGCACCAACGGCAAGTGACAACATCTGATAGCCAAGCCCGATTGCAAGCACCGGTATTCCGAGTTTTATAATGTCACGGATATGCTCGATAAGCTCAGGATTGTCGTCCGGATCAGCCGGACCATCGGCAAGCAAAATGCCGTTGGGTGAAAGCGCCGCAATTTGCTCAGCTGTATAGTCTGCGGGAAGAATATCCAACGAACAGCCGCGCGAAGTTAAGGCTTCAAGCGTTTTTCGCGGGAATCCATAGTCCAGAACGGCGACTCTTAGCTCTGCACCCGGTGTTACAATTTGCTCAGGCGCTTTGACGGTAATTGCCTCAACGGCACCGGAAATGGTGTATTCTTGGATTTTCTCTAACAGTTCTTCACGATTTTGCAAGCTGTCGGTAATAGCGCCTTTCATATAGCCTTTATCACGCAGCGCGCGCGTCAAACGGCGCGTATCAATCCCATAGATACCAACAATCTCCTGTTCCCGCAGATAGGCGTCTAAAGAGAGTGCGCCCTCACCGGACACATCGCACCATTCGCGGACAATATAACCGTTGGCCATGATTTCAGAATCTTTTCGAGCGTGTGAAACGCCGCGGTTGCCGACCAAAGGATAGGTTTGTGCAACAATCTGCCCATAATAGGTCGGGTCAGACAAAAGCTCTTCATAGGAAGCCGTGCAGGTATTGAAAACGACTTCTCCAATTGCCGTTCCGGATTTTCCCATGGAATAACCCGAAAATTCTGTTCCGTCCTCTAAAAGCAGATAGGCTTTTTTGATTTGCTGCGTCATAAGGTTTTCCCCTTTTGTTTATTTTAAAACGCTGTTGATTTCATCGCGCATACGAATTGCTTCGTCCCGCGCAGCTTTTGCGTAGTCCGTTTCAGCGTAGTCACCTTTTTTATAAGCGCACATAATTCCGCGGGATGAATTGATAACTGCACCGCGGCCGTCTTTATCAAACGCCGGAGCAACATCTTTGGCACCGCCGCCCTGCGCACCGTAGCCGGGCACTAAAAAGAAGGTATGCGGCAAAGCTTCACGCAGTTCGGAAAGCTGCTGCGGATAAGTCGCACCGACAACCGCGCCGACCGCTGAATATCCATATTTGCCGCGGGTATCCCCTCCCCATTTTTCACACATCGCGCCCATGGTGCGGTAAACGGTGTTGCCCTCCAACACCTTGTCCTGCAACTCACCGGAAGAGGGATTTGAGGTTTTGACCAAAACGAAAATACCCTTATCCTGTTCGCGGCAAATCGGCAAAAGCGGCGCAACACCATCCGTTCCGAGATAGCCGTTGACAGTCAGCGCATCACCGTCAAACGGTGCATAGCTTGCTTCCCCGACCGAAACTTTTCCCAAATGGGCGGCTGCATATGCCTCCATGGTGGAGCCAATGTCATTGCGCTTGCCGTCGGTAATGACAAACATACCTTTGTTTTTGGCATAGCGAATGGTTTCATACAATGCACGAACGCCCTGCCAGCCGTACATTTCATAATAGGCACACTGCGGTTTTACCGCCGGGACAATATCACAAAGTGCGTCAATAAGACCTTTGTTGAAAGTTAAAAGAGCATCTGCCGCTCCCTCAAGCGTAAAGCCGAATTTTTCGAAAGACTGTTTGCGGATATATTCCGGCACATAGTCAAGCTTCGGGTCAAGACCCGCAACAGTTGGATTCTTTTTTTCGCCGATTGCTTCAATCAGTCTGTCAAACCCCATAGTTTTTCTCCCTTTCATCATCAAAAACAATTTCACCGTTATAAACGGTCATTTTCACTTTAGATTGCAGCTTTCTGCCTTTGAACACCGCATTTTTAGATTTTCCGTGCAGGCGTTCCGGGTCAACAAGCCAGGTTTCGTGCTCATCAATCAAAATCAAATCTGCCGGTGCACCCACACGCAATGTGCCGAGCTCGCGCGACAAAATTTTGGCGGGCAAGGTGCTCATGCGGTAAATGAGCTCAGAAACCGACAAAAGCCCTGTCGCAACCAGCGCGGTATAAGCTGCGGAAAAAGAAGTCTCCATACCGATAACACCATTTGGTGCGCGGAGAAAATCGGATTTTTCCAAAGGCGTATGCGGTGCGTGATCGGTAGCAATCACATCCAAAACGCCATCAACAAGCGCCTTTTGAATCTCCTGTCGGTCAGCTTCAGAACGAAGCGGCGGATTCATGCGATAGTCTGCGTCTTTCGTGCGCAGCATTTCATCGTGCAGCATAAAATAATGCGGTCCGGTTTCTGCCGTTATGGAAAGTCCTCGGCGTTTGGCGTCAGCAATCAGTGCGACGCTGCCAGCTGTGCTGACATGGCAAATGTGCAGTCTGGTATTTTCGGGCGCGGACATCAGCAAGGCGATTTCTCGCGCTGTTCCGACATCTTCCGCGGCATTTGGAATGCCGGGTATGCCGAGTTCCCGAGAGACTGCACCCTCATTTATTTTGCCGCCGGAAGAAAGTGACTGGTCTTCTGTGTGGGCAAAAATCGGCACATTGAGCTGTGCCGCCTGCCGCATGGCTTTTGCCATCAACGCCGCCGTTGCCACAGGCACTCCATCGTCGGAAAAAGCGCACGCACCTGCCTTTTTTAGGGCAGGCATATCGGTAAGTTCTTTGCCGTCAAGGCCTTTTGTGATAGCTGCGACCGGCAAAACACGCGCTTTAGCGTTTTTTGCTTTTTCAAGAATATAGGCAATTGTCTCCGGCGTATCACAAGCCGGCTTGGTGTTGGGCATGGCACAAAGCGTGGTAACGCCCCCTGCCGCAGCAGCTGCACAGCCGGTTAAAATATCTTCTTTATCTGTAAAGCCCGGATCGCGTAAATGCGTATGCAAGTCAATAAGCCCCGGGGCTAAAATTAGCCCCGAAGCATCAATAACTTTAGCATCGTCAGCCGATAAACCTTTCCCAACGGCGGCAATTTTACCGTCGCGGCAAAGCAGATCGGAAACAACATCCATATTTTGCGAGGGGTCAATCACCCGCGCATTTTGAAACAGAAAAGCTGACATGAATTCCCTCTTTCCAAAATTATGCCGCCGGCGTTTCACCGGTATTCGGTTCTGTGGCAGGCGCAGTAGTTGCCGGCGCGGCAGTCGTTGTTTCACCCGAAGGTGCCGTTGTACCTTCGCCGCCGCTGCCGGAAGCTGCCGTTGTCGTTTCTGGAACTGAAGCACCGGTACAGGAAGCGCAATAGCCAGGCATGTTATTCTTGGAATACCATCCCATTGCCTTGCTTTGGCAGTTATCACTCGCTAAAAGCCCAGACACGGTGCAATAAGCATGCTGTTCGACAATAGGCGAATGTGTTTCAAAATCTTTGCGTTCCAGCTTTTTATGAATCCGGTTCATGACCTCATCAAAAATCTTGGCAGATGGGTTGCCGGAAACATAGTTGGAAAGCGATTTCTGAATATCACAGCCGAACCAAACAGCAGCAATGTAATACGGTGTACCACCGACAACCCAACGGTCATAGTCGTCGGTAGTCGTACCCGTTTTTGCAAACAGCACAGAGTTTTTCAGTGCGTAATTGCGCATGGTTGCTTCCCCTGCCGCATCGGTAACAACAGTTTGCAGCAGCTTATTCATAATGTCAGCGGTATCAGCACCCATAATTTGGTCGCCTTCGGTCTCGTCATGCTGCAGCAGTACTTCTGTGCCCGTGGAATTGGTAACTTTATAATAGCAATACGGCTCATAATATTTACCGCCGTTGCCAAACGCCGCGTAGGCTGCCGCCATCTGCAAGGTGGAAACACCTTTATAGGTACCGCCGACCGCCAGAGACGACGCGTTGATATCTGTGGGGTCAACAAGAGTCGAAAGACGGAATTTCTGCGTGGCAAAATCAAAGCTCTTTTGATAGCCCATCTGCCGCAGGATTTGCGCGGGAACGGTATTGTAGGACTTACAGATAGCCTTTTGCACATTGACATAAGAATCGGGCGACCCCGGGTCATTACCGTAGTTTACGGGGCCGTAGCCGCCGTTTTTGCCATCTGTATAATAATTCGGAATACCGTAGTTCTTGACTTTTGTGCTCCAGGTAACATATTTATTTTCAATGGCAGGCGCATAAATCGTCAGCGGCTTAATGGCAGAACCCGGCTGACGGTAAGAGTTCGCCGCCCGGTTAAGGCCGCGGTTTTCCGTCTTTTCCCCTGCCCCACCGACCATGGCAACAATTCTGCCGCTGTAATCCATAATGGTCATAGCGGACTGCGCATCATCGATTTTTTTGTTGTATTTCGGGAAAGATATTTTATTGACATACACGGTTTCCAGCGTATCCTGAATATCCATATCCACAGCGGAATAAATGCGCAGGCCACCGGAATAAATCATAGAGGACGCCTGTGAACGAGTGTAGCCGTATTTGTCCATCAGGTCTTCAATTACGCTTTGAATGACATAGTCGACATAATAGCTTTGAATCTTGGTCTCAGTCTGTGCCTGTTGGGAAGCGAGGTCGCCGGAGGGCACATAATCTTCGCTGTTGGTAAAGACCATTTTATAAGCCACTGCTTCGTCATACTCATCCTGCGTGATCATTTCCTCTTCCAGCATCATGTCGAGGCAATAGAGCTGACGCGTGCGGTTCTTGTCCGGGTGCAGGAGCGGGTCGTTAGAAGACGGCGCTTTCGTAATCGCGGCGAGGGACGCACATTCCGCAAGATTTAAATCCTGCACATTTTTGCCGAAATATTTTTCTGCCGCCGTCTGCACACCATAGCATCCATGGCTCATATACACCGTATTCATATAGGCTTCCAAAACCGTTTCTTTGGAAACATTTTTTTCAAGGTTCAGTGCCATGAGGATTTCATAAAACTTACGGTTGATTGTTCTCTTGTTTTCACCGGTCAGGTTTTTAATAAGCTGCTGCGTCAGCGTGGAACCACCGGTAGAACCGCCGTCGTGGAAAACCGCAGAAAAAGTTCTGAACCAGTCAACACCGTTATGATTCGGGAAGCGTTTATCCTCTAATGCGACATAAGCGTCGGCAAGATTTTGAGGAATTACGCTTTCGTCCGGATTGGTGCTGTAAGTGACCCAAACACGGTTCTGCTCACCGTAAAGACGGGTAAGCTCCACAGACTCCTTATTGGAATCATAGGCATAAATAATGGTTGTCTGGTCTTGATTTTCCTTGTATTCTTCCAAATTGATCTTGGGCTCACCGTTGACATAGGAAACCATAAAGGACAGCAGATAAATACCGACAATCATAATCGTCAGCAGTGCTGTCAGGGCAAGCGCAAGTAAAACCGAAATCCGCGTTCTGTTTTTCTTGCTGATCGGCTTATGTTTACGCACATTGGATTTTTGCGATTTGGATGCCATACAATGCCTCCGTTTAAGTTCCTTTGCTCAAAAAGCATGATTTTCGTTGTAAATACATTTATAAGTCATTGTATCATATTTTTGCCTGCATTTCATTAAAAATTTCCATTTTTAGCCGAATTTTAATAAAATACAGTCATTTTGGCAAAAATAAACATAAAGGAAGTGAAAAAATGCAAAAGACTTTACTTCGTTGTATCCTAATCTCATTGTGTGCTCTGGTAATTTTGAGCCTGTCCGCCTTTTTTTCGTTAAACGCCGGAGAAACACCGGCAGCAGCAGAAAAAACAAACGAGACTGTCGCGCCGAAATATACTTTTTCACAATATCAAGGGCAGTTGGCGCTCTATGAAAGAGGCTTTGCCATGCCCGTTGAAATTTATGATGTATATTTGGAAATGCTGCCGCAAGAGGAACAGCAAAAAATCATCACAGGAATCCCGGCGCAGACAGATGAAGAAATTCAGAAAATCATTGAAGATTACACAAGCTGATTTCCACTTGAATATTTTTCATTCCCTTCGGAAGCAGGATTTCAAACATGCCCGGGAAACGCTCTTTACAAGCACAAGGCTTATTATTCAGCATAACGCTATATTTTCCACTTTCGTTTAAAGCAACCAAAACAGCTGCGTCTGTTTCACCGTAATTGCTGAACACCCCGGAGAATGCCGTATTGTCTTGTGAAAACGCCATATGCTCGCAATAGGTGTCAAAACCGGAGTTACAGGTGCCCGGGCAGAAATAGGCCGCTGCCCAAAGATTGACAGGTGCAGAAAGACCGCCAAAATTGTGGAACCAGCCGCCGCGCCCGGTTTCGATACTGAACATTTCAAAGGTGTAGTAAGAATACTCCACCTCTCGTTTCCAGGCTTTCAACGCGGTTTCAGCAATACGATAAGCAAAATCCGTTTCACCGAGATCCAGCATTGTCTTCCAGACAAACCACTGGTGAGAAAGCCAAACATTGCCGTTCCAGTAACCATTGGGCAAATAATATCCTGCGGTGCGGTCCACAGCGCTGATGCCGACCGGCGTAAACATTTCATCATCGCTTTTCAAGTGGGACAGCAAAATTTTACGCTGTTCTTCGGTTACTGCGCCTGCAATCAACGGGTAAATGCCATCCATCGTTTTATTCAGATTTTCGCCGCTGTCGGAAAGGAACTTTCCGGTTGGATTCCCCGCATCATCATGAATGACATATGAGAAATACCCGCAGTTCTCGTCCCAGGACCAAGTCTGCAAAGCGTTGGTGATTCGGGCGATGTCTTCGTCATACTGGCACATATCCTCGGTTCGGCCGAGGTGCTCCGCAATGATTTTCAGCATTTTTGCGGCTCGAATCACCTGAGAAGAGGAAATGACCGGGGCACAGTATTTTTGAATGCCCTTCTGATACATGGCTTTTTGCGGCGGCAGATCGTCCATGCCGCTGCAATTATAGAAATAATCAAAGGTCGTCGTCATGCCGCTTTTGAATTTGGCAGTGGTGGAACCATTGATTTTGCCTGCCAAAAAGTCATAAAACAGTTTAGCGCGATCATAGTAGGCATATAGTTCCGATTTGTCGTTCGTGCCTTTGAGCATCTCAAAATACTGATACAAATGCACAGGCACAGGAGAACCATGCAGCAGGAAAGCATAATCCGGATTATCCTTATCGCTTAAATACATATCGAGAATGTAGTCCGCAATTTTCGGCGCGAACATAACCATGTCGAGACCGATAAAACCGGAATCCCATGTGTAAAAGGAATCCCAGCGCTTGCCGGGCGTGTGGTGTACCACATATTCCCCGTGACAATAAAGCGGATAGACCGTGTTTTGGAACATGGCGGCGCGCAGAAGCTGATTTGAAAACGCATAGGATTCACCGGCTTTTGTGTAGCCAAGCTGTTCAAGAGACGCGGAGGCGTCCTGATAAATTTTTTCATAGGCTTCCGGGGTCTCATAAGTTGTGTCGCCATAGGAGATTACGGCATACTCCACATGGGTGGAATGCGGCGGCATGAAAATGGTGTGCACAACGGTGTTATGATAAAAACCCGGGTCGCTGTGCTTTTCAGAGAACGAGCCGGAAAACTGCTCAAGCATGTCGCCGAAGCTTTCGTCCGGTTGGGTAATGCGGGAAGTGGGGCTGTCTTCAAGCGCACCGGTCGGGAAATTACGGAAACGGGTATCTGCGTTAAAAGTGCGCAAAACAAACGGTTTTTCCACACCTTGATATTGGCAGACAGTCTTTGCGCCGTCCGGATAGAGTTCTGTTTTGACCTGCGGTTCAAATGCAAGCGCTTTTTCTTCCACTTTTACAAAAGAAGCATCTTTTTCTTCAGTAATTGCCAAAAAGTCCAGTTCAATCCCGCCGGTACCTTTGGAAACCAGCTCAATATCAAATGATTTTTCGGCATTTGTAAGCTGGAACACCGCGTTTTGCAGCTTATCAGAAGCTTTAAATACAACGGATTTACCATTTAAGGTAAATTCCGAGTCGCTATCGCCCGTTGTTCGGTAACGAACAACCAAAGCAGGCTTTTCAAAAGCAGTATCCACAGGCAAAGCATAAACGACCCTATCCCCGGCTTCCTCGCCGAATTTCGGATATTTCGGTAAAATATAGCGATTGTTGTCGCGGTCACCAAGTCCTCTGTGCCCGACAAAAGCATCGTCAAAAAATTCGCCTTTTTTCATGGCATCCATACACTGCTCGTCCCACGGGCGTTTGGTATGGTAATCATAGGAAACATAGTCTAAGGCGTCTTTGTAAAGACATTTTTGTGGCAGGGAAAGTTTCACGGCACGGCGGCACGGGAATTCAAGGCTCGAAAAGAAATTGACCAGGCAATTCTGTGTCATTTCAGAGTTATTGACAAGCTCTGTGCGAACCAAGACGCTTTCATCGCTTAGTTTCGTGAACGAAACATCGGCATATATGACATCCTTCCATTCCAAATCACAGCGGTAGGAATAATGGGAGTAATCGCTTTTCGCCGTCCACGGGTGCACACCGACCGGAATCGTCACATTCGGCGGACAGGTATTTGTATTAGAGACCGCAGGACTCACGACCAAATCGAATCGAACGCCCTTTTCTTCTGCATGCTCCACAATTCTGGAAATACCGCTGTATTTCTTGGAATACGGCCCCCAAAGCGGCATTACTTCTGCCATTTTTGTCATAACACATTCGCCTTTCTGAAAAACAGGTCTAATTGATGAAAAAACCCCATTCTGACGAATGAGGTTTTAAAATGGAGCGGGTGATGGGAATCGAACCCACACAGCCAGCTTGGAAGGCTGGAATTCTAGCCATTGAACTACACCCGCATTTTGCAACGGAAATAATTTTATCAAAAAACCGCTGCAATGTCAATATTCTTTTTGCCAATTCTGTGTGTCTCATTATGTATCAAAGCGCCGGCGCAAATCCGCTAACACCTTTTTTTCGATTCTGGAAACATAGGAGCGGGAAATGTGCATCATTTGGGCAATTTCGCGCTGGGTTTTAGGGAAATTCCCATCCAAACCATATCGTGCAATCAAGATTTGCTTTTCCCGTGTTTCCGGCATTTCGTCAATAAATTTGCGCAGGCGTTCGATTTTGATTTTGGTATCTATATCATCGGCTATGGTGTCGTCCGTGTAAATAATCTCAGAAAGGGTCAAAGGATTCCCCTGGGGATCTGTGTCAATAGGGTCGCTCATGGAAATATCCTGCGCACTCTTTTTTTGGTTGCGAAAATGCATTAAAATTTCATTTTCAATGCACCGCGCCGCGTAAGTGGCAAGATGCGTCCCTTTTTTCTCATCGAACGAACCGATTCCTTTGATAAGGCCTATCGTGCCGATAGATATCAAATCATCCTGGTCGGCATAGGAGGAATAATATTTCTTGATAACATGCGCAACCAAACGCAAATTGTGTTCAACCAGCAAATTGCGCGCTTCCATATCCCCCGCCCGGTAACGCGCAAGGGCCTCTCGTTCTTCCTTTGGCTTTAACGGTTTCGGGAAAGAACCTGCGCCCTCAATATGCAACATCAAATAAAGCATATTGCTGCTAATTGAAGCCAATAGCTGCAAAAGCATAGAATCACACCTTTTTTACATTTGGTTCAATATATGCTTTTTTGAAAACGGTTTTGCAAGTCCTTAAAAGATTCCTTGCTTTTCTTTTTTGCGCGCATTTGTTATAATTGTGCCGGAGGAAACGGTATGCAAGAATCTTATTATTCGTTAAACCGCTATTTACAGGAACAATTCGGCGAAAAGCTTTACAAGCTTTCGCTTTCCGCCGGATGCACCTGCCCCAACCGCGACGGAACTTTGGACACGCGCGGGTGCATTTTTTGCAGTGCGGGCGGCAGCGGAGACTTTGCCGAAAAGCCCCAAGGCAGCGTGCACGAACAAATTGAACGCGCCAAAGCACAGGTGCAGAAAAAGTTTAAAGGCGACCACTATATCGCCTATTTTCAAAGCTATACGAATACCTACGGCGATGTGTCGAGGCTTTTCAATATTTTTGAAGCAGCTATACAAGAAGACTGTGTGCGCGCAATTTCCATCGGAACGCGGCCAGACTGTCTTTCAGACGAAATTCTTGAAATGCTAAAAAAACTACAAGCGCAAAAGCCTGTATTTGTAGAGTTAGGGCTGCAGACCGTACACGAAAAAAGCGCTGAATTCATTCGCCGCGGCTATCCCCTTTCCGTCTATGACGAAGCGGTAAAAAAGCTAAACAAAATTGGCGTTCGAGTGGTAACGCATATCATTTTAGGACTGCCCGGAGAGACAAAGGAGCAAATGTTAGACACTGTTTGTTATGTCGGCAAAAGCGGCGTACATGGCGTTAAGCTTCAGCTGCTGCATGTTTTGCGCGGTACGGATTTAGAAAAGCTTTATCAGCAAGGCGTTTTTCAAACCATAACTTTGGAGGAATATGTTGACCTGCTTTGCGATTGTATCGAGATTCTGCCGCCGGAAATTGTCATACACCGTCTGACCGGGGACGCTCCGAAGAAGCTGTTGGTCGCGCCACAGTGGTCGGCAGACAAGAAACGAGTTTTGAACACCATACAGCAAGCGTTTCGGGACAGAAATATTAAACAAGGCAAAAAAACGGGCTGTCTATAAATGGCAGCCCGTTTTTATAAATCTTTAAGCATCGGAAGAAGTGACAACAGTAGTCGGCGCACTGGTCGTTTCAACCGTTTTCTTAAATTCCTCTAATTTTTCTAAAAGCTCGGTTTTCACCCGTGCATTTGTCAACGCAGAAATTGTTGAAAAAGTATCTTTATAAATGGCGTCCGTTGGTGTTTGCTCATAAGCGGCAAGTTTCGCTTCTGCCAAAGTGTAGCTTTTCAGCCCTGCGGAATCCGTAAGTATGACATTGCTGCCAAGATTTTTCATATCGCTCTTTTTGGCATAGTCGTAAAGAGATATGTTCATATCGGTATTATAAGAAATGCCGCTGACTTTACCCTTTTCCGAATACTGCCAAATCTTATAGGGATGGCGAAAATCTGTGTTTTTGGAAGTGTAGTGCGCAACCCAAATGTTGTAGGAAGAAAGTCTTGAGAAAATCAGTTCATCATCATAAAATGATTTACTCGCATACACACCCGGCGCGTAACCGGCGTTTTTGATAGCTTCACAGAACGCTACAGCAATATTGGTGCGCTCGGACTTTGAAAGGCTGTCAGCGCGTCCATCCCGGTCAGGGTTAGAATACTCTGTATCAAAATAAATCGGATACTGAATCCCATATTTTCGCGCGATGTTGACGCAAGCGCCCGCTTCCTCCAGCGCCTCGTTGATGGTGATTGCCTGGCTGAAGAAATAAAGCCCGACGGCAATCCCCGCTTTTTTTGCATTGACAATATTGGTTTCCACATTTTTATCCAGCGTAACCGGCTTTGGACCGCTTGTGCCGTAGCCGCGGAAACCAACGCGGATAATCGCAAAGTCAATGCCATCCGCTTTGACTTTGCTCCAGTTAATCGTACCGTTCCACTGGGAAACATCGATGCCGACCAAAGAAGCCTTAGCGCCATAGTCATTAAAATAATAATTGCGGTCACCGATTTTTTGCATGCCGGTCAAAGTTTTATGATTGTTATTAAAATAAAATTGAACGCCGCCAATATTCTGCCAGCCGGTAAGTGCACTTGAATCTGCGTAGACAAAATCTGAATAATTTGATTTTACGCCAAGTCCGCTGTCCGCAGGCGGTAACGGCGTCGGATCGTATTCCGGAAGGCTCTCTCCGCTGCCGGATGAAGTCAATGACTCGTCTTTGACCTTATCGTTACCTTTATCTTCATCTTTCTTTTTGTCACCGGTTGCGACCTGTGTTTTTACATCTGTATTGGCTTTGTAAACCGTTTTTTTCGTGGTTTCTTCCGCAGTAGTCGTTTCAGTCGTCGTAACTGCTGTGGTTGTTTCAGGGGCTTGTGTTTCGGTTTCTGTAGCAACAGGTGCCGGCGGAATATAGTCTTCTGCCATCGTTTGGCGGAACATTGTAGGTGCAATGGAAGTGGTAAATAACGCAATCGCTAAAGACAGCGCAAACAAGGCAAACATGCTGACGCCGTGCACGATTTTTTTACCGATTTCACCAAGCGGTCGCTTCAAAAAAACACCCCCAAAACTAAATTCGGGGGTATTGTAGCACATATAGAGAAAAAATGCAAATTTTCCTTGAAAATACGAATATTTTCACGATTTATGCAAATTTACGAAGCGCTGCACAAATTCCGTTTTCATTATTAGAAAGCGTTACAAAATCCGCCGCATTTTTAGTGGGGAGCTGCGCGTTGTCCATAGCCACTCCGATTCCCACAGCACGCAGCATGGTAATATCATTAAACCCGTCGCCGCATGCCATTGTCTCGGCGCGTTCAATACGCAGCATTTCTGCAAGATTTAAAATTGCAGAGCCTTTGTCGCAGCCGATCGCGGTAATCTCCAAAAAGAACGGCTCAGAGCGGAAAACGCAAACCGGAAGCCCCTTCAGCCGGTCACGAAGCTTAATTTCAGCATCACTCAAAAAGTCCGGTGTTCCGGTGATTAAAAACTTCGGCGTCGGCCAGGTCAGTTCGTCTCGAAGAGACGCAACACGGCGAATTTCAAGCCGATTGATTGTTGTTTCCATTTTAAAATAGTCGTCATTCGCCTTTTCCGTCACGGCGACATCCTGCGCAGAATACGCAGTCAGCGGAAGTCCGAGTTCTTCTGCAGCATCGTGAATCGCAGGATAGACCTCAGGCGAAATACTTTTTTGTGCAAGCAGCTCACCTGTACGCACGGAAAAAGTCCGCGCACCGTTATAAGAAATGACATAACCACCGTAACGGCGAAGTTCCAGTTCATCAATATAGCGGGAAATTCCTTTCGTCGGGCGGCCGGAGGCCAAAACGAACACACCGCCGCGCTTCATAAACAGCTGAATTTCCTGTTTTGTCTGCGCCAAAATCTCTTTTTCATCGTTCACCAGTGTGCCGTCGATGTCGGTCGCAAGCAGTTTAATCTTCAAATTCATCACCTCAATAATACGGTATATTGTACTCCCTTGCGCTGTTTTCGGTCAATACTACGAAACACAGAGATTTTTTAAGACGATTTCAAATTTTTGTATGGTTCGACAAAATTTCAATAAAGAAAAAAGCAGCCGGTCAAAAAACCGGCTGCGAAATAATCCATTAAGCATTTACACATCTTGTTCGCGCTTGCGCTTAATTGCCCCTGTGCAGAAGCCAATTGTTACTGCCATGGGCACCAAGAATACAAACGCAGAAGCGGCTTGCCTGCCAGCAGTCTTGGGAATGTCGGAAGTATCCGCAGTTTGGTCCCCACCCTGCTGTGCATCATCCAACGCAGCATCCGCTTTTGTGATTGCAAAACTGTCAATTTTGGTAGCTTTGCCATTTTCCACAGTATAGGCATCAAAATACAGGTTGTCACCATCAATCGAAATTGCGGAAAATACGGGTGCAGTCGCATCAACAATTTTTTCCGCCCGCGGGAAGAGCTGGTCAGTCAGCGCAGCATCTTTCGTTTGGTAATATTTAACGCCGGCGCACCCGTCAATGGCGTAAACGGTTCCATCGGGATTAACCATAGCGCTGTAAGAAGAACCATTATGCTGAATGGTGCGCTCGGTCACCGTGCACTCTGCGTTCGCGTTCATAGGAGCGGTGCGCAAATACACATGGTCATGGCCCTGCAAAACCACATCGATATCCAACTGCGGCATCAGCACGGAAAGCTGTTTGCGAAGTGCGGTCACATCATCATCGGCATAGTGCGAACCATTGGAGTAAACCGCTTTGTGCATGGCGACAATTTTCCATGGTTTGTCACTCGCGGCTGCATCCGCTTCCAGCCATGCCAGCTGTTGGTCGCTCAGTGTATTATCTGCATTAAGATCGTTGGTATTGAGCACCATAAAATGCGCATTGTTGTAGTCATAAGAATAATACACACCCTGTGTGGTATCCTGCTCGGGGTATTCCAGCAGGAAGTATTCCACGGTGGCATAGTCCATATTGGTTTCATGGTTGCCGGTTGCGGGCATCAACGCAGTTTTTAATAAGTTAGAGGAAGCGGTATTGAACACCCAGTTCCATTGCTTAAAGTTTTTGCCGCTGTCCACCACATCGCCGGTATGCACGATAAATTTTGCCTGCGGATAAAGGTCAAACGCGGTATCCACGACTTGCGCCCAAGTCTCATATTGGCGTTCTATGCCGGCCTGACTGTCACTCATGTGGAAGAAAGTAAACGCATCGGAATTATCCGCCATTTCCATAACGCCGACCTCGCTCCACCATCCACGCGAAGCATCGCCCACGCGATAGCAATATTTTTTACCAGGTGTAAGCCCGGACACACGAATCATGTGCCGGTTGACATCAAAAGAGTAGGAAATAACGCCAATTACGCCCAAATCCACGCCCGGAATCTCTTTGGTCACCTGTGCAGTTTTAGATACGATATTGCTGCCGGTCGTCGGTTTTCCGGTGAATTTCGGATTTTCGGAATACGGCACAATTTCGATATCCGTCCCGGTCACGCTGGTTTTCGTAAACCAGCTAAAGTTTCTTGTGGTCGCAGCATTGCTGCCGAAAGTGACTGATATGCCGGACGGCAGACGCAAATCTTCCACGGTCGGCGTTACGGCAACTTTTCCGTTGTAAGTGATAACGGTATTATTATCCATCCGCGTACCGGGGTTTGTGTCCGTTGTGAAATCTGTCAGAACATTATAAAACTCATAGGCGATGGTCTCAATTTGGCTGTCAGTCAAATAGGCGTCCATATAATAATTCAACACATCGTCCAAGGATTTATATTCCACAATGCCCGCCGCAAAGAAAATGTTAATGAGCTGCATTAAGCTCGGCTGTGGCACAAGCGAGGTCAAATTGTTTTCGTCCCCGGCAGCGATAATCTGCGTTAAAATTTCGCCAAGCAAAAGCTTCGTGTCTTCATCGTTGGTATTTCGCAGAATGCCGACAAGGTCGATGTGAATGTTCTGGAAAATCTCATCTTCTAAAATATCATGCAAAATGACATCAATCAATGTGTTCAAAAGGTCTTCGGCAATTTCACCGCGTTCAAAGCGTGCAATGACATCGTTCATAAATGCATCGTCACTGCGGTTCTCGTCTCCGGTGTAAATATAAGCAAGACAAGAGGAGGCTGCATCAGCAAAGGTACCCTTTTTAGAAGCATCACCGAACCCAAAGGTGGAAATAAATTTTGTGCACGGCAAATCTGACACCGGCAAAGAGGTAACTTTGCGAATGGCGGTGTCTGCCACCTTTAACAAATGTTCTGTACCGTCCGCGCCGTCGAGATAGACGCTTTCCAGCTGGTCACATACATTTTTGATAAGCAACTTTAAAGAAATTTTGGTTACACCCTCAATCGCCCCAATGCCGGTATTGCCCGAAAGCAGGGAATCCAGCACGCTGTCAAGATCAAGGCTGCGCGAAAGGAACATATACAAGCTTCCCGCATCCTCAATTTGGGGCAACAGGTTGTATTCCAGCTGATAACGCAGAATATTGGTGACAAAAGCATTGATATCGCTACCGCCGAAATTCAGCGCAAACGCTGTATTTTTATAGGGCTTTGGATAAGTTGTCCCAAACGCGGTTACCGGCCGGGAATTATCAATATCGACAGTTTCATACTGCGCGGTCACTTTACCGGAAAGACTGGTGTTGTCAAAGGTGACAATGCGCAGGTAGCACGGATAGCTCAGCAATGATGCAGACGAGCAGTCTGTCAGTGTTTCGCCGTTGTCAGATGTGTGTGAAGCGATATCGGGCATGTGAATATGTCCGGTAAAAGCAAAGTGCATGCCGGCGTCAGCAAAGCTTTCACAGACATTTTGCCAGTTTTCAATCGGAAATGCCGTAAAGAGATTATCTTCATAATCAAAATGCTCCACAAGATTGAAATGTGTAAGACCAATGACCGTAAGCCCCTTGGCTTTGGCATCCGCAATTTGCTGGAGCGCCCACTTCATTAAAGCTTCGGAATAAGCGCCGCGGGTTTCCCCTTCATTTTCGCCGTTGGAAGTGCTGTCGGCAGAATAACAGCCACCATCGAGCGCAATCAGACGGTAACCGCCCTCCAGCGTAGCCGCATAAGAAAGCATACCGGCTTCTTCCCCTTCCGGCGGCGTAAAGAATGCGTCGGCAAGGTCATAGCCGAGGTCGGCGTACAATTCACGGAATTCTTCCGGTTCTGTCGCACGCGTTGTTTCAAACTTGCCGTTGTTAAACGCCGCCGCGTCAGAGGTTCTGCGAATATCGTGGTTGCCGTTAATGACAAGCACCTGAATCCCAGTACGCTCTTCAAAGTCTTTCAGTTTTTGAGAAAGCAAACGGTGCCCTTCATATTCACCGTTTTTGGTCAAATCGCCCGGAATCAATATGTACTTGATGTTGCGGGTCTTGGCCTGCTGTTCATATTCATACAGCGCGTTATCCAAGAGCGCATCAGCAAGATAGGAAGTAGACGCATTCAGCTTGGATGCTTCAATAAACGCGGGAATATCTGACCCCATCAGCGACTGCGGGTAATAGTGCAGATCGCTCATCACCCCAAAGGTCAGCTGCTCGTTGCCGACGGCAACAGAACGGATAACAGCAGACGGAACAACTGTTAATAGAAGTGCCGCGGTAATCAGCACAGCAAAAAATCCGGCAAATCTCTTCTTGAACTTTCCCATATTTTTCCCTCGATTCTGTTTAAAATTTCCCATTACAGAATGAGTATAGCATACAGTTATTCGTATTTCAACTAAAAAAATCAGCACTTATTCGTTAAATTTTAAACAGTTTCAACATTATTTCGGGTTTTGTTGATTATTTTCGGATTCTTCTTGTTTTTCCATTAATTCAATGACATAATCCAGCTTTTTGTGTAAGTCTTTTAAAATGATTTCACTTTTGAGATTAACCTTATAATCGTTTTCACTGCGGCAGCGGTCTTTTTCCTCCTGCCGCTTTTGGCTCATCATAATGAGCGGCGCCTGCACAGCCGCTACACAGGAAAGAACCAGATTCAGCAAAATAAACGGATACGGGTCAAACGCGCGCAATGCGGCAAGATTGTTAAAAACAATCCACAAAATCAAAACGCCGGTAAAGGTCAAAATAAATGTCCAGCTTCCGGCGAACGCTGCCATTTTATCAGCGGCTTTTTGCCCGAAAGTTTCTTTGCTTTCCCCTTTTTGCGATACTGTGTTTTCTAAAAGCAAATGGATAATTTCTTCATTGCTCATGTTGTCGTGCGGGGTATTCAAAATAAATCCAAGCAGTTCTTTGTCATTCATCAGGCTCACCTCGGATTTAGTATCAAAAAAATTAAGCGGTTTATGCAAAAGGAAAAAGCCCGTTTCTTTGGAAACGGACTTTCACGCTATTTATTTTTCTTTTGATACAACGGGATAAGAAAATATGCCATAGAACCGAAGAACAGCAGGATAAACACCGGCAAAAAGGCTTTTGACAGGCTTTCTCCGGTCAGGGTGTATATTGTCAGATAGCTAAACACGCCGCTTATGAGCACCATCATGGTATTCAGCATGTAGCGAAGCCGCCTGTAAACATGCTCCCGGTTTTCATCGGTCATCTCAATGCCGCCGGTGTTCCAAATTTTGGGAAAACGGCTGACAACCGCCAACAGAATAACCAGCAACCAACCGAATATCGGCACAATCAGCAATTCTGATTTTTTACCGTAACGGTCTATCTCGCCTTGAAAGTTATAGTGCATGGGCAGCATATCCGGCAGTTCTTTCCACTTGACAGCAAGCCAAACGCAGGTAACAAGAAGCATTAAAGCACATAAGGCATAGGCTGCCCAGTCGTATTTTGTGCTTTTGAAACGCATTTCTTTACTCCTTTTCAGCCGGCATATCAGTTACAAGTTCCTTTAAACCGGTAGCAAGACCGGCAAGGCCCTGAATCTCGGACGGGATAATAATCTTTGTCGCTTTGCCGTCTGCGGCTTTTGCAAAAGCGTCAAGGCTCTTAATGGCGATAACAGCTTCACCGGGGTTCGCTTCGTTCAGCATACGGATGGCATCCGCATTGGCTTTTTGCACAGCGAGAATGGCCTGCGCTTCACCTTCGGCTTCGCGGATTTTCGCTTCCTTAACAGCTTCTGCGCGCAAAATCGCGGCCTGTTTTTCGGCTTCCGCATTCAGGATTTGAGATTCCTTGTGCCCTTCGGCCACCAGAATCTTACTTGCCTTTTCGCCTTCCGCTGTCAAAATCGCTTCACGGCGCTGGCGTTCAGCTTTCATCTGTTTTTCCATTGCGTCCTGAATTTCGCGCGGCGGAATAATGTTCTTGAGTTCCACACGGTTGACTTTAATGCCCCACGGGTCAGTCGCTTCGTCCAAAATCACGCGGATTTTGGCATTGATGGTGTCGCGGGAAGTCAAGGTGCTGTCCAGTTCCAGCTCACCGATAATATTACGAAGTGTTGTAGCCGTCAGATTTTCAATCGCAGACATCGGCGCTTCTACACCATAGGTATAAAGCTTCGGGTCGGTAATCTGGAAGAAAACGACTGTGTCGATTTGCATGGTGACATTATCTTTCGTAATAACCGGCTGCGGTGCAAAGTC
This sequence comes from uncultured Eubacteriales bacterium, assembly GCA_949292775.1. GTDB lineage: Bacteria > Bacillota > Clostridia > Oscillospirales > Acutalibacteraceae > Fimenecus. Next base: position 37,728 of record CASFBL010000016.1, read on the forward strand.
AACAACCTGCTCTTTTAACGAAACAATTTTTGCCACTCTTTCAAAAAACGGGATTTTGACATGGAACCCGGTCTGCCAAGTCGTTCTGTAAGCGCCAAGGCGTTCAATGACATACGCTTTTGACTGGGGAACCACTTTGATGTTGACGACAACAATCAATAAAAGCAGCAAAACAAGTCCTAAAATTACATAAAACAACATAGATAACCCTCCTTATTTGGTTTCATCTTTTTTGCGGACGATGAGTTTCACACCGTCCATTTTTTCCACAGTAACAACCGTACCCTCAGGAATCACAGCATCATCTGCTGCACGCGCTGTCCACACATTGCCAAGTGTTTTCACCTGACCCTGTGCTTTCAGGTTGTTAATTTCTTCTGTCACCACCGCATCGGCACCGATGCAGCGATCCGCATTGGTCTTTTGCAATTTGGACGCGGTCAATTTCTTGACGAACGGCCTTGTAGCCGCCACACAAATGCCGGACACGAGAACAAACAGAGCCATCTGCCATATCTCATTAAGTCCAAACAGATGTGCAAGCAATGCTGCCAAGGCGCCGACCGCAAACCAAATGGACACAAGCTGCGTGGTTGCCGCTTCCAACACCAGAAAAACTACTAACAGCACAATCCAAAGAATTGTAAGTCCTGTATCGGAAAGAGGTAGCATTTTTCTCACCCGCCTTTCTTAAACACATAAGCCTTATGCGTTATATGCATCATAACACACCGTCTCAAACTTTACAAGCGGTGCCAAATGATAGGTAATCACCGATTTTTAGAGAAAAAAGAAAGATTTTTCAAAAGTATTTGCAAAATTTTTATGAAATAAAATCGAAAGAGGATTGCCTGAACAGATTTATTTGAAATTTGTGCGTAAAATCCTTTTGTTTTGTAAAATCGCAGTCACCTTTCGACTTTTTAGGTTCGTTTGAACCTGTAAAATTTTCTAAAAATATTTAAAAGTTGTATCAAATGATACAAAATTTAGGGGATACTCCCCTGTAACCGGATCAGGCGCAACATAATCGGCATATACTAAGCCGTTTTCACTGTATAGTATGGCAACGCTTCTGCGCGTATGCGCCGGCGCGCGCGTGTCGGGGTTGTTTATAAGAGCGGCGCGATAAGTTTTAAGGCTTTTGTCCGGAACACGAAGCACCTCCGGCAGTATACCGGAAGAATTGGTTGAAAGGCGGTCACACACCATTTTATCTCGAAGCACACGACGATCGACGCCCGATAGCGTGGTCAAATAGTCAAACAGTAAACCGGTAAATGCATCAAGGGATTTTGCCTCTCTGTTTGGCTGCTGTTGCCTCCACGCGGCAAAACCGGAAAACAAAGCAAACGGTGTTTTCCCACTCGCTTGAAGAACATAATCGGTCGTACGCCGAAACCTGCCGCTGTTGTAAATTCGGTCAAAAGCATCTTCCGTTTCGTGGAGCATATGCAAATCTTCTTGTGAAAGCCATGGCGTTGAGGTAACCTCATAAGGCGGTTCTTTTGAAAATGTACACGGAAATTCTTCCGGTTCTTCACGCATTGGCGCACCATACAAAAGCTTTAAAAAGCCAAACTGGAGCATATCCGGCTGCAACGCATAGGCACGATTAAAGCTGTCGGCAAAAGTAGCAATATCCTCAAAAGGAAGCCCCGCAATCAAATCAATATGAATATGGATATTTCGCGGCGCAATGAGTGCACGGATGTTATGCTCTAATTTTTTCAAGTCTGTTTTTCGGTGAACGGCGGAAAGCGTTTTTTCACAAAAGCTTTGCAGACCGATTTCAAGTTGGACAGCGCCTTTGGGAACTTTTGCAAAACAGGAAAGCAGACGGTCATCTAAAATATCACCGGCAATCTCAAAATGGAAGCAGACTCCTTTGGATATCTCCTTGCCATAGTGCTCGGTAATAAAAGAAACCAGCGCATAAGCCCTTTCACGGTTAGCATTAAAGGTACGGTCTACAAGCTTGATTGTCTTGGCGCCGGAGGCAGCTAGGCGCAGCAAGTTAGCTTTCGCGGTTTCAAGGTCAAAGAATCGTGCTGTCCCGCATCTGCCGGACAGGCAAAAGGCACAGGAATACGGACACCCGCGCGAGGTTTCCAAGTAAGCGATACGCCCCTGCAGGGCCGCGAAGTATTCATCACAATATGGCGACACAGGGTCTTCTTTCGGAAGATAAGGCTCGGCAATATGCACGCCGTTCTCGGTGCGGAAACTCAAACCCGGCACCTTGCTCCACGGCGTATGGTTCAAAAGTGCCATTAAAAAAGCAGCAAAGGTATATTCCCCTTCTCCGGAAAGAATGGCATCGGTTTCAGGCAGTTCTGACAGCACATTTTCCGCGCGGTAGCTGACTTCAGGCCCGCCTAAGACAATGTGTACCTCCGGCAGCTTTTCACGCAGCTGTTTTAACAGCGCAAACACGGCGGTAACATTCCAAATATAAGTCGAAAAGCCGACAACCTGCGGCTGTTCTTTCAAGACGCGTTCAAGCACCGCTTCTTGCGGTTCGTTGACCGTCCCTTCCACGACCACCGCCTGCACAGATGGTGGGCAATACGCTTTCACACCGGCAAGCAGACACCAAGGCGCTAACGAGGAATGGATATATTGTGAATTTAAACTGCAAAGAACAACCTTCATAAAAACCCCTTATGTACGAACTTTAATGCCGAACAGCCCGACGATGTCAGAAGCCTGAAAACTATTGACCGTAACCCCGCGCAGCTCTGTAGGCGGGTCAGACACAGTCGGTGCTTGAAAAGTGCATTCTGAAAAATCAGCACACCCGAGATCGGCTTTAAAAAAATTATTTTGAGAAAACACGGCGTTTGTACACATCGGTTCTTTCCAAACTGCACCTGCAAAAGAAGCACCGGAAAAATTGCTGTTGTCAAAACATATGCTACGCATAACACTTTGGTCAAACACAGCATAGGAAAAATTACTGTCGGAAAACCGAGTGTTTTTAAAAAGCGCATTAAAAAAACTGGTGCCGACCGCTTTGCAGTTTTGAAACACACACCGTTCAAAATAAGCATCGCTAAAATTACAGCCGGAAAAATTACCGTCTTGAAACAAAACATCGCAAAAGCACGCCTTTTCAAGCTGGCAGTTTTGCAATATCAATCCGCTGCAAATGCTGCCGCGCAGTTCAAAACGGTAAAGGTCCGATTCGAAAATGCGGGCAGGCGAAGAATGTATACCCATCACGGGCCGTTCGGATTCCAAATACGGCAAAATATAAGACAGAAAATCAGAAACCGGCTGCAGGCGGTCAGGTATTTTGGGGGCAACAGTGGGCATAGTGTCTCCTTTTTCTAAAATATAGGCAAAAAAGCGGACGCAAACTGCGTCCGCTGCTTCATTAAGATTTTTGCTCGTTTTGTGAAGTTTCCTTTTTGGCAAGGCTATTGGTATTGATAGAATTGCGGTAAACCCAAAAACGGCAGACCAAAAATTCTGTGACCAAATTACAGAGCATTGTTACGATTTCAACCAGATAATCGTTTGCGCCTGCATTGGTCGCCAAATGACCAAGATAAGTCGAGAGCGGCGTAAAAATACAATAGTATAAAGCTACTTTCAGCATTGCGATAGGCACATTGGTCGCAGACTTGAAAGTGTAGCGCCGATTAACCGTGAAATTGTAAAGCACGGAAAGCACCAACGAGGGTAAATACCGCAGCCAGTAAGACAAATCCGTTAATTCCGTGAGCAAGGTAAAAGTAACAAACTGAATGATTCCTGCGCCCATAGAAAATGCAACGAATTTAGCGACCTGAACCGCCGTTTGCTTCGGTGTTAATTTCACTTTGTTTTTCTCATTATCCATTTAAAGCCACTCCCAAAAACAGAAAAGGCAGAAAACCATTCTGCTCTTTTCTGCACAAATTATCTGTGCAAAGACATGCCCATGCACAAATCAGTCTGTCAGCATATCTCGCTGCAGAATTGTGTCGTCTTCGATATCCAAAGCAGCTTTTTTGCCGATAATGGTATCAATTTCAGACGGGGCAATACCGGTGCCGGGACGCTTGTAGGTCAGCATATCTTTGGTGATTACTGTACCTTTTGCAATGTTCCCTTTTGAAACAACAGAGCGTCTTGCATTCGCACGGGCGACCATTTCACTCTCCAGACATTTCAATTCGCCGCTGCCGCGAATCATATCGATAAATTCAATGCCTTTGAGAATTTCACGCGCGTCATCAGGGTCCATAGCGTGGTAATGGTCGTTGCCTTTTAAGGTCTTATTGAGCGTAAAATGCTTTTCAACCACGGTAGCGCCGAGCGTATAGGCTGTTTTAATGACATCAAATCCGGCTTTCGGCTTGGTATGATCGGAATAACCGATAACAAGGTCCGGATATTTCGCCTTTAAGGAAGCAATTTTATTCAGGTTAACTTCTGTATAAGGCGTGGGATATTCCAGCACGCAATGCAAAAGCGCCAAAGGCTGGTCATTATATTTACGAATAGCCTGCACAGCACGGTCAATTTCATCC
>CASFBL010000017.1 GCA_949292775.1 uncultured Eubacteriales bacterium
AAACCGACACTTCTGCAATCACCGGTGACGGTGCTTACACCGTGACCTATGACGCAGAGATCTCTGTGCCGTGGAATTCCACAGCAGCTGTTTCAAGTGAATACACCGTTGAAACACATCTGAAAACCGGCAAACAGCTTAAGGTTACAGCGACCAGCGATGGCGTAATGACTTATGAAAGCGAAGAGCTGGCCTACACCCTCGCTGGTGACACCACATACATCGCAGGCGCTGCAGAAACCGCGACAAAAACAATCACGGTTGCAGTTGCACAGGAAGCATGGGACAATGCTCCTATTGCGGAATACACCGATACAATCACCTACACCGCTGAAATCGTCTGATTTTGCTTTATAAAATCTGAAAAAGGAGAAATCCGTAATGAAAAAGATTATTTCTGTTTTATTGGCAGTTGCCATGCTCGCGGCGCTGATGGTTCCGGCATTTGCCGCGGATATCACAATCAGCAAAGATGAACCCGCCGCGGGCCCGGACGGCGCCCAGACAGCAACCGTTGATGTGGTGACCAAGACCACCAATACCGACGGCGCCGACGCTTATACCTATTCTGTGACGTTCCCCGCTTCGTTTGAATTTGCCTGGGGTGACACCGTTGCAAAAAGCGCCGCTTACAAAGTGACTTCTCAGCTTTTGCTTGGCGCTTCTCTCGATGTTGCTGTTGCAGCAAATGACGGCGGTCAAATGAAAGCAACCGGCACAGACAAAACTTTGACCTTCACCCTGACAAACGGCGGCAGTGAAAACTTCAAAGAAGTCAACGACGCTGCAGCTCCCGTAGCAACCCCGCAGGTTTCCATCGCGAGCTATGCAGGTGTGCCGATTGCGGTTTACACCGGTACGCTGACCTATTCTGTAACATACAACGCACCTACTCCGTAACACACCATAGAATTTTCACTATTAAGAAAGGGGTGGTTTCATGAAAAAAGTCTGCAGCGTTTTTCTTGCGCTTTTGCTGTGCCTCGGGCTGCAGCTCGGCGCATTTGCTGACAGCACAAACCTGAAAACCGTTGTCCCGGACACCCATGAAATTACCGTTGCGTACAACGACGGAGGATACATTCTCCGCGATGGTTCTGTGGTGGAAAACGGCGCAGTCTTTACTGTTGCACGCTTTGACAGCATTCAGTTGGATGTCATTGCCAAAATGGACAGCCACTTAAAATCTGTCCGTATCAACGGGCAGGACGCTTCAGACTTGTTGGCATACGGTCAGCTGACGGTTGCGGATATCAGCACGGATATGCACATCGTGTTCACTTTTGAAAAATGCGAAGATGCAGAAAATCCGACAGACCCGACAGACCCAACGGACCCGACAGATCCGACAGACCCAACGGATCCGACCGACCCGACAGATCCTACGGACCCGACAGCCCCGACCGACCCCGGTGAAGGGGATCACGGCGATCCGTGCGTTCGCATGGCAATTTCCGGTCATGTCTATCGCGGTGAGGATTTGTTCCCGGGCGCCAAACTGGTCTTTGACCTTGGCGAGTTTGAGGCAACAGCCGGCAAAGACGGCGCTTACAGCGTGGATGTAATCAAAGACGGATACCATGAGGTTTCCATTTATGATGAAGACGGCACGCTCGCCGGAAAAGAAGGCTTCTCTATCGCCACAGACGAAACCGCAAAGGAAGTTACCGTTGTTCGTTTGGAAAACGGTACGCAGCTTGTAACAGTTCCTGCCGGTTCAGAAAAAATCTATCTGGACTTTATCGTCAATGACGACGGCAGCATCACCATTCGCCCGGATGAAGCTCCGACCGAGCCTATTCCGCAAGAACCCACGACCACACCGACTGATGACGGCAAGACAGACACGGATATTCCCGTGATCTCCCAGACAGGCGCAATCCTGCGGGATAACCCCGTTTTGGCGGCTGTGCTGTTTGTGTTTGCTGCATTCTTAATCTTGCTGCCGATCCTGCGCAGAAAGAAAGAGGATGACGACGAGGCGAAAGACGGAACCGTCTAAACAGTTTCGTGAACAGAATAAAACCCGGTGCGCCAGCACCGGGTTTTTTCGCACAAATCCATTATTTTTCTGCCGCAGCGAAGAATTCCCGTAAACTTGCGTTAAGCCTGTGTAAAGTCGGTTGTATGCTTGTTTTAATCATGCTATGCTATGCTCGCATTAAATAGAAAAGAGTGAATAAGCGAGGAGCAAAGCAATGCAGGAAAAAGTAAAAGCTTTTGTCAAGAAACACAGCGAGATTTGGAAATTCGTAAAGTTTACTTTTACAGGCGCCAGCACTTCGGTTTTGGAAATGGCGGTTTACGCGCTGCTGCAATATGTTGTTTTCAGGTCTTTACAGGGTGTTCCCGTGCAGGACAGCCCCGTTCTTGCCTTTTTGGGCATCGAATATAAGGGCTATTTGTATTCCTATTTAATTTCCGCAATCATCGGCTATGCCGCCGCCTATCTGATGAACCGCAAGCTGACATTCCGGTCCGATGTCAATCCGCTGGTTTCCGGCATGATGTATGCGGTCATGGTCGTTTGCACCATTGCGTTTAACACATGGTTCGGCGCTTATCTCGGCACAGTCATCACCAACAACGGCTGGAACAGCTTTTTAGTGGATATGCTTGTAAAGCTCATTGTTATGACGCTGCCAACCGCCTGGACTTATCCGCTGAGCCGCTTTGTAATCCACAGAAAGAAGAAGGTAGCTTAAACTATGCAGAACAACACCGCGCTTGCCGGCGAAAAACAGTCCTTTACCGTCCGGCACCCGGAATGGTGGAAATTCATCAAATTTAATATTTGCATTGTCGTAACAACGGCGCTGGATGTCGGCATCTATATGTTCCTGCAATACTTTGTGTTTGACGAACTCAATGCCGTGCCGGTTACCGACAATGCGCTGCTGCGCTTTCTGCGCATTGAATATCAGGGATATTTATATTCCTATGCCATTTCAACAACGGTGGGCTATGTTGCCGCCTACCTCATCAACCGAAAATTAACCTTTCATTCTGATGTCAACGCTGCACTCAGCAGCTTTTTGTATGTTATTATGGTCGCGTTCACGATTTTGTTTGACACCTGGCTCGGCGGGGTCGTGGGCACGGTCATGCAGAACAATAACTGGAGCACGCCGCTGACTGAGATTCTAATGAAGTGCGTCATCATCAATGTCCCCACCATTTGGACTTACCCCTTAGAGCGCTTTGTAATTCAGCGGCAGAGAAAGAAGGCGTGAAATGAAAATTCGCTTGTTTGCAACAGACTTAGACGGCACGCTGATTGGAAGCAACGGCGACATCAGCCGTGAAAATCTTGACGCGCTCGCACGCGCCGCAGAGCACTGTTTCGTTGTGCCCACAACCGGGCGCAGTTTTTATGAAATGCCGGAAATTTTGCGGCGCGAAAAGCCCTATACCCACTGTATTTGCTCCAACGGCGCAGTGCTTTATGACGGCGAAGGGGAGCGAATATGGGAAAGCTGCTTTGCGCCGTCGCTTGTGCGGCAGCTGTTTTCCATTTTATCTGAATATGACACAATGGTCGAAATGTATGCGGGCGGCGTGCCGGTCACAGACAGTGCCAAGCTCAACGAAGCGGCATATGCGCATTACCGGGTAGAGGAAATTTATCACGCAGTGCTCACCAAAACGCGAAAAGGCGTTGCAGATTTCCCTGCGTTTTTAGAGGCGAACGCCGACCGTGCTGAAATGTTCAATATTTTCTTTCATGACGCGGCAGAGCGTGACGAAGCCTTCCGCCGCCTGGCAGCACTCGGCAGTGTTGAGCTGACCACCTCCATGCAAAGCAATATGGAAATTTTGCAAAAAGGCGTCAATAAAGGCACGACCTTTGCGCGGCTTTTGCAAATGCTGGGCGTCGAGCGCGCCGAAACGGCCGCAATCGGCGACAGCCGAAACGATTTGACGCTGCTTTCTGCGGCAGGTCTGCCGCTCGCGGTCGAAAATGCCTGTGACGCGCTAAAAGAAAAAGCGGTAGCGGTGCTTTGCACCAACGATGAAAATGCAGTCGCGCAAGCGATTGAATCCTATGTGTTAGGGGGAAGCGGACATGCCGGGTGAGACGAAAATTCATTTTTTGAATACAGCGCAGTCCGATTGTATTCTGCTGGAAAGCGAAGGGCATTTCGCGTTAGTCGATGCCGCAGAGGACAATGATTACCCGGCAGAAAAGCCCCATTTAAAGCGCAGGGGATATGAGCAGGCCGTCGTAGATTATTTGCTCGCACACGCGCGTGGCGCGGACGGGCTTGTTACACTGGATTTTGTAATGGGCACACACGCGCACTCCGACCATCTCGGCGGCTTCGACACCGTCATTCTGCACCCCGAAATCCGCGTAAAGCGCGCATATCTGCGCCGCTACGATGAACAGCGTGTATTCGTTTTTGAGCGCCTGCGCTGGGATAATAACGAGGTCTACACCCAAATGTGTGACGCGCTGCATAAGGTCGGCGCGCCCATAACAGAGGATTTTAACGGTGCCAAAACACAGCTTGGCGCGTTTCAAATCACCTTTCTTTATAATGAAAATGAGCCGCGCTTTCCGAAATACGGCGAAAATGTCAATTCGGTCGTGCTGTTAGCTGAAACCGGCAAGACGCGCGTTTTGCTTGCCGGAGACATGAATTATAAGACCGGCGACGAACGCCGCATTGCGAACCGCGTGGGCAAAATCGACTTGCTCAAAGTCGGCCACCACGGGCTTGTCGGGTCCTCTTCGGCCTACTTTTTAAAAAAGCTGTCGCCGCGCTATGCCGTTGTGCCAAACAGCAAAAGAAAAATGTACCCGGATGTGAAATGGAAGCTGCGCCATGTGGCGCACGCTGAGGTGCACACAACCGTCGATGAAAACGGCGTGGTCGCCATTCTCGGCGACAACGGCGAAATCAAAATCCAATCCGGCGCGATGCCGCCAGGCACGCCGAATTCGCGTAGGTAGCGAGATTTGAAATCCATTATCTCGACCCGGTATCGGCTTTGCGAAAACTTTTTGTAGGGGTGAGGGTTTTATCCTTGCCCCTATTATATGTAAACCAGCGGCTTTGCACCACTAATGTTGTAGGGGCGGCGTTCCACCGCCGCCCGCAAGATTTCCACAAATTTTAGGTCGGGTGGCAATTTTATTTTTGAAAAGACTACCTGCGCGCTTTCCCTGCGAACTCTCTCCCCCAGACGCACGGCGTGCGCCAGCTCCCCTCGTCAGAGGGGGCACAGTTTTGGTTGTAATTCCTCCGACTGTTTTTCTGATGGGGACATGTTCTTATGTGTGAAAAACATGCGGCTGTCCGCAGTTTTTCGGGTTCTTTTCCTCCCTCTGACGAGGGAGGTGGATTTTGCCGCAGGCAAAAGCCGGAGGGAGAGAAAGACGCGTATCAACGCGCGGTAAATCGCGGTGCCGTCGGGCACGCCGAATTCGCGCAGGTAGTACGAATAGAGCCTTTACTTGTATTGCCCGGCATCGGCTTTACGCAAATTGCGTGTGTGGCTGATTATAGTAAAACCTTCATATATAAAAAGCACAGCGGAGAGAATCCTCCTGTTGTGCTTTTCTTTTTATATACAAACAGTTAAAATGCATCTACGCCGTTGACTCGTCGGCGGCGGGCTCTCGGCAGAAAAATTTTAAACGAATAAAAGGTGTATTAAATTGTCATGGAAAAAATCAAATAAGCAGTTGACAAATTAGTCTACAAAGTGTAAACTAAAGGTAGTCTACAAGATGTAAACTTTATTGGAGGTGGTGATATGAGCGATTATCAGCTTGGAGCTGTTGAAGCCAAGTTTGCAGACATCATTTGGGATAATGAGCCGATTTCTTCCGCAGAACTGGTCCGAAAAAGCGCCCAAGAGCTCAGCTGGAAAAAATCCACGACCTATACCGTATTAAAACGGCTTTGTGACAAAGGGATTTTTCAAAATCAAAAGGGCGTTGTAACTTCTCGGCTTTCTAAGCAGGAGTTTTACGCTTTGCAGAGCGAAAATTTTGTGAAAGAAAATTTTAACGGTTCTCTGCCGGCGTTTTTGGCGGCGTTTTCCACGCGCCAAAATTTGACCGACCAAGATGTTGCGCTTCTTCGCCGTATGGTTGAAGAATACGAGGAGGAATAACTATGGAGGCGGTCTTTCTCAAACTTTTGAACATGAGCATTACAGCAAGCTGGCTTGTTTTAGCCGTGTTCTTTTTGCGGTTCATATTTCAAAAAGCGCCGAAATCCGTTTCAATGCTTTCGTGGGCGCTGGTGGGAGTAAGGCTTGTTTGTCCGTTTTCCTTTAAAAGCATTTTAAGCGTAATTCCAAACCCTGAACCGCTGCCGTCTGAAATTCTGACTGCCGAGCGCCCGGTCATTCAAAGCGGTATTCCTGCCGTGAACGAAGCGATGAACCCGGTGCTTGCCGAGACGCTCGCGCCGCGTGCCGAAACCGGCGTGTCGCCGTTAGGAAGCCTTGCGTTAATCGCTTCGGTTCTTTGGCTTTGCGGCATTGCGGGCTTGCTTTTCTATACAGCAGTCAGTTATTGGCGTGTGCACAAAAATGTGCGCGAAGCGGCGTTATATCAAGATAATATTTGGCTCTGTGACCACATTGACACACCTTTTATTTTAGGGGTGTGTCACCCGCGGATATTCCTGCCGTCCGATATAGAGAAGGCAGACCTGCCGTATGTGCTTGCCCACGAACAAGCGCACTTAAAATGGCGTGACCACCTTTGGAAGCCGCTCGGCTTTCTGCTGTTAACGGTTTATTGGTTTAACCCCATTTTATGGGCTGCGTACATTCTGTTTTGTAAAGATATGGAACGGGCTTGTGATGAACGGGTGCTCCGAACGCTCGGCGCTGCGTGCAAAAAGCCCTATTCCAACGCATTGATTAACTGCAGTGTGCCGCGCAAACGCATTTCCGCTTGTCCTTTGGCTTTTGGCGAAACCGGTGTGAAAGAAAGGGTGAGATCGGTGTTGAACTATAAAAAACCCGCATTTTGGCTTGCGGCGGTCGCTGTTGTCGCCGTTGCTGTCGCCGCGCTTGTTTTTTTGACCAACCCGAAGACCGAAAATGTGCAGACCCTTGCGGACATCACGCAATCGAGCGCGCTGTTTGACAATGTCGAAACGCTGAAGCTGGTGGAAGAAAAAGGGGAAACTACCGCCCCTGCGGCGCAGACGCAAAGCATTCTTTCCGACCTGCAGGATACGGAAATTTCTGTTGACCCCATCCCGGAAAATCGCGCGCAAGCAAAAGCGGTAAAACTTGTATTGGGCTATGGAGACGCGAGCGAAAAAGCGCTGTATTTTAACGACGCGTTTAGTGAAGTCTGGCTCGAAGACGGGATTGTCTATAAAGTCATGGACCCCGATAGCGCAAAACGCATTTTAGAGACGGTGCGCACCTCGGCCGTGACTGAACAGAATTCTGCCGACGGGAAAGACCCGGTGACAGCCGGCAGCGAAGAAACCGGTCTCACGCAAAAAGCGAACAGCGGGGCGGATAAAACGGAACCCAATACCCAAAACACGAACAGCCAGACAAAGCCCGCTGAAAAAGAAGTGAATTTGCCGGTCAACCGAGAGAACCTCCCCTTCACCTTTGAGGGCACCGCAATGCTGAGCGCCGACCTGCAAAACCGCACTTCGGGCGGCGTGATTGTCAGAAGCTATGACGAGCTGAAAGCTACCGTCGATTATGACGAGTTCACAAGTTGTACCTATCGCACCAATGCCGGCAGAAGTTACAACGGATTTTTAAGCGCATACGACGCGGCGTTTTTCAAGGATAAGGCTTTGATTATTGTTTACGATATGTCCAACGGCGGCACCTATTCCGCAAGCCCGACGCACATTCAAACACAGGGTGCAAAGGCCACGGTGACGCTGACGCAGAAAAAGGCGTCCGGCAGTCTTTGGGGCTCGGCGGAAATACAATATCTCCGCTATTTTATTGCGGTAGACAAAGACGACATAGCCGGCATCCAAACCGTTGTCAGTACAAAAGCCTGACCCCGGTGCGCGCCGGCGGACACCGAACGCGCGTAGGCAGTTCGTGCGGGGCAGAAGTCCTCTTGCCCGGCATCGGCTTTGTGCAAATTTTTGTAGGGGCGGGGTTCCAGCCCCGCCCGTATATTATGGTAAGCCAGTGGCTTTACAGAACCCTTGCGGACAGGGGCAAACCGTGTCTCAACGAACGAATAAAACGGCATAAGAACAAAAGACCCCCGTACTTTTCAGTACGGGGGTTTGCTTTTTATTTGCTTATTCTGTTTTGCCGTCCGTGTTAGAATCGGCATCTTTGTCCGCCGTAGCGTCGGTACTTTCCGCGGTGCTCGACTGTGCGGCGGTGCAGGCTTGGCAATTCCCGGCGCAGCCGGCAAAATACGCTTTGCCCTCTTCGGTGTCGCGGAAATACTGGGTGTGGGTGTCGCGGTGCGGGCGGCTTTGCCAAATGCGGTCCGCTTCGGGCTTCCAGGCTGTGGCGAAATCCACGCATTTGTCGCAAAGTGTGTCCACATCTTCCGGACAAATCAAGTCAGAGGATTTTGCGCCGGAACGCTTGACCATGTCGCGCAGAAGCTCCGGGTTTTCAAGCATCGGGCACGGGCGCAGGTGGTTGTCGTTAAACGGCTGACCGTGATAATACTCGGTAAACAGCGGGCTTTTGAGCGCTTCTTTGAGTGTGTGGGTGCGGATGTTCGTGTCAGAATAGTGAATGAACACGCACGGCTCAATGTCGCCCGCGGAATTGATGTGGAAATAGTTTCTGCCGCCGGCAATACAGCCGCCGACATATTCGGCGTCGTTTTGGAAGTCCATCACGAAGATCGGCTTGCCGGTTTTGGAGTTGCGGACCTTGCGCAGCCAGTTATACATATATTCGCGCTGTTCGGGGGTGGGAATCAGCTCTTTGTCGGCGTCGTGCCCGACCGGCATATAGTTAAAGCAAAGCGCATATTTCGCGCCTTTCTCGATGATCATGTCGATAAACGCGTCGCTGGTGATATATTCGAGATTTTTGCGCGTGTAGCAAATCGAAACACCGAACAGGCACTTGTTTTTGTGCAGCAAATCCATGGCGTCAATCGTGTGGCGGTAGGCGCCCTCGCCGCGCCGCCAGTCGTTGGATTCCTCGGTGCCCTCCAGGCTTAATGCAAGACCGATGTTGCCGACCTCGTTCATATCGTCACAGAATTTTTGGTCGACAAGCGTGGCGTTGGTATAAATGACAAACGCACAGTCGCGGTGCTTGCGTGCAAGCGCAATGATGTCGTTTTTGCGAATCAGCGGTTCGCCGCCGGTCAGCATATAAAAATGGGTGCCCATTTCTTTGCCTTGGGTCACAATCGAGTCCATTTCTTCGTTGGTAAGACTTTGTTTGTGACCGTATTCGGCCGCCCAGCAGCCCTTGCATTTTAAGTTGCAGGCGCTTGTCGGGTCAAAAAGAATAATAAACGGCACATTGCAGTGCAGCTCTTCACGAAGCGCGCGCACGGTTTTGGTGCCGTAAAGGCCTGCGTCCACGCCTAAAGACATAAGCATTTGCTTGACCACGCGCGGGTCTTCATCGCGCAGAATGCCTAAGGCATACTGTGTCCAAATGTTGTCGGGGTCGGCTGCCGCTTCCTTGAATTTTTTAAAGTTCTCCGGCGGAAACTGCCCCGAAAACAGCCTGCCGACACGGTCAGCCAATTTCACCAGGTTCGGGTAAGGGTCTTTGTAAATGTATTTCAGCAGCTTGTCGAGCGCCAGCTCAATGGCGGCACGCTGCAATTTATGGGATTTCTGCGCCATAGTAAAATCTCCTTTAACCGGGCGTACGCGCCGAGGCGGCACGCGGCAAAAATCTTGATGCTCTAAGAAAGTATCATACCACGAGATTGCATTTTTGTAAACATGCACGCTTGTGAAATTTCCGTTAATTTCAAATCAACATTTTCGCCGGATACGCTGAAAAAAGGCACGCCGTATTATTTTTGCCCAAAGACGCCGAATGATTCCTGCCGTTTTCGGGAATCCTTTTTAAAAGATACTTTTCTTAATGAAGGAAGGCGGCTTATGAAAAAGGCACCGGTAAGAAAGTTAAAACGGCTTTTAGAAAAGCAGTTGCATGCACTCGCGTCTGCAAAAAAGGAAGAGGCAGCAAACAATTCTGCGCTTTTTGAAAATCGTGGGTATCTTTTGGCCGAGGGACAGGCGGTGGCAAGTGAACTGCGGCATATTCCGGCTTTAAATGCAGGGCAAAACGGTCTGCCGTCGGTGTTCTGTACGCTTTATTTGATGACCGAAAACGGAAAGCTCCCGGCGTTTGAACAGCTTGTGAAAACCCTGCGGGAAATTGGCTGCCGCGGGGTTGAAACCGATTATTGCGCGCTGTTTTTACGAGCCGCGCTGCTTTGCCGTGCGGCGGAAAGTCTGCCGCAAGACGCCGAAACGCTGCAAAACGCAGTCTCTTCTTTACGCGATTTGCCGGATTATCCGTTTGAGCGCGTGTATGCAGAAGTTTGCGACGCAGAAAAAATCCTTTTGCAGGATGCAGGCTACCGGGACTCGGACACAGCCAGCCGGGGCGTTTATCGGCGTCTGCTGGCTGAAAAAGCTGCCGCATGCGGGCAGACTGAAGCCCAGACTGCACAAGTGCTTTTCAGAACCGCCGAAGCGGAAAACACCACTGTTTTTCGTCTTCTGCAGCCGGAAAACGCGCAAACGCACCGGCTGGCTGTGCTGGGGGCGCTGTGCGGCGTGCCGCTTTTGCTGTCCGCCGCCGTTGGCTTTTTGTGCAGAAGTGCTTTTACAGGAATTTTCTTGTGGCTGCCGTTACAGGCGGCGTTGTCCGGGCTGTTAGCAAGGCTTTTGCTGCGCGGCGTACCGCCTGTGCCTGTGCTGCGATGCAATATCGACGCCATGCGTGACAGCAACGCCAAAACGGTGATTGCTGTCTCTGCGCTGTTGCCAAAGCCTGAAGCGCTTGGTGCCCTGCAAGCGCATTTAGAAGATATTTATCTTTGCGCAGGCGCTAAAGATATACGCGTTTGCCTGCTTGCTGATTACAAGGCGGCGAAAAGCGCCGAGACCCCGGCCGACGAAGTGGATGCCCTTCGCACAGCGGAAATGATTGACGCGCTGAATTTAAAATATCCGAACGCGTTTTGTCTCCTTTTGCGCGGGCGAAGCTATTCGAAAACCCAAAGGGAATATATCGGCCGCGACCGCAAACGCGGGGCGATTGAAGATTTGCTTGCCGCCTTGCGCGGCAACTTTTCCGCGTTTTCTCTCTCGTGCGGCAAAACAGATGATTTTTCTGAATTTTCTTATCTTTTCGTGCTCGACAGCGATACCGAGCTGACCATAGACTGTCTGCAAGCCCTGCTTGCAGCGGCGCAGCACCCGGAAAACAAGGCGGTCATCGACCCGGTGCGCCGTGTGGTCACGCGCGGCTACGGTGCGTTTGTGCCGCGTGCGGAACTATCGCTCGAAAGCGCTTATAAGACCCGGTTTTCGCGTGCGCTTTCAGGTGTCGGCGGGGTCTCGGGCTATGATGTGCAAATCGGCGAGTTCTGGCAGGACCTGACCGGCTGCGGGCTGTTTACCGGCAAGGGGCTTTTCGATATTGATACTGCAAAGCAGGTGCTTACCGGCGCGTTTGTGCCGGAAACGGTTTTAAGTCACGATATTCCCGAGGGAGAGCTTTTGCGCTCGGCGTTTGTTTCTGACGCGCAAATCACTGACGGGGTGCCGGCAACGGCGCGCGCTTATTTTGCCCGCATGGAACGCTGGGTGCGCGGCGACGCGCAAAATCTTGTTTTTTTAGGAAAACGGCTGCCCGCCTCTGCCGCCAAAATAGAAAATCCGCTCTCCGGTTTATCCAAATGGAAGCTTTTGAAAACCCTTGCCAACGCGCTTGTGCCGATTTGCAGTTTGCTGCTTTTGCTCGTCGGTGCGTTTTTACCCTTCCCGGCAAGCTTTGCCGCTGTTTTCGGCGCTGTAGTGGCATGCACAGCACAGGACCTTGCCGCGTTTTGCCGTGTGGTTTTGCGCGGTGGATTTCTGCGCGCAGCAGAGCGCCGATTTGGAAAAGCCATGCCCGCCGCCGAAAAACAGCTTTGCGACGCCGCATTGCACCTGATGCTTTTGCCGGTAACCGCCTGGACGAGCTGCACGGCGCTGTGCCGTGGGATATTCCGCCGGTTTGTGACAAAACGGCACATGCTCGACTGGGTCACTGCCGCCGACAGTGACCGCCTGCTTTCCAAGCGGGTCTCTTTTGCACGCGATTTGTTCCCGGTGCTTTGCGCTGCCCTTTTGTTTTTCGCGCCGTTTACCGCCGCGCGTGCGGTTGCGCTGTTTTTTCTTGCCGCGCCGGTTTTTTGCTGCGTTTCAGAAAAGCCTTACCGCGAAAAACACATTGCGCCGCCTGACGCACGCACAGCTGAAGTCCTAACTGCCGATGCCGCCGCCATGTGGAGATATTACACACGCTTTTGCAACGCGCGCAATCATTTTCTGCCGCCCGACAATGTGCAGGAAACGCCGGTTCTGCGCGTGGCACACCGCACTTCGCCGACGAATATCGGCATGATGCTCTGCTCGTGCCTTGCCGCGCGCGATTTGTCGTTCATTTCCTCCGAAACGCTTTGCGATATGCTCGAAAGAACCTTGGAAAGCATCGAAAAGCTGCCGCGCTGGCACGGGAATCTGCTCAACTGGTATGACACCCAAACGCTCGAAGCGCTGTCGCCGCGCTATGTTTCGACTGTGGACAGCGGCAATTTTCTCTGTTGCCTGACGGCCCTTTCCGAAGGGCTTTCCGAATATGCCCCACAGTGCCCCCGATTGTGGGGCGTGCGTGCGCGCGTGGAAGTTCTGCGCAAATCCTGCGACCTTTCGGCGCTTTATGACCGGCGGCGCAATTTGTTTTACATCGGTTATGACCTCGAAAAAGGCTGTTTCAGCGACGCACATTATGACCTTTTGATGAGCGAAGCGCGCATGACAAGCTATTATGCCGTTGCTTCGCGCCAGGTGCCGAAAAAGCACTGGGGCGCGCTCTCAAGAGTGATGTCGCGTTCCGGCGGCTTTACCGGCGCGCTTTCGTGGTCGGGCACGATGTTTGAATTTTTCATGCCGTATTTGTTTTTAGAGAGCCGCGAAAGCTCGCTGACCTTTGAGGCGCTGCAATATTGTGTGCACTGCCAGCGAAAGTTCGCCGCGGCAAACCATATCCCGTTCGGCATTTCCGAAAGCGGCTATTACCGGTTCGATGAACAGCAGAATTATCAATACAAGGCGCACGGCGTGCCGCTGCTCGCGCTGCGCCAAACAAAGGGAGATGAGCTTGTGGTTGCGCCTTATGCCTCTTTTCTTTGCCTGCCGCTTGCGCAAAAGGCGGCTTTTAAAAACCTGCGTGCTTTAGAAAAGTTAGGGGCGTCGGGCGAATGCGGATTTTATGAAGCCGTCGATTTTTCAAGCGGCCGCAAAAACGGACAGGCGTTTTCGCTGGTGCGAAGCTATATGGCGCACCATGTCGGCATGAGCCTTTTGTCGGTAGACAACCTGCTTTCTGACGGGGTAATGCAAAAACGCTTTCTTCGGGACAGGCAAATGCGCGCTGGGCGATCGCTTTTAGAGGAAAAAGTGCCGTCTGCGCCGCTGCTCATGCGCAAAAAAACACCGACAGACACTGCCAAACGCCAGGAACTGCCGCGCCCGGCAAGCACCCAAAGCCGTGCGCCCTCTCCCCTTTCGCCGCGCGCTGCCGTTTACGGCGACGGTGCGTGGACAAGTATTTTAACAGACGGCGGCGCAGGGTACAGTCTGTTTTGCGGTCTGCCGGTCACGCGGGTCAGCCGCGATCTGCTGCACGCGCCGCAAGGTGTGTTCGGGGTGTTTCAGGCGGCCGAAAACACTCTGCCGCTCGTTTCTGTTTTAGACCGACAGAACCGCGCGCAGTATCAAACGGTATTCACCGAAAAATCCGCCGTGTTTTCCGCACAAAATGAAGTCCTGCGCGCCAAAACGGTGGTGACTGTGCACGGCAGGGGCCCGGTCGAGCTGCGCCGGTTTACCATTTGCAACCGCACCAATGCGCCCGTGCGCGGAAATCTGGTGCTGTATTTTGAGCCGTCTCTGCAAGACCCGCTTGCCGAAAAGGCGCATTTGGCGTTTCGAAAGCTTTTGGTTACCGCTTCACGCACAAAAGAGGGCGACGCGCTGTTTACCCGCCGTCCGCGGCAAGGAGAGCCGGCGCTTTTCTGCGGCTGCGGAATTTTAGAAGAGCTCCCCTATGCCTGCGCGTTGACCAGAGACAAAGTGCTCACGCGCACAAAAGGCGTGTTTTCGCTTTTAGAGGCAAATATTACCGGCAATGATGCTGCGGGCATAGCCGATGTCTGCTTTTCGGCAAGCATACCGCTTGAAATACCGGCGCGCGGCGAGAAAAGCGTGACGCTGTTTCTTTGCTGCGGGCACACAAAAGAGGAAATTTCTTCGGTTATAGGCAATTTGCGCACGGCGGGCGTCCCGTCCGCACGAAAAGCATCGCGTGCCGCGTTTTGTGAGGATACCCCGAAAAGCGCCGCGGCAAACGCTGTTTTGCCCGCTCTGTTTTTTAATGCCGAGCGAATCCCATTGCAGATGACGGCCATGCGCGAGAACCGGCAGGGCGTCGAGGCGCTTTGGCGGCTGGGCATTTCCGGCGATCGCCCGATTTTAACGGTGACGCTGACCGCGCTTTCGGATTTTTCGGCGGCAAAGCCGTTTGTGCAGGCGTTTGCCCGCCTGCGGGCGCTTTCGGCGGCGTGTGATTTGGTGCTTTGCTTCTCGGGCTCTTTCGAGCAGAGAGAGGCGCTTTTGAAGCAGACGGAGGAACTGCTCGCCGAGGAAAGCTGCCCGGGACTGCGCTCCCAAGCAGGAAATGTATATGTATTACGCCGCGAAGAAATGTCGCTGCCCGACCAAACCACCCTTTTGGCGCTGTCCGATGCGGTTGTGCCGTTGGGCAGCCCCGACGAGGGCGCGGCAGAGAAAAAGCCGTTTTGTGAAGCCGCCGTTTCAGACTGCGCAGGCTCCAATCAGCCGAACTGTTTTTCAGAGCAAGGCGCGGAAATCCATCAAAAGCCGGTTTTGCCGTGGTGTTATGTGCTTGCAAATCCGACCTTCGGCACGCTGCTCGGCGACAGCACGCTCGGCACGACCTTTGCGCAAAATGCACGCTTAAATAAGCTGACATTGTTTTCCAACGACCCCATGCTCGACAATTTGGGCGAACGGTTGTTTTTGCGCGTAAACGGCAAAATTTTTGATATATTGCGTGCGTCCTGTGCCCGGTTTGGGGACAATCGCGCGGAATACACCGCATCCGCCGCCGGAATCACATTGACGGTGACCGTCACGGTTCCGCGCCGCGGCATGCAGAAGCAGGTGGAAGTGATGCTTGAAAACCAAAGCGGCGTCCAAAAACAGGCCGAGGTTTGTTATTACACGCGCCCGGTGCTCGGCGAAGATGACCGGCGTGCAAAAAATCTGCAATCCCGGTTTTACGGCGGTGCGCTCGAAGTGCACAGCCCACTGTCACCGGCGTTTCCCGGCACGATGCGTCTTTCAGCACAGGGAGAAAATATCTTTTGGACGGTGCACGACGATGATTTTGCCGCGGGCGTTTGGGACAGCGGCGGCGATTTACCGCAGGCATTCGGCTGTGCCGCTGTGGGCAGAAAGCTGTATTTACCGCCGCGCCGCAAAGAACGCGTTCAATTTATTTTGGGCTTTTCGCGTTTTGCAGCGGGCGCGGAGCGCCTTGCCAAAGAAGATTTGCAACCGATGCAGCTCGGCGACCGGATTCGTGTAAAGACAAACGACAAGGCTTTTAACACGCTGTTTAATGCATTTTTACCCAATCAAATCGAAATGGGCCGCCTTTTTGCCCGCACCGGGTTTTATCAGTCCGGCGGCGCATTCGGCTTCCGTGACCAATTACAGGACGCCGCTGCGCTTTTGCCGGTGCGCCCGAAGCTTTGCCGGTTACAAATTTATCGCTGCTGCGCCGCGCAATTTGCGGAAGGCGATGTGCTCCACTGGTGGCACCCCGTCGCAAAAGCGGGCGAAGGCAAACACGGTGTGCGCACGCGCTACGGCGACGATCTGCTCTGGCTGCCGCTGACGGTGGCGCGCTATGTGCTTGCGACCGGCGACCGGGAAATACTCAAGAAGCAAATTGCCTTTTTAGATGCGGCGCCGCTGGAAGCGCAGGAAGAAGAGCGTTATTTTGCCGCGCACGCAGGAAAAGAAAAAGCGAGCGTTTTGGAGCACGCGAAACGGGCTTTGCAAAAAGGGTTGCAGTTTGGTGAACACGGGCTTCTCAAAATGGGCGCGGGCGACTGGAACGACAGCTTCAACAAAGTCGGCATCAAGGGAAAAGGCGAGAGCGTTTGGCTTTCGCAGTTTGCCGTGGTGGTGCTCGATGCATTTTCGGCGCTTTTGGAAGAGCTCGGCGAGGAAGCCGAAGCGTACCGCGCAACGGCACAGCAGCTTCGCGAAGCCATAGACCAATTTGCTTGGGACGGCGACCATTATTTGCGCGCCTTTTTTGACGACGGGCGAAAAATGGGGGCGAACGCCTGCGAAGAATGCAGAATCGACAGCCTGACGCAAAGCTTTGCCGTTTTTGCGAAAATGTCTGACAAAATGCGTGTGCAGGCGGCGCTGCATAGTGCATATGCGGCGCTGGTGGACGCTGAAAATGGGCTTGTCCGCCTGTTTTGGCCGCCTTTTTCGGGCAAAGACCGCTCGGCGGGCTATGTGGCAAGCTATCCGCCCGGCGTGCGGGAAAACGGCGGGCAATACACCCACGCCGCGGTGTGGTTCTGCCGCGCGCTGTTTGAAAGCGGCAATATGCAGGCGGGTGAGCGGGTCTTATCCCTTTTAAATCCGCTTAACAAAGACGAAGCGGTCTATAAAACCGAGCCTTATTATTTTGCAGGCGATGTGTACGCGGCGGAAGAAGCTCCCGGACGCGGCGGCTGGAGCCTTTACTCAGGCTCGGCGGGGCAGTTTTATGCCTTTGTGACCGAGGTGCTTTTAGGGATTCGTCTAAAGGACGGGAACCTGTATTTTTGCCCGAACCCGCCGAAAAGCTGGGGTGCGTTTCAGTTCGCCTTGTACCTTGGCGGCGCAAAGATAGATGTTGCCGTTGCACAGAACGCTGCCGGGCGTGTGGAAATCGACGGCAAAACAGCTGCGTTTCTACGCCCGGACGGGAAAAATCATATTGTAAAAATATTTTGAACATGTGGAATTTTTTTCCACAGTATGCTAAAATATTTCTATTGACTTTAAAAAAGGGAGTAATCCAATGCCGGTTGAACCTAAAGTTACGCAAATCGGTGAAAAGCTTCGGCTTTTGCGCGTGCGTACCCAAAACACAAAAACGACCTGTATCTCTGTTATTTTAATGATGCCTCTGTTAAAAAACACAGCGGAAAACACGGTGCTTGCGTCATTTCTTGCCCATGCGTCGGCGAAATATCCAACGCTTTCCCGGCTCAATGAACGCTTAGAGGAGCTTTACGGCGCCATTCTTTCTGCCGATGTTTCCAAGCTCGGCGAGGGCTATCGCCTGCGGTTTTCACTGACCTGCATCCGTGACGATTTGGCGCTTGCAGGAGAGGAAAGGCTGAGCGTTGAGGCGCTTCGGCTGCTTTTGGAGCTGTTGTTCTCGCCGCATG
The DNA here is from genome assembly GCA_949292775.1 of uncultured Eubacteriales bacterium. GTDB lineage: Bacteria > Bacillota > Clostridia > Oscillospirales > Acutalibacteraceae > Fimenecus. Next base: position 17,723 of record CASFBL010000017.1, read on the forward strand.
CCGAAAACGGTGCGTTTGACAAGACGCAGCTGGAAACAGAAGTGCGCCTTTGCGTGGAAGATATTGAAAGCGAGTTAAACGACAAGCGCGCTTACGCATTGTCACGGTGCCTTGAAATCATGTGTGCGGACGAGCCGTTTGGCGTGTCTAAAACCGAACTGTTAGAAGCGGTGCGCGCCGTTACGCCCGAAAGCATGTTTAACGCCTGGCAGCAGCTTTTGCGCGAAGCCACGGTCAGTGTGCAGGTAATCGGCAATGTGGATTTTGAACCGCTCGAGGAAATGCTGCGCGAGAAACTCGCGTCGCAGGAAGGCGACCGCGCCCCGGCGGAGATTCAGACTGTGTTTGTAGAGGCGGCGGAGGATGTCACCGAGGTCACAGAGGAAATGGATGTGAACCAAAGCAAGCTGGTTTTGGGCTTCCGCACCGGTATGCGCGACTGTGACGATGACTATTTTGCCACCCGGCTGATGACCGATTTATTCGGCGGCGGGCCGTATTCGAGACTGTTTATGCATGTCCGCGAAAAGCTGAGCCTTTGCTATTACTGCTCGGCGCGGCTCGACCGCTACAAAGGGCTTTTGATGGTGCAAAGCGGCATTGAGCGCAAAAACAAAGACGCGGCATTTAATGAAATTCAAAAGCAGTTACAAGTTATGCAAAACGGCGAATTTACCGACGAGGAATTTGCCGCTTCCAAAGCGGCGCTGTGCGATGCGTTCCGCGGGATAGACGACACGCCGGAGGGGCTGGACGCCTATTATGCCATGTCGCCCGACGGTGCGGTCCGCACGCCGGAGGATATGGTAAAAGGCTTGGCGGCGGTTACGCGCGAAGATGTTGTGCGCGCGGCAAAGCGGCTGACGCTCGACACCGTGTATTTGCTTGCCGGAAAGGAGGAAGCGGTCAATGCCTGACATTCGTGAAGTGAAAAGTGAAAGACTTAAAGAGAGCTATTTTGAAATCGACCACCCTTCGGGGTTAAAAATCCTTGTCTACCCGAAGGCGAACTATGCCGCGACCTATGCCGTGTTCGGCACGCGCTACGGCTCTATCGACACAGAATTCCGTTTGCGCGGCGAAGAGAACTTCACCTGTGTGCCGGAGGGCATTGCCCATTTCTTAGAGCATAAACTGTTTGAAAGCGAAGATTTAGACGCGTTTGAGCGCTATGCCAAAACCGGCGCGAGCGCCAACGCGTATACCTCCTTTGACAAAACCTGCTATTTGTTCAGCTGTACCGGCAAATTTCAAGAATCGCTTGAAATTTTGCTCGATTTTGTAACGCACCCGTATTTCACCGAAAAAACCGTGCAGAAAGAGCAGGGCATTATCGGGCAGGAAATTCAGATGTGCCGCGACGAAGCGGGCTGGGAAGCGTTGTTTTCCCTCTTGCGTGCGATGTATAAAACCCACCCGGTGCGCATCGACATTGCCGGAACGGTCGAATCCATTGCTGAAATCACGCCGGAGCTGCTCTATAAATGCTATGAGACATTTTATAACTTTTCCAACATGGTGTTGTGTGTGGCGGGCAATGTCACACCCGACGAGGTGCTGTCTGTCGCCGACCGGCTGTTAAAGGCGCAGAAGCCGCTCCAAATTGAGCGCAAGTTCCACCGTGAGCCGCGCGAAGTGGCCGAAAGCTACACCGAAGAGACGCTTTCGGTGGCGTTCCCGATTTTCAGCCTTGGCTTTAAAGAGGCGGTGGCCACGCCCGAACGCTCCTTGCGGGAAATCCTTATCAGTGATTTGATTTTGGAAGCGATTGCGGGCAAGACCTCTGCGTTTTATTCAGAGCTTTTGGAAGCGGGGCTTATCAACACTTCGTTTGAAAAAGAATATTTCTGCGGCTACGGCTATGCGGCGTGGATTTTCACCGGCGAATCCCCCGACGGGCGCGAGGTGCAAAAACGCATTACCGAGCGCATTCTCGAGTTGCAGAAAACCGGTATTTCCGAAGCGGATTTTGAGCGTATCCGCAAAAAGCTCTACGGCAGAAGCATTATGACCTTTAACGACATTGACGGCATAGCAAACTCGATGGTTTCGGCGTATTTCTGCGGCGAGGGTCTGTTTGACGAGCCTGAAATTTTACAGTCTCTGACGCTCGACGAGGTAAACGCGCGGCTGCGCAGCGCGCTGCAAACGGATTGCGCGTCGCTCTCTGTCATCAAGCCGGAAGGAGAATAAGCTATGACCTTTTTAACAGATTACACCGCCGTAAAATTTACCGGCATCGACCATATTTTCAATGTGTATTCCACCCTTTGTGAATTCACTGTATTCGGCCAAGAGGTCTCTATCAAATTTTACGGTGTTATCATTGCGTTCGGCTTTCTGCTCGCCGTTTTATTCGGCGGGCGGATGGCTTACAAATGGAAACTCGATTTAAACAAAATGCTCGACATTTTGCTGTTCGGCACAATCGGCGGCATTCTCGGCGCACGGATTTACTATGTGGCGTTTGAGTGGGACTATTACAGCCGTCATTTGTCTGAAATTCCGCAGATTTGGCAGGGCGGTCTTGCGATTTACGGCGGGCTTATCGGCGGCATTCTTGCTGCGTTTTTGGTCTGCCGTCACAACGGGCTGAATTTCCTGAAGCTTTTGGACCTTGCCGGCATGAGCTTTTTAATCGGCCAGGGCATCGGCCGCTGGGGCAATTATGCAAACCAGGAGGCGTTCGGTACAAATACTACCCTGCCTTGGGGCATGACCAGCGACAAAGTGGCGAGCTATATTGCAAATCACCAGTCCGAATTTGCCGAAAAGGGCATCACAATGGATGCGTCTGTTCCTGTGCATCCGACATTTCTTTATGAATCGCTTTGGTGCATAGCGAGCTTCATCATTATTTATATCGTTTGCAAAAAAGCCTATAAATTCAGCGGCCAGCTGATTCTCTGCTATGGCATTCTTTACGGTGCTGAGCGCGCGGTGGTTGAGGGGCTTCGCACCGACAGCCTTTACATAGGCACGACCTCCCTGCGTGTTTCACAAGTGCTTTCCATGATTTTGGTGCTCATCTGCGCCGCAATTCTGATTGCGAAACTTGTAGAGCTCAAAAAGCACCCTGTGCCGTTTACGCCGGTGGAAACGCTTCCGGCAGAGCTTGACTATTCGCTTGAGGACGAAAAGGCGGAGAAGCGCGAAAAAAGCCGCCAGGTGAAAAAGGCAAAAGAAGCGAAAAATAAAATGCTCGAGAAAAAGCAGAAGGAGGAAGGCAAAAATGGCAGTGATTCTTGACGGCAAGGCCGTTTCTGCAAAGGTAAAGGAAGAGGTGCGCGCCGAGGTTGCCGCACTAAATGAAAAAGGCGTTTCGGTGGGGCTTGCTGTAATTATCGTCGGCAACAACCCCGCGTCACGCACTTATGTCAACAATAAAAAGAAAGCTTGTGAAGCGGCGGGAATCGTTTCCGAAGAATACGCCCTGCCCGAAGAGACCACGCAGGAAGAGCTGCTCGCACTTGTGGAAGAACTCAACCGCAAAGATTCTATTAACGGGATTCTCTGCCAGCTGCCGCTGCCGAAGCATTTGGATGAAGAAGCCGTCATAGCCGCGATATCCGAGAAAAAAGATGTGGACGCGTTCCACGCAGTCAATGTCGGGCACATCATGATCGGCGACTATGCTTTTTTACCCTGCACCCCGGCGGGCATCATGGAGATTCTCCGGCACTATAACATTGAAGTGGCCGGTAAGGAGTGCGTGGTCATTGGCCGCAGCAATATCGTAGGCAAGCCTATGGCGATGCTGCTGCTGCACCAGAACGGCACGGTGACCATTTGCCATTCCAAAACCAAAAACTTAAAAGAAGTGACTTCACGCGCCGATATCTTGGTTGCCGCGGTCGGCATTCCGCATTTTGTAACAGCGGATATGGTTAAGGACGGCGCGGTGGTTATTGATGTCGGCATGGACCGTGACGAAAACGGCAAGCTTTGCGGCGATGTGGATTTTGCCGCGGTCGAGCCGAAAGCGTCTTACATTACGCCCGTACCGGGTGGCGTCGGGCCGATGACGATTGCAACGCTTTTGAAAAATACCGTTACGGCGGCAAAGCTGCAAAACGGACTGGACAAATAACCTGAAAAGCATATAAAAAGCAAAATCCTCCGGCGATGTGCCGGGGGATTTTTTGACGGCATAAAAGAACAGCCTGCCTAAAAAGGCAGGCTGTCTTTAAAAGAATAGAGGGGGAAAACAATTATTTCTTTCTGCGGGCAACCAGAGTAATAAATGCGGCGCCTGCAGCAACAGACAGTGCAGAGAAGCCGATGGTCGCAGCGCTGCCGGTCGGCGGTGCGCTGCTTGGCACCCCGCCTTATGTCGGCCCGGGCGCACAGACGGTGGAATGTACGCCGCTGCTTTTAAACGAAAGCTTGTTTTTCGGTGCTTCCGACGGGTTTTTCTATCGCGTTGCTGCCGACGGCAGCATTTTGGGAAAAGTGCAGCTCGGCGTGCCGGTGCTCAGCAGTGCGGCTTCTGACGGAAAACGGATATTTGTCACCGATTTTTCGGGCAGGGTCATGGCGCTTTCCGGCGTTTGAACATCTTATTTTAAAGAAAAAGCCCCGGTTGCTTAAAACGCCGGGGCTTTTTGCTGCTGAAACCCGGCAAAAGGGCGGGGCCTAAGCATTTTGTAATAATTTGTATACAATTTTATTTTACAAATTCATAAACTTTTAACGATTTATCAGTTGAGAAATTCCCCGTTTCGGGGTATAATATCCCCATAATTGGATTTTTATGCTTAATTGCGTTGGAGAAAGGAAGAAGAATATGTTGTTTTCACAGGATATCGGGATTGATCTCGGTACGGCAAATACGCTGGTGTTTCTGAAAGGAAAAGGCATTGTTATCCGCGAGCCCTCCGTGGTGGCGGTCGATGTCAGCGCTTATCCGCAGAAGGTGGTTGCGGTCGGCAACAAAGCCAAGCAGATGATCGGCAGAACACCCGGCTCTATCACCGCAGTTCGTCCCCTGAAAGACGGCGTTATCGCGGACTTTGAAATCACTTCGGATATGCTCAAGGAATTTATCCGCATGGCTATTAACAAATCGCCGTTTTCCAAAGCGCGCGTGCTTATCTGCATTCCCTCGGGCGTTACTGAGGTTGAGCGCAAAGCCGTGCATGATGCGGCGCGCAGTGCAGGTGCGAAATATGTAAGCTTAATTGAAGAACCCATGGCGGCGGCAATCGGCGCGGGGCTTCCGGTTTCGGAAGCGGTCGGCTCCATGGTCGTTGACATCGGCGGCGGTACCAGCGAAGTCGCGGTCATCTCGTTCGGCGACATCGTTACGGCGCAATCGGCGCGTGTGGCGGGCGATAACTTTGACGAGGCAATTATTGCCTATATCCGCAAAAAGCATAATCTCCTGATCGGCGAGCGCACCGCCGAAGATATTAAAATCAAAATCGGTTCCGCTTACCCCTATGACGGCGAGGGCGCAATCGATGTAAAAGGCCGTAATCTGCTTGACGGTCTGCCGAAGAACATTGAAATCACCTCTGAAGAAGTGCGCGAAGCGCTTGCTGACCCGGTCAACCAGATTTTGGACGCGATTCGCTCCACGCTTGAGAAAACGCCCCCCGAACTTTCGGCGGACATCATTGACCGCGGCATTATGCTGACCGGCGGCGGCGCGCTGCTGCGCGGGCTTGACAAGCTCATCTCCATTGAGACCAAAATCCCGGTGCATGTGGCGGACAATCCGCTGGACTGCGTCGTGGACGGCACCGGCAAATGCCTCGAAAACGACGAAGTTCTCGGCATCACCGGCAAAAAGCACTACGACTGATTCAATTTCTATTTAAACTTTTGATACACAAACACAGCAGAGGGACAGATTTGCAATGCGTAATTTTTTGAGAAGCACAAGCTTTAAAATTCTGCTCACCGTGGCAGTCGTGCTGTTGGCGGGCGTCATTGCTGCTGCAGCACTTGCAGGCGGTACTTCTCCGCTGACCTCTGCCGTGGGTACTGTGTTTTCCCCGCTGTCGGATGCGGCTGCCTACATATCGGAAAAATTCGACAATTTTAAAGGCGGGTTTATTTCTTCACGCTCTTACATGAAGCGTGTCGAGGAACTTGAAGAACAAGTTGCCGATTATCAAAGCAAGCTTGTGGACTATGAAAAGCTCCAAAAGCAGGTCGAGGCTTATGAAAAATTCCTCGGCGTAAAAGAGAAAAACCCTGACTTCCAGTTTGTTGCCGGGACAGTCATCGGGCGTGACGCCGCCGATGTGTTCGGCTCGTTCGTGCTCAACTGCGGCAGCTCTGACGGGGTTGCGGTCGGTGACCCGGTGATAAGCGGCGAATATTTGATTGGCATTGTCAGCGAAACCGGACCCACCTCCTGCACGGTGCTGTCTGTCTGCGACCCGAAGTTCAGCGCCGCGGCGTATGAAATCCGCACCGGCGAAGCGGGCTACACACAAACCACGACCAAGCTTGGTGTGCAAGGTGTTTTAAAGTTGTCGGGGCTCGAACGCGACACGGCTGTGGCCGAGGGCGGCATCGTCTGCACTTCCGGCGTAGGCGGCGTGTTCCCCAGAGGGCTTATCATCGGCACGGTTACGACCGTTCAAAAAGAAGAGGGCGACATTTCTTATTATGCAGAAGTGAAGCCCGAAATCGAGATTTCCGAGGTGCAGGACGCTTTCGTCATCACCGATTTTGAGGGTAAGGGCGATGCGTAAAAGAACCGGAATTTTATGGCTGCGGCGCGGCATATTTGCACTGCTTTTGCTTGCGGCGCACATGTTACAGAATACGCCCGGTTATTTTCCCGAAATTTTCGGCGTTCGGGCGTATTTTTTAATTTCCCTGACGGTCTGTATCGCGCTGTTTGAGCGTGAAGTCGTCGGTGCGCTGTTCGGGCTGTTTGCCGGCGCGCTTTGGGATTGGGTCTCGCCCATGGGCGATGGCTTTAACGCTTTGTTTTTGATGCTCGTGGGCGCCGCCTGCGGCATTCTCATTAACACGCTGATGCGCAACAACCTGTTTACGGCGCTTTTGCTTGCCGGCTGTGCGCATTTTCTGTATGTTTGCTTATATACCGTATTCTTCGTAGTCGCCGAAGGGGTGGGCTCTTCCGGCTGGCTGTTCTTACGGTATTATTTGCCCAGTGTTTTATATTCCGTTGTATTTTTGCCGGTATTCTATCTTGTTGTGCGTGCGGTCATGAACCGGACGCGTCTGCGCACATAGATAGGGTCTCGGAGAAAGGAGCCGGCGCATGAAGAAGAAAAGTCTGAAAATTCGCACAACCGCATTTTTGGTTGCAATTGCGGTGTTCTTTTCTGTATTTTTTGTGGATTTGTTCCGCATTCAGGTGGTCAACGCGGGGGACTACACAACGCAAAAAGTCACCATGTCCTCTTCGGAAACCACGATAGAAGCCGCGCGCGGCGAGATTCTCGACTGCAACGGCGTGCCGCTGGTTACCAACGAACAGGGCAACTCCATTGTGCTCAACGCTTCTTATTTCCCCTCAACACGCGAACAGGCAAAGCGCAATGAAATTTTATATAATCTGATTACCTTAACAGAGCAAAGCGGCGTGGCGTGGAACGACGACCTGCCGCTGGTGTTTGACGCAAACGGCAACATTCAGTTTAAAGCCGATGCCGAGTCAGACATTGAATTTTTAAAATCGCGCGATGTGCTCCATTTGAATTCCTACGCAACCGCGCAAAACTGCTTTGATGAGCTTATCAAAAAATTTGAACTCGAAAATTATTCACCCGCCGATGCGCGCAAAATCGCTTCAGTTTGTTACAGCCTGAAGAAAATCCAGTTTTCGGCGGCGAATCCCTATACCTTCGCAGACGATGTGCCTGACGCGCTCGCGGCCAATATTAAAGAAAACAGCGCCAAATTCCAAGGCGTGGATATTGAGGTCGTAAGCAAAAGAAGCTATACCGACGGCACAATCGCGCCGCACATCATCGGCGTGGTCGGCGCGCTCAACGAGTCGGAATATAAAGAAAAGAAAGAAGCTTATGAAACCGCCGCGGCAGACGAAACCCTTTCTGCGGAAGACCGCCAGCTTTTGTCTTTGCGCGCATACGCGATGGATGGCATCATCGGTAAATTCGGCATTGAAAGCGCAATGGAAGATTATCTGCGCGGGACAAACGGCATTATGACGACCACGACCGACTCCGAGGGCAACAAAACCTCGGAAATCACCGTCGCGCCCGAAGAGGGCAACTCTGTCATCCTGACCATTGAATCCGGCTTCCAGAAGCAGGTGCAGAACGCGCTGGCCGCCTTTATTGAAGATTACCGCGATAAGGAATCCATTCCGGCGGTCGGGTCTGCGGTTGTAATCGATGTCAATTCCGGCGCTGTACTCGCCTGCGCGACCTATCCGAGCTACGACCTTGCGACCTATTATGATGATTACAGCATTCTGGCTTCGGACACAAGCTCGCCTTTGTGGAACCGCGCGCTGATGAGTACCTATGCACCCGGTTCGACGATGAAGCCCGCCATTGCACTCGCGGGTCTCGAAGAGGGCGTTATCACCAAGACTTCCACTTTTAAATGCACGCGCATTTACACGCAGTTCCCGGACACACCGTTCAAATGCACCGGTTATCACGGGAATATTGATGTGCGCGAAGCGCTGAATAAATCGTGCAACATCTTTTTCTATGAAACCGGCCGGCTGTTGGGCATCGAAAAAATGAACGACTATTGCTCGCGTTTCGGCCTCGGGCAGAAAACCGGCGTTGAGATTAACGAATCCGCAGGCGTGCTCGCCAGCATCTCTTACCGTGAAGCGCACGGCGGCGTTTGGTACCCCGGCGACACGGTACAGGCGGCAATCGGTCAGTCTGACAACCTGTTCACGCCGATTCAGCTTGCAAACTACACGGCGACCATTGCCAACGGCGGCACACGCTACCAGGCGCATTTCGTGAAAAGCATAAAATCGAGCGATTATTCCGAAACTATATTGGAAAACACCGGCACCGTGTTAAATGAGATCGGCGCTTCCGAAGAAAATATACAGACCGTCAAAGAAGGTATGCTGCGAATGGGTACGCGCCTTTCCGCATTCAAGGGTCTGCCGTTCCAGGTGGCGTGTAAGAGCGGTACCGCGGAATCCAAAGCGAAGGTAGAAGGCAAAATCGTCGAAGGCCTTAACGGTTTTATGATTTCGTTTGCGCCTTATGACGATCCGGAAATCGCGGTTGCCGTGGCAATCGAGAATCTTTCCAGCGGTTCCGCGACAGCCGTGCTGGTTGCCGAAATTTACAAAGCGTATTTCCAGTCCGGCAGCGAAGTGCAAGCCGAACAGAGCTATAACACCGTTTTGCAGTAAGGAGGGCGTTTTGTTGGCGAAGCAATATTTGATTTGTTCCGGCAAAGGCGGCGTGGGAAAATCCACCCTGTCCGTCTGCCTTGCGCGCGCCCTTTGCCGCCGCGGCAAGCGGGTGCTTTTGGTAGACTGTGACAAGGGCTTTCGAACGCTGGACCTTTTAACAGGGCTTGGCGGCGAAGCGGTGTATGACTGGCAAGATGTGCTGCTTGCGCGCTGCGCGCCGCAGGACGCTGTCTTAAAAACGCCGGACGGCATGCTCGGCCTTTTGGTGCCGCCAGCGAACCCGGATGCCGAACCCGACGCGGAAGATTTTTTCGCGATGCTGTCCTCTCTCGTGCCGGAATACGATTTTTGCTTTTTAGATGCGCCCGCAGGAGCGAGTGAATGGGTGCGTACTCTTGCGCGCGGCGTGGAAAACGCCCTGCTTGTGGCAACGCCGGACGCGGTCAGTGTGCGCGCGGCTGCCAACACCGCCCAAAGCATCTGCGACGGGGTTTCTGTTCCCGAAATGCGGCTGCTTATCAATCGGTTTGACGCAGACGCTGTGCGCAGCGGCGAGTGTTACAGTGCGGACAGAGTCATTACGGAAACCTGTGTGCGCCTGCTTGGTGCGGTGCCGGAAGATGTGCATCTTTCGAAACTTGCGGCGGGAAAAAAGCCTGCGCGCCAAACAGAAGCGGCGCTCGACCGCATTGCCGGCAGGCTTTTGGGCGAGGAAATCCCGTTCCGTGAAAAAAAGATAAAATCCACATTGTTTTGAAAAAATTGTTGAAATCTTGCAAAAGATTTGATATGATAGCAGTTGGATTGGTGTTTTCAAACAGAAATTTAGCGAAAGTGAGGAGAATCTATGAACATTGCTCTTATGGCGCACGACTCAAAAAAAGAGCTGCTGACGCAGTTTTGTATTGCTTATTGCGGCATTCTTTCCCGCCACAACCTCTGTGCTACCGGAACAACCGGCAAACTCATCGCTGAGGCGACAGGCTTGAATATCGTACGCTTTCTGAGTGGTTCCCAGGGCGGCGACCAGCAAATCGGTGCACGCATTGCCTGCAATGAGATCGACCTGTTGCTGATTTTCCGCGACCCGCTGAATCCGAAGCCTCACGAGCCCAAAGAAAACAATTTGCTGCGGCTGTGCGATGTGCACAACATTCCGGTGGCGACCAACATTGCGACCGCCGAAGCGATCATTCATTCTCTGGAGCGCGGCGATTTGGATTGGCGCGACATTGTGAACCCGAAATAAACAAAGGTTTTCGCCCCCTTCTTTTCCGGGAGGGGGCAAAGTTTATCTTATCGACATTTTTCCAAAATAAGGACGGATACTATGGCATTGATCACCAACGCAATCAAAGGCACGCTGGACTTATTGCCGGCCGAAAGCTACAAAACGCAATATGTGGAAGCAGCGGTGCGTGAGATTGCAGAAAATTTTGGCTTTTACGAAATGCGCACGCCCGTTTTTGAGCACACCGAGCTGTTCCAGCGCTCGGTCGGCGAGACGACGGATGTTGTGCAAAAGGAAATGTATACTTTTTCAGATAAGGGCGGCCGTTCGATTACGCTTCGCCCCGAGGGCACGGCGGGCGCAGCGCGCGCGTTTCTCGAAAACGGGCTTTTCAACGCCCCCCTGCCGCAAAAAATCTATTACCTGACCTCCTGCTATCGCTATGAAAAGCCGCAGGCAGGTCGGCTTCGTGAATTCCACCAGTTCGGCGTGGAAGCTTTCGGCGCGGACGCACCTGCGCAGGATGCAGAAATCATTGCGCTGGCACACGCGGTTTTCCAATATCTCGGCGTAAAAAATCTTACGCTTGAAATCAACTCTATCGGCTGCCCAGCATGCAGACAGGAATTTCAAAAAGCCCTGAAAGCCTATTTTGAAAGCTATAAGGGCGAGCTTTGCGAAACCTGCCTTTCGCGCCTTGACCGCAATCCGATGCGCATTTTGGACTGCAAAAGCCCGGTCTGCTCTCAAATCGGCAAAGGTGCGCCGAAAATTCTCGACTACCTCTGCGATGACTGCCGCGCCCACTTCGAGGCGGTGCAGGGCTATCTGGACGCGATGAGCATTGCCTACACCGTGAACCCGGAAATTGTCCGCGGGCTTGATTATTACACCCGCACTGTGTTTGAATTTGTTTCTAATGAGATTGGCGCCCAGGGCACCGTCTGCGGCGGCGGACGCTATGACGGGCTTTTGGAAGAGCTCGGCGGCAAACCGATGCCGGCGTGTGGCTTCGCCATGGGCATTGAGCGTCTGCTGCTCCTTATGGAAGCGCAGAAAACGCCGTTTCCGGAAGCAAAGCGCTGTGACATTTATCTTGCTTCCATGGGTGATACCGCCAACCGCGAAGCCGCGCGTCTTGCGCAGGAACTGCGGGAAGAGGGCATCGCGGCGCAGTTTGACACCTTCGGGCGTTCTTTAAAGGCGCAAATGAAATATGCAGACAAGCTTGGCGCGGCGTATACCGTCGTTTTGGGCGACAGCGAACTTGAAAGCGGCAAGGCGCAGCTGAAAAACATGGGCGACGGCACGCTTTCGGATATTGCGCTTGATGATTTCACCGGGGCGTTTCAGTCTATGGTCATTCGTGACGCACTTGCGGGTGTAGAGGGCGCAGACGCTGATTTGAGCGAAACCGATCTTTCACAACTTCTTGGAGGCTTGAAATAATATGGACAGTATGCAAGGCATCAAACGGACGCATTACTGCGGCGACCTGCGCGCGGCGGATATCGGCAAAACCGTGACCGTGTGCGGCTGGGTGCAGAAGCAGCGCGATCTCGGCGCATTGATTTTTGTCGATTTGCGCGACAGAACCGGCATTTTGCAGCTTGCGTTTACCGAAAGCACGGACCGCGAGGTCTTCGGCAAGGCATTCACACTTCGCAGCGAATATGTGGTGGCGGCAACCGGCGTTGTGCGCGAGCGCGCGGCGAAAAATCCGGAGCTTCCCACCGGCGATGTGGAACTGGAAGTGCAGGCACTTTCCCTGCTTGCCAAAAGCGAGACCCCGCCGTTTGAAATTGTTGAAAACTCGCAGACCTCGGAGCTGACGCGGTTAAAATATCGTTATCTTGATTTGCGACGCCCGGATTTGCAGAAAAATATTTTGATGCGGCACAAAATTGCCAAAATCACGCGGGATTTCTTTGACGAAAACGGGTTTATTGAAATTGAAACCCCCATGCTGATTCGTTCCACGCCGGAAGGGGCGCGCGACTTCCTGGTGCCGTCCAGAATCCACAAAGGCAGCTTTTATGCCCTCCCGCAATCGCCCCAGCTTTACAAACAGCTTTCCATGGTCGCGGGCTTTGACCGTTACATGCAAATTGCGCGCTGCTTCCGCGATGAGGATTTGCGCGCCGACCGTCAGCCGGAATTCACCCAAATCGACCTTGAAATGTCGTTTGTCGATATGGAAGATGTTTTGGAAATGGGCGAGCGCTATATTCAGCGTGTGTTTAAGGACGCAATCGGTGTGGATATCGCTCTGCCCCTGCCGCGGCTGACTTACCGCGAGGCAATGGAGCGTTACGGCTCAGACAAGCCCGATACCCGTTACGGCATGGAGCTTTGCAATTTGACCGATGCGGTGCGCGGGAGCGAGTTTGCCGTGTTCCGCGGCGCAATTGAAGGCGGCGGCAGTGTCCGTGCCATCAACGCGAAAAACGCCGCAAGTGTTTTAACGCGCAAAGAGATTGATAAATTGACCGAATTCGTCCGCGGCATCGGCGCGAAAGGCCTTGCCTGGGTGCGCATGAATCCCGACGGCATGGCGTCTTCGTTTGCGAAATTTATGACGGATGCCGAAATGCAGGCGATTTTAGAAAAAACCGGCGCCGAAACCGGCGATGTTTTGCTGGTTGTGGCGGATGCCAACGACAGCCATGTGCTGTCTGTGCTCGGCGCGCTGCGCCAGACTGTCGCGCAGAAGCTCGACATTATTCCGAAAGACCAGTTTAACCTTTTGTGGATTACCGAATTCCCGTTCTTTGAATATGACGAAGAACTCGGCGAATTTGTCGCGATGCACCACCCGTTCACCGCGCCCATGGATGAATGCCTGCCTTATCTCGAATCCGACAAAGCGCGTGTGCGCGCCAAGGCATATGACATGGTGCTCAACGGCATTGAGCTGTCGAGCGGCTCTATTCGTATCACCGACCCCGAGCTGCAGGGCAGAATTTTCACCCTCTTAGGGCTTTCCGACGAAGAAGCCAAGGAAAAATTCGGCTATCTGCTGGAAGCTTTCCGTTACGGCGCACCGCCGCACGGCGGTATGGGGCTTGGCCTTGACCGGCTTTGCATGCAGATGCTGCAAACGGAGTCGCTTCGCGATGTTGTCGCCTATCCGAAGGTGCAGAACGCTTCCGAGCCGATGACCGAGTGCCCCGCCGCGGTAGATGACCTCCAGCTTTCCGACCTCGGCATTGCCGTGACGCAAAAAGAAAAACAGGAATAACAAAACCTAAAGGACCGTCATTTGACGGTCCTTTTTTGTGGCGTGTGCCGACGCGCGGCGAATCGAGGCATTTACTTTGTAATAAAAACAGCCTTGTCCTCCCGACATCAGCATTGATGAAATAATGTAGGGGGCGGCGTTCCACCGCCGCCCTTAGTGCCGCCGGGCACACCGAATTCGAGCAGATAGTGTGTGCAGGAGGAAATTTTTTGCCCGGTATCGGCTTTGCGCGTGTCACGGTGACGGCGCACAGTGCCGCCGGGCACACCGAATCGCGTAGAGAGCAGTTGTAAGGCTTTATTTCAAAAGCCCGGTATCGACTTTCATCAAATTGTCATTTGTAGGGGCGGGACTCCGTGCCCGCCCGTATGGTTACAGCGATGCTGCTGCCGGGTTAAGAAAATCAAGGTAAAATTCCACTACCTGCGCGCATTTGCCGTGCGGCAGCCCGCACCACGATTCGCTGCGGTCGGCACCGCCGCAATTTTCTCTCCCTCCGTCTTTTGCCTGCGGCAAAATCCACCTCCCTCGTCAGAGGGAGGAAAAGAAACCACAAGCTTGCAAACAGTCACCGTTTTTTCGCGCCTAAAAACCGTGCCCCCTCTGACGAGGGGGCTGTCGCACCTCGTGCGACTGGGGGAGAGAATACAAGACACGCGGACAGGGGCAAGGGCTGTCCGTCAAAGTTTACACAAAGCCGGTGAAAAGATAAATAAACGCGGGCGGGCACGGAGTCCCGCCCCTACAACGCATACAATAACACATCAGCAAAGCCGCTTCCGGGTTGCGAAAGAAAAAGCAAAATCAGACCGCCTACGCGAATTCGTTGCAAGCCGGCGCGTGCCGGGGAACCCCCGGCGAGGGTTCCCCACGACAAAACAGTCCACCGGACTGTTTTGTCTCCCCTCCTGCGCTTTATAAGGCAAGAAATTTCGCTCCGTGCGCGGAGCGACCAAAGGCTTTACCTTTGGATTCCACCGCCTTTGAAAAGGCGGGCGAAACTTTATATGCGGGCAGATGGTTTGCGAAAAACGATACATTTCCGCCCGACCGAAGGGCTCATCTATCTGTAGGGGCGGGGTTTCATCCCCGCCCGCAAGGTTACAGCAAAGCTGCTTCCGGGTTAAGAAAGTTTTGCCTTGTACATAGTCCCTACACGCGTTCGCCGTGCGCCGGCGCGCACCAAAGTTTTTGTTGAGATATAGGCAAAAGTGTGTTATACTGTTTATACTTATAACTATGTCTATTTTTAGAGTGAGGCGGAGATTTTGGCAGTTTTGAAACAAGTAAAACGCATGGTTGTCAAGGTGGGTACCTCCACGCTGACCTATGACACCGGGCGGACGAATATCCGAAGAATGCACAAGCTCGTGTCGGTGCTTTCCGACATTGTCAATTCCGGCATTGAGGTCGCACTGGTGACCTCGGGCGCTATCGGCGTCGGCGTTGGGAAACTGGGGCTTTCCTGCCGTCCCGAAGACACTCCCGGCCGACAGGCAGCCGCCACCGTCGGGCAGTGTGAGCTGATGTTTATGTATGATAAGCTTTTCGCCGAATACGGGCACACCGTCGGGCAAATGCTCATCACCAAAAGCGATGTGGACAACGCTGAACGCCGCCAAAACTTAATCAACGCCTTTGAAAAGATATTTGAATTCGGGGCAATCCCGATTATCAACGAAAACGACAGCGTTGCCGTCGAAGAAATCGTCTACGGCGACAACGACAGCCTTTCCGCTATCGTGGCGGAACTCATCGGCGCGGACGCGCTGGTGATTTTAACCGACATTGACGGGCTTTATGACGCGAACCCCACCGAAAACGAGGACGCGCGCCTCATTCCGGAAGTCCGGGAAATCACGCCGGCGCTTTTGGAAATTGCCGGCGGTCACGGCTCGCGGTTCTCGACAGGCGGCATGGTCACAAAGCTCCACGCCGCGCAGATTGCGATGGACGCCGGAATCGATGTTATTGTTATGAACGGTTCTGCGCCGGAAGCGATTTATAAAGCGCTCGACGGCAAACAGGTCGGCACCTTCTTTGTCGGCAAAAAAGAGAAATAATACGGATTTTCCGGGAAAGCGTGTTCCTATGACGACAATGGAAGCCCTCGGCGCGCGGGCAAAAGCCGCCGCAAGACCGCTTCAGACAGCGGCAACCGAAACCAAAAATCAGGCGCTATTGAAAATTGCAGACGCACTTTTAAAAAACTGCGCCTATATTCTTTCTGAAAATGAAAAAGATTTACAAGCCGGGCGCAAAAACGGCATGGCGCCGTCTCTTTTAGACAGATTGGCTTTAAGCGAAGCGCGTGTCGCCGGCATGGCAAAGGGCGTCAGCGATGTGGCAAAGCTTCCTGACCCGGTCGGCGCGGTGCTTTCCGAAACCGAGCGCGAAAACGGGCTGAAAATTCAAAAGGTCGCCGTGCCCTTGGGCGTCATCGCCGTGATTTTTGAGGCACGCCCCAATGTCACAAGCGACGCCGCGGCGCTTTGCTTAAAATCCGGCAACGCGGTGATTTTGCGCGGCGGCAAGGAAGCAATTCACTCCAACACCGCGATTACCAAAGTTATGCGTGACGCGCTTGGGGAAACAGAGTTGCCTGCGGATTGTGTGCAGCTTGTCGAAGACACCTCGCGTGAGAGCGCGACCGCACTCATGCGCTTAAACGGCTATGTCGATGTGCTGATTCCGCGTGGCGGGGCGGGACTTATCCGCTCTGTGGTAGAAAACGCGACCGTGCCGGTGATTGAAACCGGTGTGGGCAACTGCCATATTTATATCGACAAAGACGCCGACATTCAAATGGCGGTGGATATTACCTATAACGCCAAAGCCTCGCGCGTGTCCGTGTGCAACGCGGCGGAAAGTTTGCTTGTGCACAAAGATATTGCCGAAAAGGTCCTGCCGCCCCTAAAAGCGAAACTCGACGAGAAAAATGTCGAACTGCGCGGCGATGAAGCTACGCGCGCTATTCTGCCGGGGATAAAAGCGGCGACCGAAGAAGATTACGCGACCGAATATCTTGACTATATCCTTTCGGTACATATCGTGGATAGTATAGAAGAAGCGATTGACCACATTTACCGCTATTCCACCGGTCACAGCGAGTGCATCGTCACCGAAAATAAAGCGGCGGCAGAAAAATTCCTCGCCGAAGTGGATTCCGCGGCGGTCTATCACAACGCCAGCACCCGCTTTACCGACGGCGGCGAATTCGGATTCGGTGCGGAAATCGGCATTTCCACCCAAAAACTGCATGCGCGCGGGCCTTTGGGTCTGCCGCAGCTGACTTCGGTCAAATATAAAATTTACGGCAACGGCCAAAGGAGAGAATAACCATGGCGAAAACGACCAAAAAACATAAAAGAGGTGCGCGCCGCTGGGCGTTCCCTCTGGGGCTTCTGATTGCCGTTTTGGCGGTCGTCGGTGCGGTCACGGTTGTTGTGGCGGGCGTCCGCGTGACCAAAGACGCAATCGACAGCAGCCGGAATTTTGACGAATACAACACCCTGCTCACGCCCGTCGTGATGAACGACCCCGACGAGTTCGATGACATTACCAAGGCAAATCCGTCGCAGCTTATTGACATTTCGATTTGGTCGATTCTTAAAAGCAACCTTTCCCCCGACCAGTACGAATACGGCGAGACCGGCATGATTATTCCCGAAGCCGATGTCACTGCCGAATTCCAAAAGCTGTTCGGCACAGAAGTGCAGCCCACCCACGGGACGGTGTCGGGCTACGGCTATGAATTCACCTATGACGCGACCAAACAGACCTATTCCATCCCGCTGACCGGCGTTGTGCCGACCTACACCCCCAAGGTTGTAGAGGTGGATAAAAGCGGCAGCACCATTGTGCTGACCGTCGGCTACCTCGGCGGCGACCAGTGGGCGCAGGACGCAGAGGGCAATATGGTTGCGCCTGAGCCCGATAAATATATGAAAGTGACCCTGCGCGAGCGCGACGGGGCATATTATATCAGTGCTTTGCAGTCTACGCTTCCGCCGGAGACCGCGACAACAGCCGCGACCAGCGCGCCGGAAGAGACTGAAACCCAAACCGAGACCCAAACCGCGGCAGCGGATACAACAGCGGCCGCACAAACAGCGACAGCCGCAGCGGATACGACTGCTGCAGCTGCGCAATAAAGGAGAAAACAACAATGGTTCTTATTTCCCCGTCGATTCTTTCCGCCGATTACGGCAATTTGGAAAGGGAGCTCAAACGCCTGACCGCCGCAGGGGCGGACATGGTGCATATCGATGTGATGGACGGTCACTTTGTGCCGAACATTACACTCGGCGCGCCGGTCGTAAAATGCATCCGCAAAGCGACCAGCCTGCCGTTTGATGTGCATTTGATGATTGACGACCCGATGAAGTATGTGCCCGATTTCGTCAAAGCCGGTGCTGACCGCATTACCTTCCATGTCGAATGCGGCAGCGACACCGAAAAGACGATTGATGAGATTTTAGACGCCGGTGTTGAGGCGGGTCTTGCCGTGAAACCCGGCACCCCGGTCGAAACCGTGTTCCCTTATCTCGACAAGCTTTCCATGGTGCTTGTGATGACGGTGGAACCGGGCTTCGGCGGGCAGAGCTTTATGGCGGAAACCATGCCGAAAATCGAGCTGCTTCGCCAAAAATTGCAGGAACTCGGCAAAGAGATGGATATTCAGGTAGACGGCGGCATCAACGCCGAAACGATTGGTGTTGCCGCGCGTGCGGGCGCGAATGTGTTTGTTTCGGGCAACGCGCTGTTTTCCGCCGAGGACATGCGTGCGCGCATTGCAGAATTCAAGGCGCTTGCCGAAGTCTAACGGGCGCGGCGTGCTCTTTTAAATAGGCCAGCGACTGGGGCGTTACGCGGCAAAGCGTGCCGTATTCCGACAGGCGCATGGCGGCGCGGCGCGTTTCCAGAACGCTCGCAAAACGAAAAACACCGGCAAAGCGGTCGCCGTCTTTGTAAAATGTATAGGCGGACGGCGAAAAAAGCCCGGCTTTCAGCTGTAAAAGCAGGTCGAGAAAATCGTCTGTGCTCTGTGTATGCAGCAAAAGCGTTCGGTTTTCCGCTTTGACCAGCAGCCGTTTTTCGTGCGCTGTGGAGGAAAGCAAAACAATGCAGCCTCCCCCAGAACCGGGCAGGACATCGACCCGCAGCATTCTTGCGGCAGGGTTCGTCCAGCCAAGCGTAGTTTTGGCACGCGTCAAAATATCGTGCAGGAGATGAACGGTTTGTTCGTTCTCCATGCGCATTTCTTCAAAAGTGACCCGGTAACCGTGCAGATCCTCCTGCGTCAGCTCGGCGATCAGGCGGCTCTCCGAGGTTTTATGTAGATGCATAATACCCTCCCAGATAAACAAATTACGGTTACTATTATCATATTGCGCGGACGAGCTTCTCGCAATGCATAATTTATGGAAAACGAGGTGGATTTTTTGCGCTCAGAAGAACTTCCGGTACAAAATGGGCAGGTATTTACGCCGGAACTGAAAGCCGAAATACGGCCTACGCGAAAATACATGCTGGATATATTGGCGATGCTGTTTGCACCGGTCGTTATGGCGTGGTACTATTACGGCAGCCGTGCGCTTTGGCTGATGGTCATTTCTGTGCTGACAGCCGTTTTTTGCGAACATGTCGGCGCGCACCTGATTAAATCTCTGCCGACGCTTCGGGACCTTTCTGCGGTGGTGACGGGGCTTCTCGTTGCACTGTGCCTGCCGGTTTCTGTGCCGGTCTGGGTCGTAATCCTGGCAAGCGCCTTTGCGATTTTGGCTGCCAAACTGCCGTTCGGCAATGCACGAAGCGTGCTGTTTTCCCCGGCGGCGGCCGGACTTGCGTTTGTAACGATTTGCTTTCCGGATTATGTGTTTGCTTATCCGGCAATTCCCGGCAGCGGCGAGCAGGTCGGCGTTTTTGGGACTTCCACTTTCACCGCGGGCATGTCTCTTTCGCAAATGCTTACGCAAAGCACCTCGGTGGGCGGCGGCGCGGCAAGCTATTTGGATATTTTAATCGGCAATTTCCCCGGGGCAATGGGCACCGGGTGCGTTATTGCGCTTATCGGCGCACTGCTCTATATGGCGGTGCGGCGCAGAAAGATGTTTGGCGTGGCAGCGGCATTCCTTGTGACCTGCGCGGTTTATGCCTTTTTGTTCCCCCGCATTATGACCGGCAGACTGGAGTCGGTTTTCATGGAGCTTTCCGGCGGTATGTTGTTATTTGCCGGTGTGCTTATTTTGCCGTATGAGGGGCTTTTGCCCAAACGGTTTTACGGCAGGCTGGTCTATGGCGCGGCGGCGGGCCTTATCTGCATGCTGTTTCGCACCTTCGGCACTTTTGAAGAGGGTGCGGTGTTTGCCGTTTTAATTGCGAACGCGCTTTCCGGCGCGTGCGACAAAATGCCGGTCTCCCGCTGGGAAAAGAAAGCGCGGGCAAAGCAAAAGCGCCTTGCACTGGAAGAAGCCCAGCAAAAAGAACAGGAGCAGAAGCGTGCCCAGTGGCTGGAAGAAGACGCTTCCGCAGAAGCGGCACCGGCCGAAACAGCTGTGACCGATGAAAAAGAACAGGGAGGTGCCGAGCATGTCTGAGCGAAACCGAAAGATTTTGGACGGCATCCGCAACAGCGCGCTGATTAAAAACCCGGTTCTGTTTGAAGCCATTGGTATTGCGCCGATTGCAGCGATTGCGGTGTCCTTAAAGACGGCAATCATTTTGGCTGTGGCATCGTGTCTGGAACTTGTGGTTATTGAGCTGTTTACCTGCCTGGCGCTTAAAAAGGTCAAAAGCTATTTCCGAATGCCGGTTTATGCCGCCCTGGGTGTGCTTATCAATTTGCCGGTGTTCATGTTCTTCTCAAAATTTACACCGAATGAAACGCTCAATGTCGGCATTTTCCTGCCGCTTTTGGCGGTCAATTCGCTGATTGCGCTGCACTGTGAGCGATTCGCGGTCAAAAATAATTTTAAAGATACCTTTATCGATGCCATTTCCGCAGCGGGCGGTTATGCGTTTGTTTTGCTGTTGGTTGGCACGGCGCGTGAAATCTTAGGCAGCGGCACGATTTATTCCGTGGATTTGCACCTGCCGGTGCAGTTAAGCGGTATGCTTATGCCGTTCGGCGGGCTTTTGCTGGTTGGTTTCCTTGCGGCGGCGGTCAAGGCGCTGATTGCAAAACGCTACCCGGAGGAAAAGCCTGAGGACGCGTTCCGCATGCAGGAAATCTCCGAATCGCATGTCGGTTCGTTCCGCGCGCTGGCGCAGACCGATTTTAACCCCTATGACGATGCGGATGATGAGGAGAAGCCCCGTGCGAAGCGGGAAAAAGTGAAAAAAGAAAAGCCCGAAAAAGAAAAGCACGGCAAAGAAAAGGCCAAAAAAGAGAAAATCAAAAAAGAGAAACCGAAGAAAAAAGAAAAGCCGCTGAAAAAAGCGGTGCATTTGGATACAAAATCGGAAAAAGCGCCGGAAAACACACCGGTGCAGGCGCCCGAGCGCCCCGCTCGCCGCGCACGGCACGCAGAGGACGACTACCTGCTGGAATTTGACGAAATGCTTTCTGAACTGGATTCCTTCAAGAAAAAGCAGGAGCAGTCCAACACAGAAGAGGTGCCCGCTGAAACACCGGCGTCTTCTGAAGAAACCAAGCAGGACGGTGAAGAGAAATGAGTATACTCGGCAGTTTATTTTCCACAGCACTGTTTGCCTGCCTGTTTCAAAACTTGATTTTTACAGGGGCATACGGTGCGGATGAAGCCATCCGCATGGCGGCAAAACCCCGGCAGCTTTTCCCGCTGAGCGCGTTTATTGTCTATCTTTCCACCGTGGTGTCGCTCATTTGCGTTTTGCTCGAGCAAAACGCGCGCGTGCGCGCACTCAACACCTATGTTCATGCCGCAATTTTTGTCGGTGTGCTCATTGTGGTGTATCTTATCACCCTGCTGTTTGTCAAGGTGGTTTTGAAGGTGAAAAAACGCACCGTCCGGCGTTTGGGCGTTGCGGCGTTCAACACGCTGGTGCTCGCGGTGCCGTTTATCAACTATCGAGCGGCGTTCGGTATTTATGAAGCTATCGGCGCGGGGCTGGGCGCGGGCATTGCGTTCGTTGTAGCGGTGCTGCTCATCAATTTCGGGCTGCGCGCCATTGACAAAAACAAGCAGATTCCAGAGGCGTTTAAAGGCACGCCCGCCATTTTTATTTATGTCGCCATTCTCTCCCTTGCCTTTACAGGCATTGTGGGCAGAGGCATCAATCTGTAAAGCTAAAGCCGTCAGAAGGAAAAAGCCATGTTTAAAAACGACCGGGACTTAAAGCCCCGCAAAAAAAGCTATTATGCATTTTCCAAAAATTATCCGGGCCGCCGCACCGGCACAAAATATGCCATCGGCGAAAGCCGGGCACGGCATAAACGGGAGCGCAACAAAAACATTTTGTTCGGCGTTTCGCTTTGCTTTCTGTTTGTCGCGGTGTTTTGTGTGGTGTTTATCGCGCTCTCTTTGTCCAAAAAACCTTTGGAGCAGGGCGGAGAGGCCGTGGCGGTCGAAAACGGGAATTACCATGCTGTTTATATGACGAGCAATGAGCTTTCGGGCGGAATCGCGTTTGACTTGTTCCGGCAAAAGTTGTCTGAAAGCGGCGCCAACGCAGTTTTGGTCGATTTCAAGACCGATGACGGCGAACTGGTCTTTCCAAGCGCGGTGCAGGCGGCGCAGGATATCGGCGCTTGCACACATACGGTGGAAAATGCACCGGACACCGTGCGCCAGCTTCAGGAAAAAGGATATGCAGTTATTTTCCGGGTCTCTTGTTTTGAGGATGCGCTCGCGGCCGCCTATCTGCCCGGCGCAGCCGTGACTGAAGCGGACGGAAAAACCGTTTGGCTTGATGACAGTGCACAGAATAACGGCAGCGGCTGGCTCAATCCATATTCAGATACGGCCAAGCTGTATCTGCTGCAAATCGTAGAGGATGCAGTTGCGTTCGGCGCGGATATGGTGCTTCTGGACGGGGTCAGCTTCCCCGCCGGACGCTATTTGGAGCGCGCCGTTTTCCCGGGCGAAGCGGAAAGTACTTTCAGCCGCAACGCCGTGCTGCACGATTTTATTGAGCAGGCAAAGCAGGTGACCGGCGATGTGCCGCTGGCGGTTTCCATGTCGCTTCCCGCGGCGCTTTCGGGCGATCAGACCTTATACAGCGGTGGGATTTTTGACAGCGCGGCAGATTACGCTGTGGTGGATTTTCGGCGCAGCACGCTTATAGACGGTGTTGCTTTAGGCGAGACGGCTTACAGCGCAGATATGTCGCAAGAGGCGTTTGTAAACGCCGCCTGCTCGGCGCTTTCGCTTCGGCTTGATGAAAATTATCGCACAAAAGGGCTTTTACCTGTCACGGACACGGCGGAAGATGTATCTTTGCTGCAAAATGCGGGCATAGATAGATATATACAAATTTCAGAAGAACCCGCTTGACAAGTGTTCATTATTGTGCTACACTGAACGATAATGAAAATATTTCCTGAAGGGGAGTAGCTTTTACCCGACTGTCAACATCGTGCCGTTTGGCTGGCAGGCGAGCCTGTTTTCAGGTAGCAAGACCTTCGGCGGGCTTTTTAGCTTCGCCGAAGGCTTTTTTTCTTAATCGGCACATGAAATAATCCAATTTTTTGGAGGTATCAACATGAAACAGTATCTGCAATCCGCAGAGGAGGTCTTCAAAGCGGTGCAAAGCTCTCCGCAGGGCCTTTCTACGGCGGAAGCGGAAAAAAGGCTTTTGGAAAACGGCAAAAACAAGCTGGAAGAGGGTAAGAAAAAATCCCTTGCCCGCCGGTTGTTTGAACAGTTCACCGACCCCATGATTCTGATTTTGATCGCGGCAGCAATCATTTCTGCCGTGACTGCTGTCATGGAAAAAGAATTCCCCGCCGATGTCATCATCATTTTGGTGGTGGTTGTCATCAACGCTGTGCTCGGCGTCTATCAGGAAAGCAAAGCCGAAAAAGCGATTGAGGCCTTGCAGGAAATGGCGGCGGCAACTTCCAAAGTGCTTCGTGACGGCGATGTCGTCGAGATTCACAGTGAAGACCTGACCGTCGGCGATGTGATTTTGCTCGAAGCAGGCGATGCTGTGCCGGCAGACGCGCGTATCATTGAAAGCGCAAGCCTGAAAATTGAAGAGGCGGCGCTCACGGGCGAATCCGTCCCCGTCAACAAGTTTATCGACGCCATTTCGTTGGGCGACAAAAAGGATGTGCCCCTGGGCGACCGCAAAAACATGATGTATATGGGTTCGTCGGTCGTTTACGGCCGTGGGCGCGCGGTGGTCACGGGCGTGGGCATGAACACCGAAATGGGCAAAATCGCCGGGGCGCTCGCCGCGGCAGCAGCTTTCTAAAATTTTGAGCTTCCTGGTGCTCGGCATTTGTGTGTTTATGTTCATTTTCGGCATCGTCCGGCAGTATATCACCGGCGGAACGCCCGATTTTAATTTCCTGCTTGACACCTTTATGCTCGCCGTTTCGCTGGCGGTTGCCGCCATTCCCGAAGGGCTTGCAGCTGTTGTGACGGTGGTGCTTTCCATCGGCGTGACCAACATGTCTAAGAAAAATGCGATTATCCGCCGCCTGACTGCGGTGGAAACGCTCGGCTGTGCGCAGATTATCTGCTCAGATAAGACCGGCACGCTCACACAAAATAAAATGACCGTTGTGGAGCATTACGGCGATAATGAAATGCTGCTCGCCAAAGGCATGGCGCTTTGCACCGATGTCAATATTGACCACAGCGGCAATTTGGTCGGCGAGCCTACGGAGGCGGCGTTGGTTGCCTATGCATTAAGCTTGGGGCTGAATAAGAACGACATGCTCAAAGCCGCGCCCCGCGTGGCGGAAGCGCCGTTTGACTCCATGCGCAAAATGATGACAACGGTGCACAAAACGGCTGACGGCATTTTGCAGTTCACCAAAGGCGCGCCGGATGAAATTTTGAAAAACTGCACCCATATTTTGAAAAACGGTGAACCGGTCGAAATCACGCAGGCGGACCGCGACGCCATTATGGCGCAGAACAAAGCCTATGCTGACCGCGCGCTGCGCGTGCTGGCCTGCAGCTTCCGCACGCTGGACGAAGTTCCGGCGGACCAAAGCCCCGAAGCGCTTGAGCACGACCTTGTCTTTATCGGTCTTACCGGCATGATTGACCCGGTGCGTCCCGAAGTGAAGGCGGCAATCGAGGAATGCCGCACCTCCGGTATTCGTCCGATCATGATTACCGGCGACCACAAAGACACGGCAGTGGCAATCGCCATGGAGCTTGGCATTATCACCAGCCCCTCTGAAGCCATCACCGGTGCGGAGCTCGATGAAATCTCTGACGAGGAATTTAAAGACGCTGTTGAAAAGTATTCGGTTTATGCGCGTGTGCAGCCCGAGCACAAGGTCCGCATTGTCAACGCTTGGCGTGCGCGCGGCAAGATTACCGCAATGACCGGCGACGGCGTCAACGACGCACCCTCCATTAAGAGCGCTGACATCGGCGTGGGCATGGGCATCACGGGTACCGATGTTACCAAAAATGTGGCGGATATGGTGCTTGCCGACGACAACTTTGCCACAATCGTAACCGCGGTGGAAGAAGGCCGCCGCATTTACGACAACATCCGCAAATCGATTCAGTTCCTGCTCGCTTCCAACTTAAGCGAAGTCATGTCGATTTTCTTCGCAAACATTTTGGGCTTCACCATTTTGAAGCCGGTGCACCTGTTGTGGATTAACCTTGTGACGGACAGCTTCCCGGCACTTGCGCTGAGCATGGAAAAAGGCGAGAAAAACATTATGAAACGCCCGCCCAGAAAGTCAACGGACGGTATTTTCGCCGGCGGTGTCGGCGGGGACATTGCTTATCAGGGCTTCTTAGTCACGCTTTTGACCCTTGCGGCATATTTCATAGGTCACTTTATTGAGTCCGGCCGTTGGGAAATCGTTGACAGCCCGGACGGCATGACCATGGCATTCCTGACTATGTCCATGTGCGAGATTTTCCACTCGCTCAATATGCGCTCGCAGCGCGGTTCTATCATTAAAATGGCATTCCAGGGCAGCCACAATAAATATTTGGCTTTGTCCACGATTGCGTCGTTTGTGACGACCACCGCGGTCATCTATGTTCCGGGGCTTAACGATGCGTTCGGCTTCGAGCATATCGACCTTCAGGAATATGTAATCGCGCTGGCACTCGCGTTTGCGATTATCCCGCTTGTGGAAATCATCAAAGCGTTTGAGCGGCTGTATGCGAAGCGCAAAAAGAAAAAATAAAACGCAAAAAATAAAAAGCACGGCGGCGCGGGCTGCCGCGCGACAAATTCGCGCAGGCAGAGGAATTTTGTCAAAGGTTTCTTGCCCGGCAACGGCTTTGATAAAATTTTATATAATGTAGGGGCGGGGTTCCATCCCCGCCCGAATTATTGCAAACCATTTCTTTTAGCTTTGCTTCCGTATTAACAATAGAGGAACAGAAAATGGAAATTGAAATTAAAAAATGTGAATGGAACGACAATAGCATAGATGCAGTTGTTGAGCTGTCTCGAAAATGGGAAAGCGAAGACGCAACCTTTGGATATTGTGCGAACGACCAAAATGATTTAATCGGAAGCGATTTGGTTGCCGCATATTTGGGTGATGAAATGGTCGGTTATTTATTCGGCAAATGCATCGTGCTCCAAGAAGCAATTGCGCCGATTGAAAAGGGTAAGAAATGTTTTGAAATCGGCGAAATTTATGTAACAGAGAAATACCGTTCAAAGGGTATAGGACAGGCACTTTTTAAATTTATCGAGAATTACTATAAGCAAAAAGCGGATTATATTACACTTTCTACGGCGACGAAAAATTATAAAAGTATTCTGCATTTTTATATTGAAAAAATGGGTATGACCTTTTGGTCTGCAAAGTTATTTAAGGAAATAAAATAACAGTTTGGAGAAAACAAAGCACTGAATTTGTAAAAACACGCACCGCAGGGACAGTCTGTCCCTGCGGTGCGTGTTGTGTGTTCTTTCTCCCAGTCGCACGATGTGCGCCGGCCCCCTCGTTAGAGGGGGCACGGGCTTTATGTGTAAAAAAACACAACGATTTGCAAATCTGCACTTTTTTCCTCCCTCTGACGAGGGAGGTGGCTTTTGCCTGTAGAGGGAGAGAAAAGTGAGCGCCGGTATGCCGCAATTATTTTTGATATTTTTCGGGCAGGATTTCAATATCGCTTATCATATCGCCGTTTAAAAGCCTGCTTTTCCCTTTTTCATCCACTTTTATCCAGTTTTCCTCAGTTGCTTCAATTTTTGCAGTGATGCTGCTGCTTGTATTAAACATTGTGATGGAACATACCTTTCCGATAAAATCTTTCATGAGTCCGGCTGGCAGCATTCTGGGTTCTCCTTTCTTTTTTCGGTTGATTAAATTCAAATACAGTTTGTTTCGGTTGCGTGTAGGGATGATAATTACAAACACAATAATAAGTAACCATATAATCCAAAGGCTGCTGTTGATAATGATCACCCGCTTTCCAACTTTATTTGAGGGCATTATAGCATACGATTGAAATATAATGCAAGACAAAGCTATGATGCCATAGTCGCCGTGCAGCAAATACGCGCGCAGCGGGATTTTATCAAAGTTTCCTCGCCCGGCAACGGTTCGGATAAAATCTCCTGCGAGTTGCAAATTTGCACTTTTGAACTTTCTTTTCCTCCCTCTGACGAGGGAGGGGGCTTTTGCCGCAGGCAAAAGCCGGAGGGAGAGAAAAGTTGCCTGTCCGTTTAAAAGACAACAAAAAGCAAAAAGAACCCCCCGTGTGCTTTGCACGCGGGGGTTTTACTGGAGGCGACACCCAGATTTGAACTGGGGATCAGGGTTTTGCAGACCCATGCCTTACCACTTGGCTATGTCGCCGGATTTGTGTCACTGGTGTAAAAAAGGACGCTTAAAAAGGTTTTAAGCGTCCTTTGTGGAGCGGATGACGAGGCTCGAACTCGCTACCTCCACCTTGGCAAGGTGGCGCTCTACCGGATGAGCTACATCCGCATAAAAATGGTGCCTCCGATCGGAATCGAACCAATGACACGAGGATTTTCAGTCCTCTGCTCTACCAACTGAGCTACAGAGGCAAATGTGGCGACCCGGAACGGGGAACCTGTGACCCTCTGCTTGTAAGGCAGATGCTCTCCCAGCTGAGCTATGCTCCCGAACTGCCGCCCTTCATTTGACGGCTGAATAAGAATATCACAAAATACGCTTTCTGTCAACCGAATTTTGAAAAAAATCTAAAAAATTTTTCGACTTTTTTGAAAGCACAACATCTTGTGTCCATCTATTTCCTGCATACATTTTTCTGCTGTTTGCCTGTTTACTTTTCAAGTTTAATGTGCTAAAATGCATGGTAGAGATTTATGAAAAAGAGACGGAGGTCTATAGGATGAACAACAGCAAAATCAAAAGCGACAACATGGACTTTTTGTTTCAGTGTATATTGTCTTTGCAGTCTATGGAGGAGTGCTATGACTTCTTTGAGGACCTTTGCACGGTAAACGAGTTACAGGCGATTTCCCAGCGCATCGTGGTGGCAAAAATGCTTTCCGAAAAGCGGGTCTATTCCGACATCGTCCGCGAGACCGGCGCTTCCACCGCGACCATAAGCCGCGTCAACCGTTCTTTGCAGTTCGGCTGCAACGGCTATGAAAAATTGTTCGCCCGCGTGGCCGAAAAGGAAAAAAGTGCGCAATGAGCTACGGCGTTTTTTCAGAATTTTATGACGCGCTGACGGCGAATGTGTCTTATGACACGGTGGCGCAAGTCCTCGGCTCTCTGCTGACCCGCTACGGTAAAGGCAGGGGGCTTTTGTTGGATTTGGCGTGCGGCACGGGGTCGGTTTCCGTGCGGCTGGCCGAAAAAGGCTATGAGGTCATCGGCGTGGATTTGTCGCCCGAAATGCTTTCGGAAGCGCAGAACAAGGCGTACAAGAACGGGCAAAACATTTTGTTTTTGTGCCAGGACATGACAAAGCTTGATTTATACGGCACTGTGGACGCGGCAGTTTGCACGCTCGACGGGCTTTGCCACCTGCCGGACGAAGAAAGCGTTTCGGCGGCACTCGGAAAAGTTTCGCTGTTTATGAATCCCGGCGGTGTGTTTTTGTTTGATGTCAATTCTGTTTACAAGCACCGCGCGGTTTTGGGGAATAATACCTTTGTGTACGATACAGACGAAGTGTACTGCGTGTGGCAAAACACTTTGCTTTCCGACGGCGTAACGGTGCAAATGGATTTGGATTTTTTTGAGCCGGTTTCCGACGAGGGCGACTATGTGCGGCAAAGCGAACGCTTTACCGAGCGCGCTTATCCGAGAGAGGCCCTTGAAGCAATGCTCCAAAAAGCTGGATTTACCGTGCTCGGCGTTTTCGACGGGTATACGGAAAACCCGGCGCATGACACGAGCGAACGGCTGCTTTATGCAGTCAGAAAGGATTAAAATCATGCAAAATCTTGTTAGAATGATGGACGAAGACGGCGTGCTTTGCGTGCTCGCTGTGGATTCAACCGAAACGGTGCGTGAAATGCACGCGCTGCATAATACTTCTAAGGTGGTTTCTGCGGCGCTCGGTCGGCTTTTGACCGGCGCAACGCTTATGGGCAGCATGCTCAAAGGCGAACAGGATACGATTTCGCTGAATATCCGCGCTGACGGGCCTTGCTCGCCGCTGACGGCGGTTTCCGACAGCCGCGGCTTTGTGCGCGGCTACGCGGGGAAAGAACGCGTGGACTTGCCGCTCAACGAAAAAGGCAAGTTGGATGTTTCCGGGGCGGTCGGCAAAAACGGCACGCTCACAGTTGTCAAAGACATGGGGCTTCGCGAGCCTTATGTCGGGCAGGTGCCTCTGGTTTCCGGCGAAATCGCCGAAGACATTACCGCCTATTACGCAGCAAGCGAGCAAACGCCGACGGTGTGCGCGCTCGGCGTTTTGACCGACAAGGAAACCGAGGGCATTCTCTGCGCGGGCGGGTTTATGATTCAGCTTTTGCCCACCGCGACCGACGACACCATTGACAAGGTTGAAAACGGGCTTCAGAACATCCGCCCCGTGACCACGATGCTGTTTGAGGGCATGACGCCCGAAGAAATCTGCCGCACGGTTCTGCCGGAGTTTAAGCTTTCGGTGCTCGACACCGCTGAAACGCGTTATTTTTGCCCCTGCTCACGCGAGCGCATGGAAAAAGCGCTGCTTTCGACCGGTAAACAGGCGCTTTCGGAAATGGCCGAGGACGAACAGACCGAAGTCATCTGCAATTTCTGCAACCGAAAATATGTGTTTACAAGAGATGAAATTTTGGGGCTGATGAAATGATAGAGATTTCTGCGTCCGGCAATGCTGTTGCCGTCGTGCTCGGACTCGGCGCTTTCGTGATTTTGGCGGCGATTCTCGTTTCTTATTTGAGAAAGAACCGAAAAAAGCATGTGGAGGAAAAGGAAGAGGAACCCTTTTCCGAGCCTATATATGAACCCGTCGTTAAACCGGCGACCGCCGTTGCAAAACAAGTGATTATGCGCCAAAAGGGTTCTGTGAAAAGGCCTTCTCACCAGCTGGAGTTTGAAGTGCGCTTCGTCTGCGAGGACGGCGAAGAAATCGTGCTGACCGTTGAGCCGGAGGCTTACGAGCGCATTCCGGAAAACCAGCCCGGCACGCTGGCACTTGTCAACGGCGCGTTTTTGGATTTTCAGGTGTGAGACCGCGCCCTTTCAAAATCCGCAATTTGGTTGAAAACACAGGAAAAAGCTGATATAATATAATGTCTAAAACTTTTACACACAGAAAGGAAGAAATACCATGTGTGAGAAACCCAAATTTTATATCACCACTGCCATTGCCTACACTTCGCGCAAGCCGCATATCGGCAACAGCTATGAAATCGTGCTGACCGACGCTATTGCGCGCTACAAACGAATGTTGGGCTATGATGTATTCTTCCTGACCGGCACTGACGAACACGGGCAAAAAATCGAGGAATACGCCAAAGAAGCCGGTGTAACGCCGAAAGAATATGTGGACAAGGTCGCCGGCGAAATCCGCGGGATTTGCGATTCGCTCAACACGACCTATGATAAATTCATCCGCACCACCGACGATTACCACGAAAAAACGGTGCAGAAGATTTTCAAAAAGCTCTATGACCAGGGCGATATTTACAAAAGCGAATATGAGGGACTTTACTGCACCCCGTGCGAAAGCTTCTGGACCGAAAGCCAGTTAGACGAAAACGGCTGCTGCCCCGACTGCCACCGCCCGGTGCAAAAGGCGAAAGAGGAAGCCTATTTCCTGCGCCTTTCCAAATATCAGAAACAGCTGGAAGAATTCATTGAAAGCCACGAAAACTTCATTTACCCCGAAGCGCGCAAAAAAGAGATGCTCAACAACTTCATAAAACCCGGTCTTCAGGACCTTTGCGTTTCACGCACCTCGTTCAAATGGGGCATTCCGGTCACCTTTGACGAAAAACATGTGGTTTATGTCTGGGTGGACGCGCTTTCCAACTATATCACTGCCCTCGGTTATGACCCCGACGGCAGCAGCGACCTTTATAAAAAATACTGGCCGGCAGATGTGCATATCATCGGCAAAGACATTGTCCGTTTCCACACGATTTACTGGCCGATTATGCTCATGGCGCTCGGCGAGCCGCTCCCGAAGCAGGTCTACGGTCACCCGTGGCTTTTGTTCGGCGAGGATAAAATGTCGAAGTCGCGCGGCAATGTGATTTACGCAGACGACCTGATTTCGGTGTTCGGCGTGGACGCGGTGCGTTATTACCTGCTTTCCGAAATGCCGCACGCGGCAGACGGCTCGATTACCTATGAAACGATGATTGAGCGCTACAACTCCGATCTTGCTAACACCATCGGCAACCTTGTCAACCGCACGGTCGCCATGCAGAATAAATATTTTGGCGGCGTTGTGCAGCCCGGCAATGTGACCGGGGAATTTGACGATGAAGTGAAAGCTTTGGCCGTTCAGACGCTTCGTGATGTCGACCGCTGCTTTAACGAATACAAAATCAGCGACAGCGTGGCGTGCATTCTGACGCTTGCGCGCCGTTTGAACAAATACATTGACGAAACCATGCCCTGGGCGCTCGCAAAAGACGAAGAAAAGAAAGCAAGACTCGGCACGGTGCTTTATAACCTTTTGGAGGGCATTCGCTACCTTGCAATTTTGCTTTCCCCCTATATGCCCGATACTTCTAACGCAATCTTTGAACAGCTCGGCACCGATGTGCGCGATTATGATTCCTTGCGCACCTTCGGCGGTTTGAAGGCCGGCGAAAAGGTCGGCGAAGCAAAACCGCTGTTTAACCGCATTGACGCTGAAAAGCTGATTGCGGAGCTGACTGCCGCGCAGAAAGAAAAGCAGGCAGAAGAAAAGAAAGTGGCCGCCGAGGTCGAGGGCCTTGCACAAATCGGCATTGAAGATTTCGGCAAAGTCGAGCTTCGCGTTGCCGAAGTGACGGCGTGCGAGCCGATTAAACGCGCGAAAAAGCTGTTAAAACTTACGCTCGACGACGGCACAGGCACGCCGAGAACGGTTGCGAGCAGCATAGCCAAATGGTATGCGCCCGACGACCTGGTCGGCAAAAAGGTGATTGTTGTTGCAAATTTGAAGCCCGCAGTGCTTTGCGGCGTGGAAAGCAACGGTATGATTCTGGCGGCAGACTGCGCCGAGGACGATGTGAAAGTCGTGTTTGTAGACGGCATGCCGAACGGTGCAAAAATTCGATGAACTATCAAAATATTTTTGACAGCCACGCCCATTACGACGACGAGCGGTTTTCCGATGACCGCGAAGCGCTTTTGGCGACTTTTGAGGAAAGCGGCGTGTGCGGCGTGGTTTCCTGCGGCGTTAGCCCCGAAACCTGCAAGTTTTCGGTGTCGCTTTCAGAAAAATATCCGTTTATTTACGCGGCGGCGGGCTTTCACCCGCTGAACCTCCGCGAAGTGCCGGAAGATATTGAAAGTGCGCTCGCGCCGTTTTTTGACTACCAGAAATGTGTGGCGGTCGGCGAAATCGGGCTGGACTATCATTATGAAAAAGAAACGCGCGCACAACAGCTCGTGCTGTTTGAACGCCAGCTGCAATTTGCGTGCGAACGGGATTTGCCCGTGATTGTGCATGACCGCGAAGCGCACGCCGACACCTTGGCGCTTTTGCAAAAATACAAACCGCGCGGCGTGGTGCACTGCTTTACGGGCAGTGTGGAAATGGCGCGCGAGGTGCTGAAACTGGGCATGTACATAGGTCTCGGCGGCGCAGTGACCTTTAAAAACGCCGTGAAGCCGGTCGAGGTCGCGGCGATGGTGCCCGACGACCGTTTGCTTGTCGAAACCGACGCGCCTTATATGACGCCGGTGCCGTTCCGCGGCAAACGCTGTGATTCGCGGCACATTGCCTACACCGCCGAACGCCTTGCAGAGATTCGCTCGACGGATACACAGGCGATTTTGGACAAGACCTGTCAGAACGCGAAAGACCTTTTCGGCATCGCATAAATTCGGAGGCTTTTTGTGGAAACCTTTTCGATTGCAAAACTGAATGTCCGTTTTGAAGCCGCGGGCGACTTGTTATATACCCGCACGCGCGCTTATCTTGCACCCGAACAGAACGCAAAAGCGGACATCACGATTGATTTACCCGAATCATTTTTCAAAGAAAAACACCGGCAGTTTCCAACATTGACGCTTGACGAGTGCCGCTATGTTTGGGTGGGCGAAGCGTTTTATGCAGGACTTCTTCGGCACGACGGGCTGTTGATGCACGCTTCGTGCGTGGAACGAAACGGCGGCGCCTATTTGTTTTCCGCAAAAAGCGGCACGGGAAAATCCACCCACACAAAGCTTTGGTTACAGGAATTTTCCGACTGCAAAATGATTAACGATGACAAACCGGCTCTAAGACGCATGGACGGGCAGTTTTACGCCTGCGGCACGCCGTTTAGCGGCAAACATGATGAAAGCCGCAATGTGCAGGTGCCCGTGCGCGCAATCGTATTTTTAGAGCGCGGCGAAAAAAATGAGGTCGCACCGCTGACATCTGCCGAGGCAATCCCGCTGTTTTTGTCGCAGACATTGCGCCCGCCGAAAAAAGAATTGATGGCGCAAATGCTCGACCTTTTGGGCGGGTTGCTCGAAAGCGTGCCGGCTTTTCGGCTTCGGTGCAATATGGAGCCGTCCGCGGCGCATATCGCCTGTCAAAGCATCGAAAACTATATTCAACAAAACAAAAAAGAGGGCTTAAAATGAAAATAAAAGAGGGCTTTTTGCTGCGCGAGGTCGCGGGCAGCAACATTGTGGTTCCCGTCGGTAAAGCGGAGCTGGATTTCGGTGGCATGCTGACTTTGAACCCTGTCGGCGCGTTTATTTGGAATCAGTTAAGCGAGGACACGACCGAAGAAAAAATCGTCCAAGCGGTGCTTGACGCTTATGAAATCGACGAAGCAACCGCGCGGCGCGACACCCACGCTTTTTTGGAAAAGTTGCGTGAGCAAGGGCTTCTTGAGGACTGAATCTGTATGGAAAAGAAAAAGGTTCGCCTTTCCCAAATGCTCCCGGCTATGGAAGAAACGCTCGCGGCAGGCGGCACGGTGAAACTGCCGATTACCGGCACAAGCATGCTTCCGCTTTTGGTCGCCGGGCGCGACACCGTGATTTTGAAAAAACCGGCACTGCCGCTGAAACGGTTTGATTTGCCGCTTTACAGGCGCAAAGACGGCGCGTTTGTTTTACACCGTGTCGTAGCGGTCGAAAAGGACGGCACTTACACCATGTGCGGCGACAACCAGTGGGTCAAAGAGCCGGGCATTTCCGGCGAACAGTTTATCGGGGTTGTCGAAGCGGTGGAGCGAAAAGGGAAATTGCTGCCGGTTCAGTCGTTTCGTTACCGTGCTTATGTGCGGTTTTGGCACGCGCTGTTTCCGGTGCGCAAATATCTTGTGAAATTGAGAGGAAAGCTGAAAAAGTGAAAAATCCGACTGCACTTCGCTGGATATGGTCCCGCACGAAGCGGGAAACACCGCTTTTGGTGCTGCTGACTTTCAGCAACGCCCTGCTTTCGGTGTGCTCGGTTTCACTTGCACTGCTCGCAAAGCAGATTGTAGACGCGGCGGTAAGCGCCGACCGTAACCACCTCGTTCGCCATTCTGTGGTTTTGCTCTGTGTAATTTTATTGCAGGTGCTTTTGCGCGTTTTAATTAAAAGTCTGGAAGTGCGCGTTTCGGGCCGCATGGAAATGGAATACAAACGCGTGCTGTTCGGCGAGATTTTGTCAAAGGACTATTCTTGTGTGACCGCCTTTCACTCCGGCGAATTGCTGACGCGGCTGACAAGCGACATCACACTTGTGACCGACACGGTAACGACGCTTGTGCCGTCTGTTGCGGCGATGCTCACAAAACTCGTCTGCGCATTTTTGGTTATTTTATCACTCGACAAATGGTTCGCTGCGATTTTGCTGGTCGGCGGGCTTTTGGTGTTTTCGGGCACGCGGCTTTTCCGCGGCAAAATCAAGTCTATGCACCGCCGCGTGCAGGAGACCGACGGAAGCCTTCGGTCGTTTTTACAGGAATCGATTGAGAGCCTTTTGGCAGTTCAGGTGTTCGGCGTCCAGAAAAAGGTCGAGGCACAGGCGCTCGAACGCGCCGAAGAAAATTATGACGCAAAACTTAAACGCAACCGCTGGGCAATTTTTGCCAATACGGGCTTTTCCGCGGCGTTTGCGTTCGGTTTTTTGTTTGCGCTGGTATTCGGCGGTTTTCGGCTTTGTGCCGGCGAAATTTCGTTTGGCACGCTGACAGCGCTCTTGCAGCTGGTCAATCAGGTGCAGACCCCGTTTTCGAGCCTTTCCGGCATCGTGCCGAAATATTACAGCATGCTCGCGTCGGCAGAACGCTTAATGGAAATCGAAGCCCTGCCGAAAGATGACCCCGAAACGGCGGCGACCGACACCGCGGCGCTGTGCGAGGGCTTCCAAAGCATTCGATTTGACGGCGTTTCGTTTGCTTACGGGCAAAATGAAGTGCTCACGGACGCAACCTTTGCAATTCAGAAGAATGATTTTGTTGTGCTTTCCGGCATTTCCGGCATAGGCAAAAGCACATTGTTTAAACTATTGTTGGGCGTGCTTTCGCCTGATTCCGGCACGATTACCGTGCAGTCCGGCGGCAAAGCTTATAAAGCGGGAAAAGATACCCGCGCGCTGTTTGCCTATGTGCCGCAGGGAAATCTGTTGTTTTCCGGCACGGTGCGCGACAATATTCGGTTCATCCGCGAGGACGCAACGGACGAGGAAGTGAAAGAGGCGGTACGCATCAGCTGTGCCGACAGTTTTGTCTATGATTTACCGAAAGGCCTTGACACGGTGCTCGGCGAGGGCGGCCGCGGGCTTTCCGAAGGGCAGATTCAGCGCCTTGCTGTGGCGCGCGCCGTGCTGACGGATGCGCCGATTTTGCTTTTAGATGAGGCAACCTCCGCTTTGGACGAAGAAACCGAACGCCGCTTGCTTGAGAATGTTCGCGCCATGCAAAATAAAACCTGCATCATCATTTCTCACAAAAAAGCAGCTTATGCCATTTGTGAGAAAGAAGTGAAAATTTCAGAAAAGCAGGCAGTTTTGCAAAAAATCAGGGAAAAATAAATTTCGTATTGCGTATACAACGGATTTTTGCTATAATCTATCATGTTGCAATTTGGGTTATTGTACCCGCGAACCAAAGGGGAATAGAATACAAATGGATTATAATTCTGTTTCAAAAAAAGACGAGGAAGGGATCAGCATTGAAACCGTGCTGATTTACATCAGAAAAGTATTGGAGCGCTGGTGGATTGTTGCTGTGTCCGCTGTTTTGTTGGCGGTTGTTGGATTCAGTGCGGCTACCATCACTTATGTGCCGACTTATTCCTCGCAAATTATGTTTATTGCGAGCAACCGGCAAACTTCTATGATTGTTTCCGGCCAAAGCTCGTCGGATATCAACGCTTCGGTGACACTGGCAACCAGTTACCAGTATGTGTTCACAACGACAGAGCTCGCCACAAAAGTGGCACAGAACTGTGGCTATAAGGATATTTCGGCAGAGGAAATCAAGCGCTTTGTTTCTGTGCAGTCTGTTGAGGACACGGCGATTGTTAACCTGACCGTCACCACGACCAATGCAGATTTATCCTATTCAATTGCAAAGGCCTATCAGAGCCTATATGAAGAAGCCATCACAGCGGCGTTCCCCAGCACTACACTGACGGTGATTGACCCGCCGCTTCTTCCCGAAAAGCCGAATGCCGACAACAGTGCGCTGATTTATACGCTTCTTGGCTTTGCGGCTGGTCTTGCGCTCTCGGTTTTGGGAATCCTTTGCAGCGTGATTTTGAAAGACACCGTCAAGAGTACGGACGATGTGCAGAGCAAGCTGGGCTTGAAAATTATCGGCACGGTCAATCATGTTGCCAACAAGTCGAAAAAGAAAAAGGGTGAAAAGACCAGCATTCTGATTACCGACCGAAAATCAGGCTTCGGGTTTATCGAAACCTTTAAGCTGATCCGCACCAAAATGGACCATATCAGTGCCCGCAAAAACATGAAAGCGTTTATTGTGACCAGCACGATGGAAAACGAGGGCAAAACGACCACGGCGGTCAATCTGGCGTTGGCGCTTGCCAAAAACGGCAAAGAGGTGCTGCTGATTGACGGTGACTTGCGCAAGCCCGCGGTTGCGAAGTCCCTTGGCATCAATGCAGGGGACGACACCGGCATTCTCGGCATTGTGGAAGGGCAAAAGTCTTTGGCGGATTCCATTAAATATTCTGAAAAATATAATTTGTATTTGCTTTTGAACGGCCGCGCGGTTGTCGACCCTTCAGAGATGCTCTCCACCTCGCAGACAGAAGAAATCATTGCCCGCGCCAAGCAGGAATTTGATTATGTGGTGATTGACACCGCGCCCAGCGGCGTCGTGGCAGATGCTTCGATTCTTGCAGGCTTTGCCGATGGCATTGTTTTGGTGATCCGGCAGGATGTTGCACCGCAGCGCCGCATTAAGCGTGCCATAGAAAACCTCGACAATTCCGGCACGGAAATCATCGGCTGCATTTATAATGATGCCAGCAATGGCAAATATGTTTCCCGCGCATATAACAAACGCTACGGCTACGGTTACGGTGAATAAACCTGCCTAAAGAGCTACGGCTACACGGGGTTACAAAAATATGCAAAAAAAAGTAACAAAACCGCATGTTTTGTTACTTTTTTTGTTTGTGTCAAAATCAAAAATACACCCTTGTTACAGACGATAAAACACCATATATTGTGCAAAGCGTAAAAAAGAATCTTCCAAAACAGAAAAAAACATGTCAAAGAGTATAAAAAAAGATTGACGAAGTGCAAAAATTAGGATAAAATACAAAGTGAATAACCGTATGTGGAATTGTTGTGTGTCGTTCCCTGCGGGGCGGAACCTGGAGGTTTTTGTATCTATGGATATGAATATGGATGTAAAAGATCTTATTGCTATGCTGAAAAACAAAACCGGCAAGGGCAAGGGGACAAAGAAGGACTCGCGCGGCGGCAGTTCCTTTGTGAATTTCTTTGAAAAGAATCCAAAGATGAAAATCATCCTGCCTGCGTTCCTGATTTTGATTGCTGTTGCGGTTGCCGTGGTGCTGATTGTGACCGGCATTCAGACCGAAACCGATGTTGACCCAGATTCGGCGGTCGCCGGTGCGGCAGTCGAGGTTTTGCCAATGCAGGAGCGCACAGAAGGGGAGACGCTTGCAGACGGCGTAGATCCGTTTGCAGAAGATGTAATCGCCAACGCCAAACTGCGCGGTTTGATTTATAACAGTGACGGTTACTGGACGGCGATTGTTGACACACAATATGCTTCCTATACACTGCAAGTCGGCGACTATGTTGGTTCTTCGTCTTGGCTTGTTGAGGAGATCACCTCGAACACCGTGACCTTCTCTCTCGGGGAAAAGACAAGAACCATTGAAATGAAAACCTGAGTTTTAACGGATTTAAACCGGATACAGATTTATTCAGTTTAAGGGGAGAAAAATATGAACAGTTCTAAAAAAACACTGAAAGCGGTTCTGGTGTTTGTGCTGGCGGTTTTGCTGCTGTCCAACGCCGTGCTGCCGATGTCCGTCATGGGTTCGGACAATGACGGTGCTGCCGATTATCAGTATTATTCCGTTAAGTCGGGAGATACGCTGTCACGCATTGCCAAAAACTATGGCGTGACGATCAGTGATATTATGACGGCGAACGATTTGTCTGATGCGGACCGCATTTATACCGGGCAAATCATCAAGGTGCCGCTGAGTTCCGCGTCCGGTCAGGGCAGCGCCTTGGTTTCCTCGCGCATTTCTCTGAATGTGGTGGACGCCAATATTAAAGATGTTCTGTCGGCAATTGCGCTCAATGCAGGCTATACCATTATTTTGGAAGACCCGTCTGTTTCGTCCACCGTTACCGTTCAGCTGGAGGAAATGTCTCCGCTGAAGGCGATTGATTATGTCACGCGCTTTGTGGACATGACCTATCTAAAAGACGGCAACACCATTATGGTTGGCACAGCGGAAGCGCTGAACAGCACCTTTGTCGATAAAACGGTTCTCTCCAAAATAACACTGAAATACATATCTGCTGAAGGGCTGCA
Source organism: uncultured Eubacteriales bacterium (assembly GCA_949292775.1). Classification (GTDB taxonomy): domain Bacteria; phylum Bacillota; class Clostridia; order Oscillospirales; family Acutalibacteraceae; genus Fimenecus. Next base: position 57,290 of record CASFBL010000017.1, read on the forward strand.
AACGCAAATGTCGGCGCTTGGACTTTCCAATGTGCAGATTGTCAGCACCAATAATAAAGACGAGTTTTATGTTTCCGGTTACCCAAAGGAGCTCGCAAAAGTTTCAGAGCTTGTCAAGCTGTTGGATGTCAGCTCCAACATTATGGCGGGCGGCGGGCTTATCCCCTCTAATTTCTCGGCGCTGGAGCTTGAACATATCACTGCGGAAGAATTCAACGGCCTTTTGGGCAACCTGGGCTTGAGCCAGGGTATCGTGTTGGCTTCGCGCCCCTACACGCTTTACGTGTATGTGACCGGCGCGAATCTGACGGATATTAAAACCATTAAAAATATTGTGGACAGACCTTTATCCGGCGCGAATCTGACTGCGACAACGCAGCCGTCGGGCAGCGGCGATGTTACGGTCCCCGAAACTACAACCGGTTCGCAGGACAGCGGTACGACGGCGCCGCAGGGCGGCTCCGGCGACGGCGGCACAACAACTTCCGGACCGACTATTTTGCGCGAAATCCAGTTGACGGTCATTGACCGTGTCGCGGCGGTAGAAATTCTGGAAAGCTTCCCGCTGGAAGTTCAGATTTACGGACCTGAAAAGATGACGAAGAAAATTTGGATTGCCGGTACACAGACGCAGGTGGATCAGGCAGAAAGCTATATCCGCCAGTTCGACAGCGAGGAATATGCCTCATCTGTGCTCAATGACAAGAGCTTCTTTGCTTATCAGCTTCAGAACTGCACGGCGTCAGAAATGCTTGAAAGACTGTCTAACCTGACGCTGGAGGGCGTAACCTTTAAGACCAATGCATATCCTGCGGCAACGAAATCCCTGTTGGTTTATTGCGATTCTTATTTGGTAGAGGCGACAAAGGCGCTGCTTGCTGAAATGGATACCACTTCCACAGGTGAAAAGGCGAACCGCGCAATTGAAGCAACGCCGGATTCTGGTACGGCGCAGGCTCGTATTGATGCGCTCAAAGACCTTTACCCTGAGTTGCAGAACTATCAGTTCACCTTGAAGACCATTCCGAATAAATCCGGCGAGACCAGATGCATTACCTATGTCATGGCAACTACGGAAGATGCGGATTATATCAAGGCGCTGTTTACTGAATTGGATACAGCGGCATAATTCACAAATATGGGTGCGGGTTTCCCGCACCCTAAAGTGATTTTCCATACTCAACATAAGGAGTGCAGACAGGCTTGAATATTACAGGAAAACCCAGCAATTACCCGCACACATTAGAAGACCTTCTCCGCCTGACCGTAGAAAAAGGCGGCTCTGACCTGCATTTGGTCGCCGGTATCCAACCGTGCATCCGCGTCAACGGCGACTTGCTTCGGCAGGATATGCCGGTGCTGCAGCCGGAAGACATTGAAGTGATGCTGTTTTCTATGATGACAGAGGAGCAAAAGCAATCGTTTTTAGAAGAGTGGGAGCTGGACCTTGCACTGTCTGTTCCGCAGTGTGCACGGTTCAGAGGCAATATAATTGTTCAGCGCGGCACGCTGGCTGCGGTGTTCCGTGCGATTCCGTTTGAAGTGCCGGATTTGGATAAACTCGGGCTTCCGCAGGATGTTAAGCGGCTGTGTAATCTGCCGCGAGGCCTTGTTTTGGTTACCGGACCTACCGGCAGCGGTAAATCCACAACTTTGGCCGCGATGATTAAATACATAAACGAACGCTATGAAACCAATATTGTAACGGTTGAAGACCCGATTGAATTTTTGCACACGCACATCAAATCTACGGTGCGTCAGCGTGAAATCGGCACGGATACCCACAGCTTTGCAAATGCATTGCGCACGGTGCTGCGTCACGACCCGGACACCATTATGATCGGCGAAATGCGCGATCCGGAAAGCATCTCTATTGCAATTACAGCGGCAGAGACCGGGCACTTGGTGTTTTCCACACTTCACACACAGACTGCGCCGATGACCATTTCGAGAATCATTGACTCTTTCCCGGAAGGGCAGAAAGGACAGATTCGCCAGCAGTTGGCGAACTCTTTGAAAGCGGTTATTTCTCAGCAGCTTATTCCGACCGTGAACGGAAAGGGCAGAGTGCTGGCTGTGGAATATATGACGGATACGCCATCGGTGCGCAACCTGATTCGTGAAGAAAAAGAGCATCAGCTTTATGCAACTATGCAGACCGCACAGCTGCAGGGCATGCAGACGATGGATCAGGCGCTTTTGAAGCTCTGCCGCGAGCAGAAAATCAGCAAGGAATCCGTTGTTGAATACTGCGTGGATGAAAAAGAAGTCCGGCGGCTTCTTTCAACAATGGGTTATTAAGGAGGCGGTTTTTTGGCAGCCTTTACATATGACGGCTTAAACCGTCAGGGACAAAATGTGCACGGCGAGGTTGTGGCGGACAATTCCGGCGCCGCAATTGAAAAGCTCCGTGAAGCGGGTGTGCTGGTTACCGATATCAGTGAAAAGACGGTTAAACAGGCGCGGCGGCGCGGCGGAAAAAAGGTCACGCTGACAGACACTTCCCTGTTCAGTCGGCAGCTTGCCGCCATGCTTTCGGCCGGTGTGCCGGTCACAAGAGCGCTTGCCACTTTGGCGAAGCAGACGACCAACCCCACACTTGCTGCGGCGATTGAAGATATTTCAAAAAATGTTGAAAGCGGCGGCACGCTGGCAGACGCGTTTGCGCAATACCCTAAAATTTTTAATAAGCTTTTTGTTTCGATGATAGAAACCGGTGAACTGGGCGGTATTTTGGAACAGTCCCTAATGAGCCTGTCTACCCAGTTGCAAAAGGAAAAGAATCTGAAGGATAATATCAAGTCAGCTGTTTCGTATCCGAAAAACATCGGCATTTTCGCACTGTTCCTTTTGCTGGCAATGCTGGCGTTTATGGTGCCGATGTTCCAGAAAATGATACCGGCAGATACAGAATTGAATGCGTTGACGAATGCAATTTTCCTTGTGTCCGGCAGCTTGCGCAGTCAGTGGTATCTTTGGCTTGTTTGTGCTGCAATTCTAATCGGGGTGCTCGTGCTTATCAAACGCAGCAAGCCGGCGCACCAGTTTTGGGAAAACACCAAGCTGCGAATGCCTATGTTTGGTTCGTTTATTACCAAAATGTGTGTTGCGCGCTTTTGCCGCACGCTTGCAACCTTAATTTCCGGCGGCGTGACTGCGGTGGACGCGCTGCAAAGCGCTGGCCCGACAGCGGGCAGTGACTTAATTGAAAACGCAGTGAACGACGCCATAGCTGATATAGAAGAGGGCAAGGCAATTTCGGAATCCTTAGATAAAAGCGGACTTTTCCCGCCGATGGTCATTGGTATGATCGCAATCGGTGAGGAAGCCGGTACTTTGCCGGAGCTGCTTGATAAGGTTGCTGAATTTTATGAAGAAGATGTTGAAGTCACCTCGCGGAACCTGCGTTCCATGATTGAGCCAATCGCATTGATTTTGGTCGGTGCGTTGGTCGGCGGTATGTTGATTTCACTGTATTTGCCCATTTTCTCGGCAACAACTGCGGTGGGTTCATAACCCCGTTTGCGCGTGCCGTGGCGGCGCGAAACAGATGTTGGCCCCTAAAGCGAAAAAACGGTTTTGGGAGCACGATTACAGGAGACGGATAATATGGCAAAGAACAAAAGCATAATCGGATTTGAGGTGGACACCTCTGAAATTCGTGCTGTGGAGCTGACCCGGGTCAACGGGGCATACAGCGTTTTGGCCTGCGGGAAAATTCCGTTGGAGGATGGCACGGTAGAAGAAGGATTTGTTCGGAATACAGAGGCGTTTTGCAAAGCGCTTGCCGAACTGCTGCAAAACGGCAGCTTCAAATCCGCAGATGTTGTTGTTGGCGTCAACAACGAAAATGTTATTATGCGTTACGCCTCTTTCCCGAAAATCGCTGAAGATAAACTGCGCAACATGGTTCTTTTGCAGGCGCAAGAGTTTATTCCCATTCCGGTGCAGGAAATGGAGATTGACTATGTAATTGCCGGGGAAGATTTGAGCAATGACGAGCAGCCCATGATCAATGTTTTGCTTGTCGCGGCGCGCCGCAATATGCTGGAACAGATTATTACGCTTCTGAACACTGCCAAGCTGCAGGTCGTAGATATTGACTCGTCGGTGCTTTCCTTGTGCCGTGCGCTCGGAGCTGTCGCGGGCAATAAAAAATATGCGCTTTTAAATTTGACCGACGATATGCTGAATTTTTTGGTGATTCGCGGGCAGGAAATTTCCATGGTGCGTTCCATCGCTGTACCGGAACGCGCACAGGAAGCTGTTGAGGAACTGTTCCAGGGGACAATCAGCGGTGAGATTTCCGATGCCGTGCTGTCGGAAGTCGGCGCTATGCTGGCGGCTGAAACCTCTTCTTCTGTCAGTTACTATACCATGCAGAACATGGAAGACCCGATTGAGCATATCTATTTAGTTTCCGGCGCCGGTAGGACAGATGAGCTTGCAAAAATGATTTCAGATGCTGTTTATACCATCCCGGTGGAGGTTCCCCGATTCTATGAAGGGCTGAACCTTGGGCTTGAGCCGGATGTAATTAAGGAATTTGCCGGATGCATCGGCCTTGCCGTGCAGGCATTGGAGGGATACCGTGTTTAAAGTCAGTTTGTTGCCTGCTTCTTACAGAAAACGGCTGGAAGAACAGCAGAAGAAAAATATGCTTGCCAAGGTGGCGCTGATCGTTCTGCTTTGTCTGCTGATTGTGTTGGGCGGCGTATTTGTAAAAGGACAAATCCTTAACAGCAAGCTCAAAAAGCTTGAGCAGCAAAATGAACAGCTGCGGCAGCAGTTCCCTGCTCTGCAGCAGTACCAAACCATTTTTAATGATTTACAGGCGGCAAAGCAAATGGTTGAAAGCGTTTCTCCGCAGGACCCGGAAGCGGTAGAGTTCCTGACCATTGTTGCCAACCAAACGCCGGATTATATCCAGATTTCAGAAATCAATTTGGAAAATTGGTTTACGGCGGGCGTTTGCACCCTGACTTGCACCTGTATGGATTACAGTGACTTAAACGATTATAAGGCGTTGTTTGAAACAGAGGAAATGCAGAAAACGGTCAAGCTTGTGCAGCTGACCAGTGTTACGCGCAAGGTGGATGAGGAAGGCAACAAAGCCATCACCTTTACGCTGGCATTAAGCATGTCAAATGCCGTTGAAGTGCCGACAGAGGCGCCGAAGGTCGAGGTTGTGACCAACAAGAAGGGCGAAGCGGTCACCAACGAAGAAGGCGAGACGGAAACCACAATTATCACTACAAAGCCGGCAACTACCGAAAAGACGGATGCAAGCACTACGGCTGCGGCCACCACAGAGAAGTAAGGGGGATTGGACATGGCTTTTCGAATCAATGTTAAAACCAAGGCTCCCGCTTCCGGCCTTTCCAAGGGAAAAAATATTTTAGAAGATATCCGTGTTTTTGCGGTTTTGATGCTGATTGCCTGTGCCGGCTTGATTGCTTTCATTGTGCTCGGGTTTCAGCATATTGATGACACGAATGCGGAAATCAAAAAAGAAATGAAAACCTATCAGGAAAGCCAGCTTTCCATTGCCAATTTGAAGGCACTGCAAAGCAAAAGCGAAGAATATGAGGCACAGCGCGATGCTTACAATGCGATGATTCCGGAATCGCTCGATCAGCAGCAAATTATGATTGAAATGGAAACCCGCACGGAAAGCATGAACTGTGTTTTGACGGATATCAGCTTCGGCAGCGAGAGCGCCGACGAGAAAAAAGGGAATGCTGCGGCTTCAAGCGGGCTGGTTAATCAGATGCAGGTGCAAATCAGCGTGCGCGGCAGCTATACAGATATCATGCGGCTTGCTGAGAGCTTGGTTACGGATGAAGAGCTGATGCGTGTGGACGCCATTCGCATTACACCAATGTCCCAAAACGGCCTGAAAGAAGCCCAGATTACGATTATGAAATTTTCAAAGCTTTGATTTTTGATTTCTTACAGGGAGCACGATACACATGGAAAACGCAGCGTTATTTCCGGGCAGCATTTGCTCGAGACTCGTAGACGCAGGCATCGTAACGGAAGCGCAGGTGCAGGAAGCGCTGGAAATTCAAAAAACCAGCAAGGCGCTCATCGGCAGCATCCTGACACAGCTCGGTTATTGTACGGAAGATGATATTGCGCGAACAATGGCTGAGAAAAGCGGCTATCGGTATGTGTCTATCAACGAGAGTGGGGTAAATGTTGCGGCTGCAAACCTGATTACCCCGGAAATGGCTTTGCGCAACAATGTTTTGCCGCTCTATCAAGAGGGAAAAACGCTGTATGTCGCAATGAAAAATCCGAACGACATCATCACCATAGATAATTTGCATTTGATGACAGGGCTGGAAATCTGCCCGTTGGTCGTTGCGGATATGGAGCTTGCCGCGGCGATTGAAAACTTTGCAAACATGAATTCCTCGGTAGAAAGCTATGACGAGGATGATCTGCCCGACACGCAGGAGGAAGGCGAAGAGCTCTCGCTGGATGACAAACCCGCTGTGCAGTTGGTCAATCAGATCATCAACAACGCAATCAAAAGCGGTGCTTCCGATGTGCACATTGAAGCGCTTGAGAAAATTTTGCGTGTGCGGTTCCGCATTGACGGCGTGCTGCAGGAAGTTATGCAAAACCCGATTAAGATTTTTCCGTCTGTTGTCTCTCGTGTAAAGGTGCTCGGCGGCATGGACATCGCTGAAAAACGCGTCCCGCAGGACGGTCGTGCAACGGTGCGTTACGAAGATAAAACGCTGGATGTTCGTATTGCGACCATGCCCACGGTTTACGGTGAGAAAATTGTTATGCGTCTTTTGGAACGCAACAAAGGCAACATTTCCATAAAAGATATTCATTTTTCAGAACGGCAGTTCCCCCGGTTCGACAAGGCAATCCATATGCCTTACGGGTTCGTGCTGGTTACAGGCCCTACCGGAAGCGGTAAATCCACCACGCTGTATGCAACACTGGCCGAAATCAGCACGCTCGAGAAAAATGTGATTACACTGGAGGATCCCGTCGAACGGCGGATGGCGGGCATCAATCAGGTGCAAATGAACAACCGCGCCGGCATGACCTTTGCTGCCGCACTTCGTTCTGTGTTGCGTTCCGACCCTGACATCGTGATGGTCGGTGAGATTCGTGACGGAGAAACCGCAAAAATCGCCGTGGAAGCGGCATTGACCGGGCACATGGTTTTGTCTACCTTACATACCAACGATGCGGCCGGTGCAGTCACGCGACTGGAAGAAATGGGCGTAGAGCCGTTTTTGACAGCTTCGTCTTTGGTCGGCGTTCTGGCGCAGAGACTTGTGCGTAAACTCTGCCCGAAATGCAAAGAAGAATATACGCTGACCCGTGAAGAGATGCTCAAGATTTTGCCCGACTTCCCGGTGGAGGAATATCCGCAGGAGGTTTACAGGGTTTATAAACCGAAGGGCTGCCTGACCTGTAACAACACGGGGTATAAGGGCCGCGAAGCGGTGTTTGAATTTTTAACTGTTACCGAAGAAATGAAAAAATTGATTTTGGACCGTGCCAACGGCTCTCAAATCAAAAAGCTTGCCATGGAGCAGGGCATGTTTACGCTGAAAAACGAAGGTATTTATAAGGTTATGGAAGGCAGAACTTCCATTGAAGAGCTGCTGCGTGTTATTGTCTGACGAAAAGCGGCGGCAAAACAACAACGGAGGCGATCCCGATGCGGACACGAATCAAAGAGCAGTTGCAGAACAACCAGGGCGTTGCGTTGTCAATGGTTTTGGTTTTGCTTGTGGTTATGTCTATTTTAGGGACCGCCATGTATGCTTACACCATGCAGTCGCTCAAGATTTTAGAGTTCGGAACGGCGCGGCAGAAAGCCGAATATTTAGCGCGTTCCGGGGTTGAGGCTTCGGTGTTTATGTATCAGGACGCCATGCTGAAATATAATACGGAAGAGGAACTCCGTGATTTCATTGATTCAGCGACAGATGACGGCAATCCCGATACGGATGAGACTATTGTTACAAACTGGGTCTATTTGCTCGATGACGGCAAGACTTATGTGGACGGCGGAAACGGCGAAGAACCCGCACCTATTTCAGAGGATTATGTTGGGTATTATCGCGTAACAATTACCAACGACCAAAAAGCTTATGAGATGCCGGACGGGCAGGGCGGCACACAGACCAAAACAGAATATATTAAACGGTTTACCTCTGTGGGCTACTGCGGCAACACGGCAGCGACGAAAAAAGCTTATATTGTGCCGCTGGTTGATATCACCGGTAAGGGGTGGGTGCAGTCTGACGGAGAAATCAGCCTGAACAACGCGCAGAGCGACGACACCTCTATTATTGTGCAGAGCACGGTTACCGTTGACTGCGGCATTATTGATACTGTTATTAACCGATTCCCGGGCATTTTCGGCAATTATGCTGCCGGGCGGGTGAAAGATCAGCCGCTGTATCTGGGCTGCACCTCCGGCAACATGGTCATTACCAAGCCGTCGGATTCCGATTCCATACATTTTGCTTCTGAAGCGGCCGATCACATGGCAGGTTTTGTCTCGCTCGGAAATTTGTTTGTGGAAGCAGACATTGATGTGCAGCCTCTTTCCAAGCAGTTTAATATTCTGTATTTGCGCGGAAATCAGATTGTTGTGGACGGCGACATCAATATGTATGTGTATGACCCCGGCACCAACAACGCCAATGGATTTACAAGCTGGGTCACCGGGCTTGCTGCAAAAATTGCGCGAAACTACCGGCTTTCCACTGTGGTAATTGGTACGCCTTCAACGATTACATCTTCGGTTACCGACCCAATGCCGACAGATGCCGGCGGACTTGGCGAGTGCGGGCAGATTTTCTTTGGCGGCGATGTTTATGTGAATCTGATTTCACGCAACACCACGCGCAAATACAAGGTGTTTTCCGCAGGGGACATTTGTTATTTTGACGGCAACTTTGTTTTCCAGGGTCAGCCTTATGGTGTGGATCTTGTAAAATACTTTTTAGATACAGCGATTGAAGAAGGCAACTACTCCTCGACAGTGCTTACGCAGTTTGAAAGAACACGACAGTTTTATTACAGCGAAACACAGGAGGAATATTCCAACTATCGGCATGGTTACAACACCCCCAGCATGCGCCTTGTCGATTTGGATAACAACCGTTATGACAGCATTGCCGATACGGTTTTGCCCAGTGCCGGCAACGCGGCATATATCATTTGGGAATAAAACGGAAAGGAGCAGGCTTTGTGCGAGAGAAAATGACGAAAGCTGCACTGCGGAAAAAACTCGGCGAGAAGCGCGGCATGACACTGGTCGAAATGCTGGTCGCTATGGCGGTTCTCGTCATCGCCATTATGTGCTTTTTGCCCTTGGCACAAACGACTTTCCGCAACTTGTTCACCGTTGGTGAGCGTACCAGCTCCAATTATAAATCGGTCGGCCTTTTGGAACGCTTAATCGGCAACAGCGGGGCAAACGGCGATTATGAGGTGTCCACAGAAGATGTTCCTTTGCAGATGACGGTGAAAACACAGTCTATTGTGTCGAATTCTTCTTCGCTGCAGAGCATTGACGGCGCTTCGCTGCTTGCAAACCCCGCAATCGGCGGCAATAGCTTAAGCACCTTTGTCTGTGACTCTGTTACTGCCAAAATGGTATGCTATCCGTCGCACATTGCCGATGACTTTCTGACCAAAACCATTACACTTTATGCATCCGGGTTCCGGTTTTCCAGTATAAACGAATTTAAAATTTACTATACGGATTCTTCCGGGAACCGCCAAATTATCGGTGGGGTATATAACGATTCCAACCCGTATTGTCAAATTGAAATTGACAGCAAAAACGCCTCGATTGCTTATTTGACGCTGAAAGGCGATAATCAGGTTATCAGCTTTGAGACCTCACCGCTGTATATTGAGTACCGTGTGTATTCGCTGCAGATTGAAATCGACGCGCCCACGGTCATTATGGTCGGTGAGGCAGCGGCAGACGGCAATTACTATTATTATGTAACCAGCGGCGAGCCGGATGAAGACGGCAACCTTGAAATCGTTCGCAAGGTGATGAACGGAAAAGACCCGCTGGGCAAACTGTCTATGCCGGTAACGCTGAATTCTGCCATGAATGATGTCGAATGGGTCGCCGCCGGAGATGGCGACGATGGCAGCGGCGGCACAAACGATTACGGGTATTATGTGATGTGCGGCGACAACGGGCAAATTCGCCGGTTTTGGCGCAACCCCATCACGGGCAACTACGGCTGGGGCGGCGATTACACGATTGCGCACAACTATTACTATAATAACGGCATAGAATCTGAGACAAACGAGCGTATATATGACACAACGGTTGATTCCAGCTATGTGTACATCAAAGACCCGGGGAATCCGGATATCAATGACAGCTCGGTGACAGGCATCAGTTTGAATCCGGATATAACCGGGTTGGGCTTCACAGTGTTTAACAAGCTGTATACGCAAACGGCGTTTACGGTAAACGCGCTGCAGGATCACGATATTGATGTTTACACGGCAGGCAATATCCTTTGGGCGCAGCTTCGCCGAACCGATGAATTTTCGGGCAAAATGGATGACAACCAACCGGTTGACGAATATGTGAACAGCAATAATGCCGGGTGGCTGACCACTTACAAATACGGCAACCTTGCCAGCTATGGCAACACCGTACCCGGGAACTCCACTTTGCGCCGTTACAGTTTTAATTATAAAAACGGCACGGTCAAGGTTTCAGCAAACGATATGATTCCTTATGAAACCTATCACCAGCTGGACCCGAACGAGCACAACCACATTACGCTGACATCGGTTGTGCCGATAAAAATGACAGGTGCATACAGTTCCTACCAAAAATATCCGACCAACTCTTATACCCTTTACAGCGGCTATATTCCTGCCGTTATGGATTTGTGGACAACAACGCTCGGCGTAGCAGACAAATCCGATTACAACTTCGGCGAATGGCGCGCAACGCTGGGCATCGCATTTGAGGATAACAGCGATGATTCCTATTTCTCCAATGTCGGCTTAATGTATAACGGCCACAATACGCAATGGGTTTGGGTTGACGGCTGGCTGTATGCCCAGCGAACGGTTACAGCCAACATGCTCGGCTATTTATGGCATTATTCCGATGTGCCGGCAACAAGCTATGCGCTTTCCGGGCTGTGTGCTCCGTCCAACTATGCGAACAGCAGCGCACTGGAAAAAACTTTTGCTGCCGTGGACGCGACCGGCAACTATAACAAGCGCATTTATCCGCTGAACACATGGGATTATCAGGCGCAGATTCAAAATCAGAACGACACAGTTGTTTCCATCGCCTATTTGTCAAATCCATATGCTGTGTCAGACAACCAGCTGATGTTCAACAAATACGATGTTTCCTCTAACCGTCATGAAACGGACGGCGTATATGAGTGGGGCTATGATGACAGCGTAACCATCACGGACGCAGATTCTATGTATTATGAGGATTATGATGGCAACGGCGGTTATTTCTCCATTGCGGTCGGGTATTATGTCGGCGGACTTTTATATGAAGATCAAGAAACAAAAATGATTTCTGTTCCGACGGTAATGAACAATGGCGTGGTATATCTGCGTGCGGGTGAAGCGGGCGGTGCGCCGTTCAGCGAGAACTTTACCGGCTTTACATTGCAGCAGGAAAGCAATGTGTTCAACGAGTTTTACACCTCGGTTGACTATTGGAGAAAACGACAGGATGATGGTGCGCAGGTAAAAAATGTTCTGACCGAAGCGGTCAGCGCAGGGTATTGGCGCGATGCTTACCATCCGCTGTTCTATTCCACTTACGGCGGGGTTTATGACCCGAACAGTTCCCGCGACCAGTATTCCTATTTGATGGGACACATTTTATTTGATAAGCGGCTGACTTCTGTGGCATGGGGCACAACCTGGAACGAATCGCCCGAGGCCATGTGGGGCGCAAGCGACGGCACGCTGATGAGCTGGTATTTGGATTTAGACGCACTGGAAGACGGCAATGCGGACGCCAACAATGACGAGAGCATTACGGCGGAATTCCAGTCCTATCGCTGGCTCAAGCAAGCAAACGATATTTATCAGCAGACCGGCACGCGGAAAATGATGTACAGATATTCCAATGTTATTGGCTATACAGACAACTACGACATTCCGCTGACGCCGGAAGAAATGACCGCGTGGCAGAAAAAAAGCAATGCGGATGATGAAAACACCTATTGGGACAAATGCAGCGCGCAGCTTGGCATGACCGATACACTCGGCTTTATTTCTCCGCTGGATACGGTGGAAGATGTCACTTATGCCAACGACACATGGGTGGCGGTCGGCGTGCAGGGGCTGTCAAACCCCAAAACGGACGGCAAAGTAAATTATTGCCGTGACGGTGCAGTGGTAAAAGCGCCGTTCAGCCGCAGCACCGGTTCCTGGGTGTGCGTCCGCACTTGGTATGACCAAAGCAACGGTATCGACCGCGGCCCGATTGCCGGCAACTGCAACTATGTTTGGAAAGCTGTTCAAATCAGCGAAAAAGAGAATTGCAATATTCAGCAGATTGCATATACCAACGGCATGTGGTATGCGGTCGGCTATATTGATGAAAATGACAACGGAGAATATGACTACATCAGCGGCGATGAACGCGCGGTGGTCTTCTATGCGATTGACCCGCTGGAGCCGTGCGGCACGGAAAAAGGCTGGAAGCTGTCTGATCCGGGCGGGGTCGGCTATACACAAGCGTGGTATAACGCAGGCAACGGCGGCTATCAGCTTCTAAACATTGACGGTGTCAATTCGGTTGCCAGCCGAAACGATTGATTGGATACCCGTTTTGGATTGCATATTGCCTGCCGCTTTAAACAGCGGCAGGCATATCAAATCAGAAATTCCAAGGAGGTGCGCAGGTTTGTTTGCAAAAGTAAAAAGCAGATTAAAAAGCAAGCGCGGCATTACGCTGGTCGAGCTTTTAGTGACAATTGCCATTATGGGCATGGTCGCGGCCTTGACCGCACAGCTGTCATACTCCTTTTACCGAAGCTATAATATGATTGAAGCACGCTGGCGTGTACAAAGCGCCGCGCGGCAGGTTATGGATTACTTCCGTATGCAAAACGAGTCTTTGAGCAATTCTGCGAGCATTTCCTTGTTTTACACAGATACACCGCAGCCGGTGGCGACTTATGACGACCCCACGCGCATGCAGGGTGTGCCGAGCACGGGCAACGATACCTATGCCTATATTTATACACAGCCTGCGTCCGACCCGACGCTTGGCGATGTGATTTATGTTTTGGAACGCGGCGAGGGAAAAACCCCGGTTAATTTAACGGAATGGCTGATAGATGAAGAAGTTCCGCTGGATATTCACTTCAGCGTTTCTGTAGTGCCGCAAAATGTAACGCGCGGAGAAGAAGTGACAGATGCTGAGGGGAACACAACGGTTCCTTATTCCTACGGCGGCGGTGAAGACGCTTATTTGCAGACAACGGTGGATGTGACCATATCCACACCGGAAAGTTACGGCGGCAACTATGTGTTGACAACTTCGTTCACCATGAGCAACATGATGCAGAACCAGCGCGTCAATTATGAGGGCGGCACGGTTTGTGCCGTGGCGGCGCAGGGCATCAGCGTGGCAGGGTGGGATGACCCTGATTTGGAGTGCCCGGTCAGCACATCGCTTTATCCTTATGCAACACGCTCTGCCAACATTTTGCGTTATGTTTCGGCACAGTCCTTTTTGGAATCCCAAAACACCGACGGTGCAGATTTAAATGTCGAGGGCGCGGGGCTCTGCTTTACAGGGCTGGTCATGCAGGACTCTGCAATCGGGCTGCAGGTCAAAGGTGCGCTGCGCGATTTCAGGGATAATATTTTAGCCAAGACAGAATTCGGCAATTTAATTATTGATAAATATTATAACGAGTGGTCGCCTGCGCTTGTGGCGGCCGCCGAAGAGAATCCTGTTGTGAAAACAATCGGAAAGCTTGTTTTGGTTCCGGCATCAATCGTCGCGTTGTTTGTAGCGGAATAAAGCACCGCAGCTTATTTCTGTTTTTGAAAAAACAGGTTGACTTTTTGTTTGCTTTTATGTAAGATTAGGTTACGAAAGTTTCACGCTTTTGGACGGATTGTTTCGTTTTAGGGGAGAGAAATCTTATAAAACGCAGTCTTTTGCGTTCCGAACAGGGAAGAGCGCTGCTTTGGTGCACAGAAAAGCCAAAGCGAAGCATTTGCTGACGGCCGGAGGAGAGACGGTGTGGCTAAAAACACCGTGCCCGTCAGCAAGCCCTGTTGCGGGAATTCAGCAAGAAGATGAACGAACTTTGCCCCAACCCCTTTGCCTGTGCGCGTTTTCGTGCAAGCCGTCGGTCAAAGAAGTTTTTTCAACGCAAAAAAAGCAGATTTCTTAACCGGCTGCAAGATGATTTTTACATTTTGAAAAATAAGAATGGATAAGCCGAAAAGCTACGCTGAAAAAATATATAAAATTTTGCTATTTTTTTACAAAAAACTCTTTACGAATGGAACTTTTTGGTATATAATAACAGCACAAAGCAAAAACACAACATTTTCACCGATATTTTGGGGCTCACCCATAATATAAAAACACATATTTTTTAAGGGGAGATCTTAATGAGAAAGATGCTTAAGAACAAAAAAGGCTTTACCCTCGTTGAATTGATGATCGTTGTTGTCATCATGGGTATTCTTGTTGCAGTTGCAATTCCGATCTACAACTCCGTAACCAAAGGCGTTGAGAAGAGCTCTTGCGAAGCCAATATGCGTATCATCGAAGAAAACTTCAACGCTTTCCAGATGACCGGCAACAACGGCGGCTCCTACACTTGGTCTGCGCTTGACGGCGAGCATCCGATCACCGCTGCAGCTCTTACTGATGCTGGTGGTGTTACATGGACTGCTTTTGCCGGTATGTTCAAAGACGGTCTGCCGACCTGCCCGACGGATGACGCTGCTTATACGCTGACTGTTGATGGCACGAACAATACCTACACCGTAACCTGCAACTGCGCAGAAGAAGGTATTGACCACAACGCAGATGCAGACGCAGGCGCAGGCGAAGGCGCTTAATCACTAAACCAAACATACTTGCAAAGGGCAAAGCAAACGCTTTGCCCTTTGTTTTTTGCTTTATAGAAATTTCTGTAAAGCCCTTTTCTTTTTTTCAGAATATGCTAAAATAACAATATACGGCGAGCGCTTCGGCGCGCGCAAAAGGGGTGGTTTTGTGCCGGAATACAATGTGGACGCGTATCTTTTAGGGCTGAAAATTTTAATCGGGGTGTTTGTGTTCCTGTTCGGTACGGTCATCGGCAGCTTTTTAAATGTGCTGATTTATCGCCTGCCGTTGGGGTTGGATTTTAAAAAAGGCTCGTCCTTTTGCCCAAAATGCAAACATCCGCTGAAATGGTACGACTTGTTTCCGCTGTTCAGCTGGATTTTCCTCGGTGGGAAATGCCGCTACTGCAAAGCGAAAATTTCGCCGATTTACCCGATTGTCGAGTCCCTAAACGCGGTCTTGTGGGTTTTGGCTTATGTGTTTTTGTGTGACGCCGAGCTTTCTCACGCGCTTTTGGGCTACTGCATTGCGTGCTCCGCGCTGATTGTCGTGTTCTTTGTGGACTGGAAGCATCAAATCATTCCCGATTCCATGTGGGTCACGGTGCTTGTCGGCGGCGTGCTGGTTTATATCCAACAGCTTCTGGACCACGGCTTCGTTTGGCAGGAACTTGTCTCGCGCGTGGTTGGCTTTTTCCTTGTCAGCGGGTTGCTTTTGCTTTTAGGAATGATTTATAAAGGCGGCATGGGCGGCGGCGATATTAAGCTAATGGCGGCGGCTGGCTTTTTGCTCGGCTGGCGCAATGTGCTGTTTGCACTGATGTTCGGCGCGGTGCTCGGCGTTTTGTATTTGGGCGTGACCAAATCGCTGAAAAAAAGCGACATGAAAAAGCAGGTGCCTTTTGGCCCGCACCTTGCCACAGGTGTGGTGCTTGCCATGTATTTTGCCGCACCGCTTTTAAACTGGTATATCGGTCTTTGGAGCTAAAAAGAAAGGAGTCTTTTATATGCTGATTCATACCGTTATGTGGAAGTTCTGCGACGCCGAGGGGAAAACCAAGGCGGAGAACATAGAAATCGTCAAAGAGGGGCTTGAGAGCCTGATTACGAAGGTCCCCGTTTTGCAGTCCATTGAATTTTTCAAAAATGAAGTTGTCTGTGACCGCAATTTTGACGCGATGCTGGTGGTGAAAGTTTTAAACGAACAGGCGCTCGACGCTTATAAAAATCACCCGGAGCACCAAAAGGTTGCCGCCTATGTGGCAAAAGTGACCTGCGGCCGCGCCGCTGTGGACATTTACAGCGAATAAGTGGCACGCGCCGGCGTGCACCGAATCGCGACTTTTGCTTAGGCGTTAAAAACAGCCGTGTCCTCCCGACATCGGCTTTAATAAAACAATGTAGGGGCGGGGTTCCATCCCCGCCCTTTTTTTGTGCGTAAGATTACAAGGCTGTTTTTAATCAGTCATATTCCATATTCTTTTCCTCCCTCTGACGAGGGAGGTGGCTTTTGCC
>CASFBL010000018.1 GCA_949292775.1 uncultured Eubacteriales bacterium
CGCCTTTGATGGCAATATAAAGCCCGTCTTTCGGAACCTCCCGGCTGTCTATGGTAAAGCCCGCGACTGTGCGGTCGACGCCGTGAAGCGTGCCGCCTGTCGCCTTTTCAATTTCCCGAAGGGTCAGCGTCATAAAATTCAGCCTTTCAGTATATTCTCAACGACTTCGCGTTCGTCGTAATGAATTTTTCCTGTATTTAAAATCTGATAAGTTTCGTGCCCCTTGCCCGCAAGCAGCACCACATCCCCTGCACGCGCCTTAGAAAGCGCATAGCGAATGGCTTCGGTGCGGTCGGGAATGGCCTTAATCTTCGCTTTGCAATTCGTCATCCCGACAAGAATATCGTCAATAATCGCCTGCGGGTCTTCCGAACGCGGGTTGTCGGAGGTGACAACGGCAATATCGGAAAGGTCGCCGACGATTTTGCCCATGATGGGGCGCTTGGTTTTGTCTCGGTCGCCGCCGCAGCCAAACACAGTGATAATACGGTTAGGCGTAGTTTCACGCACGGAAGAAATGACATTTTCAAGGCCGTCCGGTGAATGGGCATAATCGATAAGCACGGTATAGTCGGTGTGGGTATCAACGACCTCAACACGCCCGGGCACGCCCTTCGACTGCGCAAGCAAGCGCAGCACAGCTTCAAAGTCAAGCCCCAAAAGCAGCGCGCAGACAGCAGCGCCCATAGAATTATATACGGTAAAATGACCGGGGATGCGGACATTGACTCTGCCTATATTTTCCCCGCCAAGCAGTTCATACTGCACGCTGGACGCCGTACAAATGACATTTTTCGCTGTGTAGTCGCTGTCGTCCTGATGCACGGAAAAGGTCACGGTGCGCACCGGCAAGCCCTCGGTCATTTTAGAAGCGTACGGGTCGTCGGTGTTCAGCACAGCAACATCGGCTTTTGTAAACAAGCTGCGTTTGGCAGCAAGGTAATTTTCAAAGGTGCCGTGGTAATCCAGATGGTCCTGCGTCAAATTGGTAAACAGCGCCACGGCAAAGTGGCAGCCGTCCACGCGCTTTTGCGCCAGCGCCTGCGAGGAAACCTCCATGACGCAGTGCGTGCAGCCTGCCGCGACCATATCGGCAAACAGCTTTTGCAAATCTTTGCAGTCGGGAGTGGTGAGCGATGCCGGAAGCACCTTTTCCCCGACCATATTCTGCACCGTGCCGACAAGGCCGCAGCGCACGCCCGCTTTATCTAAAATACCTTTAAGCAGCATAGTTGTTGTGGTTTTTCCGTTGGTGCCGGTCACACCGATAAGCGTCAGGCGCTTTGCAGGCCAACCGTAAAACGCCGCGCAAATCAGTGCATATGCGCTTCTGGGGTCTTCCACCAGCACCTGATTTTTTGCGCCGGTATCGTGTTCGGCAACAATCAGCACCGCGCCGTTTTCTTCCGCCTCTTTGGCGACGGTATGCCCGTCGAAATGCGCGCCTTTGATACAGACAAACACGCTGCCTGCGCGCACGGCACGGGAATTGTCCGTGACATCGGCAACCTCTTTGTTTTCATAGGTGCCGCTGAATTTGACTTCTTTTAATAGTTCTGCAATGTTCAAAATGCTTCCTCCTGTGGGGTTCTTCGTTTCCACACCTCTGACGGACACCTTTGCCGGTTATCCGTCCTGCACATCTACATTGGATTTGAAATACACCGTAATCACGCTGCCGACTTCCGCCTCATCCCCGGCATCGATGCTTTGCTTGTAAGACAGCACCTCGCCGGAATTGGTGTTGCCGGAAATGCGGATATTAAAGCCGGCGTTTACAGCGGCGCTGTTTGCCTGCGACATGCTCATGTTGCAAAGATTCGGCACCGTTGCGGTTTGCTTTGCGGCATCTTCCTCGGTATAAACGACAATTACGCCGCCCGTATGCATTTGCTGGCCGGCTGCCGGGGTTTGTGAAATCACCTTATCCCCACTGCCGACGACCTTGACGGTGAATTTCGACGCTGCCACTTTCGCATCGCCGACTGTTTTGCCGACAAGCGACGGCGCAACAGAGGCAACATTGGAAAGCTCCTTATC
Organism: uncultured Eubacteriales bacterium; assembly: GCA_949292775.1. Classification (GTDB taxonomy): domain Bacteria; phylum Bacillota; class Clostridia; order Oscillospirales; family Acutalibacteraceae; genus Fimenecus. The sequence continues at coordinate 2,041 of CASFBL010000018.1, forward strand.
TTCATACTGCGGTTCAATATTCAGATAGGTCATGATTTTTTCAAGCAGCACGCCGGCTATCGGTGCGGCAACAGCGCCGCCGCCGTGCTCGCCGGTCGGTTCATCAATCGCAATCAAAATAGAGATTTCCGGGTTGTCTGCCGGGGCAAAGCCTGCAAAAGAAGCAATATAGGCGCCCTCAATACCGATTTTTTCACTGGTACCGGTTTTACCGGCGACATGATAACCGGCGACATAGGCGTTTTTACCGGTACCGATGGAAACGACCTGCTCCATCATATCTGCGACGGTGGACGCGGTTTTTTCGGATATCACCTGACGCTTGACGGTCGGCGTTGTCTTGTAAACCACATTGCCGTCACTGTCGAGCTTGGAATCCACAACATAAGGCTGCATCAGCTTGCCGCCGTTGGCGATTGTATTGATAGCGGTGATCATTTGAATGGGGCTGACTTGGAAAGTCTGACCGAACGAGCTGGACGACAGCTCGGAAATGCCCATGTTTTCCAGCGCGTGATAGGTTTTGCCGGCAACCGGTTTTGCTTCAGCCGGTAAATCAATGCCGGTTTTTTCTGTAAAACCGAAAGCGTCGAAATATTTGTAAAAGCGTTCTTCGCCGAGCGCCTGACCGATTGTGATGAAAAACGGGTTGCAGGAATTCATTAAGCCCTCGGTCAGCGTTTCGTGACCATGGCCGCCCGCTTTCCAACAGCGCTGATAGTTGTTCGCAACCTGAATGCCGCCGGTGCAGGTGTAAGTCGTGTTCAAATCGACGACGCCTTCTTCCAGTGCGGCGGAAACAACGACCGTCTTAAAAACAGAACCCGGCTCGTAAGTATCGCTTATGGTGCGGTTACGCCACTGTGCATACAGCGCGTTTGTGGTTTCCTGCGCGCGCTGGGTATCGTCGGTAATCGCGGCAATTTTTTCGGAAAGCGCTGTATTGGAAATCTGCCGCGGATTATTAAGGTCGAAATCCGGCTTGCTGGTCATGCCGAGAATGGCGCCGGTATCCACATCCATGACAATGCCGTACGCATATTTTGCGCCGGTATCCACAAGCGCCTGGTCAAGACTTTGCTCGAGATAATACTGAATGACTTCATCGATTGTCAAAACGAGGCTTTCGCCGGGTTGTGCATCATAGGTGGTCTCGTAATCGCTCGACATAGAGCCCTGCTGTGCGTTTTTCGCGGTAATAATGCGCCCGGAAACGCCGGTGAGATCATCGTCATACTGCATTTCAATGCCGCCCACACCCTGATCGTCGGAATTGGTGAAACCGATGATGGTCGAAGCAAACGACGAATAGGGATAATAGCGTCTGGTGTCGGGGTCGATGCCGATGATCGCGGAAAGCTTCGCTTTGCTGTTCTCGTCAATATAAGCTTCCAGCGCTTCTTTGACATCGGTCTCCACTTCTCCGGCAATTTTCTGATAACCGGTTTCGGTTTTTTCCGCTTTGGTGCGAACGGATTCCGCATCGACGCCGAGAATCTCACTAAGGCCATTGACGACCAGTTCTTTTTGTTCTTCTGTTTCAATTTGCGAGGGATTGATATAAATCAGCCACGCCGAAGCGCTTTTTGCCAGCACATTCATGTTGGAATCATAGATTGTTCCGCGCTCGGCAGCAATTTGTGTGTCGGAAAGCTGATTGCGCTCTGCTTTCAGCCGGTTTTCCTCCCCGTTAATCAGCCCCGCATAAATCAGCGCACCGATGCCGTATAAAAACGCAACGGACAAACCCGCCATGGCCAAAGCCGCGCGGGTCGCCATTCGTTTTGACGGTCTTGTATGCATGACGGTTCCTCCTTTTTCGCACCGGTAAAGCGTTTTGCGGGCGAAGTTTACTTGATTATGATACGGCAACGAGAGTTAAGGCAGCAACCGCCTTAACCCTCGTTCTATACCTATTTTATTCGGACTTCAGATATGCCTTGAGTTTTTCAATGAGCGAGGTCTCGTTGTCGGACGATAAGGTTTTGTCGCCGGAGACCACCACTTGGTCAGAACCGGAAAGGTCGATGTATTCCATCTGATACCCCTCGACTTTGGTCATGCCCAAAGTGTTTTTGGCATATTCTTCGACATTTTCAAGGGAGATCATGGAATCCAGCTGCATAGAGAGCTGTACATTTTCGCCCTGCGCTTCTGTAAGTTTTGCGGAAACGGAATTGACCTCGCGTGTCAGCTCATCCACCCGCAGCCTGCTGTACAGCAGCGCAGCAAGCATGGAAAGCAAAAAAATGGAAATCGCTAAAATCTTAGCTGCCTGACGGGAAGCCAGCCGCATTTCCCGCTTCGCTTCGGCCGCGGTCTTTTTCTTTTTCTGCACCAAGCGCATATCCGGCTTTCCGGACGGTTGGCGCAGCGGCGGCACTTCTTCAATTTTTCTTGCCGCATTTCGATTATATGCCGCTCCCGGCGACTCGAAACGGGCAAAATCCGCATCGCTGTACTTCTGTACTTTTGCCATATTGCTTTCCTTTCCTATACTGTTTCCGCCCGATTCGGCGGCCTCTTTATTCTTCCTTCAGCTTTCGGACACTGCGCAGCCGTGCGCTGTGTGCCCGGAAGTTTTCTTCTAATTCGGTTTTTGAAGGGGATGTGCCCTTCACCAGAATTTCCGCTCGGGGCGTTTTGCCGCAAACACAGACCGGAAAATCTTTCGGGCAGGTGCACCCCTGTGCGAAGCTCTGAAACCGCTGCTTAACCATGCGGTCCTCTAACGAATGAAAAGTGATGACAGAGAGAATGCCGCCGACTTTCAGCGCGGCAAACATTTCATCAAGCGCTCTGTCGAGCCCCGTCAGCTCACCGTTCACTTCTATTCGAATTGCCTGAAAGGTGCGGCGCGCCGGGTGTGCGTCCCGCATGGCTTTCTGCGGCATAGACTTTTTAATAATATCGATTAACTGGAATGTCGTCTCAATCGGCTTTTCCTGCCGGGCACGCACAATATTGCGAGCAATGGCACCGGCATATCGTTCTTCACCGTATTCTTTTAAAATGCGAAACAGTTCCGGCTCAGAATAGGTGTTGACCACATCCGCAGCGGAAAGACCGGTCTTGCTCATGCGCATGTCCAGCGGGGCGTCCTTATGAAAAGAAAAACCGCGCTGTGCCGTATCCAGCTGATAAGAGCTTACGCCCAGGTCAGCCAAAATTCCGTCGGCGTGATCCCCATTTAAAATAGAGCGAATATTGTCGTAAGTATCGTGCACGATGCGTACCTGTGGAAAACCGCCCAGCCGTTCCTGCAATATTTCAATCGCGTCCGGGTCGCGGTCAATAGCAATCAGCCTGCCGGTTGTTAGCTGTTCGGCAATCGCTTTGGAATGTCCGCCGCCGCCCGCCGTGCAGTCCACATAAAGGCCGTCGGGGCGAATGTGTAAAGAATCCAGTGTTTCCCGGAACAAAACCGGCACATGCGTAAATTCCATAGGACAAATTCCCCGTTAGAAGTGGATTTCGGGATAAGTATCGGCCCTTGCAACCGCGCGCTGCATAGCCTCTTCGCGCTTCTGCGCGTCCCAAATTTCCACGCGTTTACCAACGCCCGCCACGACAATATCTTTTTTCAAGCCCACACGCTTGCAGAATTCCGCTTTAATGGTGATTCTGCCCTGCTTGTCCGGCTCAACGGAAATGGCGTCGTCAAAAATGTAACGCTGCATGTCGAGATTTCCGCTTTCAATGACCTCAGCGCAAATCGACTCCCATTCTGCAACGTTATAGGCGTAAAGGCAGTTATCGTTTTTGGGAGAATACAGCACGAAGCTGTCGCCAAGCCCCTCGCGGAACTTAGCCGGGATAAACAGACGGTTTTTCGCGTCTAATGTGTGCTGATAGTTACCCCAAAAGGACACGCCGCCCATCCACCTTTCTGTCAGACTCCGTGCAAATATCCACCTATTTGCACCTATTTAATGGGATTTCGCTCCTATTTGCTCCTATTATAATGTGTTTTCATGGGAATTGCAAGGCTTTTTTTGAATAAAACAGATAAAGTTTCATCCCATTTTCGTCAAAAATAAACAAAACGCTTTGTTTTTCAGGGCTGTTAAGCCGAAAATACAGGGATACAACAAAAACCGCTCCCAAACGGGAACGGTTTTTAAAAATTTGCTTTTCTTTTAATTTCTGCGTTTCCAAGCCTTATAGTAAAACACAATCAGCATGGGATAAATCTCTAATCTGCCGGCAAGCATCAGAAACGACAAAATCAGCTTGGAAAAGCCGGATAGAACGCTGAAATTTCCCGACGGGCTCAAACGGCCGAATGCAGGACCAACATTGTTAAAGCAAGTCAAAACTACGCTGATGGATTCCGGCATATCCACATCGTCCAAACACACCAAAAATACACCGACGAACACCACAACGACATAAGCGCCGAGGTAAGCAAGCACGCTATAAACCTCTTTGCGGTCCACTGTTTTGCCGTCGCCAACAATAACAATATTTATGCATTTTCTCCCAAATAATTGAATATTAGGTGATTATAACACCAGAAACGCGCAAAAACAATAATTAACGGCAAATTTCGCGTTTCTCCGAGCAAAGCCCCCAAATGGATTGCGTTTTGTAAAAAGTTGGGTATATTTTTCCGGCTTTTATACGAATTATACGGAAAATCGCTTGTATAAACCGAACTTTTTAGATATAATTAAGAAGTAATTTGATGTACTTTTGCAGGAGGTAGACAATTATGACCGTCCGAGAAATTCAGGAGATTCTGTCCGCCGAAATTATATGCGGCGAGGAATTCTTAGACCGCGAAGTATTTTCCGCCTGCGGCAGCGATATGATGAGCGATGTGCTCGCCTATGTAAAAGAACAGGCTGTGCTGCTGTCGGGGCTTGTCAATCCGCAGGTCGTGCGCACGGCAGAAATGATGGATATGCAGTGCATCGTCTTTGTGCGCGGAAAGCGCCCGGACGAAAACATTATTCAGCTTGCAAAAGAGCGCGAAATCGTTCTGCTTTCCACAAAGCTTCCGATGTTTGCTTCCTGTGGGATGCTCTATGAAAAAGGGCTTCGGGGAGGCGCGATACGATGAGTCTTATCGAACTGCATTATGATGTGCCCGGCGATGATTTCACCCGCGCGGGTGAGGCCTCCGGAAATGTAAAAGTCCAGCTCAAAAAGCTCGGCTTTGACCCTTCGGTCATCCGCAATGTGGTCATTGCGCTTTACGAAGGAGAAATCAATATGGTCATTCACGCGGGCGGCGGAGAAATTGATGTCTCCATTGACCCTGACCAAATTCGCATGGTATTAACCGACCACGGCCCCGGTATTCCCGATGTGGCGCTCGCCATGCAGGAGGGCTATTCCACAGCGCCGGATAATGTGCGCGCGCTGGGCTTCGGCGCGGGCATGGGACTGCCCAACATAAAAAAATACACAGACGAAATGCGCATTGAAACAGAAGTCGGCGTCGGCACCACCATGTATCTAAGCGTAAATGTTTATTAAAATTCGGAGCGTAACATATGCATTCAAAAGAATTTTTCCACTCGGTGCGGCTGGATGAAGAAAAATGCATGGGCTGCACCAACTGCATCAAGCGCTGCCCCACCGGCGCCATTCGCGTGCGCCAGGGAAAGGCCTATATCATTTCAGAGCGCTGTATTGACTGCGGCGAATGCATTCGTATTTGCCCGCACCATGCAAAATACGCCGAGAAATATTCCTTTAACGAAATTCTCGATTACAAATACCGCATCGCACTCCCCGCCCCGACGCTGTATGGGCAATTTAACAATTTGGACGATGTGGACTATGTGCTCAACGGGCTTTTGCGGCTGGGCTTTGACGATGTGTTTGAAGTCTCGGTCGGCGCGGAACTGGTTTCAGAGGCGACGCGCCTTTACATGAAACGGCAGGACATTGTGCGCCCGGTGATTTCTTCCGCCTGCCCTGCAATCGTGCGGCTCATTCGTGTGCGGTTTCCGAACCTGATTCCGAATGTATTGGATTTTAACGCCCCGATGGAAGAGGCGGCGCGACTTGCGCGTGCACGCGCAAAAGAACAAACCGGGCTTTCTGACGAGGAAATCGGGGTATTCTTTATCTCCCCGTGCACGGCAAAAATCACCGCCATCAAGCAGCCTATCTGCAACAGTGGATCGGCGGTCAGCGGTGTTTTCGGCATTAAAGATATTTACCCCGTTTTATTAGGACAAATGGATAAGCTTACCGAATTGCAGCCATGCCGGGAATCCGGGCTGATGGGCGTCGGCTGGGCTTCCTCCGGCGGAGAATCCGCTGCACTCCTGCGTGATCGGTATCTCGCAGCGGACGGCATTGAAAATGTCATTAAAGTCCTTGAAGAATTAGAAGACGAAAAGCTCAACGATTTGGACTTTATCGAACTAAACGCGTGTGCCGGCGGGTGCGTCGGCGGACCGCTGACTGTGGAAAACCCCTATGTTGCCAAAGCGCGGCTCCAGAACCTGAGGAAATATCTGCCGGTTTCCTGCAACCACCTGCAGAAAGAAGAAATCCCACAGGAAATGCGTTGGGAAATGCCGCTGCAGCCGGTTAATATTTTGAAATTAGACGATGACATTCGCATAGCAATGCAAAAAATGCAAAAGCTCAACGAGATTGAAGCCATGCTGCCGGGGCTTGACTGCGGCACTTGCGGCGCGCCCTCCTGCCGCGATTTGGCGGAGGACATTGTGCGCGGCAAAGGCTCGATTGAGGACTGCGTCTTCTTCACGCGCGACAAAACCGACGAAAACAACTACATTCCGATTCCCGCGCCGTTTAGGCGGTCGGAAAAGCCGGATGGGTCGGAGGCTTGAAAGAGGTAACCATGAAAACACTTCTATTACACGGGAATATAATAGATGTCGAAAACGGCGGGCAGTTTTTGCCGGACACCAATCTGCTTTTGGACGGAGAAACGATTTCTGAAATCGGCGTCAGCGAACAAACGCAGGCAGATCGCATACTGGATTTAGGCGGCAGTTTTGTGCTCCCCGGGCTTATCAACCTGCATGTGCATCTTTTCGGCACCGGCATGCCCAGCAAAGTGCTCGGCGGCGGCAATTTACAACAATTTTTAATGCGGGTGCTCCACTCCCCCCTCGGGCCGAAAATCATGGATAAAATCATCGCAGGCAATGTGCAGGCGCAGCTGCTCAGCGGTGTAACGACCATTCGCGCGGTGGGAGATTTTTGTTACAGTGATATTCACATTCGCGATAAAATCCGTGCAGGCAAACTTGCAGGACCTCGCATGCTGGTTTCCGGTCCTGCGATTACCGTCCCCGGCGGGCACGGCGACGGCACTTTTGCCGTCACCAGCGCCGACCCGGCACAGCTCGTCTCATTTGTAGACCGCAACGCACAAGCCGGTGTGGACTTAATTAAAATCTGCGTCACCGGCGGTGTGATGGATGCAAAAGAAGTGGGGCACCCCGGTGAGCTGAAAATGAATTTAGAGCAGACCAAAGCCGTCTGTGACCGGGCGCATGCGCTGGGCTTAAAAGTCGCTTCACACACGGAAAGTGAAGAGGGTTTAGACATCGCGCTGCGCGGCGGTGTGGACACGATTGAGCACGGCGCAGCCATTGACGACGAGATGCTCGCGCTGTATCGAAAAAATCATTCGGCGATGGTTGTGACCTTCTCACCGTGCGTGCCGCTTTCGATTCTGCCACCGGAAATCACCCGGTTAGATGACAAAGCCACCATCAACACACGCGTGGTCGGCCAAGGCATGGCGGACGGCGCCAACCGTGCGTTATCGGAAAATATTCCGCTTGGACTTGGCACAGACGCCGCGTGCCCGCTTTGCACGCAATACAACACCTGGCGAGAGCTTTTATATGTTTCTCGTTTCTGTGGCGTTTCTCCGGCAAAGGCCATCTGCATTGCGACACTTGAAAATGCTAAAATTGCCGGAATCGAAAAAGAAACCGGTTCCATTGCAGAGGGCAAGGCGGCGGATTTATTGATTGTCCGCAAAAATCCTCTGGAAAATCTGCGCGCGCTGCGCGACCCGGAATATGTTTTTGCAAAGGGGAAACAATTTAGCCATCCAAAGCAAAAAAAGATAGAAAAAATCGAACAGTGGCTGGATTCGATTGATTTTGAACAGCTGACTTTTTCGGGCGGAAAATCAGGAGGTAACCAATGACCGTAAAAGAATTTGCCGAGCAGCAAAATTTAACCGTGCTGGTTAACGCCGACCTAAGCCGCGAGATCACCGGCGGGTACTGCGGCGACTTATTAAGCTGGGTCATGTCCCGTGCGCAAAGCGGCGACTGCTGGTTTACGGTCATGGGCAATATCAACGCCGTTGCCGTCTGCGTTTTGGCGGACTGCGCCTGCATTGTGCTTTGCGAAAACGCGACGCTTGATGAAAATGCCAAGCAGAAAGCCGAAGAACAGGGCGTCAATATTTTGGCAAGCGACAAAAACGCCTACACCCTTGCCGGCGCGCTGCAAAATGCCTTATGAAAATCTATGCGGATTTACACCTGCACTCCTGCCTGTCCCCTTGCGGCGACGGCGACATGACGCCTTACAACCTTGTGCAAATGGCAAAACTGTTGGGATTTGACATGATTGCGCTGACTGACCACAACTCCTGCGGCAACTGCGCAAGTGCCGTGCGCGTCGGGCAGGATATCGGACTTACAGTTGTTCCCGGCATGGAGCTTTGCACTTCCGAGGAAATTCACTGTGTCTGCTTGTTCCCGGAATTAGACGCGGCGAACGCTTTTTCGGAATTTGTGCACAACAAAATGCCGGACATCAAAAACCAGCCGGAAATTTTCGGCGAGCAATACAAAATGGACGAAGGCGACGGGGTCATAGGCTCTGAGTCTCTGTTGTTGACGACCGCCGCAGATATCTCGATTGATGATGTAACACCGCTTGTTCAAAGCTACGGTGGTGCGTGTTTTCCGGCACATTTGGACCGTGCGTCTTACAGCGTTTTATCGGTGCTTGGCTTTTTATATCCGGAGCTTCGCTTTACGGCGGCGGAATTCACCCCGAAGGCCTATTTGCCGCAATATTTAGAGCAGCACCCATTGCTTCAAAACATGCATTTGCTGCGCAATTCAGACGCACATTATTTAGAAAATATGATAGAACCGATTGACACGCTGGAGCTTACCGCCTGCACCCCGCAGGCACTTATAAATTTCTTGAATAACGCCTGAAGTGAAAGCTAAATAAAACAAAAACAGACCTTCCAAACGGAAGGTCTGTTTTTTAATGTAAACGCGATTAGTGTTTGATATCGTCCCATTTGACGCCGTTGATGTGGAACAGTGCGTCGAACTCGTAACGATTGTTTTCGTCTTTTCTGTGGTTCGGATACCAAACCTGTGCAAAGAACGGATTGGTCTTGGCGATGGAATCGTAATCCCAAGCCTTCTGCGGCACATAGCACTCGGGGCACCAGTGACCGCCGAGGAGGATGAGTGCGGGGCTTGCTTCAAATTCAGCACCGCAGTGACCGCATTTCCATTTCAGCTTGGTTGCCATGTCGCCCTTGGTCATGGACTCGGACAGGCACTCACCGCCGCGGAACTTCGCAGCCTGTTTCATATCTTCAATGTCGAGTTCAGACTCGGGCTTCGACTCATCATAACCGTGATCCAGCTTGAACTGCTCAGCCGCAGCGTTGTCTTTGTCGAACTTGATGATTTCGAAATCTTCCCACTTCTTCGGAATCTTCTCCCACTCTTCTTTGGAGCCGTAATACGCGGTCATACGAGCCGGTGTATTCTTTGCGACCCAGTCGAGTGTACCGAAGTCGGGTGTGGAAGCAATCTTTTTCATAAAGGGTTTTGCGCAAGCGGCAACAAGACCCTTCGGCAGATAGCGCGGAATTTTGAAGTAGAATTCCACCTGGTCCGCAAGGCGGTTAAAGTAATCCTGAACCGGCAGGTTCTCACGGAAGTGCAGGAATTCTTCCAGCTTGTCACCGTCCGCATAGAACTGACCGTGGAAGTTCTTTGTGATGAACCAGTTGGGCTCAAACAGCTTTTCGGGACCTGCAAGGCCAAGTGTGCCAAGCAGCAGGCATTCAAACTCATAGTTGGAAATTCTGTATTCTTTACCGGAACCAATGTTGAAGAAGTGGTTCCAAAAATCCCCGCCGAGGTGGCCGGCAGCATCTTCAGAGACCAGGTTGCAAAGCAAACGGCCGGAATCTTCTACCGTGCACCACTCCAAAACGCCGTTGATCGGCACATGGAACATAATGGGGTCCATATTCTTCAGAATGTTGGGATACAAAATACCGGACTGACGCATTACCACCCAGTTCTTAAGACCGCTTTCAACGAATACGCGCTCTGCAACGGTCTTGGAAATGGCATAGTGGTCATAAATGGAAATTTTAATCGGGTCACCGCAGCGTCCCCAGTGAATCGGGTAATTGCGGTCGCCGGTTTCAGCAACAGTACCTATGTAGCAAACTTTTACTGCATCGGGATCGGGCTGTGCCAAAACTGCTTTGCAGATGTTCTGTGCAGCACCGATATTGGTTTTCTGTGTTTTGTAGGGTTTCCAGTCCGCTGTGGGGGAAACCATGCCGCCAACATGCAGGACATAGTCGGAACCGGTCACTGCGGCTAGCACATCGTCATAATTACCAAGATCGCCCCAAACGACTTTCACAGCCGGATCGTCCATGTAAGGAGCAAATTTGTTGCGGTTCTTTTCGCTGTCGCGCAGCAGAACCACGATGTTGAACTGATCTCTTTTTGCAAACAGCTCTTTGAACCCGGCAAAGCCCATATTGCCGGAAGCGCCTGTAAGCATGACAGTCTTCTTTTCAGCCATTTTTTACCACCTCAGAATTCATAGTAAATATAGTATATAATTTTCTGATAAAAAAGTCAATAAAGCTGTGTCATATTTTGGCAGGCTTCGGCAAAAAAACAGCCCCTGCAAATTGCAGGAGCTGTAATTGTTTCAAAGCGGTTTGTTTACCAAGAAATGGTAAAGTTCTTTTCAAGACCGAAAGGAATGGAAACTTCCATACCGAGCGCTTTCAGAGAAAGCGTCCAAACGAAGTAATAGGTAGCCGTTTCCACATTGCCGGTCTCTTTGTCGACCGTAACAACGATTTTACCGTCTTTGTGACCGGTCTTAACGTCCTTAATCAAGGAAGCTGCCGGGCCGGCGTTATCGGTAACGATAGACGGCATAATGACGGAGAACACCTTGCCGTTGTGGCCGGAGCCGTGCGCCGTATCGGTGCTCGGTGCATCTTCTTTCACCATAATGGTGATGGTATATTTGCCGTCCGCTTCGGTGTAGGCTGCACTCGAAATGTCGTCCGCAGTCAATTTGCTGGACCAGCTTTCGTTTTCAACCGGGAACATTGCATTTTTCTGCTCGGTTGTAGTTGCGTTGACCATTCCGGGGTCAAGAGAAGAAAGGTCTTTCGGACCCATGTTCTGCTCAATCAGGCTGTCTGCCATGCTGGTCAGAGTGCCCGGCAGGTTACCGGAAATGCCACCCGCGGGACTGTTAACTTCGCTGTTCAGCGTAATCTGTTTTGCGTTCGGCTTAACCTTGTTGATTGCGGTATTGAAATATGCAAGAATGTCAGCCTGACTGCTGCTCTCGGACAACTCTGTGACAACCGGCGTCTCGCTGGCAGCTGCATCGCCGCCCTCGGACGAAGTATCGCCGCTGGAAGTATTGCTGTTATTGTTCTGCACAACAGCCCCCTGTGCTGCAGAGTCGTTGGGATTAACCGTAGTCAGACGCATTTTGCTCGGATTGACAAAAGCAATATAGATAACGGAAAAAACCAACAGTGTTGCAAGGCACACAGCAAACGCTTTAAAGAATGTGCTTGTAAAAGTTTTTCTGAGCATTTGCTTATTCGCAAGTTTTTCCGCTCTGGACTCGGGCGTAGACGGCTCCTTGACTTTCTTAGACATTTGCGAATCCCCTTTCAGTCGTATGCCTTTCGGCTTCAAAATGTTACTCCTATAATTTACAATAAAAAAAGGGAAATGTCAATCCATTTTCTGCTCTAATTCAAGCAAAAATACAAATTTGCAAAAATTATTTTAAAAAAATAAATCACTATTTTCGTTGAAATTGTTGAATAATAAACAGTTTTATATTATAATAACACCTGTTGATTACAATCACCTGTTTTGAAAGAGAGGGAACACCATGAATGACGCTAATTTAGACAGCCGTGTACGACGGACAAAACGACTGCTTCGGCAAGGCCTTACAGAACTGTTAAAACAAAAAAGCATTAAAAAAATCACCGTGCGCGAGTTGTCGGAGCTTATTGACATCAACCGCGGCACTTTTTACCTGCACTACAAAGACATTTATGATTTGGTAGACCAGATTGAGCAGGAATTGTTCGACGAATTTGAACGCATCCTTTCCAATTACACCATTTCCGATCTCGGCACGCGGCCGCACAAAATTTTCTCGGATGTATGCAGCTTTTTGTATGCGAACCGTGAAATCTGCGCAGCGCTGCTCGGCGACAACGGCGATATCAATTTCCTTTTAAATCTTCGTGCATTTTTGCGGCAAAAATGTCTGCATGATATTATGGAAACCTATCACATAGACCGGATTCCGGACTATGAATATGTATATGCCTATTTTGAATCCGGCACGGTCGGCGTGCTCCGCTACTGGCTGGAACACCCCGAGGATAACAAAACGCCCGACGAAATTGCATCCATGATTGAAACAATTTTCACCTATGGAACCAGCGTGTTTACAGGTGACGCCGCAAATCCGAACGGAGGCCAATAAACCCATGGCAACTTTTCTCGCACGACTTTTCATTAAAAATTATCAGGATGTTAAAAACCCGACGGTTCGCGCCGCTTACGGCGAACTCGGCGGCATTGTCGGCATCATTCTCAACCTGCTTTTGACCACGGCAAAATTCTTTGTCGGCTCGATTACGGGCAGCATCTCCATTTCCGCCGACGCTGTCAACAACCTGTCAGACGCAGGCTCGTCAATCATCACGCTCGCCGGATTCAAACTTGCAAAAAAGCCGGCAGACAAAGACCACCCCTACGGTCACGGGCGCATTGAATATATCACAGCGCTGATTGTATCGTTTTTGATTTTACTCATGGGGTTTGAGCTTTTGAAGTCTTCGATTGAAAAGATTCGTGAACCAAGCCCCGTTACATACAGCAATGTGGCGCTGATTATTTTGCTGGTATCCATTGCCGCCAAGCTTTGGCTGGCCTTTTTCAACCATTCGCTCGGCAAATGCATCCATTCCACCGCGACCAAAGCCGTCGTGGCAGACAGCCTTTCCGACACCGCAGCCACCTCGGTCGCTCTCGCCGCTCTGATTATCTCCCGGTTTTCCAGTGTTCCGGTGGACGGCTGGTTCGGCATTGTTGTTGCCCTGTTCATTTTCTGGTCGGGCATCGGCATTTTGAAAGACACCATTGCCCTGCTTTTGGGCAAGCCCCCGGAAAAAGAGTTCTTCGATGAAATTGAAAATATGATTTTGTCCTATGACGGCATTGTCGGTGTGCACGACCTGATTATTCACGATTACGGCCCGGGCAGGAGCTTTGCTTCAGCGCACGCAGAAGTCCCCGCCAATGTGGATATTATGAAAAGTCACGACACGGTAGATTTGATCGAGCGCGATATTCAGCACAAATACGGCATGCTTATTTCCATCCACTTAGACCCGGTTGTTGTAGACGACGCGCGCATCAACGCGCTCAAAGCCCTTTGCATGCAAGTGCTTTCGGAAATTGACAACCGCCTGACCACGCACGACTTCCGCGTGGTAGACGGCCCGACACACGCCAACCTGATTTTCGATGTCGTTGCACCACCCGAATTTCCGCTTCGTGACAATGAGCTGGTCGAACGCATTTCAGAAAAATTGAGCAAAATAGACGAAAGATATTTCTGCGTTATCACGGTAGACCACGCATTTAACTAAAATTTTACAATGGGCGCTTTTTCTGCACATTTACCCTTGCAAACGCCGTAAAAAATAGTAGAATATTATATAGTAATGCTGATATCTGAAAAACGGTATCAAAATAAAGCGTTGCACGGAGGAAGAAAAAATATGCCAGATTACACCCAAGAGTTTACCACCATTCCCTATGGTCCACTCGGCATTTTGGCGCTGCCCGGCTGTGAAGAACTTGCACAGAAAATTGACCGCTACATCGTAAAATGGCGCGCGCAAAAGCAAAGCGAGCACAAAAACAGCATTGCGTTTGCAGGCTATGAGCGCGACACCTATCTTATCAACGCGACTTTCCCGCGTTTTGGCACCGGCGAAGGCAAAGGTACACTTTCCGACTCGGTTCGCGGCTATGATATTTTCATTGTTGCCGACATGTTCAACCATGGGCTTACTTATCAGATGTACGGTAAAACCGTCCCGATGAGCCCCGATGAGCATTACGCCAACTTAAAGCGCGCAATTTCCGCAATCGGCGGTAAGGCACACCGTATCACCATCATCATGCCGATGCTCTATGAAGGCCGTCAGCACAAGCGTTCCAGCCGTGAATCACTCGACTGCGCGATTGCTTTGCAGGAGCTTTGCAACAACATGGGTGTAGACAACATTATCACCTTCGACGCACACGACCCCCGTGTGCAAAATGCTATTCCGCTGAAAGGTTTTGAAAATGTGCAGCCGGTCTATCAGATGATCAAGGCACTTGTCAACCATGTGGATGATTTGCATTTTGACAACGACCACATGATGGTCATCTCCCCCGATGAAGGCGGCATGTCCCGATGCATTTATTATTCCACCGTGCTCGGCATTGAGCTCGGCATGTTCTACAAGCGCCGCGATTATTCCAGAATCGTCAACGGCCGCAACCCGATTTTGCAGCACGAGTTCCTCGGCTCCAATGTGGCGGGCAAGGATGTTATGATTGTAGACGACATGATTTCCTCCGGCGAATCCATGCTGGAAGTTGCCTCCAAGCTGAAAGAACTGGGCGCCGCACGCATCTTCATTTTCTCTGCGTTCGGTTTGTTCTGCGAAGGGTTGGAAAGCTTTGACAAAGCCCATCAAAACGGCGTTTTCAACAAGGTATTCACCACCAATTTGGTTTACCGCACACCCGAGCTTTTACAGCGTGACTGGTACTGCGAAGTGGATATGTCCAAATATCTTGCTTACATCATCGACACACTCAATCACGACATGTCCGTCAGCAAGCTTCTGAATCCTGCGGACCGCATCGACAACCTGCTTCGCAAAAAAGGGTACAAAAAATAAAAACCAAAATACATAAAAAACCCGGATGCTTACCGCATCCGGGTTTTTTATGCCTTGGAGCTTATTCAATTTCCAGCTTTCTGGACTTTTCTTTCGGTGCCTCTTTCTTCGGCAGCGTCAGTTTCAGAACGCCGTCTTCATATTTTGCTTTGATATGGTCCGCATCCACGCCCGAAATATCGAACGCTCTTGAGTAGCTCCCGTAGGAACGCTCGCAGCGGACATATTTCTGCTTTTTATCCTTTTCCTCATGTTCGGAATGACGCTCTGCCTGAATGGTCAGAACATCGCCGGTAATATCCAGCTTAATGTCGCCTTTTTCAAAGCCCGGCAGGTCGGCATCCAATTCATAAGAATCACCGTTATCGACGATGTCGGTCTTGAATTCTGCCAGCGCCTTGCCGTCATAGAAGCCGAACGGGTCGTCAAAGAAGCGGCGTTCCATTTCTTCCATTTCGCGGAAAGGATTGTACGAAGAAATCATATTTTTGCGGTTATAAGGTCTTAAGTCAAACATAGAAATGCCTCCGATTCAAAATGTATTTCTGATCCGGTTTGCATTTTGCGTTCGCCTTTGGGTCAGCAGGTCGGTGAACGCTTGAAAGAGCCACAGTACATTGGACTCACCTTCTTTAGTTGTTCTGTTTTCCTTTCAACACTTACTATTATACCCCGATGTGTTATCTTTTTTCGGTGATTTTATGAACCTTTTGTAAACAATTGGCACTCTCGATGTTAGAGTGCTAATTTTAAAACAGCGGCACCCGACTATTCGGATACCACTGTTTTTTATGCATTGTTTCAGCCGTTGAGCATTTGCAGGATTGCCGCTTTTGACTTCACACCCACGCTTTGGCCGACAACCTCGCCGTCTTTCATAACCATCAGCGTCGGAATACTCATAACACCGAATGCCTGCGCGAGCTCCGGCTGTTCGTCTACATTGACCTTGCAGACCTTTTTGTCGGTGGTCTCCTCTGCTATCTCATCAATAATCGGCGAAACCATGCGGCACGGACCGCACCAGCTTGCCCAGAAATCCAAAAGCACCGGGCGGTCGGATTTGAGCACTTCAGTTTCGAAATTTTCTTTTGTAATGTGTAATACAGACATTTGTAATTCTCCTTTCAGAAACCGTCCGAAAAGGACGGTGTTGTTTTTCTTTACATCGTTATTATAAGCAGAACTTAAAAAACTTTCCGTGACAATATCACATTATAAATTTTTTTGAGAATATCTATTGACAAAATCGTACATACTGTATATACTGTATATGAACAGTTGAACAGAAAGAAGGGAAAGCGTGCAGATTTTCATCAACAACAAAAGCGGCGTCCCGATTTATGACCAAATTTACAGTCAAATCAAAAACCAAATCATCAGCGGGACGCTTACAGAAGACGAGCCGCTGCCGTCAATTCGAAGTCTTGCGAAAGATCTCGGCATCAGCGTAATCACGACCAAGCGTGCCTATGACGAACTTGAAAACAGCGGATTTATTTATACCGTTGCAGGCAAAGGGTGCTTTGCCGCACCGAAAAACACAGAGCTTTTACGGGAAGAAAACCTGAAAGCCATTGAAAGCCATATGCGTGAAATCTTAAAGCTTGCCGCCTCCTGCAATCTGCAGGAAAAAGAGCTTTTTGAGATGTTCCGGCTGTTAGCCGCGGAGGAATAAAGATGACAGAAAACGCCATTCAAATCGAAAATCTTACCAAAGCCTATCCGAAATTCACTTTGCAAAATCTGAATTTGAAAACCATAAAATTATGAGTGATTATTGCTCTCCATAGGTTATTAATAAAATCCTTCAAAAGCCTTGAAAACAAAGGATTTATCGCAATGTGTTCACCTTATCCCTTTATATGATTTCACACAAGTTTACCATTGCTCCGATTGCTTATAAGGGAAAATACAAGGGCAAGAAAATGTGCAACAATAATCATTGTTCAAAAGGCAGTTTGTAGTAGCTTGGAGGTGGAAATGTGAAAAATGTTATCATTGTTTGTGGCTTAAACGGTGCAGGCAAAAGCACACTGGGAAAAGCGCTTGCCGAAAAATTGAATTACTCATTTATTGACATTGAAGATATATATTTCCCGAAAGATAATCCAGAGTATATGTATTTAAATCCACGACCTTTTGAGGAAGTGGAGCGCATTCTGTCGAATATTATTTCGGAAAATAATAACTTTGTTTTGGCGTCAGTTAAAGGAAATTTCAATAAGGATATAGTATCTCACTTCAAGTATGCGGTTTACATCGAGGCTCCGAAAGAAACACGAATTAAGAGAGTTTATAAACGGTCATACAACAAATTCGGAGATAGAATGCTTGAAGGCGGAGATTTATACGAAAAAGAAAAGGCATTCTTCGACTTTGTTAAATCCAGAGATGAAAACACAGTTGAAGTTTGGATGTCTTCAATCTCCTGCCCGATTATCAGGGCTGATGGCACTTTGCCGATAGAAAACAATGCGGAATTGATTGCAGAAAAACTTATTAATCAATTTTGATTAATAAGAGTACATAGGTGTTTTAACTCCTCGCAGAAGCGAAATACCTAGAGTATAAATCGCAGATTTGTACAAGGGGTGTATTTCGCTCTCAACACCGAGGGCATACTTCTCGCTGAAAAAGAAGTTCTGTATTCAGATAAACATATTTCCCTTGTTTCGGCTTGTAAGGGCAAAAACAAGGGAAAATACATAAGGGTTGAACATTTAATAGGCGGTATGCCTTGAAAATACAGGGTTTACAGAGGGTTGAATAGATAAATTGGAATTTGACATTGCCGACCGGCTGCATTTTAGGGCTCATCGGTGAAAACGGCGCCGGAAAAAGCACCGCGATTCATCTGATGCTCAAGCTTTTAGAGCGCGACAGCGGCAAAGTAGAATTGCTCGGCACCGACATTGACGCGCCGGAATTTATCAGCCGCCGCAACGACATCGGTGTGGTGCTTGACGAGGTCGGCTTCCCTGCCCAGTTAAACGCGCGGCAATTAGACCGTATCTTTTCGGACACTTACACCCGCTGGGACAGTGAACGCTTTTTCACCTTGCTTCGGCAATTCAGCGTGGCGGACGACAAGCCGTTTCAAGCGTTTTCCCGCGGCATGAAAATGAAAACCGGCATTGCGGCAGCGCTGGCGCACGGCGCAAAGCTGTTGATTTTGGACGAGGCAACCAACGGCCTTGACCCGGTTGCGCGTGAAGAGGTATTGGAAATTCTCACCGATTTCACAAGAGATGAAACCCACTCGGTTTTAATTTCTTCCCACATTGTCAGCGACCTTGAAAAGCTTTGCGATTATATCGCGTTTTTACACCGAGGCAAGCTGTTATTGTGTGAAGAAAAAGACCGGCTTTTGGAAAACTACGGCGTTTTGCAATGCACCGAAGAAATGCTCGCTGCGCTTCCGAAAGAGGCTATTATTGGTCAAAAGGTCGGAAAATACGGCGCCGAAGTATTGCTGCGCCGCGAATTCAAGCCAAACGGCACCGAACTGCTGCCGTGCAGCATTGAAGACTTGTTTGTCTATATGGTAAAGGAGGAAACAGTATGAAAGGGCTTTTGAAAAAGGACGCTTATATGTTATGGAAAACCGGCAAGCACTTTTTCCTTATCTGCATTGTATTTCTCGCGTTGTTGGTATATGCAAAAAATAATATTACCTTTGCCATGTTTCCTTGCTTAATCGCCGGTACTTTACCCGTGACGCTTATTTCCTATGAGGAGCGTGACAAGTGGCAGTCCTATTCCGCCCTGCTGCCGGTTTCCCGCGCACAGCTGGTCTCGGAAAAATATATTTTCACGCTGCTTTTGCTGTGCGGTTGGCTTTCACTCTTAGCAGTCGCTTTCATCGTTCGGTCGATTTGGCTGCATGTGCCGTTAAGCGATTCCCTTATTCAAACCTTTTTGCTGTTTTCGGCATTTGGTTTTTGTCTGCCTGCCGTTTTGCTTCCCGCCGTTTTTAAGCTGGGAACGGAAAAGGCGCGCATATTCTATATTGTGATGCTTTGCATTTTCGGCGGACTGTTTGGATTTGCCGGTGTAAGAACCAACGCAGGCAATTTCCTTTCCTCGACTTCTTTAAACTTCGGCGTGCCCGTATTTTTCGGTATTCTTGTATTGTTTGCCGCTTCGTGGGCGCTGTCGATTCACTTTTTTCAAAAACGGGATTTGTAAAAACAGATATAAAAAGACCCCCGCAAATGCACTTGCGGGGGTCTTTCCTTTTACAGAAAATCATTCCTCTGTGGAAACGGGCTGTTTTTGTTCAAGCTCCTGCCGGCGCATCAAACGAAATTCCAAAAGCACCATAATGCCGGAAAGCGCTGCGGCAACGAAATCCGCCACAGGTCCTGCGTACATGACGCCGTCGATGCCAAAAAACATAGGCAGCACCACAAGCAGAGGCAAAAGGAACATCACCTGACGCGTCAAAGACAGCAAAATACCTTTTTTTGCTTTGCCGATTGAAGTAAAGAAGTTAGAGGAAATCGGCTGGATGGCGTCTAAAAATACAAAGAACAGGAAGATGCGGAAATAACGCTCCGCGAAGTGGAAATAGGATTCCGACCCATCGCCGAACAGGCTGATGATCTGCCGTGGGAAAATCTGGAAGCACAAAAAGAACACGACTGCAATCCCTGTGCCGAAGCCCAATGCCAGACGCAGGGTTTTGCGCACGCGGTCATATTTCCCCGCGCCGTAATTAAAGCCTGCAATCGGCTGTAAGCCCTGAGAAATACCGATTACGAACGAGAAGAAAATCATGCTGACTTTTGCAATGATGCCGGAGCACGCCAGCGGAATATCGCTCCCGTAAACCGACTGCGCGCCGTAATAGGTCATGGTGTTGTTCATCACAATCTGCACGACCATCATCGCCATTTGGTTAAAGAAATGGGACATGCCGAGAGACACGATTTTTCCGATATATCTGCCGGACAACAGAAAATCTTTCTTTTGCAGTTTCACGCTTTTATAGCGGAACAAATACACAATCACCATAATGGCAGACACGACTTGTCCGATAACGGTGGCAAGCGCCGCGCCGGCCATGCCCATGTCAAAGCCGAAAATAAACAGCGGGTCTAAAATGGTGTTGAGCACCGCGCCGGTCAGCGTACACGCCATGGAATAGCGCGGGCTGCCGTCGGCGCGCAAAAGGGCGCTTCCGCCGGAAGTTAAAATCAGGAACGGAAAGCCGAACGCAGTAATGCCGGTATAGGTCACGGCATAATCAATAACATCAGGCGTTGCGCCGAACGCAAGCATCAGCGGGCGCAGAAAAATGCTTACAACGACACTAATCAAAATGCCGCCTGTCAGCAAAAGCACAACTGCATTGCCCACAAATTTTGCCGCTTCTTCTTTTTTGCCAGCACCCAGATGTAAACTGAAATTTGCCGCTCCCCCGATGCCGAACAGCAGTGCAATCGCCGTGCAGAGCGTGCTTAAAGGAAACGCGACATTCGTTGCCGCATTGCCAAGCATGCCAACGCTTTGCCCGATAAACAGCTGGTCCACAATATTATAAAGCGCGCCGACAAGCATCGAAATGACGCTCGGAATTGCATAAGCGCGCAAAAGTTTTCCGATTTTTTCTTCTCCAAGAGGATTTTTCTCCATGACTTCTCCTTTCACCCGCAAAAAGGCCGCCCGGGGGCTTCCTCCGCGGCGGCACAAGTTCTTTAGACAATAAGTATACACAGAAATTTCCAAAAAAGCAATGTCCGTTTTTCACAAAAGCTTTGCAAGTGCTTCAGGATTGCTATATAATTTAGATAGAATTTGAAACCGGGAGGGTATTGAAAAGTATGTATCGAGACGATATTGCAGCACTTCGAGAGATTCTTAAAAACAGCCGGAATTTGTGCGTATTTACAGGTGCGGGCATCAGTGTGCCGTCCGGCATACCGGATTTCCGCTCTGCCGACGGACTTTATAACCAAGAAAGCGGGTTGAATATTCCGCCGGAGCAAATCATCAGCCATTCGTTTTTTGTGCGGCACCCGAAAGAATTTTATGACTTTTACAAATCTAAAATGCTCTATCCGAAAGCCCAGCCAAACACCGCACACCGGTATTTTGCCGCGCTTGAGCAAAACGGCAAGCGTGTTAGCATTGTGACGCAGAACATTGACGGGCTGCACCAAAAGGCGGGCAGCAGCCGCGTTTATGAAATCCACGGGAGCGTCTTGCGCAACTTCTGTATGCAGTGCGGCGCAAAATACGGCGTAGACATTGTAAGCGACAGCGAAGGAATCCCCCTTTGCAAAAAATGCGGCGGCATGATAAAGCCCGATGTTGTGCTTTATGAAGAACCTCTGGACGAGCAAGTTGTTGCCGGGGCGGTACGCGCCATTGAAGAGGCGGACACCATGCTTATCATCGGCACATCGCTTGTCGTCTACCCTGCCGCTTCTTATATTCGATTTTTTGGCGGCGATAATCTGATTATCATCAACAAAAGCAAAACCGACTATGACCGTTTTGCAAAGCTTGCCATTTATGAGGACATTGTCCGCGTAGTGGAGGATTTGCAAAAATAAGCTAAAAAGGCTTAGAAATAAACCGACCGCGTTCCCAAAAAAGAACGCGGTCGGTTGCTGTTTTAGATGGTTTCAGTCATCAAGGCATTCCCTTGCATAGCGGCGTGCATTTAACAAATCGGTTTCATCCGGGTGTGAAAGCGCCGCGTCAAAATTGTTAAGGCTTACCTGCAATTTTTTGTCGTCGGGATGCGCAGTCATCATCTGCACATAGCGTTCACGCACAGACATCGGCATTTTTCCCTGACAGAAAAATGCCCCGCGCATTTTCGAACCTTCGGGCAAAATCTCTTTTACCCGCTGTGCAAGCGCAGAATAATAGGTATTCGCACCGCCGAAGCCCGCCGTTGCAAAATAGACGATTTCTTTGTTTTGAAGCCCCCGAATAAATTCTGCAATTTCCGACGCGCACATCCCCTTATCCGTCCACGAACCGATAAAATACAGGTCTGCTTCTATATCCCCTTGCGGAGCGCCGAAATACACGACCTCGGCACCCGCGTTTTCCATTTCTTCCTGAATTGCGTTTGCAAGCATTTCCGTGTTACCGGTCACGCTTTGATAAACAATCGCGATTTTCATAAAACGACCTCTTTTCCTATCTGTCAAAAATGCCGCACTGCAAATGCACAGCACGCGCTTATTGTATCACATTCGCAAGTATCCGAAAAGTGGTTATAAAGATTATCCACAAATTGCCGAAATGTGTGCAAAACTGTACACAGCGAAGCTAAAATGCATATGCTGAAATAAAAGCAATTTTCCGGCATGTGCCGGAGAAAGGAGATTTTATGCGCAAGCTTCGCCACTCAAAATTTTCAGTTTCTTTCAGCCCGGTCGATATTGTTCTGATGGTTCTTTTTCTGGTGCTTTTGGTGCACGCAGGTATAACCCTGTTTTCAGAACAGGCAGCATCTCAAGAACGCACCGCCATTGACATTGTTCTGCGCACCTCCGCCGCCGCTATCTTCGGTTATTTTTTAAGTGCACAGACTACGGCAAAGCCCACCTCTTCGGCAACCGGCAGTGCAGCAACCGTGATTTCTTCGACAGTGACCACAACAGACGCACCGCAAAACGCAATCGGCTTTCAAACCAGTGAAACCGGTGCGCAACTTGTCTCCGGCAATGCGCAATCCAGCTCCGGTGAGCCAGACTGCCGAAACACCCGGATTCTGTTTCTTTCCGCTGTGGGCGGCATTTGTCTTATATTTTTGCTTCTGTTACGGCATTGCGAGACAGTGCCGGAATCCGCCGCCGCGACTATTTCGCAGTTTCGGGATTTCATTGCAGCGAGTATTGGTTTTTTAATCAGCTGTGGCAAAAAACAAAGCACCTGACGCTTTACCTGCTTTTGTGTCTTTTCGCCGCAAGAAAACTGTGGTACAATGGTAAAAAACACGCGGAGAAAAAGACATGAAGCTAACGACGCTGAACTTTTTTCAGAATTTTCATTGCATTGCAGGCGACTGTAAGCATTCCTGCTGCATCGGCTGGGAAATTGACATTGACGAAGACACGCTCGAATTGTATCAGAAAACAGGCGGCGAATTTGGCCGGCGTCTTTCAGAAAATATCGACACGACCGATGCGCCGCATTTTGCACTTACAAAAGATGAACGGTGTCCGTTTTTAAATGATAAAAACCTTTGCGACATTATTTTGAATCTGGGCGAAGAAAGCCTTTGTCAAATCTGCAGCGACCACCCGCGGTTTCGCAGCTTTTTTTCTGACCGCACAGAAATCGGGCTCGGGCTTTGCTGTGAAGCCGCTGCGAAGCAGGTGTTAAGTTTTAAGGGAAAAGCCGAAGAAGTCGTTTTGGAAGAAGATAACGGCGGCGAAACGCTTTCAGAATTTGAGAAAAGCATTCTTGCCGCGCGCAAAGAGCTGTTTTCCATTGCACAGGACAGAAGCATTCCGTTTTCAGCGCGTCTGCAAGCGCTTTCTGAATATGCAAACACAAAGGCAGCGGACAAAAGTCTCCGGGCGTGGGCAGCGTTTTATAAGTCACTCGAGCGCTTGGACAACGCGTGGGACAAACAGCTGGACACGCTTTACCGGTTGGGCAAACCAGAGAAAAACCAGCTTGCTGCTTTACCGGACACGCCATTTGAGCAGCTTTGCATCTATTTTCTCTATCGCCACCTGCCAAACGCTAAAGACTTGGCTGACCTGAAAAAGCGTGTGGGCTTTGCCGTGTTAAGCTGTCAAACACTTCGTGCACTTTGCGCAGCAGCACTTTCTGAAAACAAAAGCTTTTCAATCGATTTGCTTGCAGACCTTGCGCGCATGTATTCAGCAGAAATCGAGTATTCCGAGGAAAATATGGACGCAGTTTTATCTGCGCTTTAACAAAAAAGCCCCGCCGTCAAAAACGGCGGGGTCAATTCTTAGATGAGATTTTGAGATTAAGCAGGTTTCTTGACAAGCAGCTTACTGATATTGATTTTTTTACGCAGGAAGTCTACTGTCACAAGGCAAAGGGTGGCCATAATCAGGCTCCCGCCAATAAATACAAGCAGACGATAATTGCCGTTTAACCCCGGCGTATAGCGCTCGACCAACAAATAGATGTAATATTGATTCAGATAAACCGGCAGAGAAAGCTTTCCTAAGAAGAAAACCAGTTTATTGCTGCGCATGTGACAAGTCAGCGTCTGACCGGAAAAAGAAATCGCAATAGACAAAGCAAGGAAAAATACCAAATAAAAATAAAAGGTTTCTGATTTGCTGGAAAAGGCATATATAAAAGTAATCGCGTAACCAAAAAGCTCTGTCGACAGCAAAAAAATCTTTCCGAATTTTGTAAACTCCATTGCTTTGAAGCCTTCACACAGTGCAAAAGCGGCACATCCCAGTGCAATTTCCGCCACCGCTCGCAAAACACCTTTAAAGGTAAGCCCTGTCCAAAAAGAAATATAGGTGAGTCTGCCGTAAGTTTGGCAAAGCCACCCCAACAGCAACACAGCCAAAACCGGAGCAATGATGTTTGTAAACAGGGAAAACCAACGGCGCAAGATCGGATACAAAATTGCCATGGCAATCAGCATAGCAGATACGAACCAAATATAACCCGCTACCATGGTAGAAGAAAGCCCCACCATATCCAGCATAAACAGGTTCGGCAAAGAATGAACGAACAACTTTGCAGCGCCTGCCGCTGTCAATCCGCCAAGAATTATGGCTACCACAAAGGAGCAAGCATAGGAAAACAGATGATAGGGAAACACGGAAAGGTATTTTTTCTGAATGAATTCTGCAGAATCCTTACCGATATTCGAGGTATCCTCCATTTTTTTCTTTGCGGAATTTGCCATTAAAAAGCCGGAAAGGATAAAGAAAAACTCCACAGCGACTGCGCCGTTGGTACAGCGCAAAAAGTTGGATTCCGGCGCCAGAAACGCAAGGCCATGATATAACAGAATAAGAACGGCAAACAGAAAACGCAGCAGTTCTATCAAATGATTTCTGGATGTTTTTTGAGCAGACGGCATATGCATTTCTCCCTTTCAGATGCTTAACAAATAAGATTACAGCAGGAATAACAAAGCTTATGCTTTGCTGCACATACCACAGCAGCACGCTTTAACATCATACCCCTAAGCCCCCGCATAATCTAAATTTATAATATTGTAGCACATTGCCCCCTGCTTGTCACGCCGTTTTTTAGCTTTGCCCGCATTTTGCAACACAACGCAGCAGTTTGACTTCTGCCTTTTTTTCTGCTATATTCAAAAAAACACAATTTTGCACGCCGCACACGGAAAGAAGGAAAAGAAAGTGCTTGCTTACACCTATATAAAACAAGGGGAATTTGCCCTTTTAGAGAAACCGAAGCCCCAATTGCTGAACGAACAGGACGCCATTGTTCGGGTAACACTTGCGAGCATTTGCACAAGTGACCTGCACATCAAACACGGCTCTGTGCCGCGCGCCGTACCGGGCATCACCGTTGGGCATGAAATGGTCGGCATTGTTGAAGAAGTCGGTGAAGAAGTAACCAATGTAAAACCCGGTGACCGTGTTACAGTCAATGTTGAGACCTTTTGCGGCGAATGCTTTTTTTGCAAACAGGGCTTTGTGAACAACTGCACAGACAAAAACGGCGGCTGGGCGCTTGGTTGTCGGATAGACGGCGGACAGGCGGAATATGTCCGCGTGCCTTACGCAAACCAAGGGTTAAACCGCATTCCGGACACGGTAACCGACGAGCAGGCGCTTTTCACCGGTGACCTTTTAGCCACCGGCTTTTGGGCGACGCGTATCTCAGACATTCAGCCGGAGGATACGGTTTTGATTTTGGGCGCAGGGCCTACAGGGCTTTGCACACTCGCCTGCGTGCTGCAAAAGCAGCCAAAATGCGTCATCGTTTGTGAAAAGGACGAGGCACGCCGCCAGTTTGCAAAGGCAAATTATCCACAGGCTTTGGTTGTCGCGCCTGACAAGGTGATAGACTTTACAAAAGAGCACAGTGCGCACGGCGGCGCTGACAGAGTGCTTGAAGTTGCGGGAACAGACGATGCTTTCCGCCTGGCGTGGGAATGTGCACGCCCGAATGCGATTGTAACCGTTGTAGCGTTGTATGACAAGCCACAGACCTTGCCTCTGCCGGACATGTACGGCAAAAACCTAATTTTCAAAACCGGCGGTGTGGACGGCTGTGACTGCGAAGAAATTTTGCAGCTTATCGCCGACGGCAAGATTGACACCACCCCGTTGATTACTCATACCTATCCTTTAAAAGAGATTGAAGAAGCTTACCGGTTATTTGAAAACCGTGAGGACGGCGTAATGAAAGCTGCCATAAAGCCATAAGCTGTTGAAACAAACTAAAAAGGCGTGTATCCAAAACGGATACACGCCTTTTAATGTTGTTTAGGAAAACGCCAATATTTTCTTTTTGCGGAAAATGTAATACAAGATACCAACGATATCGGCAAGCGCCCAGCCAATGGGAACCGACCACCAAATACCGACCACGCCGAGCGCCGGAATCGCCGACAGCGCATAGGCGAGCAACACGCGCGTGCCCAAAGAAAGAACCGTGAGCACAACCGACATGCCCGGTCGACCGACGGCGCGGTAAAGACCGTAAAGCAAAAACAAAATGCCGATGCCAAAGTAAAACGCGCCCTCTATTCGCAAGTAGCGAACGCCTTCTCCGATAATTTGTGTCTCCGCTGAATCCACAAACAAACCCATTAGAGGGCGGGCAAAAAGAAATACCACCGCTGAAACCAAAAGACTAAAGAGCACCGTTACAATCAGCGCGTCTTTTAACCCTTTGCGCAGGCGTTCTTTCTCCCCTGCGCCGTAATTTTGCGCGGTAAAGGTGGAAAACGCGTTGCCGAAATCCTGGACGGGCATATAGGCGAACGCATCAATTTTTACCGCCGCGGCAAATGCCGCCATAACGGGCGCACCGAAGCTGTTGACAAGCCCCTGCACCATCAAAATGCCGAGATTCATCACCGACTGCTGCACACAGGTCAAAACAGAATAGTCCGCGATTTCTTTAAGACTCCGCCGCCGAAGCCGGAATTTTTCTCTCGCCCGCAGTTCCGGGCAGCGCAAAACGGTATAGAGCGTGATTCCGGCGCCTGCAACATATTGTGAAAGTACGGTTGCTTCTGCTGCGCCGCCAACGCCGCGTGAAAGACCGATAACGAACCACAAATCAAGCCCGATATTTAAGATGGCGGACACGGCCAAGAACAGCAGCGGTACAACCGAATTGCCGACCGCGCGCAGATAAGACGCAAAAAAGTTATAAAGAAAGGTGGCTGCAATGCCGCAGAAAATAATTTTTAAATAGTCCCGCATCAAGTCCCAAACAGCGTCGGGGACCTGTAAAAAGATGCGAATCCCGTCAAGACAGACAAAAGCGAGAACATTTAAAATCACCGTCAGCACAGAAATTAACAAAAACGAAGTCCGCACGCTTTCTTTTAAGGCGCGTGTGTCTTTTTGCCCGAAGCGAATGGAAAACACCGCGCCGCTGCCCATGCAAAGCCCGAGCAAAATCGAGGTCAGAAAGGTCATCAGCGTAAACGACGAGCCGACTGCCGCAAGTGCGTTGCTGCCAAGATACCGACCGACAACCCAAGTATCGGCAAGGTTATAGCACTGCTGCAATAAATTGCCCAAAATCATCGGCAGCGAAAAACGAAGCATCGTGCGCAAAACAGGTCCTTTGGTCAAATCGCGGTTCATGCGCCCTCGCCTCCTGTTTGAAGCTCGGCGGCGCGCTTTGCTTCCGGCAAAACAAACCGCTGTGCCGGGCAGTCAAATTCCCGGCAGATTTCTGCCGGCACAAACCCGAATTTCTGATAAAGCGCCCGCGCCGGTGTGCCGTTGGGGTCTTCCGCACAAAAAGTGGTAACACTAACATCCCCTTCGGGCATTTTCAAAAGCATCTCTCGAATCAATTCCGAAGCAACGCCAAATCGGCGAAAATCCGGCAGGATTGCCAAAAAAGAAAGCTCGCGGTTCTCACGAGAAAACAGCAAAACACCCGCCATAGCGCCGTCTATTTCTGCAAACAGCGCGTTTTTTTGCACAATGCACTGTTCGAGGGCGGTTTTGTATTCTTCGAGCTGGAAGCCCGGGAATTCCGCCGCCACGCGCCGCACAAGCGTGAGCCACGCGGGAATGTCGCTTGCCGTGGCGCAGTGGATTTGTATGGATTTATATTCTGTATTCTTGCTGTTCAAATCGATTCCCTTTCGTTTTTATTAAATACACCGCAGCAAGGTGCGGTTCCCTGCAATATAGTACCACAAAAGGCGGTAAAAGGAAACGGGGAATCTTTTATGCTTGAACATTCATTTTTGTTTTTTTAGCAACTCGTTTAATTTTTGAATCAATTTTTCCTTTTCTCCACTTCCGTTTGTCGCAAAGCGAAGCAAAGGGATATGATACAACTCCAAAATATGATTTTTCATTTCGTCTCGCCCTGCCTGTGCTGTCCCCGCTTTGTGAAAGGCATACCCGTCTACTTCAACGGCTAAAACCGGCTGCTTGCTAATGCGGTTATACAATAAAAAATCAATATGTGTCGCCGGGTGCAATGCATACTGACACGCCGCATCATCAAGGAGATTTGGATCTCGAATCACCATTCTAAGCGGCATATGACAAACAATGCCAAGTTGTGTGTATTCCTCTTCTCGAAGTGTATCACACAGCAAAGCATACATTAAGTTTTCCGAATCATATCGGGAAATTCGCCGATGCTTTTTTAGATATTGCATACGACTTTCTGTATAGTGATTATATAAATAATCAAACACAGAATACAAATTGCTTTCTGTAACAGAAAAGTTGTTGTATTCCATATAAGAAATCAAATCCCGAATATTACTGTCTATGGGTTGCTCGTTCCCGGCGGTCACAAGAAAAAGCTGTTTTTTTGAACGTGACACAGCCACATTCAACAAGTACGGATTATCCGAAAATTCTGTAACTTCATCGTCCACGGTTGTAAGGACAACGGTATCTTTTTCCCTGCCTTGAAATTTGTGAACCGTTGCCACCTCTATTTTAGGATCAGAAATGGCATCTTTCAGGGAATTCACTTGTTGATTATATGGCGCAATCACACCGATTTCTTCGAGAGCCGTGGTTAACTTTGGTAAAACTTCTTGACACACAACATCAATTTGCCGCTGGTTCATGCGTCCTCTTTTATGCTCGCCGCAAACAGTTTTAATTGCCGTTAACACGTCCTTTTCCCCGTGATCTTCCGTCATAACGACAAGTTCACCGTTATAAAATTTTTGATTACAAAAGTTAATGATTTTAGGGTGGCAGCGGTAATGTTCCCGCAGCAGCGTAACGGGAGCTTCCGGCAAAAGCTCACAAACAGATTGCAAAAAGCTTTTGTGGGCATAGTTGTAACTTTCCGAAATCTGATAAGATTGAAAAATCGCGTCGGCTCGTTTTTCTATATAGCCTTTTACAATATTCGGCAACTGTCGCCTATCGCCTACAATAACCGCTTTTTTTGCACTTGACAGTGTCAACGCACCGGTGACCACGTCTACTTGTGACGCTTCGTCCATAATTACATAATCAAAAGATGTGTTTGTACAAAGACTGCTGCGAGAAGAAAATGCAGCGCTAAGAATCACCGGATATTCTTGTTGTATTTCCCGGTCGTGAATATAAAAATCTTTTTGCTCAAATATTTTGCGTTTAGAGCAGCCCCCATATTTATGATATAATTCGCTTTTTAAATAGCGCATGGATTGTTCTGAAAAATCCTTTAAAAGCGTATCAGAATGTATTGCGGACAATTCTTGTTGTATGTGTGCAATTTCATTGGTCAATTCGCTTTGCTTTTGCTTATAATATAGCTTTTGAAAAACCGAAATAATATCATTCGCTTTTTTCTTATATAAATCCCAGTTACGAATACCCAACAAATATAATTTCAACCGTACGAGCAAAGAAAGCTGTTTCTCTGATTCTGAAAACGGCTGCAAAATCTGCCACAAATCCATAATTTGCTTTGCGGAAAAGCGCTTAGGAAACCGGAATTGCTCGATAGCAATATCGCTTTCGCCCAAATACAAATTAAAATGTTTTATTTCTGTTTCTAATACATCCAATTCCAGCTTACACAAAGCAAGCTGTTCTTGCATTTTAAAAACAATTTGCAGTTTTTCAGATTGTCGTTGAAGCGTTTGCAAAAATTCCGCTAAATCAATAGAATCGTCTTTCCACGCCGATAAATCCGGGTACTCTCCCGTTTGATTATCTATGAATGTAGCTTTATTCGAAGAACTGCCGAGAGGTGCCACAATAAAATCCATTCCGTATTTTGGCAAAGCAAGTTTTTCCAAAATATTTTTAGTTGCCGAGTTGTTGCTGGACACCACTTGCACGGTCTTATGAGAAACCAAAAGATTGGCAATTATATTGAGAATGGTTTGTGTTTTCCCGGTACCCGGCGGGCCTTCAATAATACTAATTTTGTTTTCAAGCGCCGCTTTAACAGCTTTGTATTGGCTCGCATTACAGCCAAACGGAAAAATCGGTATTGCCGGCAAGGTGTTGGGATTTCTATATTCCTGCGGGTTCAAATAAGCTGCAACGGCGCTGTTTTTTGAAACAAAGGTGATTTTTTCATACTGTCGTTGTAAAAGCTTAGTGCCATCTTCAGCGCGTAATTCGTCTAAAAACGCCATTTGTTTCAAATAGTTAAAAACATTTTTAGAAGCATCATCTGTAAAACAAGAGGCTTCAACCACAAGGTCTCCGGCAGAATAGTCCCGTTCCGAACCATTTTCAAAACAAACATGCCAATATGTATTATATTGATCAGAAAAGACATAAAGTGCTTCAACATGAAATAGTTCTTTGCCGTTTCGATATAATTTATATAATTCAGGGTTAAGTATTTTTGGCTCTTTCAGCCAATGTAGATTCGTGTAATTATAGCAATATATCTTCCCGTTTTTAAATTGCACATCAAACTGCCGCGTTTGTTGGTTGTACTGGCAAGACACGACATCCGGTGTAATGATTTTTCCATTTGCGACCAACATATTTTTTGTCAGGTTCAATTGTTTCCCCTCCCCTCGACGAATTTATTATGTTCTACACGACTTCAAAAGTCAATTGCTTTCTTTAGTGTTTTGTTTCTGCGCAGGTTCGACAGCGGCAAGGTAGGCGCCGAGCGCCATGATCGGGAGCGCGATGAAAAACGAAACCGGCGGCAATTCCCAGAAAATCAGAAGTGAAAAACCCGCGCCGACGAATGGTGCAACGGCATAATAGGTACTGGTTTTTGCTGCGCCGAGGTCGCGCTGGGCATAAATATAAAAATAAATGCTCAATCCGTAAGCAACAAAGCCGAGCAGCAACGCGCAAAGTATATCCGTAAGCTTTGGGAACGATTCACCGGAAAGCAAGGCGACAACCAGTGACCCGAGTCCTGAGCCGAAGCCTTTAATCACGACAATTTCCAGCGGATTTTTCGAGGACAGTTTCCGCGTGCAGTTATGTTCAAAGCCCCAGCACACACAGGCGAGCAGCACAAACAGCGAGCCGCGCGAAAACGACAGACTGGTTTTATCTTCAAAGGACAAAATTAAGCTGGCAACGGTCACAAGCGCAACTGCGCACCAAAGCCGTTTGGAAACGGCTTCGCGGAACAGCACAAGCGCAATCACCGTCGTTGCAACAATTTCAAAATTATTGAGAAGTGCGGCATTTGCCGCTGTTGTCCGCTGTAACCCAAGCATCAGAAAAATCGGCGCGGCTATGTCCAAAACAACCATGCCGACCGTATAGGGCAGTTCGCGGCGCGTCAAAGGTTGTTCCCGGCTTTTCTTTCCGACGGCGCGCTGTAATAGCCCAATGATAAGCAGTCCCGCGCCCGCGCCGAGATACAGAAACGCAGCCATCATGGCGGCCGGAACTTTCGATAACAGCAGTTTGGAAAACGGAGAATTGAGCGCGTAAAGCGCCGCCGCGAGCAGTGCGAAGCCAATGGCTTTTTTCTGTGACTTTTCCATTGCCCGCCTCATTTCACAAAGCGGTCGATTGCGTCCGACAGCGCATCGAGCGCGTCTTGGTCGCCGTTTTGCACCGCTTCGGCAACGCAATGTTTCATATGGTCTTTTAAAATCAGCTTGCCTGTGTTGTTGATTGCCGATTTCACGGCGGCGAGCTGCACCAAAACTTCCGAGCAGTCTCTGCCCTCCTCTACCATATTCCGCACGGCTTCCAAGTGCCCAATGGCGCGCGAAAGCCGGTTTATGACCTGTTTTGTCGATTCATGATGCTGCTCCATAACAAAAACCTCCATATCCCCCACAGGGGGATATGGAGAGTATACAACAAACGCAATCAAAATGCAACTTTTTCAGCGAGTAATAAAAGCTTTCTACTCCGCATTTAACAGAATGCAGAATTTCATATTTTAAGCTTGCTCTTTCATAAACGCCGCGATTTTTTGCATTACGACTTCTTTTTGCATTTCCATTTCGCCGGTATCGTCTTCAAACTCTAAAAAGAATAGCATATAATCGTTTTCATATTGTGCTAAAAAGCCAATTCGATTGGTTTGAAACCGCACATGCGAGTCATAATAGACGGTAAAATCAACCCCGTCATAAACCACATTTTCCATTAAATCGTCATCGCGCCCGGAGATGATACTCCAAATATCCATATCAAATCGAAACGCCATAATCTCATCCGTTTGGTTTTTGAGTGCTTCGGGAACATTTTGTATGTATTGCGTTTCCCCTCTCGCGCAGACATGTTCTGGATTCTGGGCGCGAACATCGGCATCGAATGATATGATTTTGTCGAAGTTCGCTTGCACTTCGCCGTACAAATAAACGGTGTTCCCCCAGCATTGCGCGCGCGGCACCTCAAAGTCTTCCTCCGAATAATTGGAAGAAATCAGATTTTTTAAAGAGATGGCTTGTTTGAACGCTTCCCTTTTCGGGAACAAATCTCCATCGACAAAATAAAGCGGTACTACAAACAGAACAAGATACAACAGCGCAAGCACCGCGCTGATTACGCAAAGCGCTGTTGCCGGTTTCGGCAGTTTTTTTCTCTGCTTTCGGCAACTTGCAATGCTCCCGAAAATATAGGTAAAATAGCCGACCGTCAGCAATACATTGATGGGCAGCAGGATGCAGAGTGCATTCATCATCGGCGAAAAATCCGCTCCGAAACATTTAAGCAGGAACACATACCAAAGAATCGCCAACAGCAAAAACCCGGTGCTGAAAACAAACCAAAATTTTATTTTTACCTGTTTTGTCATAATGGACTCCTGTTTCTTACAGAAAATTCTCTTTTAAGCTGCATAAAAATCGAATGTGTCGCTGTTTACATGCGTTTGCTTGCTTTAATCTTCTGTCAACTTACCGGCAACAGCGTCCAAAATTGCTTGCGGCTGTATGGGAGCATCCATCGGCCCATACACGCAAACAGAGCACATGACATTTCGCGTGTCATCGCGCGCCAGAAGTTCTAAATCATTGGCAATCGGTGTATAAAAATATAAATATTCCACCCCGGTTTTTGTTTTGCCGCTCACCCATTCGCCTTTTGGATACAGAACTTCATCTCCTATTTTGACTGATTTTACGGAACGGTTTGCGCTGTCCTGTTCTTCTTGCCAAAATGCATCATTAACGGCGCGCGGAACATTTTTCAAATATTCCACCGTTACCGTCAGGCTGCGCTCGTCCGCTTGCTGTATGCTCACCTCTCCTTTTTCTATTCTGGCACCGAACAGGCGCATACTTTTATACGAGTCAATCCCCAGCGGCACAGACGGATAATCTTCTGCAGCCGAGATTACAGCTTGTGCAATGTCATTGCTTTTTGCTGTTTCGGCAGAAATGGTAGAAGAATCGTTTATAAACAGTACCGTGCCGGCAAAAGCCATCGCCGCAACGCACAAACACCCGCCGACAATGTTGGCAACTTTCGTTTTTTTCTTTAAAAGCAAAAGGATAATTGCCGCAACAGACCACAGCAGCCAAACCAGAAAAACCGCACCATATAAAAACAAATAACTAAACATTTCGGCGGCATAAGTTGCATTTATAAACCCATCATAAAGCAAATAGCCAAATAAAGCAGATAAAACCCCGCGCACTGCAACAGAAAGCAGAACTTTTTTCCAACGCTTATCTAACATAAATTTTCTCCTTCAAAAAGCCAATCACAGCAAAAGCACGATTGGGGTTCTATATTTTTTCCATGCAAGTTATTAAATGGGATATTCGAACAGAGAATCCACCGCGTTGCGCGCATATTTCGGGTTCAAATCGGTAACAAAGCCCCGGCGGACTTTGCGGCTGTGCAATGCAGCGTTGGTGATGTCAATCACAAAATATTCCGGTTTCCCCTCGTTTTTGCTTACGATGAAACACAGTTTTTGCAGTGGCACGCCAGATGTTTTTGCAACAAACTGCACAAAACTGATGTCGATTGCACGCTCGGGCACAGACTGGCAAAAAAGCACAATGTTGCCGTTTTGCCGAAACACGACCGTCTCGCCGTTATAATCGGCCTCTTTCTTTTGAAAACCAGCCCAAAACTTTTTATCGAACACGGAAAGCTTCATTCGCACCAAAAGCAATGCGATATCCAAAACCACGAGCACGGCGCAAAGAAAAAGCGCAGGAAAATTTACGCGAACGACCGCATGCTTAAAGTATTGGTAAAGAATGATCAGCGGTATAAAAAAAGACGCAGCAATGCGAAATTCGGAAGAGTTATAAAAGTAATTGTGAAAAAAGGTTTTCATAGTCAAACTCCCCTTTTTAATGTTTACACAGCACGAACACGGAGCTGTTTTCTCTTCTTACAAACAACTGCAACACTGCCCACAGCCAGTAATATGGCAACGCCAAGTGTGACAGCGGCAACGCGATAAAAATTGGTTTGATATTCCGGCATAACTGCAAGGCCGTTTAGCTTTACATGACTAAAGTCTTTGAAAAAGCTATTTTCAATCATGAATGGCTCGGAAACGGCAAGGATATTGCCGCTTTTGTCCACAAACGCGAACCGACAATTCTCTTTCTTAGTGATTGCATCCAGCAAGTTCTCACCTGCGCCGTAATCGATTTGTATTTCCCCCGCCGCATTGGTGCTAAAAGAAATTGCGCTGTCTTTATAATGCATCAAATAGCTGTAACTGCCGTCATTGTAAAGCGCAATTTCACTTTCGTTTGTATATTCGAGCGCAGAAGCATCTAAAAGGCTTAAAACCACAGGAGTATCCGTTTTTTCGACAAAGTATCCGTCCGCTTCGCCAGCCGGAATCAGCAAATCCACGCACGCCGTGCCTTCGGGGAGTTGCTCTAAGCGCACAAACGCGGTTAAATACGGCGACGGCTTATAAGCCTTTACCGGGATAAGTCCTGTAAAGAACACGAGGACAAGCACGCAAACAAAAATCTTTGCTGTCTTTTTCTCTCGGCGCATGGGAAATCCTCCTTAAGCGGCACAGGGTCGTTTTCATTTTGGGAAATGCCGGATTACAAAGTTTCCCCCGGGAAACCCAAAACGGTGAAGTTTTTCGGCGCATAACCGTTTTTAGTTAAAGTCAAATTGCCGATAAATTCATAAGAAATTTGCAAATCTTTTAAGCATTGTTCCATTTGTTCTTCGGACAGTTCTTTATTCAGCCAAATTAAAAGCCTTTCCTGCTTTGCTTCCCCGGCGGCAATATTGGCGCCGTCATAAATACCGTCAGAATGCACCTTTGTTAAAACACATTCTTCGGAATAAATCCCGACAAGGCGTTTGCCCACAATAGGGAATTTTGCCTGATTGTCGATTGTAACCGTTATCACATACGGCTCATAATCTTCCACGCGGTATTTGGTCGGCTCGGCGCGCAGCTCATTTTCCGCCGACGGCTCTACAAAATAGCCCCAAAACACGCCGCTTTCGTCCAAAGTATAGAACGGGAAATCCGCCACTTCTTGTGCATCTGCCTTATGAAAATCCGTAAATCGAACGGAAATGTTTTCAGCACTTTGGCGCAACGACACCTTCACGCCCAAAACGGCAAGCAGAAGGACAACGCACAAGCTTAAAAGAACGGCAAAAACATATTTTTTTCGCATGTCTGGTAACTCCTTTCGCAAAAGAAAGCGAAACTTTTTGCATTAGATTGTTATTCTATTTTTCTGTGTTGAAATTGGAAAGCGTTATGTTCCGAACGGCAAGTATGCACTTCGTTTGCAATCCCTACGCCCAGTCGGAGCGTGCTTTGCCGACAGGCAGGAAAAACGTTGTCGGATTTTCGCCGAAAGGTTCGGTGCGGAACACTTCGCTAAACTGCGCATTTAACGCTTCAGGAAGCACATAAACTTCTGCGGCGTGCCCTTTGGTCGGGAGATTGCTTTTCTCTAAAATATAAAAATGCTTTTGCGTATCTGCGCAAAGTAAATATTGCTCATTATAGCAATACGGCATGTCGGCGAAATAAAGCCGGAGATACCAGCCGAAAATGTCGTCGCTATCCCCCAAAAGCTGTGCGCGCCCCTCGGGGAGCGTCACGAAAAAACCCTGTTGATAGCTGCATTCCGCACACGTCGGCGACTGTAAAAAATCCTGAAACGCGTCAAGCGTATCTTGCGAAAAAGCGCAGGGCAGCACCTTGCCGTCTGACCAGTCGTAGCCGCCGGATTCTATATGATAAGCGCTGCGACTATAAAACGAAGCCTGCGCAAGTTCCAGTTTTTCGAGTTTTGCGGAAAAAAGGTCGGGAAACGCAAAACCCGGTTTTGCCAAAACGCCCTCTTTATAGGCGTTATTGTAGCTGTCATAGTAAACTGTGTAGACAAACGGCGAGTCTTGCCCGCCAAGCTGCCAGCCGGCGCAATCGGTTGTGTTTTCCACACGCGCGGTCGGTGCGGAAAAGCCCCACGCCATGCCCGAAAGGGGCGTGTATTGCTCTATATTTGCAACTGTGACGGTATTTTCGGGCAACGCTTTGGTTTTGACGTGCAGCAAATATGCCGGTTTCAGCGAGAACCATGCGACAATAATTGCCGTCAGGAAAACGAAAAGTGCAACCACTGCCAACAAAACTTTTACTGCGTTTTTCATTCAATTAACCCTCCCCTTTGTTCAAGTAAGCCGAAAGCGCTTTTTGCAGTCTTTCGGCGTCTGTATCAGGAAGCTGCAAATAAACGGTTTTGTTCGGGAAACTGAGCCGATACACAGGCACATCGCCGAATAAACTCCAACTCCATTTTGTAAACACGGGAAGCGCCTCTACCACTTGGCTTTCCAGCCGCGTAAATTCGAGAACCTGCGCAATCGGGCATTTCAAATGGATTCTGCTCATATAACGAACAGAGATTGTATCGTTTTCCACCATGACACGCTGCGGGCAAGCAGACCGTAAAGCAAATACGCCCAAATCACAGCGAGTACAATCACCATTACGGAAGGCAGAAATTCATCGCCGGAGAATGCAATATAAATATAGATATAAACAGGAAAAATAGCCAGGAGCAGAAGAGGGAGAAGAATATCCGTTTTCTTTTTCTTTAAGTGAATCTGAAAACACATTCTGCACACTCCTTTCAAGCGCTGTTGCCGAAAAGCACAAAGGCGCCGAACCCGTTTGGGGCTCGACGCCTGCTGATTGGTTTTTGCTATGCAGTTGTCCCTCTTGTTTCGCCCCTTTTTATGGTTTCACTATACCATAGTGGGAAACGCTGTGTCAAGCGATGTGGGGTTTTGTCGCTTGAGGATTTGAAGCGGCCAATTCAAAAGTTAAGCTGACCCCCCGTTAAAACAACGGTGGGATGCTGATTGACATCTCCATAGGATTGTTTTATCTCCTCCGTGAGGATTTCTCACAGCCGCCCTCATTGCCTGCGACGGTTTTATCACGCTCGGACTGTGACTGGGCGGAAGTATCATTATCCCTACTGTAAGTTCCTCGCTCTTTAGCGTGATCATCGTTATTTCTCTAACTATCGTCTTGTTTCTGCTCGCGCCTTTCTATTTGGGCAACTTTCAGACTTTTGCGAAGCACCCGCGGTTTGTATTCCCGATAGGGAACAGGCAGTCTTGGCGGGACGGTTAGAATAGCTCGCTTACAGCGGAATGTCACCATTGCTTGCTATTAAATTGTCAAGGTGCGATATTTTATGATGTAATTTGAGATTTGATGTGCTCGTTGCGGCTTTGTTTGGCAACGACATAAGTTCTCTCGTCCTTACATCAAGTATTATAATAGCAGATTGTTTTGTATATCGCAAATGTGCGAATTTTTGAGTTGTATATTTTTAAAAACACAAATAAATATCCGCCGGCTAAGCCGGCGGTTTTTCTTATGCGGGTATAACCCGCTGTTACTGGCAGCCGTTGCAATGGCTGATACGGTCTGACACTTGCAAAAGATTGTTACTTGCTACCCTTGTAAGGGTCTTCGTATTCTCTAAAACTTATTTGATCTTGCAGTTTGTCTTCTTCCAATTGATTTTTGATGTACTCGGCGATCTTTTTGGTGTTTTTGCCTGATGTATCTACATAATACCCTCTACACCAAAAAGATCTATTTCCATGCTTGTATTTCAAGTTTGCATGTCTTTCGTGTATTATCAAACTGCTTTTTCCTTTCAGAAATCCCATGAAACTTGATACACTCATTTTCGGCGGTATTTCCACCAACATATGTATGTGGTCTGGGCAGACCTCCGCCTCGATTATGTTTACTCCTTTCCATCCGCACAATTCTCTCAGTATTTTTCCTATTTCTTCTCTTTTTTCTCCGTAAAATATTTTCCTTCTGTACTTGGTGCAAACACTATGTGATATTTGCAATTCCATGTCGTATGTGCTAAACTCCTATTGTCATTCATTTGAATGTCCTCCTTTTGGTGTTCCTTGCTGTTGCCAGACCGCAAGTCTATTTTACACCAAAAGGAGTTTTTCCTTTCTTCCCATCGCTAAAGCTTTTTCCGCTCCACCGACACAGTCGGT
The DNA here is from genome assembly GCA_949292775.1 of uncultured Eubacteriales bacterium. Taxonomy (GTDB): domain Bacteria; phylum Bacillota; class Clostridia; order Oscillospirales; family Acutalibacteraceae; genus Fimenecus. The sequence goes on from CASFBL010000018.1 coordinate 41,368, forward strand.
GGTTGTTTGCACAATGCAAAAACGGCAGACAAGTTTTTAGCGACTTGTCTGCCGTTTGAAGCAGTTGTTCTGTTGTACGGGAGTTCAATTCTATCCGCAAAGCAAAAACATCCGTTTTATATCTACAAATATGCGCCTTGAAATCCCGGCGTTTGGGTAGCAAAAAACCCCGATAAAATCGGGGTTTATACGGAACATATCTTTTTTATGTTCCTGTTATGGCGGAAGCGGTGGGATTCGAACCCACGAGCCCGTGAAGGCTACCTGATTTCGAGTTTTATCGCCGTCTGTTACTTACATGGTTTCTCCTGTCAG